>JAQBRT010000002.1 GCA_028286345.1 Candidatus Saccharimonadota bacterium
CCAAGTCAACGGCACTTATAAATTAAAAGTCGATAACACTGGTCTGATTGATACGGCCGGCGGCCTAGCCGTTGGTGCAACGACTGTTATTACAAGCGGACGAGTCCTGCAGAACGTCACGGCCAACGCCAGCATCATTACTGCCGGCAGCTTAGCAGCTACTGTTGGCGGCACCGGCCAAACTGCATACACGGCCGGCGATTTACTGTACGCAAGCAACGGGACAACCCTGACTAAACTCGGGCTTGGATTGTCTGGCCAATGTCTGCAAGCTGGTGCATCTGCTCCAACATGGAGTGGCTGTGCATCGGGCTCACTGTTCAGCATTGCTGGCACCAGCGGCTCGCCACAAAGCGTTAACGGCGGCGGTACGGTTACTATTGTAGCTGGCAATAACATCAGTACCACAGCCGGTGCCGGACCAAATGTCACAGTCGACACTGTCAACAACCCGAACTTTACTACTAGCGTAACCACGCCATCATTACTAGCCACGGCCGCTCTGGCAATTTCGTCTGGTGGGACCGGCGGCATCACTATTAGTACCCCAGGCTCAACCAGTGCCAGCACTGGCGCCATCACCATTCAGTCTGGAAGTGCAACGGTCGGGTCAAACCTTAACGCCGGCACGCTTAGCATCGATACTGGGACAACGACCGGCGCTGGCACTGCCACCCTCAACATCGGCAATACGAACGCCCTGGCGCTTAATATAGGTAATGCCAGCTCAGCCTTAACGTTTAACTCAAGTGCTTTCAAAGTGACTTCAGCCGGCGCTGTTAGCGGCCTGACTACGCTCAGCTTAAGCGGTGCTATCACTGGCACCACCGCCTTGTCGATTGCTGCCGGCGGCACGGCCCAGAACCTAACGCTCGACGGCTCAACCACCGGCCAGGTTCTCATAGGCGGCATCAGCACAGGTGACATCTTGCTCGGTGGCGGCTCAGGTTCAACTGGATGTACACTTACGAACTCAACTGGCGCCTTAGCTTGTACGTCGACTATCAATGGTGCAACTATTTCAGGCGGTACGCTTAGCGGCGGCAACGTGTCTGGCGGTACTTTAACTGGCACGGCCGTTAATAGCCTTAATGTCTCGGGTACAGCTATCACTGGTTCAGCTGCTCTGGCGATTGCTTCAGGCAGCACCGCCCAGAATATTTCTCTGGATGGTTCTACCACCGGCCAAGTCCTGCTTGGTGGCACGAGCACTGGTGACATTCTCCTCGGTGGCGGCTCAGGTTCAACGGGCTGTACCGTAACTAACAGTTCAGGGGCATTTGCTTGTTCATCCACGATTAACGGCGCCACACTATCCGGTGGTACACTCAGCGGTGGTAACGTATCTGGTGGTACTTTAACTGGCACAGCGGTCAATAGCCTCAGTGTCTCGGGTACAGCTATTACTGGTTCAGCTGCTCTGGCAATTGCGGCTGGCGGTACGGCTCAGAACATCTCGCTTGATGGATCAACAACCGGGCAAGTCTTAATCGGCGGCACAAGCACTGGTGACATCTTGTTTGGCGGCGGCTCCGGTAGCACCGGTTGTACGCTCACAAATAGCACCGGCGCGCTGGCATGTACCTCAACTATCAATGGCGCCACCATCTCTGGTGGAACCCTGTCTGGCGGCTCTGTTAGCGGTGGTACGTTGACCGCCACCGCAGTCAACGGCCTGACGGTTTCTGGCACAGCCGTAACCGGTTCTGGCGCCTTGGCTGTAGCTGCCGGCGGCACCGCTCAGAGCTTAACCCTCGACGGCAGTACTACTGGTAAAGTCCAAATTGGCGCTACGAGTACTGGGGACATCGAATTGGGCGGTGGTTCAGGTTCAACTGGATGTACACTTACGAATTCAACTGGCGCTTTAGCTTGTACCTCAACTATTAATGGCGCAACTATCTCAGGCGGGACAATATCTGGTGGTAATGTTAGCGGTGGTACACTCACCGCCTCAGCAGTTAACTCATTGAATGTTTCCGGCACAGCCATCTCTGGAACAGGTGCACTGACGCTCGACGGTAACGGCGTAAACACTGTTTCTATCGGTAGCGTCAGCACTGGTGACATCCTGCTAGGTGGCGGCTCAGGTTCAACAGGTTGTACAGTAACTAACGCTACCGGCGCTTTCGCTTGTAGCTCAACTCTGAACGGCGCCACCATCTCAGGCGGTACGCTCAGCGGTGGTAACGTATCTGGTGGTACACTGACCGGCACGGCAGTTAACTCACTGAGCGTTTCCGGCACCGCAATCTCTGGAACTGGGGCATTAACAGTTACCGCCGGCAGCACCGCCCAAAACTTATCACTTGACGGCTCAACAACCGGCCAGGTTCTCATCGGTGGCACCAGTACCGGTGACATTCTCCTCGGGGGCGGCTCAGGTTCAACTGGCTGTACCGTAACTAACAGCTCTGGTGCGTTTGCTTGTGCCTCAACCCTGAACGGTGCGACTATATCCGGCGGCACACTCTCCGGTGGTTCTGTCAGCGGCAGTACGCTGACGGGCTCAGCCTTGACCTTTAGCGCTGCCTCAACAGCAACCATCCAGCCAGCCACCTCGCAGGCCTTAAATATTACCGCGCACGCTGCCTCAACCTTTAGTAGTGATGCCGGTGCTTTGACACTGACCTCAGCCACCGCAGCTACTTGGAGTACCGTGGCCGGCAATTTGACCTTGCAGGCTGCCGCTACCCTCAACCTGACCGGCACGGCGATATCCCTAAACACGGACACGACAGTTGCTGCCGCTAATGACTTTACGGTTACTAGTGGCTTGACCAGCCTAACCGGCGCCACATCAGGGGATGCGCTCAATGTTTCTAACAGTACGTCATCCGGCAATATTGCTGTGTTTAAGTCTAATGTTACCACCGTGATGACCATTAACAGCACCGGTGCAGTTACTAATACCAATAGCACAAACTCCACTGCGGCTTGGCAGGTTCAGAATTCGAGCGGCGTTAACCTTATTCAGGTTGATACAGCCAGCAATAACACCAATAACTTGGTTACCAACGCTAGCTTCGAAGCTTCATTCACCAGTAACTGGATTGCCAAAGGCAGTTCCACGGTTACGCAGGTAAGTACGCCAACACCACCTTATGGTGCCAACGCAGCTAAGGTTGTTACGACTGTAGCTGCCGGTGGTGATGGTATTAAGCAAAACGTTACATTGACCGACTCTGCCAACTACAGTATTTCGTTCTATGCCCGGCTAGACTCAGCTTCTGCCAGCATGGCCACTCTGGCGGCCGGCTATAACAACGGCACCTCGGACACCGACTGTGCCATTAGTAGCGGCACCCTGATCAGCACCGGCTGGACTAAGTACATCTGTACCGTCACTACCGCTGCCAGCCACTCCGGCACGCCGTTCTTCTATATACGCCAAACCGATACTGTGGTTCATACTTTTTATGTTGACGCCGTAACCCTGGAAACAGACGCCAACGCCTCTGGTAACTACCGCGAAGGCAAGGTATACGTCAACGCAACAGTCGCTAGCCCACTAGTCTTGCAAAACACTGCTGATAGCACTAACGCTTTCCAGATTCAGAATGCTGGTGGCTCCGCAGTCCTTACAGTCGATACGACCGATACCAACTTGGTAGGCAACTCAGGCTTTGAGGTTAACACCATTGGTTGGGCCAAGAAGGGTAGTGCTACTATTAGCCGTGACACTGGCCAGGCGATGTACGGACAAGCAGCCCTGAAAGTTGCTTCTACTGCGGCATCGAACGACGGTGCTCAGTATTCACTCGGCTCTAACCTGACAGTCGGCGCAACATACACGTTATCGTTCTCAGCCAAGCTTTCAAGCGTTGCTTTCGTTGCTGGAACCATGGTTGCCGGCTATGTCAACGGCGGTGGCGATAATAACTGTGTGCTAGCACCTGGAGTGACTGCGTCGATACCGACGACCACCGGCTGGGTACGATTTACGTGTACTTTCACAGTCGCTTCAACAGCCGGCACGGCCGTTTACATTAGCCAGACATCTGCCCTGGCGCACACCTACTGGATTGACTCTGTTGAGCTGGATAGCGGCGCCACACAAGTGGCTTATGGTCTCGGTACGATTAACTTTAACGGTGTCATTGCTTCACCGCTAACACTACAAAACAAGAGCGACTCGACGAGCGCCTTTGTAGTCAAAAACGCCGCCTCCACCACCTATCTGATTGATGCCGATACCCTCAACGGGCGTGTTGGTATTGGTAACAGTGCCCCAACTGCCACGCTTGATGTTACGGGTATAGTGAACGCTTCGACCCGTTATTCTGTGGCCGGTAGCGCTAGTTTGACTCGAAGCTGTGGCGCTGGTCAGTATCAGGACACGATGGTTGTGACAGGGGGTATAGCAGTAAGCTCCAGTGGTTGTACTACACCAGTTTCTGACGTTCGCTTGAAGCAAAATATAGTATCCCTCGACGATTCTATCTTGGACAAGATTAAGAATGTAAGGACTGCGAGCTTTGACTTTGACTGTTCGCTCGAGGTGTTTACAGAAGCTAACCCTAACAGAATTTCCTGCCCTCAGGGACCTCAGAGCGGAGTTATCGCTCAAGAGCTGATGCAAATTTTCCCAGGCTTGGTATTTAAAGAGCCAACTGATGATTACTATCGCGTCCACTACGATCAATTGTCGATTTATACCCTCAAGGCTGTCACAGAAATAGCCCAGCACCTTAACTCGGCTGGCGATGCTAACTTCGGTGCTGTCACTGTATCTGACTTGACCGCAGGGCTGACTATGAGCGATACGGTAGCTACCAACTACCCAATGGCCGAACAGGTTAGTGCTGGCGATGTAGTTTACCTCGATACTAACGGCAATGTCCGCGCTTCAACAGCTCCGTTCCAGCACGGCCTACTCGGCACCGTTGTTAACACGGCTAACGGCCAAGTTGCCGTTGCAACTGCCGGTAAGGTTTCCACAAAGGTTAGCGGCCCGGTTACCGTTGGTGACCTACTGACTTCATCTGGTGTGGCCGGTGTTGCCCAAGTTGCTAGCGGCTCAGGCCCAATCATCGGTATGGCGACAACAGCGTATAGCGGCTCGGGCCAGGGAACAGTCATTATGGCCGTTCAGAACAGCCAAACTGGCGGTGGCTCAGGCAGCAGCCAAGCGTTGCAAGACCAGGTTAACACCTTGGGCAGCAGCGTTGACCAGATCAAGGCCGGACTCACCGGTGCCGATGGCCAGCCTGTTGACTTCAATAACCTCAAGATTGGCGCCTTGCACATCAACCTCGACACTATTGCCGAGGGCGGACTGACCGTTGGCGGCCCAGCCGAGTTCAAGGGCAACGCATTGTTTGACCAGCTAGTAACCTTTGGTGCCCCAGTCGACTTTAACGACGAAGTCCACTTTAACGGCAACGCCAACTTTAACAACAACACCGGTGGCTATGCCGTGATCAACGCTGGCCGCACCGCTGTCCACGTGGCCTTCACCAAGGCATACGCCCAAGCACCAATTGTCTCGCTAACGGCAGGCGACAGCAGTGGCGCCGTCTATCACTACAGCAACGTGACTGCCAATGGCTTCGACATCGTCCTCGACCACGCTTACGTCACCGATGTTCATATCTCATGGCTGGCGCTGAGTGTTATGGGTGCTAACACTTTCATCCAGCAATAGCTTGTCGACTCTAATCAAACTGGGTACAATACGGATAAAGCATAACTACTAAGAAGGAGAGCTGTAGTGCCACGAGTTAAAGTGCCAGTGCCTGTACAGGTCGCGGATCCAGTGGAGCCAGTTAACGAAGTACCAAGGACGGCGCCCAGACAGCGTTTTTCCAAAGAACAATTGTTATTTGCCGCCGTAGGCGCGGTGTTCCTGGTTCTTATTATTATGCTGGCTAGCGTCATGCATTCTAAAAACCAGCTCGAGACCAAGGTCAACAAGCTTTCAACAAACACTGCAGCCAGCAGTGCTAACGAAGTTAAGAAGCTGACAGATGAAATTGGCGCTGTCTTCCAGCTGCCAACAGGGGAAACACCAACCCTGGCCACTGTTAGTGATGCTGCTAAGGTCAAGAACCAAGCCTTTTTTAAGAACGCCCAAAACGGCGATAAGGTATTGCTGTACTCTAAGGCCGGTGAGGCTATCTTGTACCGCCCAAGCATCAAAAAGATCATTTCTGTTGCTCCTGTGAACCTCAATGGCTCTAGCACTGATAACGGTGGTAGCTCGGCAACAAATGGTGCAACTTCGACAACGAAATAGCAAAGTTTTGCCTACAGGGGTTGAGATAAAGTTTTTTAGTGGTTATAATCAAGCATAACCAATAAGGGAGGGAAAGACATGGCCGACATTAATGTCCAGATGCCATCAGAGAACGAGGATTTTGACGCAACGAGCACTGGTACAACTATTGCACCAACCGTTCCTGCCGAAAGTACCCCGGATTTTAGTGCGCCCGCAACAGAGGTAGCGCCGGAAACACCAGCAGTTAAGGAACCAGAGGCACCAGCCGCCGCCGAGCCAGTCGTTGCCGCGGCTGAGCCAAAAGCTCCAAAAGAGCGCAAAGCCGTACCGGTATGGCCAATTGTTACCGCTGTCTTGGCACTGGCTGTCATTGCCCTAGGCTTCTACAGCTTTACGCTGATGAATTCCAAAAAAGACCTGGAAACCAAGCTGGCTAGCGCCAATGCTAACCCGCAGCTACTGGTCCAGAAGCAAACCGACGACCTGATCAGTAAAGTTAGCCACCTAATGACTCTGCCAAGCGGTGAAACGCCTACAGTTGCCAATGTTAGCGACGCCGCCAAAGCCAAGCAGCAATCAGCTTTCTTTGCCAACGCCCAGAACGGCGACCGTGTCCTGATGTATGTTAAGGCCGGCGAGGCAATTCTGTACCGCCCAAGCACCAACAAGATCATCCTGGTTGCCCCGTTGACTTTCAACAACACCGCAACTACCACCACTCCTACCACGTCAACGACTAAGAAATAGTTATTTTTCTTACAGACTAGCTTAAGCTTTATCCGTTACGATACTTCTAACCTGGGATCTTTGTAATAACCCAGAGTAAGGAGGAACATGGCAGGAACACCTAAAGGCGGCCGTCTCGCTGCCCTCAAAAATAAGAAGAAGCATGGAGCAGACTTTTATGCCCGCATAGGCCGCATGGGCGGCCAGGCAAGTAAGTCCGGCGGCTTTGCCGCAGGCGAAGAGGGACGCAAACGCGCTTCATACTACGGTGCCATTGGCGGCTCGATCTCGCGCCGCTCATAACTTAAGTGTGTATCGACATTGTATATACACTGTAGATACACAGATGAGAAGTATAAAGAAAAACCCGCTGCAAGAGCGAGTTTTTCTTATGCGAGGCCTTCTAAATTAGCGTGCTTGTCGCGCGAGCGCGATAACTTCACGTTCTAATAGTGGCACGGGAGTGAAAATGAAGTAACGGCAAACCGTTACGAGCCATGACGTACCCCTGCGCACCATGTTAGATGGTTTTCTTGGTACGGCGGCTAATACGGCCACCCTTGGCGCCAGCGGCGCGGGCAAGTTCGCGGTTAGCGAAGAAGCCACCGGTCTTACCGAGCTTACCGCCCTTAGCACCGATCTGGGCGTAGAATTCTGCGCCGTACTTCTGCTTGTTGGTTGCAGCAGCCTTTTGGCCGCCAGCTTTAGTTCCAGCCATGTGGTTGGTCTCCTAAGTTTAGATTTACTATGCACCTCTCGAGGTATAAAAAAGAAGGTTCCGCCCTTACTCATATGTGAGTAGGACAAAACCCTCTAATCTCTCTCGAAATTAACAGTATTGTATCACGCTATTGCTTGATTGTCAATAAGCTTGTACTTATTTTGCTTGAAAGTCGTCTAACAGATGAAATACGACTGGTGTTTGGGTGACTTTCTTGGTGCTACGGTAGGAGCGGCAGAAGCGGCTAGCCGTGACGCGCCAGGTGGTGCGGCAGTTAAAACAGCGGTAGTGGGCGTAATCGTTCTGCTGAATGGATTTAGTGGAGCAGGAGGGGCAAACGCTGCGCTTGTAGAGCCAATCGCGGTAGGTATCGAGGCAATCTTGGATGTGATCTTCATCTATTGAGACACCAAGCTCCAAAGCCAGCGAGCGCGCCCGCTCCCAGGCGGCCACTTCGAGTTTCAAAAGTTCAAAATCGGCGTGGTAACTCTTGTGGTCGAGCAGGGCGTGGCCAGTTTCGTGTAGTAGTGACCAGCTGGCACGTTTGCCGCGGGCAGCCGTTTTATAAAAGATCTCGCGGGTTTCTGGCGACCAGCAAAATTGTGTGCCCGGCGTAAACTTAAGCCCAGGAAAGCGAGAGCTTAGTTGGTCAATCAGAGTGTCCATAAGTCTGCTTTGCAATGTCGTAACAGCCGTAAACAACGGCTTCTTCCGGGCGGCGGGCCTGGACTACCTTGGGGATCTTAATGACAGGTACGGCGTGTTTGTAGAGCTCGGCCTGTAACAGATCGCCGTAACGGTCAAAATAGCTGCCAATGCTGCCGCCAACGATGATTAAGTCAGGCTCAATAATGGCAATGTGCGCGTAAAAGCCGAGCGCCAGGTTGCGGACTATGTGCTTCCAATCGGCTTCGTCATGGATATCGGCAGCTTTTTTGCCAAAGTGCTTGTAGATAGCCCGGCCAGAGGCAAAAGCTTCCCATTTGAGCAGGTGGCCTTTGTGCGGCAGCAAGATATGGCCGCCTTCACTATTAAGCAGGGCAGGATCGAGTTGGCCGTTGCTGATAACGGCAGTGCCAATGCCCGTGCTAATCGTTATATATAAGACAGTGTGCTTGTCTTTATGTAATAGCGCCTCTGATAACCCGGCTAAATTGGCATCGTTTTCTATAACAACCGGGCACTTGGCAATCTTTTCGACGTCGGCTTGCAAGGGTATGTTGGTCCAGTTCAGGTTGCCAAAATCGATTACCCGGCCGTGTTTGCGGTCAATCTGGCCAGGGGCGGCAACGCCGGCAGCGCGAAAATCTTTGTGCTCCAGGTGGTGTATGGCGTGGGCAAGCTCGAGGATAAAATGGTCGTATTTCTTAGGGGTTGGAAACTTCCGTGTTTCTACAATTTCGCCGTCGTTAGACAGGACTGCTATTAACGTTTTTGTTCCCCCAATGTCTACCCCAAGATACATATTCACATCTTAGCAGTTCGCATGCAGGTAGGGAAGCAGTATGCGTGCCTGCTGCTTGCTGTAACACTTTACTAACAGGGAAGAATAGCGTATACTTGCTGGTAATCTTGTAAACAACTTTAAGGGATGGTGCTTGCGGGCAACTGTTCAAACGGGAAGTTTGCTAGAAAATACACTTTTTAAGGAGGCATGAACTACATGTCAAAATCAACGCTAACTATGGATGAACTGCTGGCGGGCAGTGAAGTAAAGGCTGTCAGTGCCGGCGATGTCGTCGAAGGTACCGTTACAGCAGTCAAGAAGAACGAAGTCTGGATTGACCTCGGCGCCCAAGGTGTCGGTGTTGTCTTGCGCCGCGAAATCGGCCATGGCCAGGTTCTCGAAGAAGGCCAGACCGTAACGGTCAGCGTCATCGACCCAGAAATGGATGAGGGCCACGCCCTCCTCAGCATGAAGCGGGCCGTTAAAGACCGTGGTTGGGACGAACTACAGCGTATTTTTGACGCCGGCGAAATCATCGAAGTTGTCGCCTACGACGCCAACCGTGGCGGTTTGCTGGTTGAACTCGAAGGTATCCGCGGCTTCTTGCCAGTTTCACAGCTGGCTGCTGGCCACTACCCACGCGTATCTGGTGCCGATAAGGACGAGATCCTGCAGAAGTTGGCCGCTTTGACCAACATCCCTCTGCGCGTCCGCGTCCTAGACGTCAGCCGCAAGGACAACAAGCTGATCTTCTCAGAAAAAGAAGCTGTTAAAGACGACATGCAGTCCCGCTTTGCGGAACTCAAGGTTGGCGACACCGTTGAAGGTGTTGTTACCGGCGTGATCGACTTTGGTGCATTCGTTAACGTAGATGGCATCGAAGGCCTGATCCACATATCTGAAATCTCCTGGGAACGCGTTGACAACCCTCGCAACTACGTAAAGGTAGGCGAGAATGTTAAAGCTAAGATCATCGCTATCGACAAAGACCGCTTGAGCCTCAGCTTGAAGCAGATGAGTGAAGACCCATGGTTGAGCGAAGTTAAGGCATTCAACAAGGGTGACGTTGTTGAGGGTAAGGTTACCCGCATCACGCCATTCGGTGCTTTTGTCCAGCTCAGTGCATCTGTCGAAGCTCTCGTCCACGTTTCAGAAATGAGCGACGACGAGACTGTTGACCCAGAAAAGCTGTTCCAGTTGAACGAAAAGAAGCAGTTTAAGGTTCTCGATGTAGACACCGAAAACCGCAAGATCGCCTTGTCGCTGAAAAGCGCCAAAGCTAGCAAATAGTATGAATACGTAAGGATAGGCCGGGAGGCCAGGAAGGAACGACTAATCATGGCAGAAAACGTTGACACCACAACAATTGAAATCGAAGACATGATCACCGTCGGGACCCTGGCCGAGCGGCTGTCTATCCCCGTATCCCGCCTGATTGGCGAGCTTATGAAGAACGGGGTCATGGCCACCGTTAACGAGCGGATCGACTTTGACACCGCCGAAATTATTGTAGAAGAGCTGCAGCTTGGCGTCACACTTGCCAAGCGCGCAACCGCAGAACCAGCCGTAGCTGTCCGCGAAAAGCCTGTTGCCAGTGCCACAGCAGTGCCACGCGCCCCAGTTGTAGCTGTTATGGGTCATGTTGACCACGGCAAAACCACACTGCTTGACGCCATCCGTGGCGCCAACGTTGTTAAGGGCGAAGCCGGCGGTATCACCCAGCACATTAGCGCCTACCAGGTCGAGCACAATGGCCGCCCGATCACTTTCCTAGACACCCCTGGCCACGAAGCCTTTGCCGCCATCCGTGAACACGGTGCCCACCTGACAGATATAGTTATTATTGTCGTAGCAGCTGACGACGGCATTAAGCCGCAAACCATCGAAGCCATCCGTTTTGCCCGCAAAGCCGGTGTTAAAATCATCGTGGCCGCTAACAAAATCGATAAAGAAGGTGCCGATGTTAACCGCCTCAAGCAGCAGCTATCAGAACACGAACTGCTAGTCGAAGAGTGGGGTGGCGACACCTTTGTAGCCGAAGTTTCGGCCAAAACCCAAAAGGGTATTCCCGAACTACTCGACATGATCATGCTAGTAACCGATGTTGAAGAACTCAAAGCCGACATTGATGTTCCGGCCCGCGGCCTAATTATCGAAGCCCACGTTGAGCAGGGCCGTGGCCCAGTCGCCCACGCCCTTATTGAAGCAGGAACCCTAAAGCCCGGCCACTTTATTGTCTCCGGCAGCAGCTACGCCAAGATCCGCAACCTCGAAACCACCGAAGGCAAGCCAGTTAAAGAAGCCTTTCCATCCCAGCCAGTAGCAATCACCGGTTTTAAGACATTGCCAGAGTTTGGCGACCCATTTGAAGTAGTTGCTAATGAAAAAGAAGCCCGCGCCCGTGCCGAAGCCGTTGCCTCAGACAAGAACGCTAGCGGCGGCCACAACAATATCGGCAGTTCCGAGCTGATCCGCCTGATCAACCGCGACAACAAAATGGAAGAGCTCAACATCATCATCAAAGCCGATGTCCAAGGTTCGCTGACCTCTGTTATTGATAGCCTCAAAGCCATGGACACAGATGAAGTAAGCGTACGTATCGTCGGCTCAGGCGTTGGCCCAATTGGCGAAAATGACCTGCACTTGGCGCACACTTCCAAAGCCATAGTTTATGGCTTTAACGTTGACCTACCAACCAGCTCTAAGCAGCAAGCATCACGCGACAAAATACATGTCCGCATGTACCGCGTTATTTACGAGCTGATCGACGACGTCAAAGAAGAACTCAGTAAGCTCCTCAAGCCAGAAATCATCGAAACCGAGCTTGGCCGCCTCGTCGTAAAAGGCATCTTTAAGACCACTAAAACAGAGGTCATTTGTGGTGGAGAAGTCACCAAGGGCAAGCTTGTGGCACCAGCCCTGGCACGCGTCACCCGTGGCGACGAGAACCTTGGCGAAGTCGAAGTTACTGGTCTTAAGCGGGGCCCAGCCGAAGCTAAAGAAGTTTTTGAAGGCGAAATGTGCGGCATGAGCTTTAACACCACCAAGCGCATCGACCTTGTCGAAGGCGACCGTATCGAACTATTCACCCGTCAGGCGGTTACCCGCTCCCTTTAAAATTATGGGTATCTTTAAAGAACAACCTCACACCGAACCCGAAGCCTTACAGTTTGAGGCCCAAATGGTCTTACCCCCAAACGCCGTGCCTGAAACCCTTGAAGACTATGCCACCGCAGTAGACATCATCCGTCAGCCAATCAGCGACGAAGCCCGCTTTGCGCATTTTTATAGCTACTGGAGCGATAACGCCTCGCCCGACCTTCCGCTGCCAACCAAGAGCGAATCGGTGCTAATTGGCCGGATGCGCGACGGTGGCCAAGAAGGCCGCAAGCTTGAAGCCGCACTGGTCCGCGAAATAATGGCTGCCGTCATTGGCGACACCATACTTCCCGCCAATGTATTTGTACCGCGCCAACCAGCGACTGCCTGGATTAAAGGCGAGGGCATGGTTATGACCCAAGAACGGCCAGTGCCACAGCTGGCAGTCCAACTATCGACCAGCATTACTGCCGAACTCAGAAAAAAGCCCGTCATGCGAACAGTCAGCAGCATACTTATTGCAACATTGGTCGGAACGCCGGTAGCAATGATCTACACCCATTCGTCGCACAACTACTCTAAAGATACGTCACCCACACTTGCTAACGGCGTAGATGATAGCCGCTAGATGGTATAATACGAATATATGTTGAAAATCGATAACAACTTATTACAAGATCTGGGCCTTGCAGCCCTGCCAGACGCTGAAAAAAACAGTTTGCTGAAGCACATCTATGAAACACTCGAAATGCGCGTTGGTATGCGCCTCGCCGACCAAATGAGCAACCAGCAACTCGACGAATTTGAACAGTACTTCGAAGCCAAAGACGACGCCGGTGCTTTTAAGTGGCTAGAAACCAACTTCCCAAACTACAAAGACATAGTCCAAGAAGAGTTTGATAAGCTCAAAGCCGAAGTTGGCCAATCCGCACCACAGATCTTAGCCGCTAGCCAGCAAGCCCAGGTTGCGGCACCAGCTCCAGCGCCTTCGCCCGCTGTTGCGCCCACCGCACCAGCAGCCCCGCAGCAGTATCCAGACCAGCAACCGCCCGCTGGCTTCACTCCCGCCGCTTAGTTTTTAACGCCCACCCCCGCGCTGTATATACAGTGTATATACACAGAGGGCGAAACTAGGGTGAAAGCGCGGGTTTAGCCGAGTTTATGACCTGCGAGGAAGCTGGCAGCGTCCATCTCTTTTTTACCGGCCGGGATGAGGCGGTCGATCATCAGCGTGCCCTCGGCGGCGCGGATGCCAAGCTGTTTACCGTCTATCAGCAGGGTGCCGGGAGTGCCGTTTAGGTCGGCTACATGTGCTTTAGTAATGACTACGTCCGCGGTGCCAATTTTGGCGCGGCTGCGCGGCCATTCGATAAATGCCCGGACTTCACGTTCAAGCTCGGCGGCAGTTTTTGTGAAGTCCAAAACGCTGTCATCTTTGCTAAGTTTGCGTGAATAAGTGGGTGTTTTGCTGTCGGCAATTGATACATCGAGTTGCGGCGCTGGCTTGGTTTCATCGCGTTCATATAATGGCAAAATTGTCTGCAATGCTTGGTCGCTTAGGTCGATTAAATCGTCCGTCAGTTCGGGCGTGGTAATGCCGGCTGGTAAGTCGTAATCGGCCTGGGCCAGCAAGTCGCCCTCGTCCATTTTGTCGTTGATCAGCATTAGGCTGATGCCAGTACGGGTTTGGCCGGAGAGGATTGAGAACGTAATTGGGTCGGCGCCGCGCCATTCCGGTAACAGGGAGAAATGGCTGTTTACAATGCCCAGCTCAAACGAATCGATGACATCTTGCGCAATAATAATGCCAAAATCTATGACAATGCCTAGGCGGCTTTCAAATTTGTGTTCATTAAATAGGGCGCTCAGCTCGGCCTTATTACTGACCGTAAAAACGTGCTCAAAACCAAGGCTAATGCAGGTTTCTAAAACCGGCACTGAGCCTTTGTGATGGGCCGGTCGCGGCTTGGTAATCACGGCCTCAATATCACAATGTTTGCTTAATAGTTCGAGCGATTTTGCAGCAACCGGGCCGCTACCAAAGAATACTGTTTTCATGGACGTCCTTGTCGTAGTCGAGGCTGACCAATTTGCCATCATCGTCAAGTTTGTAGAACGCTTCCGGGTCGTCTTTGATGTGGTCTATAAAGACGATGCCGTTGGTGTGGTCGATTTCGTGCTGGAAGATGCGTGCTAAGAAGCCTTCGGCGCTGACGCGGAACTCTTGGCCATTCAGGTCGAGGGCTTTGACCTTAACTTTTTCGTAGCGCTTTACCTTGCCGTAAACGTCTTTGACGCTTAGGCAGCCTTCGTAGTCTTCAATTAGTTTGCCGTCGGTTTTAGTGATTTCTGGGTTAATAAAGGTGGTAAATGTGTGGTCATCTTTGTCGTCGTAGTTGTTGCGGACTACTACAATCTTATAAAGCCGGTCAATCTGGACGGCCGCTAAAGCCACGCCAACTTCGTGCGGCCGGCTCATGTCCCAACTGATGGTGGCAGCTTCCATTTCCTGGACAATCTGCTTAATTTCATCGCTCACAATGCCAACACGCTGCGATTTTTGGCGCAGGTGCGGGTTGGGCAGGGCAATGATGTCGTCTTTTGTCATGACTTTTGCCCATTATAACAGATCAAACCGCCTGTGCTTGCATGGTTTTGCTCACGGGCGTACGCTTTAAGCAGTAAGGGGAAGTTATGCAGATATTTGAAACATTAAAAGAACATGTGGAACTGAGCGAAGCTGAAAATAAAGCCTTGGCAGTAGCACAGGCTGAACGCAAAAGGCGGGTCACTGAGCGAGTTATTGGCGGTGCCGACGCGGCCGAGTATGTCCAGCGCCTCAAGACAGTCTGCGATATCGTAATGGCCGAAGAAGATCGGCCTGGTATCATCGTTACACGTAAAAAAGACAAAATTGAGAAGCGTATACATGCAACCCACCTAACAACAGAGGGTATTGTGCCAACCACCGCGTCCGCCTCAGTTGCAGTTACGAGAGGGGAGTACTCAGATGGTGGCGACTACCATTTCGCTGAAGCTAGTATTCATATCAACGGCTCAAGATATGGCGACGAACTCATATTTGAATCGCCTTGGAATGGCGAGGTTAAGCCAGAAAATTTCGTGCAGCAATTCTCCGAGCTTGTCGTCATGGAAGATATACTTCGTGCCGTCGGCATGTTACCGCCTATCGAAAACGAAGCCCTTATCGGCGCCTAATACGTCAAAACCCTACAGTAAATCGAGCGGGTCTATGTCGTAGCTGCAATTGCCGGGTAGCTGCTTTATAACATCTAAGAGCTGGGAGCGGTCGACGGCTTTGATGACTAACTGCCACTGGTATTTGTTTTGGAAGCGCTCGTAAAAACAGGGGGCGGGACCCTCGACGCGGACTTTGGCGCCGGATGCTTCTATGTCGGCCCGCAGTTTTTCGGCGGCTTGCTCGGCGGCGCGAACTGAGGCGCGACGGACACTGACTTTAAGCAGGTAAACGTAGGGCGGGAACAAGAATTGCTCGCGGGCAGCCAGCTCGGCCGCCAAGAACGAAGCGTAGTCATTATCTAGTACGTACTTTAATACCGGATGGTCAGGGTGATATGTCTGGATGATGGCCCGGCCGGCCACATGGCCGCGGCCGATGCGGCCCACAACCTGAGATAAAAGCTGGAAGGTCCGCTCTTGGGATGAAAAATCTGGCAAGTACAGGCTTGTGTCTGCCAGTAGGACGCCAAGGACGCTTAACTTCGGTAGGTCGAGGCCTTTGGCTAGTAGTTGGGTACCAACAAGGATGTCGACCTCACCAGCACGGATGGCGTCGTAGTGTTGCTCAAAGCGTTCTTCACGGGTGTTATCGGTGTCAAAACGGGCAACGCGGGCGTTTGGAAATAGCCGCTCAACTTCTTCGACAATCGCTTTGGTGCCAGCAGTTTTAAACATAATGTTGGTGTGGCCGCATTCTGGGCAGCTAGTGGGTGCGGAGGCGTGGTAGTTGCAGCTGTGGCAGCGCAACTGGTGGCTGTCGCCATGATAGGTCAGGGGTACATCGCAGTGAGGGCAGGTGGCCTGCCAGCCACAGTTCTCGCACATAATAAGGCGGGCGGTCCCGCGGCGGTTCAAATACAACAGCGATTGTTCGCCGCGCCCAAGGGCGCCACTGATGGCATCCAGTAAAGGCTGGCTCATGAATGGTGAGCGGCCAAACAGGCCGTGCTCTTTGCGGTCAACAATTACCACCTCTGAGGCGGGGTGGACTCCGGCTTGGGCTAATTGCTGAAGCTTAATGATCGGCCGGCCTTTTTGCTCTGCCAAATAGTAGTCGCTAACAGATGGTGTAGCTGAGCCAAGTACCAGTGTGGCAATGCTTTGCTGGGTTAAGTACGAGGCCACGCGGCCAGTTTGGTACTGCGGCGCTTGTTCTTGTTTGTAGGCAGTCTCATGCGATTCATCAATAACGACCAGGCCGAGCTTGGTAACCGGACAAAACAGGGCAGAACGGGGGCCAATGACCACCAGCGGCTCCTTTGAGGTGAGGCATTTAAGCCAGGCTTTTTGGCGCTCGGCCGGGGCTTGCTGGGAGTGCAAAACTACGACGCGGTCGCCAAATACGGCTTTAAAGTTAGTGGCCAGCTGCGACGTTAGGCTAATTTCTGGCGTTAGGATGATGGCTGACTTGCCGGCGGCAACAGCTAGGGCGGCCATTTCGATGTAGATACGGGTTTTGCCGCTGCCGGTGGTGCCGTGCAATATGTATGTGTCACGGGTAGTCATAACTTGCAGGGCAGCGGTTTGTTCGGCCGTTAAAGGTGGCAATTTGGATAAATCTGGTGCCGGTAGTTTGCCGGCAACCGCGGTGGCTACGTGTTTGTCAGTAAGCTTAGCCGGAATGAGCTGCTGGGTGATGATCCCGAGCGGCGCCGGGTAGAACAATTGCAGCCACTGGGCGGTCTTAATAAGCGGCGCCGGAATTGGTGGCAACTCGTAAATACGGGCGATGGGTTTGGTCGCAAAGCGTGGCGCGGTAGTTGTACCCGTCACTACACCGAGGACAATATCTTTTTGTAAAGGCACCTCCACGATGGTGCCAACAGAAACCCGTTCGGCTGAACTGTAGGTTAAGGGCTCACTCCCGTGGTAGCGGCTCGATCGCACCCATACAAAGTAATAAAACATACCCGTAGTATAGGCCTCTGCGGGCAATTCGTCACAAAAGTTAATACAAAGTTAAGAAAACCTATTGCGAAAAAAATCGTAGCTAGCTATACTACGATTAACGTTGTTCGTATAACAATAAGAGGTTTCTGGAAAAGGTATGTTAGACATTTTTATCACATCCCGTGTGCGCCGCAAGATCATTGTTATCTATGCCAAATATCCGGACTTTAAAACTCACGTCCGTGGCCTCGCCAAACTCATCAAAGAGGACGCAGGCAACATCCAGCGCGAGCTTAAGCGCCTAGAAAAAGTCGGCTTCCTGATTAGCGAACGCCAGGGCAACACCAAGGTGTACTCCACTAACAAGCAGTTCCCGATCTTTAAAGAACTCCAGAGCATCGTCTTAAAATCGCAGAGAACTACTACCCAAAAGCGCGTAACAGGGTAAAAAGGCTTGCAAAAGTCACCTCTGTACGCTACAATCTACTCCTGATGATACAAGTAACCCGCAAAGATTCTAAAGAATCACTAGAAAACCTACTACGCCGCTTTAACCGCAAGGTTCAGCAATCTGGCGCTGTTGCCGTTGTTAAGTCCGGCCAGTATTTTGAGAAGCCAATCAGCAAGCGTGAACGCCGCAACAAGGCAATTATCCGCACTGAACGCAAGGCTATCAAGCTCAAGAAAATGAAGCTGGGACAGCGCTAAACTGTGGCTCAGTCACTCGAGCAGCGACTGACCGATGATATCAAGACTGCTATGTTGGCAGGTGATAGCACAAAGGTCACGACCCTTCGTGGCCTTAAAGCCGCACTGTTAAATGCTAAAGTCGCCGACGGCAGCCGCGACAGCGAGATGGCCGATGACCAAGTCATCCAGATCTTCAGCAAGGAAGCCAAAAAGCGCCAAGAAAGCGCCGATTTGTTTGCCCAAGGCGGCAACCAAGCCAAAGCAGATGCCGAGTTAACAGAGAAGTCCCTGATCGAAACTTTCCTACCGGCCCAATTATCACAAGACGATATTGCCAAATTAGTAGATGAAGCCATTGCTGCCACCGGTGCTAGCGCACCAAGCGACATGGGCAAAGTTATTGGGTTTGTTAAAGCCAAAGCCGGCGCTACCGCCGATGGTTCCGTAATTGCTAAGCTTGCCAAAGAAAGGTTGAGTGCATGATTATTCTAATGGGTGTTGCCGGAGCAGGAAAGAGCATGCAGGGCCGCCTGTTTGCCGATGAACACGGCTACGCCTGGGTCTCCACTGGCGAACTATTCCGCGTTCTGGTCACCGGCGAACGCCGGGCCGAGATGCTCTCGGGCAAGCTCCTCAGCGACGAAGAAGTTATCGAGCTGGTCGACAAGACCCTCAAGCTCATCGACCTCAATGAAGAGTTCTTGCTAGACGGCTTCCCCCGCACCAAAGTCCAGGCTGACTGGCTGCTTAACGAAGTTAAAGCTGGCCGCCTCAACCTGACAGCTATCTTTAACCTGACCGCTACCCGTGAGGTAGTTAAGAAGCGCCTACTGGCCCGTGGCCGCCAGGACGATACCGAAGAAGCCATCGAACGCCGCTTCCAAGAATTTGAAACCATGACCATGCCAATCGTTGATTACCTCCACCAAAACGGTGCCCCCGTTTACGAAATTGACGCCGACCAAGACCCAATCACCGTCCACGATGCCATCATGGACCTCTTAAACAAGTAACTTTATGCAGACCCGCATCAAAACCAAAGCCGAAATTGCCGCCATGCGCGAAAGCGGCCGTCAGACGGCCATGGTGTTAAACGTGCTTGTCCAGAGTGTTAAACCCGGCATGAGCACGGCCGACCTGGACGCGATTGCCGTTACCGAACTAGAAAAACTTGGCGGCAAGCCGGCCTTTTTGGGCTACCAAGGCTTTCCAGCCACACTATGCGTCTCTGTTAATGACGAAGTCGTCCACGGCATCCCATCGCCAGAGCGCATTATCCAAGAGGGCGACATTGTCAGCATGGATTACGGCGTGGTGTGGCAGGGCATGGTCACCGACGCCGCCCGCAGCGTCGTCGCCGGCAAGCCCAAGCAAAAACGCCACGCCGAGCTGGTTGAGCGCACCCGCCAATCCATGGAAGCCGGCATCATGGCTGTCCATGACCGCGTCCGCACCGGTGATATTGGCTCTTCAGTTCAAGCCGTTCTAGATAAATTTAAATACGGCATCGTCCGCGACCTAGTCGGCCACGGCGTTGGCCACGAACTCCACGAAGATCCCAACATCCCCAACTACGGCCGCGCTAACACCGGTCCATGGCTCGACGCCGGCATGACGATTGCCATCGAACCAATGGCCACTCTCGGCACCGACCGCGTCTACGTTGCCGACGACGGCTGGACTATTTTGACCCAAGACGGCTCGTGGGCCGCCCACTTCGAAAACACCGTCCTCATCACCGCTGATGGCGCCGAAGTCCTCACTGAACTCTAGTTTTCACTGACTTAAAAATAGCAAATCCCATAGATGATATATGTATATCGTATAAGGTATTTGCTGTTTTTATGTAAGCAAAAGTGATAAGAAGTATGACAATGGAATAAGCGTGGCCGCGTGCGGCGGGGTGGCTTGTGGCCATGATCCCCGCCGCCGCGAGCCCAGTTACGAACCAGCTTCCTGGCTCATGCTTGTCGAGCCACAGCCCTCACAGACGTAGGCTTCCAGTCCGGCGGGCCGCATTTTGGTGCCACAGGTGATGCAAAGCAGGCCGTCGCCTGGGGTGGTGTCTTGCCAGACGCGGCGGGGCAGTCTTTGCGCGGGTGCCTGGTAGTAGTGCGCAAAGGGCAGCCATTGCATCATGATGGACTTGAACGGAGCGCTCTTAGCGAGCTCTTCTGCCATCAGTACGACCCGTACTTGCATCAGGATGTTGTCCCATGAGACCTGACCGATGCGCGTACGAGGCGATTCACCTTCGATTGCTAGACCGCTTTTCTTGTTGATTGCTGACATGAGATCACGCTCGGCGTAGCGGTAGTACTCCGAAGTGCCATACCAGCGCTCGAGCCGCTTGAACGACCAGTCTTCGAACCTGAACAGGAGCTGGTAGCGGTACTCGGGGTTGTCAGGCTCGAGCAGCCACTGAAAGTTGTCGGCGTCCTTGGACAGGTCGATACTGCACCGAACCGGGCTTGTGCCAAACAGGCTGGCCAGCACTTCGTTGTTGGAGCTCAGATAGCTCTGAGTCCCCTCATGGCAATCGAACATCAGCACGATCGGCGGAACAGGATTGTTGTCCTCTCCGGGATCGGGCTGTAGAACAGTTGTGGTCATGTCTAAACCTTCTGCTAACTACTGGTGGTTCCAGTCGCGCTCGCAAAGCACGGTATGCGCTGCGAGCACGGCTGGAAAGCTTATTCCATTGTCAAAGGGCGATTCTCAACCTCCCGAAGAGGGAAAATCTATTTGTATCGTAACACCTTGCTTGCCATGAGCGAAGCAATAGCGCTATACTGATGACCAGATGAACCAAGAATATTTCGTTGGTCTAGACGTCGGCACTTCTGCCGTACGGTGTGTTGTCGGCATGTACGATCCGAACGGCGGAGCCATGCCGTCGATTATTGGCCATGGCACAGCGCCAAACCAGGGCATGCGCCGTGGCACTGTGGTGCATGTTGATGACGTTGCAGATGCAATTGTTCGGGCAGTAACAGAGGCCGAGCGCATATCCGGCAAGTCGATTAAACGGGCAACAGTTAACGTTAATGGCGGCCACGTAACTGGTATTAACAGCGAGGGCGTCATTGCCATCAGCGCTGCCAACAGGGAGATATCAGCCGAAGACCGCCTGCGTGTCGAAGAAGCCGCTACCATTGTTAATCTGCCGCCTAACCGCGAGATCGTTCAGTTCTTTGCCAAAAACTACAGCCTGGACGGCCAGCGCAACATTAAAGACCCGGTTGGCATGCAAGGTGTTCGCTTAGAAGTTGACGCCCATATTGTTACAGCCAGCTCGCCAAACCTGCGTAACCTCGACATGGCGCTAGAAAAAGCCGAAATTATGCCTTCTCACCACACCGTTGCTAGCCTGGCTGCCGCTGAAGCAGTGCTGACGCGCCAGCAAAAAGAAGCCGGCGTGGCCCTGGTCGACATCGGTGCCGGCACCACCAACATCATTGTTTTTGAAGATGGTGAGGTGCAGCACGTGGCCGTACTGCCACTTGGCGGCCAGCACATCACCAACGACTTGGCGATTGGCCTCAAAACCGACCTAGACGTGGCCGAACAGGTTAAATTGCACTACGCCGACCTCCACAAAACCCCCAAGAAGATGAATGCTATGGTCAAAGTCGGCGACAAAGCCTACAACTTTACCTTTGAAGAAATCACTATGATCATCGAAGCCCGGGTCGAAGAGCTTTTAGAATACGTCGACAAAGAGTTCCAAAAGATCAAACGCTCGCGCAAGCTGCCGGGCGGGGTAGTTCTAACTGGCGGCACAGCCAACATTCCGGGCATAGACGAGTTTGCCCGTGAGCATTTGCAACTGCCAGCCCGCATTGGCAAGCTCGAAAATATTGGCGGCCTGGTCGATACAGTGGAAGACAAAGCCTTTACAACTGTCGTTGGCTTGATGCTGCTCGACATGCTGCTGCTCCCAGCACTGCCAGCCGGGTTTGGTACTAAGAATAGCCAAAGTGCCCGGGCCTTACTAGATGGACTATTCGGTAAGCTGAAGCGCTAACGACGAACACAAATCTGCACGTACCCGCCCGCTGCAATGCGGGCTTTTGTATACAAAAATGATGCTGCCTAAAACTTGAGCACTCAGCTTAATTTCGGCTAAAACTGCCGTATAAATTTGTTGCACTTTACGGGGTACGTACGGTATAGTGTGGACATAAGTATATAAGAGGGACCTATGCCACAAGTCGTCGAACCAGCTATCGAAACATTCGCACAGATTAAAGTTATTGGTGTGGGCGGTGCTGGTGGCGCTGCCATTAACCGCATGGTTGATGCCGGCGTAGATGGCGTAGAGTTCATCGCCATCAATACAGATGCCCAAGCTTTGCACCACAGCAAAGCCAACAAAAAGATCCACATTGGCAAAGACGCCACCCGTGGCCTTGGTGCCGGTGCCGACCCAGACGTTGGTGAGCTGGCCGCAGAAGAATCATCCAACGAAATCCGTGCAGCAATCGAAGGTGCCGACATGGTCTTTATTACCATCGGGGCAGGCGGCGGCACAGGTAGTGGCGCCGGCCATGTAGTTGCCAGCCTCGCCAAAGAGCTAGACATTCTAGTCGTGGGCTTTGCTACCAAGCCATTCGCATTTGAAGGCGAAAAGCGCCGCAAGAACGCCGACATTGCCATCGACAAACTGCGTTCAGCCGTCGATACATTGATCATTATCCCTAACGACCGCTTGCTACAAACTATCGACCGCGACACCCCTTTAATGGAAGCCTTTAAAGTTGCCGATGACGTCTTACGTCAAGGCGTCCAGGGTATCTCTGACTTGATCACCGTCCATGGCCTGATTAACCTAGACTTTGCCGACGTTAAAGCCGTTATGAGCAACGCCGGATCAGCCCTGATGGGTATTGGCCGCGCCGCTGGCGACGACCGCGCCGTAGAGGCCGCCAAGCAAGCCATCGAATCACCACTTTTGGAAGTTTCAATCGACGGTGCCCGCGGCATCCTGTTTAACGTCATCGGTGGCAACGACCTGGCCATGCACGAAATCAACGCCGCCGCCGAAACCATTACCACCGCCGCCGACCCAGAAGCCAATATTATCTTTGGTGCCACCATCAACCCGCAGCTTGAAGGCGAGATCATCATTACGGTTGTAGCCACCGGCTTCGATGCCAGCTACTATGCCAGTACCCGTGCCGCCGATGCCCCAGCAGCTGCACCGTCACCGTTCACCGCCACCACACCAGTTTCAACCGCCCAAGACGAGAAGACCCTAGGCGAAATTGACATGACCCTGGATGAGAACAAAGAAGAAGACCACGCTGACTTCACCACCGACACGCCAATGCCAAACATCTGGGCGCTCCACGACCACGACGAAGAAGACAAGGAAGACAAAGACGACGGCAAGTCGTCTGACGACACAGATCCAGTTATCAGCAGCGCCATGGAAGATGACCTTGAGAAGCCATCATTCCTGCGCCGCCTAGCTAAGCGCAACCGGGACAACCCAGCCGCTAGCGACAAAAAAGACGAAGAATAGCCTTTTTGGTCAAGCAGGAAGGGCCCCACAAGGGGCTCTTTTTACATACAAAATGAGCAAATCCCTTATATGATATACATATATTACATAAGGGATTTGCCGTTTCCCCTCATAAAGAAGTAGTCCTTGACGGTGCCCTCCCAAAATGGAAAATGCTGGTGTTTTTATCACATCCCCAAAAACGACCCCTAAAAGGCTGTAAAATAACAGGGGTGATACGTACTAAATAATACAATGGAAGTACCATTGCAAAACGCTACAGCTAGAGTTATATTGAATGTATCAGGCGCTATATGTGGAGGGTAAATCACAGGCAAGCACCCGTACATTAAACATAAACATCTCCAAAAAAGTAGAAAGATAGTGGGTGTGGGGCATACTTCGCGTTAAAAATGCGGTATGTCCTGATTCGCTGTCTCTCGAAAAAATGGAGGTAGGAGGTATGCATGAAATGCACCCAATGTCAGTGCGATGACGTTAAAGTCATAGAATCGCGTGATGTGGCAGAAGGACAAGCAATTCGGCGCCGCCGCATGTGTGTAGGGTGTGGGTATCGCTTTACGACCTACGAACGCCTTGAACGACCGCAGTTAATCGTCATAAAAAACGACAAAACGCGTGAGCTGTTCAACCGTTCCAAGTTGTTGGCCGGATTGTTCCGGGCCTGCGAGAAAACCCCGGTGACCAGCATCGAGCTTGAAAAAGTTGTCGATGCCATCGAACAAGAACTCTACGCATGTGGCGAGCAGGAAGTGCGCTCGAGCCGCATTGGCGAATTGGTCATGGACCAACTCGCACCGCTCAACGAAGTTGCCTATGTGCGCTTCGCTAGCGTCTATCGTCGGTTCACCGACATCGCCAGTTTTGAAAAAGAGTTATCTTTGGTCAAGCAAGGCAAGCACATATCAACAGAGGAAATAAAAGTTTAACAAAGGCACGCGGCCCTGAGAGCACCGCGGCAGAAAAAAGAGGGTAATTATTATGGGACAAACTACAAGCTTAGGCATGACACGCCTATTCACACCAAAAGGCAGTAAAGCCTATGACGAACTAAAGTGGGTTAAGCGCGATTCAATTTTGACGAACCCGGGAACTGGCGTAAATGTTTTTGAGCAGTTTGGTGTTGAATTTCCAGAGGGCTGGTCACTAAACGCAATTAACATCGTGGCACAGAAGTACTTTAGCGGAACGCCGGGCGACCCCGACCGCGAAAGCTCACTTAAGCACCTGATTGACCGCGTGGTCGACACTGTTGCCCGCCAAGGTGTTCAGGAAGGCTACTTTGACGAAACCGAAGCCGAAGACTTCCGTGAAGAACTCAAGTACATCCTGGCAACGCAGCGCGCAGCCTTTAACTCACCAGTCTGGTTTAACATTGGCGCCAAGGGCCGTGCCCAGCAGGCAAGTGCTTGTTTCATTCTTGGTATCGAAGACACAATGCCAGCAATTTTGAACTGGTACGTCGAAGAAGGCATGATCTTCAAGGGCGGTTCCGGTTCCGGTATTAACATCAGTCCTATCCGCTCATCGAAGGAGCAATTGGGCAAATCTGCTGGTACTGCCAGCGGCCCCCTCAGCTTTATGCGTGGAGCCGACGCCAGCGCCGGTGCCATTAAGAGTGGTGGTAAAACCCGCCGCGCTGCCAAGATGGTTATCCTCAATGCCGACCACCCTGACGTTGAAGAGTTCATTTGGAGCAAAGCCATTGAAGAACGCAAAGCCCGTGACCTGCAAGCTCTCGGCTGGGACATGAGCCTAGATGGTAAGGACAGCTTTAGCGTCCAATACCAGAATGCCAACATCTCCGTCCGCGTCACCGACGACTTCATGCAGGCCGTCCAGGACGACACTGACTGGAACCTCAAGGCTGTTACTTCTGGCAAGACAGTTGCCACCGTTAAGGCCCGGAAACTGTACCGCCAGTTTGCCGAAGCCGCCTGGGAATGTGCCGACCCTGGTATGCAGTTCGACACCACGATTAATAAATGGCACACCACGCCAAACGCCGGCCGCATCAACGGTTCCAACCCTTGTTCCGAATACATGCACCTCGACAACTCCGCCTGTAACTTGGCATCCCTCAACTTGCTCAAGTACCTCAATGAAGATGGCTCATTCGACATTAAGTCATTCATCCACACCGTAGAGCTGATCTTTACGGCCCAGGAAATCCTGGTTGGTTACAGCGAATACCCAACTGAGCGCATCACCAAGAACGCCAAAGCCTACCGTGAACTCGGTATTGGCTACGCCAACCTTGGTGCCATGCTGATGGCCCAGGGCCTGCCATACGACAGCGACGAAGGCCGTGCCCAAGCCGCAGCCATCACAGCACTGCTGACTGGCCAGAGCTACGCTACCAGCGCCAAGATCGCTAAGCGCGTTGGCCCATTTGCCGGCTTTGCCAAAGACCGCGAAGGCATGCTTAAAGTCCTGCGCATGCACCGCGCTGAAGTTTCCAATATCGACGCCTCATTCGTCGCCGAAGAACTGCTAAACGCGGCCACAACCGCCTGGGACGAAGCCGTTGAACTCGGTGAGCTTTACGGCGTCCGTAACTCACAAGCCAGTGTGCTTGCCCCAACCGGCACCATTGGCCTAATGATGGACTGTGACACCACCGGTATCGAACCAGACCTCGGCCTGGTTAAAGTTAAGAAACTGGTTGGCGGTGGCACTATGCACATCGTTAACCAGACCGTGCCCCGCGCCCTGAAGTGCCTCGGTTACACCAAGGCCCAGATTGACACTATCGTAGCCTACATCGACGTAGAGAAGACCATCATTGGCGCTCCAGCCCTCAAGGCAGAGCACTTGCCAGTCTTTGCTTGTTCAATGGGCGACAACTCGATCCACTACCTTGGCCACGTTAAAATGATGGCTGCTGTTCAGCCGTTCATCTCTGGCGCGATCAGCAAGACCGTTAACATGCCAGAATCGGCAACCGTCGAAGACATTGAGCAGATTCACATCGACTCATGGAAGATGGGCCTCAAGGCCGTAGCTGTCTACCGCGACAACTGTAAGGTCGGCCAGCCGCTCAGCATGGGCAAGAAAGAAGGCTCCGAAGACAAGGCTCCAGCCGTCAAGGAAGTCGTCACTGAAAAGATCGTTTTCAAGGGTCCAGCCCGCCGCAAACTGCCACGTATCCGCAACTCTAAGACTTACAAGTTCCAGATTGCTGACCTCGAAGGCTACTTCACGGTTGGTGAGTACGAAGACGGTAACCCTGGCGAACTATTCATTAGCGTCTCCAAGCAGGGAAGCACCCTTTCTGGCCTCATGGACTCATTCGCTATTAGCGTCAGCCACGGCTTGCAGTACGGCGTGCCCCTAAAGAGCTACGTCAAGACACTGCGTGGCACTAGCTTTGCACCATCAGGCATCACCGATGACCCAGACATCCGCACAGCCGGCTCAATCACTGATTACATCGTCCGCCGCCTGGCGCTCGACTACCTCAGTTTTGACGACCGCCTGGAACTCGGCCTGGCATCCCTGGACGACATGCCAGAAATGCAGACCACGCTGCTCGACCAGCCAGCCAGCCAGCCAGTATCGGCCCCTGAGCCAGTTGCTGTCGCTGAAGCTCCAGTCGCTGAAGCCCCAGCTGTAGCTGAAGCAGTTGTTGCTGATTCAACTGCGCCACTGTGTTACAACTGTGGTAACCAGACCCAGCGTGCCGGCTCCTGCTACGTCTGCACGTCTTGTGGCTCAACCACCGGCTGTTCATAAGAATAGTCGTAGCTAAAAATAAAATCGGGCTGTTTCGGCAGTCCGATTTTTTGTTGGCCTAGTAAACCGCAGCAGCCTGCTATAATCTGACATATATGAAGCTACTGCACATATCCCGCCAACGCTCAATCAGGGCAGGGGCTTTGGTTATAGTAGGGCTTGTCTTGCTAGCAACTGTCGTGGCCCCGTTGCGGGCAGCAGCATCAACCGGACAAAGTTTCCTGGTGAACGGCCCAGCGCCAACTAAGGGCATGCTTATGAGCCTGGCGTCAAACTCCGACGTTGTTGCGCCAGCCACTACTAACACTGCCTCATCGCTGGTTGGTGTTATTGCACCAGTCGACTCCGCCTTTGGTGGGCAGTCCGGGAAAGTGAATGTGCAGACCGACGGCGTGGCTAACACGCTCGTTAGTACGCTCGACGGCGACATCAAAGCCGGTGACCGCATCACCGTTTCGGCCGTTGCGGGTATTGGCACCAAAGCAACAACTAACGGCTGGATTGTGGGAGTAGCCCAAACAGGCTTCTCGTCCAAAAGTAGCGGTGCTGTAAAAACCGAGGTTACTACTACCAGCGGCGCCAAAACATCGCTGTATGTCAGTACTATCCCGGTATCAATTAAGGTGACTTACTACACGAGCCCTGACACTGTAGTTAAGACAGTAGCACCAGCTTGGCTGCAGGACCTAGCAAACAAGCTGGCTAATAAGCATGTATCGACCCAAGCCCTCATCCTTAGTTTTGTACTATTCTTGATTGGCCTAATAGCGGCGATCGTGATCGTTACTAGCGCAATTAAGAACTCATTCCTGTCCATTGCGCGCCAACCACTGGCTAAAAGCCAGATTGTAAGGATTGAGCTTCGATCGTTGGCAGTCGCCGGGGGCATCCTGCTGTTTGCCCTAATGACATCGTTTTTGCTATTACGCGTACTGTAGCAATACTACTGCGTAATAAAGTAATTGAATATGTACGTTTCGCCAGCTGCGGGAGTAGTGCCGGTTTGGACAGTGAAGAACTTAGTACTTTGACTGACATAGTAATTTAACGCTGCGCTTGCTGCATTGACCGGTGTTAGTTGTACGCGAGAGTTGGTCGCAAAGGCCGTGCTGTAGGTTATGATAGCCATCTCACCAGCATGTTGCGTGCCGTCACCACTAGAAATAGTAATTGTTCCCGATGTGTCTGTCCCATCAATATTCACCGTGCCGCCAGCACTAGCGACGCTTGCGGCAATGGTTGGGCGGCTGCCAGTTGGCAGAATATGCCCGCCAATGCTTAAATCACCACTCAGCTTGATCGTCTTGGCGTTAATAGAACCAACGCCGAGGCTTGTGGCTGTCAGGAGTCCGGATACCGACAGATTACCATCAATGGTGGTGTTGCCGGCAACGCTTAGGTTGCCACCCAGCTGTACATTTTTGGCCAGGCTTGTTTCACCTTGCACGTCTACATTATTCTGAAACAGCGTTGAAGCCGAAATAGTGAGCTGCTCATTTGTGCTGCTACCGGCATTTTGCTTTTCGATTTTTTGCAGCGTACCGGCACTCAAAGTCTGGGTATTAATAACAATGTTAGTGGGTGTTTTCTTGGACGACTTAAGCGCCGGGATGACGGCAATAAGTGAGCCAATAACAGCTATGCCAATACCGATACCCAGCCAAATTAATTTACGCCGAAGTTTTTTTGTGGGCGGAGGAGGGGAATCTCGGTCTGTCGGTAATAAAAAACCGTCGACTGACTCAAGTGTCTCAATCGAACTGTTGGGGTTGTCGTCCATGCTCTTGCAATAATAACCTTAAGCCTATTTGTAAACAAGCTTTGCCGACAATGGTATTATATGTCTATGCTTCAAAAGCGCCGTTCGAGCGGCACAAAAATACTGGCAAACAAACACACCGGCAAGCTTCAACCACACCGGCACACCTCATACGTAAGCTTGCTGCTTATCATGCTTCTGGCAAGTAGCTGCGTAATGCTGACCGAACGGACAGTAGCAGCCGATGATGCTGGTAGTTACCAGGCGTTTGCAGTCGTGCCGGCACCGGCTTACAAAAATGCACCTTCTATTGGCAGTGTGCAAAATGGCCAAACTTTTAAGTCGGCTGACCCTGTAAATATCTCGGGCAGCTGCCCAGGCACTAGCCTTGTCGAAGTCTCCCGTAATGACGTTATGGCTGGTGCGGCATTGTGTAGCGGCGGCGTTTACCAAATGAAAATAGATCTGTTGCACGGCACAAATTCACTGATTGCGCGGGCATATAATAGTAACAATATTGCCAGCCCTGACTCCGTGCCCGTTACGGTACGATTGGCAGCTGCCGCTAAGGCCCTAGGGACAAATGGCGTCAGTTTTTACATAACAGCCGACCAGACATACCAAGCGGCCAAGGCAGGGGAGCCCCTCAATTGGAATTTTACGATCAATGGGGGCCAAGCACCGTATGCTGTCAGCGTTGATTGGGGCGATGGCAAAACAGACCTATTTAGCCGCACTGCCGCGGGAACCTATGCCCTCAGCCACTCGTACAAGTTCGCATCACCTACTGGCCACTATACGGCGGTTGTTCGGGCAACCGACCAAACCGGACAGACAGTTTATTTACAGCTCGTGGCAATCGTCCGTGGGCAAGTCCCGACATTAGCAACAACTACTAGCTCAAGTTCAAGCCAGGGGCCAAGCAGCGCAACTATGACGCAGGTTGCTTGGGTGACCTTTGGGGCAGCAGGGCTTTCGCTGTTTGGTTTCTGGCTTGGCGAACTACGCGAAGCACGCTTGCTTGGGCACGGACTAGTTAAAATCTAATGCGCAAAATTCACTGCCAGCAAAAGACGGTTGCTATAGTTTTTTTTCTGGTCATTGCTGTCCTGTCGGTAGTTTTTTTATGGGCGCAAAGTGACAATCAAGCCAGAATTACAAGTGGCCGCGGACAAGCGCAAAAGGCAATAAAGCTGACTCCCCAAACACTTAGAAACCCAGATTTTAGCTTTGATTACCCTGGTATTTATCACATTGGCTCGCAGATAACCCAATCTCCGGACCTGGCAGACTATATACTAATTGGTAGTACTTCATACGAGAAGCGGCTAACCGTAACGCTTGAAAAAAACGATATGTATAGCCTCAGCGGCTATAGTTTACGCCGAACACGTAGTGACTTATATAGTAGCCAGACCCTTACTCTGCCGAGCGGAGTCGCATCTGTCTGGACAAAGATTGACATGACCGAAGTTACGGCCTTCTTACCTCACAATGACATGGTCGCTACAATCTCAGTCAGCGTGCAGAACACTAATGCTACCGATGGGCTGTCGGCAGAGATGGCCGATATTCTCAACTCGTTCCGTTGGCAGTGACAACAAGCATAAGCGTGCGGTACAATACGAATTATGAAATGGGGATTCCTACCGGCCATTAGCCTTTTATTGGCCGCTATGCCGAGCAGCACGAACTACGGCTTGCATAACTACGGCTTTGGGTCGGGCGGCACAAGCAGCTCAACATCTTCAAGTTATAAGCTGAACGCTACAACAGGGGAGGTGTCTAATACCCAATCGACGAGCGCAACTTATCAGTCACGCCCGGGCAATCAGAATGAGCAGCAATCAAATGTACCGCCGGCACCAACTTTTACCAACCCATCAAACTATTACGACAAACTGAAATTCGTAATTAGTACCGGCAATAACGCCTCAACGGCCAAGTTTGCCGTGGCCATAAGTAGTGATAACTTTGTGACGACATTGTATGTGCACCCCGATGGCACCGCCAGTAGCACCCTCAGCCTAACTGACAGGCAAACTTACGTGGCATGGGGCGGTGCGAGTGGCCAGTTAGTAACTGGCCTTAGTAGCACCACAACGTATAAGATGAAAGTGAACGCCATGCAGGGGAACTTCACGGAAACGGAATTTGGGCCAACGGCGTCAGCAGCAACAGTCGCACCGAGCATCAGTTTTAGCATATTTACCGATACCCAGCCAACAGCGCCGTTCACGACTTCATTCCCAAATTTATTGCCAGCTACAGTAGTAAGCACTAACGATAAGTTATGGTTTAACCTGACCACTAATGCAGATGCCGGGGCGATCATATATATATCATCACAATTCGCTGGACTAAAAAGTAACAACAACGGTAATACCATAGTTTCGGCTACGGCAGACCTAACTAGCGCCAGCTCTGGCTACGGCGCACAAAACCAGTCAGTAACCCAAACATCGGGCGGACCCTTTTCTATGGTCGCGCCGTTTAATGGTGCAGGGCAGAACGTTGGCGCCCTAACTACTTCGTTGCAGCCAATCTTTTCTTCTTCTCTACCGGTTACAGCCGGGTCAGGGTCATTACTCATAAAAGCCAAAGCGGCTAGTACTACACCATCATCAAATGATTATGGTGATAAGATTACCTTGACATCCGCGGCTGTTTTCTAGAAAAAGATTGACAGTGCTTGTGTTTATTTGTTAAAGTCCTAGCATACGGTAAATTAGATCTAAACAATAAACATAAAAAACAGGCATAAAATTATGAAAAGCTCCACAACGAACTACAAGCTTATATCGCAGAGAGTAATTGCTGTAGCGTTTGTGGCAGCATCTCTACTCGGTAGTGTTAGCTTTATAAACCAAGGGCAGGCAAACGCTGCTTCTGGCGCGCCATTCGCCCAGGCGTATGTGCGCCTAGACCGCCTAGCTGCCGTTACTGTTACCGGTGGCCGTGTTTGTATAAAGCCATCAACGGCTAACCAAGCACAAACAATTGCTAGCGTAAAAATTACTTTCCCAACCACCGGCGGTACAGACTACCTAGTTAGCGCCACAGTTGGTAACTGGGCAACCA
>JAQBRT010000001.1 GCA_028286345.1 Candidatus Saccharimonadota bacterium
ATATCCGGTTGAGCCGAACGCTTTCACTACCAACTTACAATGCCACCTACGCAACTCTTTACGCCCAGTAATTCCGGATAACGCTTGGATCCTCCGTATGACCGCGGCTGCTGGCACGGAGTTAGCCGATCCTTATTCATATGCTACCGTCATATTCTTCACATATAAAAGCAGTTTACAATCCGAAGACATTCATCCTGCACGCGGCGTTGCTCCATCAGGCTTTCGCCCATTGTGGAAGATTCCCTACTGCTGCCTCCCGTAGGAGTCTGGACCGTTCTCAGTTCCAGTCTGGCTGGTCATCCTCTCAGACCAGCTAATGATCGTAGTCTTGGTGAGCCATTACCTCACCAACAAACTAATCATGCGCAGGCCGTTCCCAAACCGCCGAAGCTTTAATCCGAAGATCACATGCGGTATTAGACACCATTTCTGGTGCTTATCCCTCAGTTTGGGGTACGTTCCTACGTGTTACTCAGCCGTCCGCCGCTCGTGTACCCCCGAAGGGGCCTTACCGCTCGACTTGCATGTATTAGGCACGCCGCCAGCGTTCATCCTGAGCCAGGATCAAACTCTCCAAAAAAGTAGAATATGATACTAAACTTCAGTCTGCTGACTTAATTTAAAACAATTCCTTCTAACCGAAGTTAGATAATGAACTGACGTTGATTTGCACTATTCAATTTTTAACGAACTAATGACTGCTCGAAAGACACTTTAATACAGGTCCCGAAAAGTCTTCCCATGATCATACCCCACCCTACCCCTTTTGGTCAAGGGGTAATCTGACTTTCGTTGCCGTATTTCTGACAACTAATGGCCGACAGGCGGATGGATGAAATCGGTAATGGTCACTGCACCGTTGCTAGTGAACCAGTCCCAGATGTAAACTGGGGTGCCGTCGAGTTGCCCGACGCCGCCAGCCGTATAGGTGACCGTTCCATTTAAGGTATTAAAAGCTAGGGGCGCTGACCGGCCTTTAATAGGGTTGACCCCGTCGTACGTGATGCAATAGGTAGCAACCTGCCAGCCAAGTACTGACCGCATATTGGCGGGGCTGGCATTCATCCAGGCCACCTGGCTAGCTGTCAGGTTGTCCCAGATTGAATCATCCATAGCAAATACGACGTATTGCTTGGTGTTGATCTCGTTAATCATGCCAGCAAATTGGAAAGCCGCGTAGAGCTTATTGGTGTTGACATAGTTATTGGTCTGCAAGTATTGCGAATTGGTCATGCTCTTGTAATAGGCATACTGTGGCTCCTGCTGCGGTATGCAGTTGACGGTGTTGACCCAGGGTGTAGTTGGGGCTGGCGTCGGCGTAGCAGCAGGTGTATTTGGCGAAGACGATGCTGGCTTCTTTACGGCAGGCGCTGTTGAGACCGTAGACGGTGGTGTGCTTTGCGTGGACGTGGTTGTTGCGGGTGTCGCAGTCGGAGCCGCTCTAGAAGCCGTCTGAGCGGCTTTTTTAGCTTGAGCGGTAACTATTCCCTTTTTGGTGGCGAGGTCGGTTTTGGCGGGCTTATGCATTGTCACAATTAAACCAACTGCTACAAGGAGCAGCGCCACTGCAGCGCCGAGCATAAATGTTTTCTGGCGATAGCCAACGATTGTATGAGTTGTTTTGAGGTTCACCGTTGGTATTCTACATCACCTTTTACTGTTTCGTGCTCATCAGTATAAAACTTAAGCTGCGTTGATGTCGGTGTCGAGGGTATAGACAAGTTCGTGCGCCGTGCGCCTCTCGTGTTTGCCACCGGCAACAATAATTTCGTCGAGCGCCACGCGTTGGCGGCCTTCCTCATCGAGTTTGACCGGATACAAGGCAGGCTTAACCCAGGTCGCGACGCCTTCTTCATTGCGGTATGCGATTGGGTTGGTTGGGTCAAAAATAACGCGCTGACCCTTGCTGTTTTGAATTGTTAAAAAGGCGTGCTGCTCCTGGGTGACACTGCCATCTGGGTTAATGGTACCGAGGTTGCCGAGCTCTAGGCGTGAGCCAACGCCGAACAAATGCAAGGTATTGTGCACGACTGCGGACCGCTGGTTACACATCGCCGCTTGGCCGTATTCAGAGATAGATACGTATGGTGCAACATCTTCGCTAATAAGATCGGCGCTAATTTTGGCCATCTTTTCAGCTGAACCGCCAACCGAACCAAAATAGTCAACTTGGCCGACTGTAGCGCCCGCGATAACGGCGTTCATGTATGCCCTATCGTGCGGCATTTTGTCTTTTAAGTCATTAAACTGCTGTTTGATAAAGGAGAGTGAAGCCTCGTATGCTTTCGGGTCGTCCATACGGAAGTCCCGGTACATCGTGCCGATCAACAGATTGGTTTCGGGACCAATGAATGTGTCTGTACCGCCGCTACCCGCGCTAATAGTCTTGCCGCCATCTTCGACTGCAAGCTCGGTGCTTTTTTGGGTTATGTAATCATGGAAGGCTGCGGCGCCGGTCTCGGCATCAAGTTCAAACAATGGCAAAATATCTGCCATGGATGCCTGAAGGCGTTCGTGGGCAGCAATTACCGTTGGGTCTGTAACTGGGGTGGAAGGAGCAATTTCTGACATATGTTTGTTTTTGAATTATCGTAAACATCATAACACTCTTTGATCTTTTTGTCAATTTAAAAGCCGACGCACTATTGAGGTACGTCGGCTTTTTAGCCTGCGCTGATAGGCTTATTCGGCGGCTGGCTCGATGATGACGTCTTCGTCACCTTCGGGGCCAAGTTCTTCGAGGTCTTCGGTCTTATCGACAAGCGCCAGGGAGACGACTTGGTCATCGCCGTTGAGGCGCATGATGCGTACACCTTGGGTGGCGCGGCCGAGGGCTGGGATGCCCTTGAGGCCAAGGCGGATGGTCTGGCCGTTGCGGCTGATGATGATCACTTCTTGTGTGTCATCTTCGCCAAGCGTCTTAACACCAACCAAGTCACCGGTTTTGTCGTTAACAACAGCGGAGCGGATGCCGACACCGCCACGGGCGTGTGGCGTAAATTGGGAGACTTTGGTGCGCTTGCCGTAGCCGTACTTGGAAATCACAAAGATGCTGGAACCTTCTTCGACGATGTCCATGCCGATGACGTGGTCATTGGCGCGGAGGCGGATACCGCGGACACCGCGGGAGACGCGGCCCATTGGGCGGGCGTCTTTTTCGTGGAAGCGGATAGCCTGGCCTTGCGAGGTCGAGATTACGACTTCGTTTTCGCCGGAGGTCATGCGGATCCATTTGAGTTCGTCGCCGACATCGAGGTTAATGGCGATCAGGCCTGACTGGCGGACATTGTTGTACTGCTCAAATGGAGTCTTCTTAACGACGCCGCGGACGGTACACATGATCAGGTTCTTGGCTTCGTGGGTCTTAGAGACGTTTATGACGCTGCTGACGGTCTCTTCTGGCTGCAATTGCAACAGATTGACCAGCGCGACGCCCTTGGCGTTCAAACCGACTGCAGGAACTTCATAGGTCTTCAGACGGAAGACACGGCCCTTATTGGTAAAGAACAGTAGGAAATCGTGGGTGCTGGCGTTGACGACGTGTTCAATAACGTCTTCTTCACGGGTGGCCATGCCACGGCGGCCCTTGCCACCCCTACCCTGTTTCTTGTACTCAGCCAGCGGGCTGCGCTTGATGTAGTTGGCGGCCGTTAGGGTAACGGCAACTTGCTCATCGGCGATAAGGTCTTCGTCGCTCATCTTGCCGAGTTCAGAAGCCACCACCTTGGTCCGGCGCTCATCACCGTATACTTTACGGATCTCTAGGAGCTCGTCTTTGATGATCTTGAGGATCTTCTGATCACTGGCCAGGATGCCTTCGAGTTTCTCGATCAGCTTCAAAAGTTCAGCCAGTTCGTTTTCGACTTTTTTGCGCTCCAGGCCGGCCAGCGCACGTAGCTGCATAGCCAGGATGGCCTTAGCTTGGATCTCAGTCAGCTTAAACTTGGCCATCAGGTTGGCCTGGGCATCTTCGGTGGTGTCGCTGGCACGGATGACGGCAATAACTTCGTCAATGTGGTCCAGGGCAATCTTCAGGCCCTCTAAGATGTGGGCCCGCTCACGGGCTTTGCGTAGTTCAAACTCGGTGCGGCGGCGGACGACTACTTGGCGGTGCTTAATGTGTTCGTTCAAGATGTCGGCTAGGCCAAGAACGCGCGGCTGGATGCCGTCGATCAGTGCCATCATGTTGAAGTGGAAAGTCGTTTGTAGCGGTGTTAGCTTGTAGAGCTGGTTCAATAACTTCTTAGGGTAGGCGTCCTTTTTGAGGTCAATTACGATCCGGACGTTGCCGCGGGCGGTTTCGTCACGGAGATCTGAAATGCCGGTAATTTTCTTGGTGTTAACCAATTCGGCAATCTTAAGAACGAGCGATTCTTTGTTGAGGCCAAAAGGAATTTCGGTAATAACGATCTGGTGGCGGCCCTTGTTGCCTTCGACAATTTCGGCAATACCACGGGTAACAACACCACCGCGGCCGGTGGCGTAGGCGGTGCGGATTGATTCTTTACCGTAGATAACACCCCCGGTTGGGAAGTCTGGCCCAGTAATGTGCTCAAGCAGGTCGTCTAGGGTGCTGTCTGGCTTATCGATCAGCTGGATCTCGGCGTTGATCAGTTCGGTGATGTTGTGTGGCGGGATGTTGGTGGCCATACCAACGGCAATACCAAGCTGCCCGTTCAAGAGCAGGTTTGGCATCTTGGCTGGCAGGACGGTTGGTTCCTGCATGCGGCCGTCGTAGTTGTCGCGGAAGTCGACGGTCTCTTTGTCGATGTCTTCTAGGAGTTCGTCGGCCAGGCGTTGCATCTTAGCCTCGGTATAACGCATAGCAGCTGGCGGATCGCCGTCCATACTACCAAAGTTACCCTGCCCGTTTACGAGCGTATAACGCATTGACCAGTCTTGGGCCATGCGGACCATCGAGTCATAGATACTGGAGTCTCCGTGCGGGTGGTAATCACCCATCACGGCACCAACGACGGTGGCTGATTTACGGTGGCGGGCGCCGGAACGCAAGCCATCACGGTTCATGGTATAGAGGATGCGGCGGTGTACTGGTTTAAGACCATCCCTGACGTCAGGCAGGGCGCGGTCGATAATAACTGACATGGAATAGCGCAAATAACTATCTTCCATGATATTTTCTACAGTACGCAGTTCAACAGAACGTGAGTGGCCAGAGTCTAGGATATCGTCGGCGTGAACACTGCCACGGCGGCGGTCTTCCATTGATTCTTCGGCCCTAAAGTTATTGTCTGGTGTTTGTTCAATCGGTGTAATGTCGTTGTTGTCGTCCATGTCTAGATGTCCAGGTCTTTCACAAATTTAGCGTTGGTTTGGATAAAACTTTTGCGCAGCTCAACTTCGGTTCCCATGAGCTTGTTAAAGATTGAGTCGGCGCGTTCGGCGTCTTCAACTTTAACTTGTACCAGCACCCGCTTTTCCGGGTTCATGGTTGTTTCAAACAGCTGTTCGGCGTCCATTTCACCCAGACCCTTGTAGCGCTTTTGTTCTACGTAACCAGCCTGTTTGTAGCGCTCGGTGCTCGTATCAACCTTGGTGCCTTCTGTAACTCGGCGGGCAATCTCTTCGTCTAGGACGATTTCGAGCTCGTCTTCATCATAGATAAAGCGGCTGGTCTTGCGGCCGGCTTTAACAAGTTCAAACAGTGGTGGCTTAGCCAGGTAGACGTGGCCACCATCAATAACTTCTTTCATATAACGGAAGAAGAATGTCATGAGCAGCGTTGAGATGTGACTGCCGTCAACATCGGCATCGGTCATGATGATGATGCGGTGATAGCGCAGGCCATCAATACTAAAGGAGTCTTCAATGCCAACGCCTAGCGCCTTAATAAGACTCAGGATTTCGTTGTTGGCCAGCATTTTATCTAGGCGTGCCCGTTCAACGTTGAGCACCTTACCACGCAGCGGCAAGATGGCCTGGGTCTTAGAATCACGGCCAGATTTAGCAGAACCACCGGCCGAGTCACCCTCTACCAGGTAGATTTCTGACGATGCCGGGTCCTTAGACGAACAGTCTGCGAGCTTACCAGGCATGCTGGCACCATCGAGTACGCCTTTACGCAGGATGTTCTCGCGGGCAGCACGGGCGGCCTTGCGGGCGCGGGCGGCCAGCAGTGCCTTGCCAACGATCTTGCGGGCCACCTGAGGGTGTTCCTCTAGATAGTAATTAAAGTATTCGTTCATAACTTGTTCAACAATACCGCGGACTTCTGGCGAGCCAAGCTTACCTTTAGTCTGACCTTCAAACTGAGGGTCTGGCAGCTTAACCAAGACTATACAAGTGATGCCTTCGCGGGTGTCTTCACCGCTGAGGTTTTCTTCTTTTTCTTTCAGTAAACCGTTCTTGCGGGCATAGTCATTAACCACACGGGTCAGTGCGGCGCGGAAGCCGGTCAGGTGCGTACCGCCTTCGGGGTTGAGGACGTTGTTGGCAAAGGTCTTGATGGTCTCGGTGTAGGCATCGGTGTATTGCAGTGATACTTCGACCTGGACGTCATCCACTGTCTTGTCGACGTAGAAGATGTCGTCATCGACCGGTTCTTTACCTACGTTAAGGTGCTTAACGTAGCTCTGGATACCACCCTCAAAGTAGAAGCCGTAGCGCTGGCCGGTTTTTTCATCGGTCAGGCTGGTGCGAATACCCTTGGTGAGGTAGGCCGCGTGGCGCAGGCGGTCAAGGATGGTGTCATAACTAAACTCAATACTCTGGAAGATGGTAGCGTCTGGGTAAAAAGTAATCTCGGTGCTGGTTTGGTCAGTTTTGCCAGTGACTTTTAGGTCACCCTTTGGTGCACCGCGTTCATAATCTTGCTCGTGGATTTTGCCGTCGCGGTGGATGGTAACGTGCAGGCGCTCACTCAAGGCGTTTACTACCGATGAACCAACACCGTGCAGGCCACCAGAGACTTTATAACCACCGTCACCAAACTTACCACCGGCGTGCAGGACGGTAAGGACCGTCTCAACGGTACTCTTGCCGGTTTTAGGGTGGATGTCTGTTGGGATGCCACGGCCATTGTCTATAACCCGTACACCGCCATCGGCGGTCAGCGTAACATCAACGCTGGTTGCGTAGCCAGCTAGGGCTTCATCGATGCCGTTGTCGACGATTTCCCACACCATGTGGTGCAAACCTTCTATACCGGTACCACCAATGTACATACCGGGACGCTTACGAACCGGCTCTAACCCCTCAAGAACTGTAATTTGTTCGGCCGAATATGCCGATTTGTCTTTTTTATCAGCCACTATAAATACACCCTTTTACCCTTTTATATACTGAGATCTATCGAGAAACTCCCACTGCCATTAATTATACCTGACAACACCTCTCCAGGGCAAGATGCGTATGAGACAAATATCACCTTAATAAGCACTTGTCTGAACAATAGTATTTATGCTTAAATAACTCCTAGGAAACGTATACATAAAAATTTCCAAATAAAAAGAAGATAAAATATGTTTGAAAAATTAGTGGCACTCTTGCCGTTTAACCCTGGCCTAGCACATGACTTGGCTTTTTATGGACGCCGCATGCGCGAGGAATCTTCTATCCGCCGCACCGGCTTATTATTCATTGTATTAACATTTATGGTGCAGTTCTTTGCTGTTATTAGCCCGCCGCAACCAACCGTTGCCGATTCTACGAATGACCTCATCAATGGTGGCGTCAGTAGCGCTGCAGTTGCTGCACAACACTGTAAAGACAACACCGCCGCCGAACACTACGGCGACATTATGGAAAACTACGGCATTAGCTGCCAAGATATCGCTAACGCCGGAACTGTCAGCATCAAGTCAACTGATGACAGTAACAACCTCTTCTCATTTGGCCGCTTGCCACAAGGGGCAACCAACACCCGCACCGGTAAGCCAACTGGCGAGACTGCCGTCAACATCCCCGGCATGAGCACCGCGATCTATGCCCGCCACTTATCCAGCTTTGACAGCGGCGCGTTCTCAACCTACCAAGCACTCAAAGTTACCACCAACCGCGCCCACAAGACGTACTACATCCTGCTCAACTGTGGCAACCTAGTAAGCTCGGGCGTGCCAGTTCCTTACACGCCACCAACGCCGCCGGCACCAGTTACTGGTACATTGAGCTGCGCTAGCAACACAGACCACATTACACTGAGCTTTAGCTACGCCAACGCTCCAAACGGTGCCATCATCCACAAAGACGGCGCAACGCTCTACACCTTCGCCGAACACACCCGCAGCGGCCGGATCGATGGCGGCACGGCCACACCAGGAAAAACGTATACCTATAACCTGCAAGCTGGCGGTAAGATACTGGCCGGCACGACCATTACCTGTGTCACCAAAAAGACCACTGTACCAACCTGTGCCCTCGATGCCACACTTCCAGCTGGCGACGCCCGCTGCAAAGTCTGTGAAACCGACAGCACTATATTGATTAGCGACAGCGCTTGTAAGCCTTGTGCCGCCGCCGTCAGCAGCGCCAACGCCGAAGCCTGTATCCAGCGCAGCAAGGCCGCAACCAACACCACCCGCGGCTACAGCGACGCCAACAACACTACGGCCCAAGCCGGTGATGTAATAAATTACACGCTTTATGCCAAGAACACCGGCAAAGCCACCGTTAAGGGCTTCACTTTTCAGGAAAACATGAGCGATGTCCTCGACTATGCCGACGTTACCGACGCGCACGGCGGTACCCTTGGCAGTGACGGCACCATGACCTGGCCTGCAGCCGACATCAAGCCCGGCGCAACTGCCAGCGTCCAAGTCACCGTCAAAGTTAAAGCAGTCATTCCACAAACGCCAACCTCTAGCAGCGACCAAACTCGCTTCGACCTCAACATGGCTAATGTCTACGGTAATGCCGTCAACATCCAGTTGCCTGGTGGCACCACCAAGACCATCGAAACCACTGTTGCAACCCTGCCAAACACCGGCCCAGGCGCCAGTATGGTGATTGCCGGCAGCATCTTCTTAGCCGCTGGCTACTTCTACTCGCGTTCCCGTTTGCTCGCTAAAGAGACCGATATTGAGTTGCAAGAAACAACCGCAGGAGGCGTCTAAATGAGCGAAAAAACACCCGAACAAGCACCGCAGCACGAAGCATTTGAGATCAAAACGCCCGAGCACATGGCCCTGCCGGATGCTGAGCACGCCGAAGGTTTGCGCGCCGGCGAACAAGACCCTACTAAGCAGCTCGAAGCGGCCCGTAGCGCCGTCGAATCAGCCCCGGCCGACAATACGGCTGCCGAGAACCTAAACGCCGCTGCACAGGCTTCTGTGGAGCCCGCACCAACCCATGTCAACAAAGAGCTTGAAAGCACCAGCCTCAGCCGCGAGCTCAAGCACATCCGCGGCAAACTGGCAGCCCCAGATAAAGCCCTTAGCAAAGTCATTCATACCCCAGCCGTGCGTATGGTCTCAGAAGCCAGTGGTAAAACCCTGGCCCGCCCATCCGGCTTGTTTGGCGGTGGTTTGGTAGCCTTTATTGGCACCACGTCATACTTACTATTCGCCAAGCACATTGGCGTGCAGTACAACTACTTCGTGTTCTTGATCTTCTTTGCCGGCGGCTTTGCCCTCGGCTTACTGCTCGAACTGGTCGTCTGGTCAGTTACTCGCAAACACCGCGCCTAAGTTAGTTATCTATTAAGTTGGGCTAACAAACTGGCCGTCAGCATCAATTGCGATGTCACCCTCAACAGCTGGCGCTGGCGCGGGCGTTGTAGCGCGTGGAATTGCCGGAGCTTTGTCAGCATCGAGCTGCTGCTTAAGCTCGGCAGCAATCTTATCAACTTCACTGGCATCAATAACATCACTAGAAATGTTCTTGGGCGCGGCGTTTTGGTCTGGTAATGGCACGCTTGGTGGTGGCGTAAACGGTGCTGGCTGAGTTACTACGGGAGCTGGCGCCGGTGCTGGTGGCAAAGCCGTAGCTGCCGGCTGGACGCTTGGCGTTGGCAGGCCTTGCTTACGCTTATTCAGCCAATCATCCAGGAAAGACCCAGGTTGGGCCGGTTTTGGTGCCTGAGGGCCTCCAAATGCGCCCTGAGGGGCAGCTGGGACGGGTGCGATGGCAGCAAACGGCGAAGCGGCTGGCGCAGCTGGCTTAACGTCTTCCTTGGTTGTAATGCGGGCAAAGACCTCTTTCTCAACCGCTGCCTTTGGCCGGCCATACTTGGCAGCACTCAGCTGCTTGAGGGCGGCCCCAAGCTGAAGGTTTGGCGTGCCCAAAGACGGCAAGGTGGCCATACTAAACGGCTGCGTTGGCACGCCACCAATCAGTGTCCGGACAATAGTATTAAAGTTTGGCACACGCAGCAGGTCGTCGCCATCAAAGATCGGCTGGAAGTATTTACCAAGCGACTCAACGTCGTTCTGGCCAATACGGAAACTTACGATCGTGCCCATATTACCAAAGACAGCGTCGCGGATTTCTGGTGTTAGCTGGGTTGTAAACTGGTTAGCTACAATCAGGTTAAGGTGATACTTTCGGGCCTCGGACATGATGGTTGCAAACGAATCCGTTGAGAAGTTCTGGAACTCATCCACGTACAGGCTAAAGTCCACGCGGTCGTCTTCCGGAATGTTACTACGGCTCATGGCTGCGGCCTGGAACTTCATTACAAAAATCATACCGAGCAACTTGGAGTTCAACTCCCCTGTCCTACCTTTACTGAGGTTTACCAGCAGGATTTTCTTGTTATCCATGATGTCTCGCAGGTCAAAGGCCGACTTGGTCTGACCGATAATATTGCGCATCATTTCGTTACTCAAAAACGCACCAAACTTACTTACAAACCAACTGACAACTTCACCAAACTCATTGGACCGCTGCGACTGCGGCATTTCTTTTTGCCAGAACTCTAGAACGTTTAAGTCAGTTACATGCTCCAGCTTTTGCTGGACGTACTTAGGGTCGCGGAACAACTTTGGGATGTCCACAAATGTGCCGCCGCCCGGGTCGGCCATGATAGTCAAAGCCGCGTTACGGAACAAGTGTTCGTAGCGCGGACCCATAATACCCTGGTGCTGCGGGTCGTACAGTTTATAGAGCATATTCAGGGCTTCCTGGATCAAAAAGTCTTTCTGGTCCGGCGTATTAAACTCAAATAAGTTGAGTCCCATCGGGTAGTCCGTCTCGGCCGGACTAAAGTAAATCACGTCCTCGGTGCGCTCTTTTGGCACCATGGCCAGCAGTTTCTCAACGACGTCACCGTGTGGATCAACAAAGGCAAAACCATTGCCACTAAGCATGTCCTGCAAGGCCAGGTTCTCGAGGAAAGTAGACTTACCAGTACCAGTCTGCCCCACCACATACATGTGCCGCTGGCGGTCACCAAGCCCCAAACGGATTGCCTTTTTAGCGCCGCGGAAGATGTTGTAGCCCAACAGTAAGCCCTCTTCAGGGACATTGCGCGGACCATCAACCTGCTTGGAATCCTGGCGCGTTAGCTGTGAGGTTGGGATATTGTGCTGGTCCGGGAAGTGGAACAGCGTTGCCAGTTCCACCGAGTTCAAGATGTTTTTGTTATAGCTCTGCGGGAAAAAGCGCATATTATAAGCTGTTACAAAACTATCGATATCTTTGGCCGGCGTGTATTTAAAGCCGTTCTTGCCAGGTGCGTCATATAACGAGAAACTAGCCACCACATTACCAAGCACAGCTTGGGCGCGCTGACTAATATTAGATGACACTACAACGCGGATCATCACCTCAAAACCAGGATGGCGTGTCTTATCATCGATAGCGTCCAAGATAGCCTGGTCGAGGTTAGATAGCTCGGGTTTCTTAGGGTCATCGCCCTTTCCGGCCTCTGGTGGTTTTACAAAAGCCACCGCCAAGTTCTTAGCCATGCCACCGGCGCTGGCCTTCTTATCGTTACCTTTACGCTTGCGGTTGGCGATCTCTGTGGCCCGCTTGCGCCAACTAGGGTTAGCCGGACGCATCAGGAACTGGATTGCTGCCCCGTCCTCTTTACCAAGCGTCGACAAGGCATTAAGCAAGGCCTGCATGCCGTCACGCTTTAAGTCCTGGTAAGTCGCAATTGGGTAGGCAAACGGCTCTTTAAGCGATAATTCGCCGCCCATTGTCCCTGTTAAACGGCCAACTTGGCTAAAGATATTGTGGTCAGCCACTTCTTCTAAACGGGCTGTTGGATAGGCGCTCACCACTGCCTGTTTAACTGTTTCCAGCAAGGCTAGCGGCACTGCCACATAAAAATAAACAAAGCCTTGGCTGCCAACAATTTCAAAGCCAAAGTGGCGCTGCCCATAAAATGTGCTCTTTAAACCTTTCTGGAGGGTGCTGGCAACAATATTGTAGATAATCTGCGCCTTGCTAATGGTTTCGTCCGTGATATCACGGGCATCCCTACCACCCACATCCAAGTCGTCACTAGGCGGCGGCAAGTGGATTAGCAGCGGGACAATTTTAAGCCCACGCTCATAGTTTTTTTGCTCACGAAAATTCTTCCGCGCCTGGAAAAAAATGATCGGCGCCGCCACTATTATGAAGAGAAATATGATTCCAATGAACGTAATAAGTGTTGCCATTATTACTACTCGCCCAATTTAATTTCTTTACTATACCGCTGCTGAAGATAGTCAGCCCTAAGCCCGTTGAGCTGTTTACTCTGTTGGTGAGGATCTTCTCTAGTGCGTTCCACGATCTGCTTAGCTTTACTGACCCATTCTTTTTCAATTAAATCAGTATCATGTGTTGTAACTGGAACAGCAGTTGTCGTTGTAGAAGGCACAATAGGCGAAACGGCTGGTGCTATGGGTGCCGGACCTTTCTGTGGCATTGGTAGTGGCATGCCTTGCGGCACTACAGCACCCGGGTTTGGGGCAAATTCAGCAGGTGCCGGAGCGGCTTCTGGCCGGTTTTGGGCAGCCTCGTTTGACGGCACGGGCGACAATTGCTCGGGCACGACGGGCGGTAAATTAAAACCAGCTTGAGGGTTATTTTGCGGTTGCATCTACATACTATTATAAGGGTGAACACCAAAAATCGCTAGGCTAAAACCCCTGATTTGTAGCAAGATTTACGCTTGGCGCGCTTTAGAGTAGAACAGATAGACATATAAAAGCACCGCCAGAGGCACTAAAACGACTACATCGCGCAAACTCAGCTCACCCACTGAAGATAGTGCCAAACAGAGGCCGCCTGCCCCGCTAAGCATGCCCACAAACCTGTTAGCCGGCGCTTGCGGCACCCCATATACGCTCAGTACCCGGGCAAATAGCCTTAAAAGTGCGAATAACGTGACCACCAGGAGTAAAAATCCAATTATAAGGAAGAGGGAGCTGACTTTGTCAGGGTCTGTGCCGCCAAAAAAGCAGGCATCGATCAATAATATTGCTGGTAGGTACCAAATATGCGGTTTTTTAAGGTTTTTCAAGGCATTTCATGGTTTTAAAGTGTTAAACGCCGGCATGCAGAAGTTCTGGTCATGCCGGCAATCGATAAAAAGGTGCCGGGACAGCAAATCCGCTCAAAAAAATAAACTATTGTAGCGCTTGCTGTCCATCGGCGGTGACTGACCGCTCTAAATGCCTTTAGGGCAAAATAGAGCGCCGACGGATTCCTCCGTAATGTTTTGTAAGCTTCCGCCCCCGCGAGGGCTTCATACTTTTAAGTTGTGACTAACTTTTTGTTTTGGTAACTTACCCTCAAATCCTAGCACGGATAAGCCTTTTTGTCAATCCGCTTGTGCTTTCTGGACATATTTTGGCTGCAATCATATCGCACCTCATTTAGTGTCCAGAGCTTACTCCTTACAGACTCGTTTAACTCTGATAGCTTAAGCGTAATCAACAGAGGTCATAAGTTATGCACAGCTTTCTATGAAATTTAACCATAAAAGTTATTGACGTGCCCTCTTATATCCTCTAATATAAGCGTAGCACTGAACAAATTAAGTGCTCAAAAACAAAAACGATCAATAGAAACAACGGCTTCTCGCAAGCCGTTGTTCCATGAAAAAACCGCAACAAAAACAAGTAAACAAACATCTTAATTATTTCTTAAAACACCTTGTCTATCCCGAGACAAGGTGTTTTACTTTGTCCACGTAATACGGGAGGCCCTTGTGGCTGCAACTGTCAAAAGCATCAGTACCTACGGCTCATCCGGACTAGTTGTAGATATTGAATGCCACTTATCAAACAACCTCCCAATCATTGTCATTGTTGGCTACGCCAATAAGGCCGTCAACGAAGCCCGCGACCGACTACGCGGTGCCTTTGCCACCAGCCATTTGCAGCTACCACGCAAGCGCGTCACCATCAACCTAGCACCGGCTGATATTCCCAAGGGCGATAGCGGCTTTGACCTGGCAATTGCCATGAGCGTACTGCTTGCTAGTACCCAGCTTAAACCGTTAACAGATACAAACACAGCATTCATAGGTGAGCTTGGCCTTGACGGTAGGCTGCGTGCAGTCCGTGGCATCATCGGCAAACTGCTGGTTGGGCGCGAGCATGGGCTAACAACTTTTTACATCCCAGCCGCCAATCTGGCGCAAGCCCAGCTAGTGCCAGGCATTACGCTTGTACCGGTCAGCAGCCTTGGGCAACTATACGAACATCTGGTTGGCGTTGAGCCCGTCACCCTAGTACAGACCAATGCCGGGCTGTTAGGTACTGCTGCACCACCGGCAGACAGTGAGATCAACCTGAGTGACATCGTCGGCCAAGACCAAGCCAAACGTGCCCTTGAAATAGCAGCGGCTGGCGGACATAACATCCTACTAAATGGGCCGCCGGGCACTGGTAAAAGCATGCTAGCGAAAGCATTGGCTAGCATCCTGCCACCACTCAGCCAAGAAGAAGTATTAGAAGTGACGCATCTTCACAGCCTAGCCGGCCACGACTACGAGCATATCGTCCGCGAGCGTCCCTTCCGCTCGCCCCATCACAGTGCCAGCACCATCTCCATAATCGGTGGCAGTGCCGGTTTGCGCCCTGGCGAAATCAGCCTTAGCCACCGCGGTGTGCTGTTTTTTGACGAATTCCCGGAGTTCAGCCGGCCCACACTTGAAGCGTTGCGCCAGCCCTTAGAAGACCGCCGCATCACCGTAGCCCGCAGTGTTGGCAGCGCCGACTTCCCGGCCAACTTTATCCTGGTCGCTACCGCTAACCCCTGCCCCTGTGGCTACTACGGCACAGATTCTGGAACCTGCACCTGCCTAGCCCCAGCCCGGGCGCGCTACAATCAAAAACTATCCGGGCCGATTATCGACCGCATAGATTTATTTTGCCACGTCGACTCGGTTGAACATTCGGCCCTGCTAGCGGACACCAGCGGCCACCCTACCGACACAGGCACACCAGCGCGCGTCAAAAAAGCGCGCGTCGTACAATTAAAACGTTTTACGACGTCCACTACATTGAACGCGGATATGTCCAACTCCCAGCTTAAGCAGCATGCCAAACTTGGTCCCGGCACCAAAGCCGCACTCGACCGCGCCGCCGGAACCTACAACATGTCGGCCCGCGCCTACATGCGCACGATTAAAGTCGCCCGGACCATCGCCGACCTGGCCGGCTCAGTTCACATAAACACCAACCACATTAGCGAAGCGCTCATGTACCGCCACAACCAGTAGCGTTTGACCTCTGTCGCCTTATCTGTTAAAATGGGCGTACGTTAAAATCAACAATTTTAAGGAGAGTTCTATCGCCAAATACACCCGCCTGAATGAACAGATTCGGGCATCTCAAATGCGGGTAATCGATGAGGATGGCAAGCAGCTTGGCATCCTGAGTCGCAGCGAGGCCTTACAGTTGGCCGCCGAGCGAGATCTGGACTTAGTCGAGATTTCACCAGACGCCGACCCACCAGTGTGCAAGATCGTAGACTGGGGCAAGTTCAACTATCAGCGCACTAAGCAGCTGCAGAAGAACCGCAAAACCGCAAAAACGCTTGAGATGAAGCAAATGCGCTTCGGGCTAAAGATTGGTGAACACGACCTCGCCATTAAAATGGGTAAGGTCACGAAGTTCCTAGATGCCGGCCATAAGGTCAAAATCACCCTTGTTTACAGGGGCCGAGAACAGGCTCACAAGGAAATCGGATTCAAACTCGCAGAAAAGGTCATCGCTAGTTTTGGCGATACCATCGCTGTTGACCAGCAGCCATCACTGGCAGGAAAACAATTAAATTTCGTTATACGAAGCAGTGGCGCCAAGAAGGAGATCACTAATGCCAAAACTTAAGACCCACAGCGGGACCAAAGACCGCGTACGTGTCAGCAAGAACGGAAAAGTCCGTGCTGGCCACCCAAACATGAACCACTTTCTTGGTAAGAAAAGCGGTGCCCGCAAGCGAGCCCTCACCGGCCTAACTACGCGCACCGGCAAGATTGCCAAGAATATTAAGAAGAACCTTGGAGTATAGATAATGCGAGTCAAACGAGGCGTCACCACCCGCGCCAAACACAATAAAATCCGCAAAGCGACTAAAGGCTTTAGCCACCCTAACCGTGTCAGTATCAAGCGCGGCAAGCAGGCTGTAACCAAGTCACTGCAATTCGCCACCCGCGACCGCCGCAACAAGAAGCGTACTTTCCGCCAACTGTGGAACGCCCGCATCAACGCTGCAGCCCGCATCAACGGCACCACCTACAGCGTCCTGATTGCCAACCTCAAAAAGGCCGGCATCAACCTTGACCGCAAAGTTCTCTCCGAACTAGCCGTCAACGAACCAGCGGCTTTCACCGCTGTTGTCAAAGCCGCTTCTAAGTAACCCATCTCCGGTTATGGTGCCCTGAGGCCTGCTTCCCTGCAGGCCTTTTTGCTAGCCTCAAAACCGCCATATCCCATATATAATATATGTATATCTTATAAGGGATATTAACAAAAAAGCCCCGCGTAAGCGGAGCTGATTGGTTGGTTAGACTACCTGTAAGCCGGGTTCTGTCGAGACTAGTCATCTATCTAGGCCCACTGTTGCCAGCGGGCTCGAGCGGTTTTATGATGAATCTTTAGCGGGACACTTCGAGCTTTAGGCTCAAAAAATCCATCTCCTTGCAGCAGGCAGGGTTTACCTCTTCCCTACGTCACCGTAGGCAACTGTGAGCTCTTACCTCACTCGTTTCACCCTTACCGGTAAACCGGCGGTATCGTTTCTGTGGCACTTTCCCTAAGGTTTCCCTCGGTCGCCGTTAGCGACTGCCATTCCCTGTGCTGCCCGGACTTTCCTCGTACGAAAAACGCACGCGACCAGTCAGTAATCTAACCAAAAACAGTATACCACACCCCTGTTATTTTGGCGAAGTGATGTTTAGTTCTTCGTCTAAGGCGCGGTTGACGGCTGCATCGGCCAACTTGTTAAACTCGCGCGGTACGTGGTCATAGCTAATAACTTTGAAGCCCTTGGCTAGCTGGGTTATAGCGTCGTGGATTGGCCACAAATCGCGGTTGCGCACCTTAAAGATGCCTTTCATTTGGTTAACAACCAAGAGGCTGTCCATGTAGACCATAACTTCTTTGACGCCCAGGCGTTTGCACTCTTCCAGTGCCAGCTTTAGGGCTGTATATTCAGCCTGGTTATTGGTGGTGATGCCAAGATAAACGCCTTTATCGACGAGCACCTTGTCTTCCATATCGAGTATCACAAAACCACTAGCCGATGGGCCGGGATTGCCGCGTGAGCCGCCATCACCAAAGATCTTCACCTTTTCGGGAGCTGGCGCATCAGCAATAACTTCATCGAGGCTTTGGTCGGCAACTAGTTCATCGATTGCTTCGGCAAGCTTGCGGTCTTTATCTGTAATCGTGCTGCCGGTGGCATGCGTTACCAGCCAAATCTGCACTACGTTCCACTCATTTTCCCAGCGTGGGTGGTGCCGGTGAGCCTCGGCCAGGGCCGCGACCTCGGTCATAAACTCCCAAGCTTCCTTGAAGTCATGGAAGTTAAATTGCTTGTAGAATCCGTGCTTGGTTTCTTGCCACATAGGTTATATCATACCACGGTAGAATTAGTGGCTAGATGTCAGGGTGTAGCGCAGTTGGTAGCGCGTACGGCTGGGGGCCGTGAGGTCGCAGGTTCGAGCCCTGTCACCCTGACCATTATCGATATAAATAAAAAAGACCAGTGGTTGCTGGTCTTTTTTAGTTCGCCGGGTACCGAGGTGATCACCTGAGGTATTCCCAGGTGGGCATCCGCACGCTGGACCACGGTCCAGACAGATGTTGGTCGCCCTAATGATTAGTATTCAGATAATCATTATCTCGGAAGGAAGCAGTTGCCTGCTCTACCCGACCCTTCCTATTATACAGCAAGTTCTGAGGCTAAGCTTAAGGTAGCCAATTAAGCACGGCTTGGTTGAGGTCGCTCAAGAAGCCACCCAAACCGCCAGCGAGCACCAGCCCAAAGACAATAAACAATCCCAGCGGCTCAATGCTGCGCATAAAGTCTTGCAGCGGTTCCGGAGCAAAGGCGTAGAGCACCCGCGAGCCATCGAGCGGTGGGATTGGCAGCAAGTTAAACACAAACAACGCGACGTTCAGCACTACAAAGATACCAAGGGCATGGGCCAAGAAACCGCCAGGTGTTGCCCAGTTCTCAACAAACGCACCAGCAACAGCTAATAACAGGTTAGAAAACGGTCCAGCGGCAGCAATCAGGGCAGCACCAAACTCGTCAAACTTAACAAAGCGCGGGTCAAATGGCACCGGCTTGGCGGCCAAAATTGGCGCCCCAAACAACACGATCGTCACAATAGGTAGTATCACCGTCATAACCGGGTCGATGTGGTTAAGCGGGTTAAGGCTCAGGCGCCCTTCCCGCTCAGCGGTAGTATCGCCCAATTTAAAGCCCACAAAAGCATGCATAAACTCATGCACAGACAGAGAGACCAAGATTGAAGCGATAACAATGACTAAATCTGAAAGGCTGAGGTGATCCATTCCCTCTAGTATAACAGCTACGCGGGGGTTGACTTACAGGGGGAAATCCGCTACAATAATGCGTCGAATCATCTATAAAGTTTAAGGATACGTATGCAGAAATGTGATATCACCGGCAAGGGCAAGCAGTACGGCAGCAATGTCAGCTTTTCTCAGCGCCACACCAAGAAAGTCTGGAAGCCAAACCTCCAAAAGAAGACCCTGATGGTCGATGGTAAAAAAGTTACCCTCAAAATCAGCACCCAGGCAATCCGCACCCTCAAGAAAAAGGGTCTTCTGACCCCTTTTGAAGCCGCTAAATAACTGCCGCTAAGATATATGTATACCATATAGGGGATTTTACTAAAAAATGATAAGAAAAAGCCCGCTTACCGCGGGCTTTTGCGCACCAATTGGGCGCTTAGGATTTTTCGAGGACGACCAGCTGAGTGACCTCTGGTAGCTCACCGTGCTTTACCTTGAGTTTGCTAACGGTTTCATGGACTTCCATGCCGATTTCTTTGAGGGCGGGGTCGAGTTCGGCCTGGGGAACCGGGAAGTTGAAGGCGGTGTCGGCGTAGTGGGTTGGGATAACCAGCTTGGGCTCAATATCCTTGATAAGCTTGAGAGCGCCGATGGGGTCAATTGTGTAGCCGCTGCCGCCAATAGGGACAAACAGGACATCTACAAGGCCTATGGCCTCAAGCTGCTTGTCGCTCAGCTGCGGATAAATGTGACCGGTAACCAAAATAGTCTGCTCACCGATGATGAGCTTGAACATGGTGGCGTTGGTCTGGCCCGGGGCATCGATGTGGGCGCGGGCTGGGATGCCAATAACTGAGATGTCTGATACTTCGTACTCACCGGGGCCATCGAGGCTTAGGCGGCCAGCACCAGCGCCGTGTGGGCTGGTAAACAGCGTAACGTCATCTGGTTTAGTGATACTTTTAGCGCCAAGGTCAGTAAGATTGTCATCAATGACGACGCGCGCACCCTTATGAGAGACACTAATACAGTTTGCCCCGTAAAATTGTAGGTCCATTAATCCTCCTCTTGCTGCTGTTCTGTTAGTAAGTTGTGTAGATCTACAAGGATCTGCTTTTTGGCCTGCATCATAGCAACGGCAAAGCGGTCGTTAATTGATTGGCGGTATTTAAAGTCATCGAGGCGCATGACCGTGTAACGCAAGCTCTTGTTTTCTTGCTTTTCGAGGTCGTCGACGTACTTTTGCAATGCGTTGGGGTTAACCTCGCCAACAATAAAAATGTCTACGCCGGCAGTGTCATCGCGGGTGAACTGGCCAGTGTAGACTGCCAAGTCAATGTGGCCAACAGCTTTCAAATCGGTGTCGTTGGCAACTTCTTGACCGTCTTCAGTTGCCACGGTTTTCTTAGCACGCGTCTTTTTAACGCCGCCGCCAAAAATCTGTTGCAGCGGGTCGTAGTACTCGTACTTTTGGTTGACCTCATAGTAGAGTTTATTGTTGGTATTGTCTGACGTGATAATGCCCACACTAAGCAGGTTACTTAGTTCCCTGCGCACCGAGTTTATTTGCTCATCGATCTTGCGAGTAATTTCGCGGACATAGAATGAGCGGTTCGGATTGCTATAGAACAATTGTAGTAACTTGACGCGCGTTTTTGACCCAAAGAGTTGTTCAACCATGCATTCATTGTAGCACGACTGAACACTAGTTGATACTCAAAAACGTTGTGACTATGTCACTCACTTGCTGCAAATTAACAGGGGTGGGTAGCCATTGAGTACTATCATTCCGTTTAAACCAGGTACGCTGGCGCTTAGCTAAATCCTTAGTTGCTTTGATGATCTTGTCCCGGGTATCAGCCAATGTTTGCGAGCCTAAAAAGTAGTCTTTCCACTGGCTGTAGCCCACGCCCTTGAGCGCTTCGCAGTCCCAACCGTAGTGTTCAGCAATAGCTTTTGTTTCCGCTTCCAGGCCGGCTGACAGCATATTGTCGACACGCGTTTCGATGCGGGCATGGAGCTGTGTTCGGTCAGTCGCGAGGCCCAACATGAGCGTGTTCGCGCGCAGTTCGCCGCGGCTTGGCAGTGCACCATTTGTTTCCAACAGGCGGATCAACCGGCGCTTGTTGCGCCTATCAACGTCGCCTAACTCAATACCCTCAGCTTCAATCTCGGCCAGCAGCTCATCGATACTTAGAACGTTATAGCGCTCGCGCTCAATGCGGTCGCCAGCCTCCAAAAACCCGTAGTCATATATAACGCCGTCTATATATAAGCCAGTGCCGCCGACCATAATTGGCAACTTGCCACGCTTGGTGATGTCATCAATGGCGGCCAGCGCCAGGCGCTTGAACACTGCGGCGGTAAAGTCTTCGTCCGGCCCGGCAACATCGAGTAAATGATGTGGTATCTCGGCCTGCTCTGCGCTACTCGGCTTGGCCGTGCCAATATTGACCTCGCGCCGAACGGTCCACGAATCGGCACAAATAATCTCGCCGTTAAATCGGCGCGCCAGCTCCATGGCCAAGGCCGACTTCCCGGAAGCCGTTTCACCCACCACAACTAGAAGCGGTGGCTGCTTAAGGCTTTTTATTCTGCTTCCCCAATATGACTTGCAAGATAAACTTACGTAAGAGCAACATGGCCAAGATAACGAGTGCCGCATACAACGCAACCAGGAGAGTATGGTCGTTAGTATCTCTTCCGAGCAAGTAGATGGCAAAGTTCATATCCTTATGATACTCCATCTGGCCACCAGAGAAGCTTTGCCACATCAACTTTGTCATCCACCACAGCGTAGCCCTCACCCTCTAACACCTGCCGATGGCCTCCACGGCCACCCGGATAGCCGGCTGCTAGCCCGCCCTGTTTATTAACAACCCGTTGCCACGGCAAATTAGGGTCGCCAAAGTGGGCAATGCCGCCAACAATCCGCGCCGCCCGGGCATTGCCGCATAGTGCCGCCAGCTGGCCGTAGGTCATCACTTTACCCCTGGGAATCTGTGAAACCAGCAGCTCCACCCGCTCCCGAAAGCCCGGCTCAACCTCTTGCATTATAGTGACGTTTTACTAACACGGGACTTAGCCTCGTTGGCAACGGTCTGCAAAAAGTGCTCCATTGGTGTGCCGTTGACTGGTTCGTTAACTACCATATCCTTGCGGATGCGCGGCGTTACGTCTCCCCCGCCCAGTTCTTTCTCACCAATGACAATAGTGTATGGAACTTTGGCAATCTCGGCGGCCCGGATCTTCTTGCCAACAGATTCGTTGTTGTTATCGACCACTAGGCGCAGGCCAAGTTTTTTGGCTTGCTGGCGGACGTTTTCGGCAAAACTAGTTGTCTCATCTTCCTGGTTTACGGTGATGGCGCGTATCTGTTCTGGAGCCAACCAGACCGGGAACTTCCCTGCCGTATGTTCAATATAAACACTCAAGAAGCGCTCGATCGAACCGAGCAGTGCGCAGTGGATCATCACTGGTTGTTTGGCCGAGCCGTCATCACCGGTGTACTCCAGCTTAAAGCGCTCCGGCTGCACAAAGTCCAGTTGCACGGTGGCCACCTGGTGCTCGCGGCCGATGGCGTCTGTGGCCATAAAGTCGATCTTTGGTCCGTAAAAGGCGGCTTCGCCGGCTTCCTCGTAATAGTCGAGTTCGTTAGCAATCACTGCATTCTTCAGCTGTTCCTGGGCGCTAGCCCACAACTCTGGCTCACCAAGATATTTATCTGAGTCATCACGGTAACTGAGGCGGACACGCAGCTGCATGCCAACTGTGGCGTACAGTTCATGGGCACAAGCCAGCAAGTTATTAATCTCTATTTCGATCTGGTCATCACGGCAAAAGACATGGCTGTCATCTTGGGTGAAGGCCCGCAGGCGGTTCAGGCCGCCCAGCTCACCAGACTTTTCATCACGGTAATCGGTGGTAGTCTCGAGGTAGCGCAGCGGCAGGTCGCGGTAACTGCGCGGCTGAGAGGTGTAAACCCGGGTGTGGTGCGGGCAGTTCATGGGCTTTAAAACAAACTCGTCATCTGTTTCCTGGCTTTTAACCTGGAACAGTTCGTCGCCAAACTTAGCCCAGTGGCCGCTGGCTTCATATAAATCTTTTTTGGTCATGTGGGGCGTCCAGACTTTTTCAAAGTCGTAGCGCTGGCGCAGCTCGTTAGAAAAGGCCGCCAACTCCTCCCTGAGCACTGTGCCACGCGGGGTAAAGATAGGCAGGCCGGAGCCGACCAGGTCAGAGAAGACAAACAGGTCCATCTCGGTGCCAATCCGGCGGTGGTCACGCTTCTTAGCTTCTTCGAGCATGTCGAGATGCACGCGTAACTCCTTAGGGGTGGCAAAAGCGGCACCATAAATGCGCTGCATCTGGGCGTTTTCTACCTTGCCGCGCCAGTAAGCGCCGCTAACGCGCAGCAGCTTAAAAGCACCAACCGCCCCTGTTGCCTCTACATGTGGGCCACGGCAGAGGTCGGTAAAGTCGCCATCTTTATAAAAGGATACGTTATCAGTCTGGGCATCACCTTCGGCGATCGTTCCTAGCTCATCAGCATTTAAGTCCTTGGCGATAGTCGTTCCGGCCCTTTTGAGGTCGTTTAACAGTTCCATCTTGTAGGGCTGGCCGTTTTCGTGGGCCCAGGTAATTGCCTCGTCTATTGGCTGCTCAAAGCGCTCAAATGGGTAGTTGGCCTTGATAACTTCGGCCATCTCGGCCTCAATCTTCTCAAAGTCAGCCTCCGACAGCTTGGTTTCACCCAGGTCAACATCGTAATAAAAGCCGTTCTCGACTACCGGGCCAACCCCAAACTTGGCATGCGGCCAGAGGTGGTGAATGGCAGTAGCCATGATATGCGCTAGGCTGTGGCGCATTGCATATAGTTGGTCGTTTTGGTCTGCCATCTCTTGTAACTCCTTGAGAAATAATAAAGACGCTCACATTAAATGATCTCGCATTTCATTCAATGTCAGCGTCTTGGTTCCCTGTAACAGGAAGGTTCCACCTCGACTTTTACTCTTATAACAAGCGTTACGTACGCTGTTATCACTCCCACGGAGCTCAATGGCTGGTGATTCCACGTCTCTGCTCACCCCTGATTATAACGCTTTTAACTCCGATACACAAAAAAGAGTTGAATGATCTCGCATGTCATTCAACTCTTAGATGCGTTTTTTCCGAGAAAAACAACTCGTCAAAACTTCACCTGTACAAAGTATCTTATCAGTATTAGTACTATATGGCTAGCCTATTTATGCTGTAATTCCTACACTTCCCCATGGGGATAACTTATTTTCACTGACGTCATGTATGACATATTATGCACACCACCTTCCTTGCACCAATTTTACGACACCGTATTCTGGTCGTGTATAGACACTGTATATACTTTGTATATACAGTGTTGCGAATTACGTGTGCAGTTGAGGCGCCATAAAAACAAAAACACCCCTGTTCTGGGGTGCATTTGTTTGGTGGGCGATATAGGATTCGAACCTATCACCTCCACAACGTCAATGTGGCGCTCTAGCCAAATGAGCTAATCGCCCGCGTTCCGAGAGAACTTCTCTCGGACTCACAGTTTGGCACTCAAATGATCATACCTGATCCAAGGAGTTAAATCAAGCTTAAACCAAAACGTTCACCCCTGTTATAAGCATTAGCGCTATACCCTCTTATATTGACTGGTAGGTTTTTCTCTGGTACACTTGATCGGTTAAATTACGGAGATACGTGAGTATAACCAAATCAAGCGCACTCGATGCGTTCAAGATGTTCTATGAGGAGTTAAATACTCCAAAGCCGAGCACTAGAATCCGCCGCTTGCGAACCGCTTCTGCTAAATAACAGAGGTAATGGTCGCAGCCTAAGCCCCTGGCTACCCTTAAACCGGTAACTAGGGGCTTTTCTTATCCCCAAAAAGTGTGAGCTTTTCCACTAGTGTTTTTACCAGCGGTATGTCAATATGTAGTCATGGTTTGCATACAATGTGGGCATGAAACCTCGGTTGCGAATTCTCGCCACCAGAAACGCAGCAACCAAGTCTGGCGCCGCCGCAAGTGTCAGAACTGCGGGTGCATCTTTAGCACGACCGAGACTACCAATTACAGCGGCTCCTGGCGGGTTTTGGGCAACAATGGGCGGCTGCATCCCTTTTCACGCGATAAACTGTTTATAAGCATCTACGAGAGCCTACAGCACCGGCGTGGCGCTATACATGAGGCCGACGGCCTAGTAACCACTGTTATCAGTAAATTATCACCTCACGTCAAAAATGGCGTCATCAAAAGTGGAGATGTTGTTACCGTCACCCAGGTGGCACTCAACCGCTTTGATAACGTTGGTAGTACCCACTACCAGGCTTTTCACGGTAGCTAAGCTAAGTGGCTAGGTCCGGTTTGAGATAGTGCCTTCGTCTGTTACGACGGCCTTTTCGGTAACATCAAACTTGCGGATGTACTTACCGAGCATCAGGCGGGTCTGCGAGTACAGGGCCGCGGTTGAACCGTAGACAATGGTTGTGACCGGGAGGTAGGCCCACTGAAGCAGCATAAACACCGACCGGTGGCGTTTGTAGCGCTCAGGCCGTGGCGGCAATGTCTTTAGCGCGATAAACAGCGACGCTGCACCACCGATCAGGCCAATAGTCTGGATACGGCTAACGGTAACAGGTAACAGGTTGGCGGCAAAGACTTGCGGGTGGAATAACGGCGGTATAAAGGCGGCAAAAGTAATCAGCGGTGCGCCTACGGCCCAGCTGACGTGACCCTCAAGGGTACGGAGTAGTTTAGCCAAGACATCGACCTTTGGTGCTTTATGGTGCTTGGTACGGAACCCCTGGTGGGCTATGTAGGCAATGTCTGAGGCGCCGTACGTCCAGCGGCGCAGTTGGATAAACTGGGCTTTAAGGGTACGGATATAGCCATCGGCCAAGACGGCATCCTGATAAATTGGCACAGATAATGGATAAACGCGGTAGTCGCCGTCGTAACAGAAGTAAGAGCGCCAGAAGTGGTGGCCGTCTTCTACGATGGTACGCACACTCCAGAAATCCATGTCGATCAGCGCCTGCATGCTTTGGGCGTGGGCCGAGAAGTTGCGCTCCAGGTGCGGGCGCTGCGTCAGGACAATGTAAAAGAAGTTGTTACCAGTGGCAATCACCCGCATTGGCGCTGGGGCGTCCCAGATATTGTTAGTAAACATTGCTAGTGGTTGGAATGAGGCCCGGATTGGGTCGTGCACCACGCAGTAGACGTAGCTGAGGTAAGAAAAATAACGGGGGTCAGGCCGGTTGTCAGAGTCGAGTGTGGTTACCACCACCTTGCGCGGGTCATACTTGTGCTGCTCGAGGTATTTTTTTAGCTCGCGGCCGGCAAAAGTAACGTTACCGCCCTTGCCAACAATTTCGCCGGGGATATTAGCTGGGTGCTGGACCGCCATGGCATGCTTAAAGTGCTTGCCGTACAGCTTGATTAGCTCATTGACCCGGTCTTGGGCGGCCTGCCCGGCCCGGCCTTCGTAAGCGAACACTAAAATCATCTTCTTAGTGTCATAGTTGCCGTTGATGACTGCCTGTACAGTAGGCTCTAACACCTCTCGCGCTTCGTTTACGGTGGCAATAATAACGGCATGCGTCAGCTCACTGGGCTTGATTCGGGTGTCGCGTTTCATGACACGGTCAAGGTTTTTAACATGCCACTTGGGCCGTTCAGCAATGTTTTTAGTGACTGCACCGGCTTCAAGGTCAGCCAACAGTTCGTTCCAGTTGAGCTGCATGTGGTGGCGCATTACCCGGTAACCGGCCACGGCCCGGATGTTAACGGCCAGTGAGCGCACAAAATAGATCAAAATGTAAATCAAAATAAAGAGCACTACGGCATAGACATTAATAATGCTGAGGATCACCGGTGTTAGTAGCAGTGTCCAGCTGAGCATGCCGGGTAGCATCTCAAAAAAGCGATAGAACTTGCCGCGGTCTTCCTCATACGGAATGTCTAGGTCTGCCACCGCTAAACCTACCCTAGTAGCAACAAAGCATTACTGACGATAATATTCAAAACTAGCAGCAAAATGCCCAGCGACAAGATAGCGACCGACAATTGGCGGTGAATCCGGTAGGTGCGCATACTCAAAACTGTGTGCGCCAGGAGCACGAGGAGCGCAAAGCCAACAAAGCCGAGTAAATTCTGTACACTGCCCGGCTGGTACGCATTAACACCAAGGGCTGGACGATAAGCCACAATGTGACCGCTACTGTGACCACCAACCAAGCGCAGCAGCACAAAAATACTGCCGGCAAATGCCAAGAACACTTGCACGCTCAGGAGCAAGAGCACGAGATGATCATGAAAATACTTTTTTGATGAGGCCATTTACTGCCGTTTATTGTATCACTTTTTAGCTCGAAACAGATAGGGAAAGTGGTGCGGGTGGCGAGAGTCGAACTCGCGTCTCAACCTTGGGAAGGTCACATAATGGCCGTTATACGACACCCGCAGTTATAAATTTGGAGCCACCTAGCAGGATCGAACTGCTGACCTACACGTTACGAATGTGTCGCTCTACCAACTGAGCTAAGGTGGCTTACCAGGTGCCGAACAAAGTACCGGGTAATTATAGCCGCCGCTTAGCTAGACCGCAACATGTTGTCGCCAAGCTACTTTGGACTATTCTACGGCGTGACGATTACGGATACCGACAGCAGAGATGAGGCCGCCTACTATCACCAGCAGCCCAGTTGTAACCATCACCCGCCTAAAGCCAGCAACATCGAGCTTATCGCCAATGACTACACCGGCGGCGGCAATTGTTAAGAGCCCGGCAATCCGCGAAATAGCGTTATTGACCGCCGAGGCAATGCCGGCGTGCTTCTCGGCTACATCCCCAAGGACGGCCGCCGTTAGCGGCGCAACAGTCATCGATAGGCCAAGCGCAAACAGAACTACTGCCGGGAACAACTGGGTCCAGTAAGTAACATGTTCGCTCAGGCGAGTCATTAAGATAAAGCCGGAACCTGCCACCACCGGGCCAAGCCCCATAAACAGTCGCGGGCCATACTTGCCAGAAAGCGCACCAAATTTTGGTGATAAAAAGAACATCACAAAGGTCGTCGGCAACAGTGCTAGGCCAGATGATAGTGCGCTGTACCCGCTAACCTGCTGCAAAAAGATCACAATCATAAACGTAGCTATTGATAGGCCGCCGTAAATCGCAAAGGTCGCAATATTGCCAACCAAAAAATTGCGCACCCGGAATAACTCCAGGGGTAGCATAGCAATCGGGCTGCGCCGTTCATGCCAAATAAAGTAGCCGAGCGCCAGCAGGCCACCCAGCAACGGCACCAAAATCCGGGCACTAGCCCAGCCATAATGTGGCTGCTCAATCAGGCCAAACACCGCACCAGCCAGCCCGGCGCTACAAAGAACGGCTCCCAATACGTCGAGCTTCACACCTTTGGTGTGTTCGGGCGTTTCCAGTTTCTTCATCAGCCACAAACAGATGGCAATTGGCACAATATTGATAGCAAAAATCAGCCGCCACGATGCCCAGTCCACCAAAAAACCGCCCAAAAGCGGCCCAAAAATAAATGCTATCCCAGTCCAAGCCGTCCAGGTACCAATCGCTTTCCCCTGTTCTGCGCCATTGAACACCGAAATAATCACTGCCAGCGAACTAGGCACGAGCAGCGCACCAGCCGCACCCTGCAAACCACGGGCCACAATCAGTACCGCACTGTTTGGTGCCAGGGCACACAGCAACGATGTCACGCCAAAGCCAATCAGTCCGGCACTTAGGATCCGTTTGCGGCCAAAGAGATCAGACAGCGATCCAGCCAGCAGGATCAGCGAGCCCAGTGTAATCAGGTAGCCATCAGCCACCCACTGTTGGGTCACTAGGCCGCCATGCAGCTCACGGCTAATCGCCGGCAACGCTACGTTTACCACCGAGCCATCAAGGAATGCCACAAACGACGCCAATATACTTATCACCAGCGCCAGTTTTTGTGGTCTTGTCATAGCTCAATCATACACCGCGTTACAAGTAATACTGCTTGTGCTATTGCATCCACATCGCGCTGGCGAGCATACTGTGCTCAGCATGTTCGGCTTCAACCTGGCAGATGCCATCATCATAATACTGCTCATTGGCTCAGTTGCCAGCGGTATTAAACTCGGCTTCTCAAACCAACTGTTCATACTCGGCGGCTTTTTGGGGGCGCTTTTTCTGGCTGGCGCGCTGTATCCGCACTTGCTGCCAATCCCCGACCGGACCATACGGACAATTTTCAACACTAACCTCGTATTATTCACCGCGTTTTACGCCGCAGCCCGCAGCTTTGACCTCGTGCAAAATCTCCACTGGTCATTCCATACGCACAAACAAAGCACTCGGAATAGGCTGGAACGTACCGATGCGTGGCTGGGTGCCGTGTCTGCCGGCGCAGCCTGTTTGGTGGTCGTATGGCTGGTGGCAGCAGCCATAGGAAGGCTGCCGTTTGCAGGGGTCAGCAACAGTGCCAATGATGCCCGTATTGTTCAGCACCTTACCCAAGCATTGCCGCCAGTGCCTGCAGTTTTGGCTGAATTTAACCGGCAAGTTGACCCAAACAGCCCACCGCACGTGTTCGTCAACCCAAAGCCACAGACCTCTTTCGCCTATTCACCTGCCGAAGTCCAAGCCGCCACTGATAAAGCGACTGCCGCGGTGGTTCGGATTACCGGTTTCGGCTGCGGCGGCATCGTTATGGGTTCTGGTTTTGTAGCAGCGCCAGACCTGGTGGTAACTAACGCTCACGTTATTGCCGGTGTCCGGCGGCCAATCATTAAGTACCACGGCCAAAGTTACGAAGGCCTGCCGGTACTATTTAGCCCCGACCTGGACTTTGCCATCCTCCGGGTACCAGGCCTCGGTATTAAACCACTGGCCCTTGCCTCTGAGGATATCACCACCAATACGACAGTTGCCGTACTCGGCTACCCCGACGGGAACTTTAGGGTAGCTCCAGGTTTGATACGCAACAACCTCACGGTATTCGCTAGGAATATTTACGACGTCGGCGTTATCGGCCGTGCCATATACGAAATCCAGGCCTCGGTCGCACCCGGCAGTTCGGGCGGCCCCGTCGTTTTAGGCAACGGCCAAGTAGCCGGCGTGATCTTCAGCAAATCACTTGACGTTAACGACGATGCATTTGCCTTATCGTCATCCCACCTGCTAGCAAGCCTTAACAAAGCCAAACAGTCATACAACCGGGTCAGCACCGGCGTTTGCCTAGCAAGCTAAGCTCGCAGGCAAAAGAAAACACCTATCGGCGAGGATAGGTGTTTTCTTGCAGACAGCAGGTGCTTTAGTTTGCTGCTACTTCTTTCATCGCTTCAGTTACTTCTTGAATCTTGGCCTGCATTTTTGCGATATCATCGGCTTGCAAAGGCTCTTTTTCAACCCGCTCGTAATTACTACCCCGCTTTACAACAGTAGCTGTTATGTCACCGTTATCCATGTGGTTTGGCAAGTGTTTATGTACAGTGCCGTTCTTGTGGCCGTTATCAATTACATTACCATCGGTCTTAATAGTGAACTTATAGGCCTCAACAGTTGCAAGGTTTTTGTCATACCGGGCTACAGCAGCTTGATCAATATCGGTTGCTTTAGAAAACTGCACTTCAGTACCATCTTCATTAAAACCGATTGAGAGTAGTTCAGTTTCTTGGTGAGTTTGTGCATATGTCAGACCGTCTGTATCGACGGGGGTACGCTCAAACATCATTCTTTTGCCATGGCGAGGTGTTCCAATAAACCTCCAACCTGACATACTCTGTTTGTGAGCAGTAGACAACGTAGCTAATTCTTTGATTGCTGCATCAAGCTGAGGTGCACCATCAATTTCAACGCCCTCTAAATGCTTTTCGTGGGCTAGAGCATATGCTGTTGCGGCTTCTTGCTTCTTGATTTCAGCCTCGATGCGCTCACGCTCTTGCTGAGCATATTTAGTAATTGCGCCCTTTTCACCAGCTTTAATGGCATCCTTATCTTCAAACAGCGTAGACAGGACTTCATGCGCCTTATCTAACTTATCTTCTCGGTAGTACAAGTCTGCACGAACTTCTTCATCAGATTCTCGGTGATTTTCAACGAGCCAATCCTGGTGATCCAAGCTGCCACGATCGTGGCCAGGGTCTGGAGTTGGAGCGGGTGGCTGATAATTTTGTGCAAAGTGTAGGCTCTGTTCTGCGCCTGAAACTTCCTTTTGGGCCAGCTCCATAGTGCGAGCAATACCATTTAATGCTAAATGGCTGTCGTCTAGTGCTAATTGTTCGCGTAAATCTTGTGGTGCTTCTTGTGCTTGTGCCATGGAGTAGATTCCTTGATTAAATGTTTTTAGTTTTTGTTTACTGTTAACATATTAGCATAAGCTTGTTATTTTGTCAATATAGTGCCTGGGCAAAAGAAAACACCTATCGGCGAGGATAGGTGTTTTCTTTTGGCGGGCCCGACCGGATTCGAACCGGCGATCTCCTCCGTGACAGGGAGGCGTGATAGGCCGACTTCACTACGAGCCCACGACCAAACAAGTATCTTTTTCAAAATACAGGGGTAATCATATCAATTTAGGCTTCAAAAAGCAACCGCAAACTGCCTTGACAACTCTTTGACGTTTTATCCAACTTATGTTAATATAACAGATATGCACGACCTCGATCCCGGCCTACGTCCTAGCGCGATCGACACGCTTCTGTCTGACCCTGCCAAGCAGGAACAGGTACGCGAGTTCTTTGCTGATGTTGACGCCGAACAAGAGCGCATCAAGGCCGATGGCAAGCTTATTAACACCGTTTCTAACAAAAATGTGGGCGGCTTCCCTGCTATTATCACCGAGACCGGCGTGGTTATCGAAGTTGTGTCTGTCGAAAACCCCGTGACCCTGAGCGATTCTCCTAAGTACGTAGCCTTTAGCGAGGCGGACATTGCTGATGCCATCCGCGAAATTGCCGGTTACAAAACCGTTGTCATGGGCTTTGGCCTTGATATAAGCAAGCCTGAGCCGACCCGTTTCGCTCTAGAAACCGTGGCACTGCCAGAGTGGAGCGATCTTGATAAGACCCTAAAACCGCGTAATACTTTTGACCACGGCGGCTCGCTGATATTGTTTGGGCGGACGGATGCATCAACGGTCAAAGACAGCGAAGAGGCCGTTGCCCTACTAGATAGCGCTCTGCGTGATACGGGCAACAAAACCAGCGAAGAGGCCATGCACGACTTTACGGTCGAGCTAGCCAAGCAAGGCGCCTACATATTTATCATGGGCTTTAAACGTAATGTTGGTGAAGGTGTTCAGCCAGATCGCCAGATGTGGACAGGCAGCGTTCAGAGCGAGCAGTTCAGCGCCGCTCGCAAGCGCAACCAGTTTGAGCTCTAGAGACTTTTGACTCAGAACTGTTTTATAGTATGGTAAATCTATGGCGGGAGAATACCGAGTTTTATACACCAACGGCATCCAACCCGATGCTGTGGAGCATGCTCTCGAGGCAACGCTCGTAACGTTTGATGCGATCAGCGCCCAAGACGAACAGTTAGAAACCCCTATTATCACCCGTGACCTTATGGGCATTGCCGCGGCGATACACCCATACAACACCGGGCGTGAGCGTGATCGCATCTTGACGATTGCCCAAATTGGCGAAATACCAGACCGAGAAACCTATAAAAAGTTTGCTCTCAAGAGCGTCAGCCGGGCCTTTGACCAATGCGCCCGCGGACTCGAGACCGACGCCCAGCCAATGGAACGATTAGCCTGGCTGGCTGACAACGCACTGTACCGCGCATCGAGCGCCAGCGTTAACGGTCTGCATGCTGGCTTTGCCGGTGGCTGGCCGCATCACAGCCGCTTAGTTGCTGTCAGTTTTGCGAGCAGCCTGGCAGAATCGATGCGACTACCGAACTCTTCTGACAAAGAGCATCATCTCTTCCCCGATGACTGGGCTACCGAACGACTCTCTTGGCTCAACGGCGGCCGTGACGCTGGTGATAATCACGCTCACTTAGAAGCGTTCCGTGAGCGCTACCGCTTCATCTTTGACTTGATAGCTGAACCCGCCGTCAGTTAGTCAGTACTCGGAAGTATAATTGACTTTATGTCACTATTATGCTAATGTTAATACAGTTCTCTAAAACAAAAACATGTCAGAAACACTCGAAAAACAACCACAGTTAGAAGCGCAAAACTATAGTCCTGAAGAGATTCAGGCCTTACTTGCTGCTGGTATGCTCGATCCTGCCTTGTACCCTGAATACTCCCAGGCAGCCGACCCTAGCCTACAGCCAAATTATGACCCATCTAATCCGTATGCCTCCGTTGAAACCGGTCAAATTGTGCCTGAATCGCTCGAAGTCCAGACCCAGCAAGCAGCACAAGAGGCCGCCACAAAACGCTTAGCCGAAATTGAAGCTGCCGAGCTGAAGCGCGCCGCCGAAGTACCCAACACCACTGCTGCTGCCGCTGTCGAACTGACCCTCCATAATGCCGCCGTTATCGAAGCCGAGAAAGCCGTGCATGAAGCAATATCTGGTAGCGACACCCAAGCTAAAGAAGAAGCCATCAGAGAGGCCATCGCCCAGAGCCCTATCGAAGGTGACACTGCCGAGGTCGCCAGGGCCGCTGCAGAAGGCCGCTCCCCGACCAAGCTAGCCGAACAAGCTGCACCCGAGCCGGAAGCTGTTGAGGGCTACTCTGAATTAAAAGCCAAACCAAATGCTAATGCCGATAAGTTACTAAGCAAGTTCGCCAAGCGGGTTGGCCATCCACTAGAGGCAATGGGTGTTAAGCCCGGCCGCAACAAGCTCAAAGCTCAAATTGCCGAAGCTGGTGGTGCCGATCTTACCAAAGCCGAAGTTGCCCACGATGTCGAGCAGCAAATTGTTGGTATGGACTTCTTAAAATCGTTTGCCGACAATAAAGCACGTGGTAACCGGGCAAAACGCACGGAAGCTATTAAGGCCCTCCGGGAAACTGGCAGCCTGCGGATCGCATCTGAAGCAATGGGCCGTATGCGCCGCGGTGGCACTGTCAGTGCCGGAACCGAGCGCCGCATTGGCAAGCGCTTGATGCGCGCTTTTAGTAAACACTAGACTTTGATGTAGCGGTGGACTGGCTGTTTTTTGGCCAATGGGCCGCTGTAGGTCTTGATGTCTTTGAAGACAAATTGGATGTCGCTGGCGGTGACTTTGTTGCCGTTGACGCTGCCAACTTTGACGATTTCTAGAGTAAAACCGGTATTAATAACGCCAGAGAATTCGCCAGGCTTGAGGCGGAATAGTTGGGAAGTGATCTGTGGTGCCACGTTGCGGTCTGATTCGCCGATTGGCGCCGGGAATTGGCCGCCGTTGGCCTTGGTTGGAGAATCGGACACCTGGGCTGCCAGTGTGGCAAAGTCTGCCCCGCCGTTAAGTTGCGCTAGGGCGCTGTCCGCGCGGGCCACGGTGGCAGTGTCGAGCTTAGCGACAACTTTTTGGGCAAGTAATTGCTGTTTGAGTTCGCGCTTAAAGTCATCCACGCTCCAGCCCCAGAACTCGTTGAGCACATCTTTAAAGACGCGGTCACTGCTGCCTAGGCGGTTTTGTGAACGTACCAAGGCAACTTCGTTATCGACTTCCCTATCTGTTACCGACACATGGCTTTGGGCAGCCAATTGCTTTACATAGGCATCATCAACCACTTGTTGGAGAGCTAGCTGCTTAAGGCCCTGGAGCTGGGATTTGTTCTTTTTATCCGCAAAGTTTGTTGCCTGCTGAGTTTGGTAGTAATGCAGGTTGCGGCGCAGTTCAAAAAGATAGCTTTCATAGCTCACCCAGCGGTTCCCCGTCTTGGCAACCGGGAATGGTATAACTTTTGTAACTCCGTACAGGAATGTTGAATTACTTTGCAGCTTGTATAAGGCAATGCCGCAATACGCAAAAAAGACTATCAGCACGCCAATGAACAACCCAATAGAAATACGTACAATGCGGTGCTTAGAGTGTTGCAACGGATAAATGTACTTTCGGGCGCTGCTGAGGACTTCTTCTCGGTGTTCGGTGACTGTTTCGTTGGTGATGCGCGGCACATTAGCCAGAGCCTCGGTCACCTTTTCTTCGGTGGATTTGCCCCGGCGTAAAGCCGCCTTAAGTACTCGGGGTACTTCGGGGACTTTAGGTTTCTTTAGTTTCTTCAATTTCTTCATGCTGGTTTGATTGGCTATTACCGCTGTTAACACCGTACTGGGTGCCAGTGATACCCTGGTCGCGCAAAATGCCTACGAGCTTCTTCTGAATATGCGCGGGCTTGTGTACATCATGAATAGTCATGTCTCCCACGTAGGTTTGCATCTTTATTGTACCAAATCCAAGGAGAGTTTCCTGCAGGCCGGCCACTTCATAGTTCACAGACTGTATCTGAGCCAGCGAAATATCGGCCACCGCCCGGTGAAACAGCCCCTTTTGGGTGATCTGAATAAACCGCTGGTCCGTCACAATAAACACACTGAAGTACCAACTTATATAGAACGGCAGGAATAGCAAAATGCTCAGGCCAAAACTGGCGATGAGACTTAGAAAGAAAAAGTTTGGGCTCGGGTATTTATCGGGGTTGTGGGCATAGATAACGGTCAGTAACAGCGTATAGACCGGCCCTGCAAGGATGCCCGCAGAACCAATAACAATCCCCTTGCGCATTACTACCGGGTGCCTATGAAATACAAACAGCACGTCCTCGTCATCAAACTGGTCTTCGAAATATTTGTGTTTTGCGCTTTTGGCTTCAGCCATAAGCATATTGTACCACTTCGGTCACTCTTCGCTACGTTTAGCCCATGGGTTTTGAGCAGCACCCCACTTATTTTAGCTGGTGATGGTTTTGGTGCCCCCACCACGATTCGAACGTAGAGCTTCTCCTTAGGACGGAGTTGTTTTATCCATTGAACTATGGGGGCGAATTCTGGCGACCCCTCGATTGTACCATTTGAGGTGTATACTTTAGATATGTATGAAAGACCAAAAGAAGTGGCGGTGTTTACGCCGGTTCAAGAGGAGTCTCTCTTTGGTAAGGCACTCGGTGGCGCGGCAGTCCGTGCCGATATAGTCGACCTTAACGGCGAAGTTGTTCGGAGCAGTATTTTTTACGCTCCAACGAGAGACATGATAGACCTGGTAGAAGCCAAAGTGGGCGCTACTTCTTCCGCGGCTGAGTAAACGGTTGGTGTACCGTGTCGTAGGTGTGCAGTTCGCTGTCTGAGAACCAGTGGGAGATTTCTTTCTTGGCCTCGGAGAGGTCGGCTGAGGCGTGGATAATGTTGGCAACGCCGCGGCCAACGCTAGCGGCTGCACCATAGGTAACGTGGGCGTAATCGCCGCGGATCGTGCCGGGAGCGGCACTCTTTGGCTCGGTGGCGCCAACCATTTTACGGATGGTTTCGACGGCTTCAACGCCTTCGAGAACCATGGCAATAACCGGGCCATCCTGCATGCTGGCCAGCTGGCTTTCGAAGATCTCGTCGCCTTTGCGAGTTTTGAGTGTGCCAATGCCTTCGTAGTGCGTAAATAGGTCGTCGTAACTTGGCTGGAGCATTTTCATAGCAATAATTTTGAAGCCGGCGCGTTCAAAGCGAGTGATAATTTCGCCGATGATGCCACGGAGTACGGCATCTGGTTTGAAAATAATGAGTGATCGTTCCACGTAATATTCCTGTTTAGTTCACTTTATTTTAACAGAGCTTGGCCTGTTACAATAACGGTATGCTATTCGCTCATGCTAAAACTGATTTTCTCGAGTACCTTGAACTCGAGCAAAACCGCTCGCAGAAGACCATCCGCAACTACGACCACTACTTAACGCGGCTGATCGATTTTGCGGGCGACATTCAAGTTACAGAGATCGATAAGGAGCTGGTGCGTAAATGGCGGTTGTGGCTCAACCGGCTGGGTACTAACAACTCCGACGAACTGGGCAAAGCCACGCTCAATTACCACTTGATTGCCCTGCGCAGCTTCTTAAAGTTCTGCGCCAAGCGCGACATCCCCGCCCTGACAGCCGACAAAGTCGAGCTGGCGCGCACCGTCCGCAAGCAAGTCACATTCCTGAATGCCGAAGAAGTGGAACGCCTATTTGAACAGCCGGATACAACCACCATTACCGGGACGCGTGACCGGGCCATACTAGAATTGCTGTTTAGTTCCGGCTTACGTGTTAGCGAGCTAACCGGCCTAGACCGCGACCACATTAACCTCAAGCGCCGCGAGTTTATGGTCCGCGGTAAGGGCCAAAAAGACCGCCCAATTTTTATTAGCCAGGACGCCGCCACCTGGGTTGAACGCTACCTCGATAAACGTGAAGACAATGCCCGGCCCCTGTTTGCCCGCTACAGCGGTAGCAAAAAAGTTGACCTCTCCGGCAATTTTCACCGTCTGACCGACCGCAGTGTCCAAAGGTTAGTTGCCCGCTATGCCCTGCTGGCCGGCATCACCAAGCATGTTAGCCCGCACACGCTCAGGCACAGTTTTGCCACCGACCTACTTATGAACGGTGCCGACCTGCGGTCTGTCCAAGCCATGCTTGGCCACAGCAATATTGCTACTACTCAGATTTATACGCATGTGACAGATTTCCACCTAAAAGAGATTCACGAAAAGTTCCACCACAAGAACCCTGACGAAGACTAACAACCGCCAGAGTCGGAGAAGCCAGGACGAACACGCAGTTGCTTGCAGGCATTACCGATGGTTTCGAGCGTAAAGCCTGGGTAATAGAAGCTGTTACGGTTGGGGATTCGGACTTGGATACGTTTGAGCACATCTTGGGCACGGCCAGTCGAATCAACCAGGCTTTGGGCATCGGCTAAGTTGTCCGCACCGCCGTTAGCGCTAATGAACACTTTTGTATCACTATAAATTGACCGTAGGCTAATGAGCACCCGTGGCGCACTCCCGCCACCGCCGTTAATTGTTACCGAGCAGCGCAGTGGCGTATTACCCGGAGAACATTTGCCATCCATGACTACACCTTGTGCTGAAGCCACGTTAGTGTACGTAAATGTATTATTACTAGCTGTCGTGGTTGGATACAAGTAAGCCGTGAAGGTATTGTTTTGTAGCGTGGCGCGGTCAACGGCACCTAGGCCAATTGGCGTTATGCTGATGCGGACCACGCCGATAGCATCCCATGCGCCGCCGGCTGGCGGGAAGGATACGTTGCCAACACCACTAGTGCTGCGGATTTTTTGCGGGCTACTCTGGTCAGCATCTTCCCAGGAAACAGTAAGGCTCGTAAAGTTAGTCTGGGCACCTGACGGGTCTACGGCGCGCGCTACAAAGGCTGTTGGGTTTACTTGGTCAACTGGTGAGTATTTGAGCGTACCCGGGGCGGAATCGATTAATAAACAGGTCCATTCGGAGTTAGTGCTATCGACATCATTCTTTGACAAGTAGGCCTCAGCGAGAGTTTTAGGTCCGACAATCGGGTCACAGCTGGTTTTTTTACCTACATAGCCATTGTTTAGGGCAGCTACGGCGTCGTTGACACCTGATTCTGCAGCATAGTAGGCCTGGTTGGCAAGCTGTTTGCCGGTAGCTTGAGTAATTTCACGACGCATGAGTTGGGCAAAACCAACAGATATCAGCCCCACAATAACTACCAAAGTAATAGCAATAACAAGCGCCGCGAACCCCTCTTGCTCACCCCTGAGCGTTTGTCTTTTCATAAGCACATTGTACATCAGTTAGCTAACCTGCGGGTAACAGTTTTTTTCAGGGAAGCGACAGCGCAAAATTGGTTACCTTTAACTGATTGGCAATTGGTGGTGTCAGCAATTTTGTTATATACCACCAGGTCCCCGCCATAAGCGATCGTGACTGTCACAAACCAAGTACGGTCATCAAGCTTGCCGGTATCGAGGTCTGTAACCTCCATGTTGTTACCAAGAAGCTCCACGCCACTCTTATCAACAGCATCTGGGGCGGTGTTTAAGTCCGCATATGCGGTCAAATCAAAAGGTGTACAGACGTCGGCTGTTTTCATGCTGTCACGCCACAAGACATGCGGATGCGTCGCGTCTAGGGGCTGGGCCCGCAGGAATGTGTAGCGGGTGGCGCCCATACAAACCGTTTCACTACCACTGACCGACTTGTGCTGCGGCATATTACTGCCTACCTGGATATCGGAGCTTATACTCGTCATGAGGTTGCGGGCAATGTTCTGGGTGTTTGCTTGGTTGACGCCCTTAGAAAAGAGCTTGCCAAGCTGCGACAACGTCAGGGTGCTTAATAGCAATATTACTGAAAGTATCGTCAAGGCGATCATTAGCTCAACAATCGTAAAACCGGCTTGTTTTTGCCTGGTCATGGCTGGTGTACCTTATAAAACAGCTGCTCCTGCTGTGGGCCAAAAGTGCCCACGCCCTGCCACTTTACTGTCGCAGTAAAATGATCTTGGTGGGCGCCACTGGACAAACTATCAACGTAATCGATGGTCAAAACGTAACTAGCACCAGAGCCTGCGGGGGTAATGGTACACGCGGCGGTAACAGGACGGATAACATTGCCGGTTACTGGGTCCATACAGAACGTGCCAGCCGCAAACACCTTAGGGTTGTCTGTCCGCGCCCTTATGAGCTCAACCTGGCCCGACAAGTATTGCAATGCCTCGGTGTGTTCCTGGGCATTACGGGCTTGCAACAAAGCCTTATTGGCCGTTGCGTAGGCAATGCTGAACGCCATGGCCAGCACTGTGAGCGCAATCATTACTTCGACGATGGTATCGCCGCGCTGACTTTTAATTATTTGGCGCATGGTGTTGAGTACCCCATATTTATCGTTGTCGTCTGGGCTTGGCCACTGGATCCACCAATGGTAATCGAGCCGTACTTTGGACCATATTTAAAACACAACAAGATCAGCTTACCGCCAACAACTACATCGCTTGTGCCAATCGTCGGGAGTTTTGAATTGAGCTTGTCTGCCATATCGCCTTCGTTGAAGTAAGCTGCACTGTAGGTGCCCGGCACTGCCGCAGTGATAATTTGCTGAGCCGATGACTGGTTGGTCGCAGCCTTACTGACGTAGCCTCCAAAACTACCAAAAAAACCAAAGGCACCAATGGGGGTACTGCTTACCGCACAGTCGGTGGTACACAAGAATGCATTGGTAAACTGCAGGCTAAAACTAGTTATCGGTGTTCTTGTCAGGTTAACACTGGCAGGGTTGCCGGTTGCTTTCGTATCAACAACCATCGGGCTGGCGTTTGCGAATGAGTCAACTGAGTCAGTGGTGGTCACGTTAGTTTGCCGGGCCACAGCGGTGTATATGGCAAATTGTGTGTCATCGGTGCTAAGAGCACTCGGGCTGCTATTGAGGTGGAACTGTACAACTTTACCAAGGAAGGTACAACCACCATTACTGCCCTGCGGCCTGGTTCCGGCCTTAATGGTCGGTGCTGAGTTTGTCACCGTAGAAGCCGTGCAGTTGTTAGCGCCCAGGCTACTGTATTCGCCGTTAGCGACTTCATTCATAATTGCTTGGACCTGGCCGTTCATATCATTCATACTCTGCCTAAACTGGGCTGCTCCCTGCTTACCAGATATAAAAGTGGCCGCCATCATGAACATAATGCCACTGATAGCCATAAAAATCATGACTTCAATAATCGTATATCCAGACTTGGGGGAACCGTCCTGAAAAAGCACTTCTAATCTCCAGTTACGAGCAGGATTCGGCTTTTATTTTTGCCACCCAGCATAATAGCTTAAGTATAGCACAAGCGGTATCTGATAAAACGGCTTTTACAGCCCTATAAGCGTCACGCGGTACCAATGAATAATAGCCGTACCAAACAACTGTGTCACAATGGCAGCAATAATCAGGAATGGGCCAAACGGTATAACGCTTTTACCCTTGAGTTTATGCACTGCTACCAGGGGTATCGAGACCAAACTGCCAAGCAAAGCCGCCAAAAAGATAAATAACAAAGCTTTGGCGGGCGTGCCTACACTTAAGCCCAGCAGCCAGCCAAGCTTTACGTCACCGCCGCCAATCCACTTACCTGCCGATACCTGGAATAGCACGTAAAACAGTCCCCCGCCAACCGCTACAGCCGCTACGACGTTAATAAGCGCTACAACCGGCCTATCTGAGGCCGTCACGGCTACTAAGGCCTGCAACGCAGCCAAACCTGTAAGCGGGAAGACTAAGCGGTCCGGCAACAGCATCCAACGCAAATCATAGACCAAAAGCGCTATTAGCCCGACCAAAAGCGCCAGCCACAGTACAAATACGCCAACCTCAAGCCCCTGAAGCTGGTTTGGCCACCATAGGTAGGACGCAACAAACAGCGCGCCGGTAATAAGTTCCACAATTGGATATTGAACCGAGATCGGTGCTTTGCAGTAACGGCACTTTCCACGCAGGCTCAGCCAGCTAAAAACCGGCACCAGATCCTTAGCTGCCAGTTCGTGCTTACAGTGCGGACACATACTACGGCCCTTACTTATCGATAAACGATCTAACTGTTTGCTATTTGGGCTCTTCTTAGCCGTTTCCTTGGACTGGGCGTGAATGCGCCATACCAGGGCATTTACAAAGCTGCCCAAGGCCACTCCGTATACAGCAAGCATTAAGATAATCATGAGCATAATAGTAGCATAAAAAATGAGCCCCTTTCGGAGCTCATTTTATTTAACTAGCGAGTTGACTACTGTTCAACACACTGTAGGTTGCCGTTACCAGAACCGTTTTCGGTTACGTAGTAGATAGCAGCGGTGCGTGCGTTAGCGGTAGGAGTACAGTCCTGACCGTAGATAACCAATATTGAGTTAGTACTTACCTTAGTTGCGGCTTCAGAGCCAGGTGCAACAACTGTTGGTGCAACGGCAGGGCTAGCTGCAGCTGAGATCCAGACGTTGCCATCTACGCCAGCGGCCTTGGCCTGAGCTATCTTGCCACCTGTGGTGAAGTAACCAAGCTTAGCGGTTTCAAAGTTACCAGTGGTGCCTTTACCGAATGATGCTGTATCGGTCGTTGCCTGGTCAAAGACTGAGTCAGGTACAGTACCGTTGTTGTTACTAATAGCGTTTGCTAGTGCCGTAGCTACTAGGCCAGCGTCGTTTTTACGTTGCGTGTTGCGGCCGTTACGCTGCAGTGCTGGAACTGCCAGGAAGACGATCAACAGGATCAATCCGGCGATTGCCAACACGATCATGACTTCGATAATCGTGAAGCCTTCGTTATTACTTTTCTTGAGTTTGCTAAGCATTGCAAGTGCCCCTTTGCGATTTAGTTTAACTGCTTATGGTTTGATAATAGATAGTTTAAGGAGATAAAGCAAGCCTTTAGCCCTAGCTGTGGATAACTCCCCTACCCCCCAAATCCGGCTTGGTTGACCAATCCATAAATTGGCAGCAGGATAGCGCCCACGATTGTCAGGGCAATAACACCCATCACCACCATCAAAACCGGTTCAATAATTGTACTGATAGCCTTAATCTGGTTGTCGACTTCTTTTTCGTAGTAGTCGGCAACTTTTTCGAGCATTGCCTCCAGCGCACCCGATTGTTCACCAATACGAAGCATGTTTGGAACCAGTTCCAAGAAGTTTGGGTCATTGGTTAGCGCGTCCGCAATTGATTTACCACCCTTAACTTTCTCTATAGCCTTGTGCAGCGAAGCGTGGATGTGGACGTTGTTGACGGCGTCAGCTGTAATCTCAAGCATCTGCAGTAGTGGCACGCCACTGGCAACCAGTGTGGTACCGGTACGCGCAAAACGGGCCATGTACATTTTCATAAAGAGCGGGCCGACCGGCCAGGCTTTCATCTTAAGCGTGTCAAAAACGCTACGCCCTAAGATGGTCTGTGCCCATTTAAGGCTTCCAACAATAGCCAAGGCCACAAGGATGATCACAATCCACCAGAAGTGTGTAATAAAGTGCGAGATAGCTAGCAAGAACTGCGTAATAAACGGCAGCTTGGCGCCCTTGATACCCGAGTAAATGTTCTGTACCTGTGGCAGCACTTTTACAATCATGAATCCGGCAACGCCCATCATGACCATCAAGACAATAATTGGATAGGTCATGGCTCCACGGACTTTGGCGATGATTTCGGCATCTTTTTCCTGTTGGTCGGCTAGACGTTCTAGGCCGCTATCGAGCGTACCGGAAACTTCACTGGCGGCAATTAAGGCAATGTAGACTTTGTTAAAAACTTTGGGGTGTTTGGCAAGCGCAACATTAAATGCCGTACCGGCTTCAACGTCACTAATAACATTGTTAATGATAACTTTGAGCGGCTTGTTGGTCGTCTGGCTGGCAACACTGCGCAAGCTCTGCACTAGTGGCAACCCGGCGTTAATCAGCGTGGAGAGTTGTCGGCTAAACAGCACCCGGTCCTTGGACTTAATGCGGCCAAAGCGGCTGGCACCGTTGCTCTTGGAAAGCACGAGTGAAATTGGCGTATACCCCTGGGCGGTGATGAGCTTATTGGCCGACTGTTCATTATCAGCCTGTACCTCAGCTTTGATGGTTTCACCGGTCTGGGTATTGCGAGCTTCGTATTTGTAGGTGAGCATCTCGGGTTAGCCTCTCATTAAGCGGTCGAGCTCATCGATATCGATGGCCACGTTGCGTGCTTCCTCATAGGTTATGGTGCCGTCATGGATCAAGTTAACCAGGGTCTTGTCTAGGCTGGCCATGCCAAACTCGGCGCCGGTCTGGATTACAGCTTCGAGCTGGTGGGTCTTGCCTTCACGGATAATGTTACGGACAGCTGGTGTAGCCACTAAAATTTCTGCTGCGGCCACGCGGCCACCACCGATTGATGGTACCAAGCGCTGCGCAACAATCGCCTGCAAGATGTTGGCCAGCTGGGCCCGGATCTGGGGCTGCTGGTGTGGCGGGAAAACGTCGATCATACGGTCAATACTCTGCGAAGCGCTGTTAGTGTGCAGCGTTGCAAAGACCAAGTGCCCGGTTTCGGCAATGGTGATGGCGCTAGCGATAGTCTCGAGGTCACGCATCTCACCAACTAGCACAACGTCCGGGTCCTGACGCAGTGCACTGCGTAGTGCGGCGCTAAATGAATAGGTGTCATAGTGGACTTCGCGCTGTACGATAACTGATTTGATTGATTTGTGAGTAAACTCAATCGGGTCTTCAATGGTCACAATATGCGAGGCACGTTCGACGTTAATCTTGTGTACCAAGGCAGCCAGCGTAGTAGATTTACCAGAACCGGTTGGGCCGGTTACTAACACCAGGCCACGTGGTAGGTCAGCAAATTTGTTAACGATTTGCGGCAAGCCAAGCTGTTCGATAGTTAGGATTTCGTTAGGGATAAGGCGCAGTGCGGCAGCCATGTTGCCGCGCTCATGAAAAGCGTTGACACGGAAACGGCCAAGGTCGCCAAAGGCAAAACTAAAGTCAAACTCTTTATCTTTTAATAAGATCTGTTTTTGGTCTTCGTCGAGAATGGTAAAGATCAATGCTTCAACAGCTTCTTCGTTGAGGATGTCCGCACCGGTAACCGCTACTAAAGCGCCGTCAACTCGGAGCATTGGCGGCAGGCCGACTTGCAAGTGAAGGTCAGAAGCCTTTTTCTTAATGACTTCTTCAAGTAGTATTTCGATTCTTGGTTGACCTTGCATTATTCCACCCTCTTTTCCTTTAGGCATTGTCTTCAGCTGCTACGCGGTTAATCTCGGCAATGGTCGTGCGACCATCGAGCGCCTTAAGGTAGCCGTCTTGGCGCATGGTGATCATGCCCTCAACTTGTGCCTGTTTCTGGATATCGGTGCTCGTTGCTGATTTCATAATTAAGCCTTGGATAGCCTCGGATACTTCAAAGACTTCGTAAAGGCCTATTCGACCCTTGTAGCCTCCTGGCGTACTCGGGCTATCGGTGCCCTTGCTTAAAGTATAAGCGTTTTGAGTGGCCAACGGCAAGCTTTTATATCCCAGGTCTTCAGCGACGGACTGTATCTTATCTTCGGATTGGGGCAATAAGCTGCCAATTGCCGTCTGGATAACAGCTGTTTCGCTGGCGCTGGATTGATAAGATTGTTTGCCGTCATCAGGGATTTTACGCACCAGTCGCTGGCCAATAACGGTGTGTACGGTGCTAGCAATCAGGAACGGCTCAACGCCCATATCGAGCAGACGCGGCAGGATGCCGGCCGCACTGTTGGTGTGGAGTGTGCTAAAGACTAAGTGCCCGGTTAAAGCCGCTTGCACCGCCAACTGGGCAGTTTCTTTGTCACGGATCTCCCCTACCATCACAACATCCGGGTCCTGACGCAGGATAGAGCGCAGCCCAGATGCAAAGCTCAGGCCAACTTCGGCATTAACTTGGATCTGGTTGATGCCTTCCATCTTATATTCGACTGGATCTTCGAGTGTCACGATATTAATCGTGTCGCTGAGGATCTCCTGGATCAGTGCGTAGAGCGAGGTTGATTTACCAGAACCGGTTGGTCCAGAGGTCAGGATCATGCCGTTTGGCCGCTCTAAGCCCTTACGGATAGTGCGTAGTGCCCTACCGGCGTAACCCATGTCTTCAAGTTTTAGGCTGGTGCCAGATTTATCGAGCAAACGGATAACCACCTGCTCACCCCATACAACTGGTGCAATGGCAATACGCAGGTCAATTTTCTTGTCATCAACCAATACCGTAAAGTTACCATCTTGCGGCGAGCGGTGTTCGTCAATTTTTAGGTTACTCAAAATCTTGATACGAGAGATAAGCGCCGGCTCGGTGTTCTTTGGTAAGCGCATGATCTCACGAAGTACACCGTCAATACGACAGCGGACTTTCAGCTCTTTTTCCAAAGGTTCAATGTGGATGTCACTGGCGCGGTTGCGGGCAGCAAACTCCAAAATAGCGTTCAGCGCCTTACTTATTGGCGAATCCTGGACGATGGTCTTAATTTCGGAGTCTTTTTTGCCCTTTTTGTTATCAACGCTCACCTCGGATTCGGCACCATTAAAGTCAGCCGCTACTAGGCCATCCATCTGGGTATCAAGCCGCGAGGCATACTGGCTCAGGATAGCGCGGATGCTGGCTTCGCTGGCAACATAAACTTTGAGGGGGCGGCCAATACGGTTACTAAGAAAGTCTACAGCCTGGATGTTGTCGGCATCGAGCATAGCAACCACCAAACGGTGCTGCATTTCGCCCAGTGGCACAGCCATGTAACGCTCGGCAATTTCTTGCGGCAGTAGCGACAAAATCTTTGGGTCAATATTGGCTGACAACAGATTAACGTAAGGTACCTTTGTAACTTCGGCTGTGGCTTTGGTAAGCTGCTCGTCAGTCACTAATTGTGACTCTACCAAGTAGCTAAGCACCGGCTTCCCGGCTTTCTTAGCAGCCTCTTTAGCATCTGCCAACTGGGCAGCGGTTAATACCCCTGCTGCTACCAGGTTATCTTCGAGCTGCTGCTGGCCGGTTGCTGAAAGCACACTCATGCCAAGACCCTAATTATGTGAGCCGCTAAATGGATCGTTGTTATCGTTTTGGCTAATCGTAATTAGCTTGGTTGGGTCAAAGGACTTGTCATTGAAGTACTTTCTATCAGGTGTTGGGAAGTCAGCAGTAATTTTCTGTACAACCTCGGCAGTCAGGTTACCCTTTTGGGCACCAAACAATGATTTAGCAACTACCAGCGAGATAATGCCGCTAACGATGACTATCCCGATAACCATTGCTATATCTTTTTGCTTCATCACTTAACCGCCTTCGTGGTGATGTTAATGGCTTTTGGAGGCTGGTAGTAGGTGTGTGCTGATATGTTCATGTCCATGCTATCTGAGCCGCCACTCAAGCTAAGCGAATCGATCTGAATTGGCCTGATAGAAGACTGGAGCGTAGCAATTAGGTCCTGAATGGCCGTATAGCCCGCACTGCCAACACCGAATGAAAAGGCGATTGGAACTGGCTGCGGTGCAGGGCTGGCAGCCGATGCAGCCTGTTGGGCAACTTCATCGTCAGTGCCGCTAATACCGGTGACTTTAAAGTTCTTATTAGTTAGGATGTTTTCCATAGTGCTAGTCAGCGCCGGGAAGTCGTACGTGCTAGGAAGCGCATCCAGTACAAGGCGGGCGTTATCGCCATCATGGTCCCCTGTACCGTTAACTTTGCCCCCGATGACGTTGGGATCCTGGGTACTAAATTTTTGGTAGGCATCGGCCAAGCTGTTGGTTGCTTTAATGTTGGCCTGCAGCTGTGTGTGGGCCTTTTGTTTGAGGCCAATCACTTTGCTTAGATACAGGTTGCTGCTCCATAGCGTCTGCGACGCCACCAGGCAAAAGACCGATATAAAAGCAGCGGCAGCAACAAAACCAAGCGTCTGGGTATTAGCCTTATCAATTGCGCCTCGTTTGATGGATTCTGGAGCTGCCATTATTTGCCTCCCTGTGTTGTAGTTGCCGGTGCTTTGGTAAACAACTCTGTTGGTTTATCAACTTCTGAACGTGTCGAAACCGTTGATGGTATCGCCAGCTTAACTGTCTGTTTAATATCAAAAATGTTTGGGTCGTAGCTAAAGGAAATTGTGTAGCTACTGGTCGATGGCTTGCCATTGTCTGCAGGGGTCAGGCCAAATGACGACAGCACAACACCAGTGAATGCCGGCGTGGCATCGGTGACAGTATCGCTCTTGTAAGTGGTGAACTTGAGGGTATCGATGTACTTGTTAACTGAGCTCAGCGTGTCCGATGAACCAGTTAGCGAGAAAGAATGCGTTACTAAGTCTAGTGTCATGCTGCTAATGGTCGTATTGTTAGGCGTAACCTGGTTAAGGTAGCTAAAAACGCGCGTGACAGCTGGCTTGGCGTCGTGCAGTGCAGTTAGGCTTTGCAGCTGGTTCTGAATAGTAAGGACCTTATCGATGTCCGGGTTGCCTTTGAGTTGGGATGTTTCGCGTTTAATGTCGGTGTTAAGGTCATTCAGGTGCTTTTTTTGTAGCTGGTTAGCGCCAAACGACAGGATAAAAATACCAACCGAAATAACCGTCACAATAGTGGCAGCAGACAACATTGTCCGCCTAGTTTGCTGGGCTTTGATGTAGTCAATTTTGACGTCTGGTAAGAGGTTAAACTGAATCATGCTGACCTCTGCGCCAGCCCAACGGCCACACTAAATTGGTTGGACAATGACAGCAGCTCGTTCTGGCGGTCGCGGCTATAGCTGACATTGCGCCAAGCATTACCAATCTCAATTTCAATGCCAAACTTGTTTGCCAAGTACAGTGGGAACTCTGGGATAACCGATGCGCCGCCAGTTACAATCATGCGCTCAACTTTTTCGCTGTTGTAGCGGGTCAGGAAGAACTTAATCGACTTTTCAATTTCACCAACCAGTATATCTACAGTGCCGCTTACGGCCTGGATAATCTGGCCTTCGAGCTTCTCTTTACTGAGGCCAAACTTCATGACAAATTGCTCGGCTTGTTTTTCATCGATGTTCAAGTTTTGCATAGCAGACTTAATAATAGCTTCGGTGCCGGTTGGGATAGAACGGGTTAGCCGTGGCAGCCCATTGAGCATCACTACCAGGTCGGTTGACTTGCGGCCGATATCGATAAATATCTGTGAGCCTTGGGCTTCGGGTGCCACCAGGGCGCGGGACATAGCCAGGTTGTCCGGTTCAAAAGCAATGACGTTTAGGCCAATTGACTCAAGCATATCGAGACGGCTTTCTACGTAGTTGTTGGGAACGCTGGAGAGCAAGATTTCTTGTTTGGTTTTATCCGATGGCGAGTCGCCAAGCAGCGCCCAGTCAATCTTACTTTCGGCCAGTGGCGTTGGGATTAATGAATCGGCTTGCAAGCGGATTGATTTAGCCAGCTCGTCGTTAGACAGGCGCTCAACATCGGCTACAGTAGTAAATACTTTGCTCGATGGGATGCCTACTGCCACGTTCTTAGTGTCTAGGCGGGCTTGCGATACAAGCTGGGCAATCACTTGGGCTAGTTTGTCTTGGTCGGCCTTAGAATCACTCAGTGCCAACTTTGGGTCAACCGGGATGTAGGCATACTTAGCAAGTTGGCGTGGTGTGCCGGTGCCCTTTAGCTCCACTAACCTAATAGCCGTGGTACCTATGTCCAGGCCAAAAAAGTCAGAAACGCCACTCATTAATAAGCTCATAATCTAGTCTCGATTATAGCATAAGCGTATTGTTTGTTTTGCCCACCCATGTTCATATTTCTCCTATAGTACCGGTGATAAACTCGTTATGTAATCAAACTTACCCGAACTCGGCCCCGATTTGGATTGGATGGCTGGCTGGCCTAGGAAAGCTTCTGGTGAAAAATTAAAGACTTCGGCAGCACAACTGTAACCCCGTGGGGCAGCCCCTGCCCCGTTGGCACTACAATCACCGGTTACGCCTGGAACTTCACCGGCAACAGAGTTACGTATTGATGCCCAGGTACGGTTCAGCTTTACATCTTGGGCAATAAAGGCACCATTAATTGTCAGCTGGTTATTGCACAGCGAATACCGGTCACCACCACTAATACTACAAGTGTCGATGGCACCGTTCTGGGAAATGTAGACACCATCAAGTCGGGAAACAGCCGGGTCAATTTTAATGTTGCCCTTAACAATAATGTAGAGCGTTGGAGCGTCTGCAACATCAGCCCAGCTGGTGCTAAACGTAATGCCGCCCGTAATCGTAAGGTCCCCGTTAACGTAGATGGCAATGTTGGCGTCAGGGTTTAAGTTGAGGCCGGCCAGCGTTGTTGGGCCAGTTAAGCCATAGATGTGAGTACCATCGCTTGCAACTGGTGCAGTCTCGGTAGCAGCAGGCTTATCGGCAAAGTAATTGTGTACGCACCAATCTTTGTTGAAATTACCGAGAGCAGGTGTGTTGGCAAACGTTAAGCCGTTTGGCGCCGTTGGCACGCTGCTGCGCAAACTGGCGCTCGCAAAACCGCTAACTGTTTGGAGTGATAGCGCGGCAAACTGCGAGCTTGTACCACGGGCTGGAGACGTTGGTGACGGTTTTAGGAAACCAAGCACACTACTCTTGGCAGTTACACCAGTACTACAGTCCCCTGTCGCGCTAGCAAACTTACCGCCGGCCGAAACGTCTGCACCAAAGAACTGGGCATATGGCTCGTTGGTAATTGGCGCTTGGCATTTACTAACCGTGTAGCTAGTAGAAGCGCCGTTGACATACGAACCGCTCTGATTAACCTGGTTACCAGACAACGTAAAGGTATACGAGACACAGAAGTAGTCCCCAACGTTCATAGGTGGTGCAAACGAGGCCGCCCCATTACAGCTTGCCGATAGGTACTGTGAGTTATTGGTTATTTGACTGACTGACTGGTTAAATGACGCAACTGTCATTGTCATAGACCCACTGTCATCAGAACATCCAGGCAAGCCCGGGCCAGAAGTTGCAGATGGGTCCGATGAGTAAAAAGGATGCACGGTGTAGGTCATGACTGCCGAGTTAGGGTTGCGCGGCGTGTTGCTGGCCGAAGCTGGCGCGCTTGGGTTCCTATTAAAGATAACTGCGCCCGTTGCCTGGTAAGTAACACTGCCTGGGTCTTCATCGTCAGGGACATTAATGTTATTAACTGTTGTGTTTGGCTGGTCAATCTGAACGCCGCGGTAGTAACACTCACCAATCTTTGGCGCGCCCCAGGTTGAGTCAGAAGTTATTGTTGGGGAAGATGCTGCAGCTTGCCACTTGTACTCCTTGTATGTACAGTTTGTGCCACTCGGCGACGTGCCAGCCGGGCACGAGTAGGTCGTGTATGACCTGTAGCCAGCGTACGTATTGTCGCTATCGTGGTAGCAGTAAATGATATTTCCGCCTGGGCCGCCGTTATGGTCACCGGCGTTGCACTGGTATGGGTTAGCTGTGGCTGGTATTTGGCAACTGCTACCGTTCCAGGTTGCACCGCTACACGACGAATCGATGGTTGAAGTGAAGACTGTTTCCTTGTACTGCTGTGTGTATTGGACAGTCGTGGAATGGCTGTCATACGGGTAGTCCTTTTCGTAATTTGAGTAGTCGAGGGTGAAAGGGTTATTGCTATAACCTTTCGCTGACCAGTCGGCCGCCTCGTTATACTGGTCATAAACATTGTTAATCCTAATCTTTCCCGGCACTTCTTTGTAATATACATCGCTTGGACCCGGCCTACCTGACGGGTCGCCCGTACCAGTGGACACGCCCCCCGGCGCTGGAGAAGGTGCGTTTGGTATATTCACAACAGGCTTCGTAGAGTCGCCTGGCGACGCTGGGCAAGGACCAGTACTACAACCGCTGGCTGTGAGCGTACCACTCTTTACTTTTATGAAGCCGGAACCCGGCATATCTCTCACCCATAGCTCAACCGTTGTGCCACCAGAGCCGATTGGTATGCCCGACCAGCTGCCTGATTGAGCGTTGGTTTTGGTTGTGTATGGAACGCCCCCAGCAACAATATACGCATCCGTATTGCTACCCGGTCCATCAGTGTCCTTAAAAGTCGCAGTGGCAGTTCCAGACGTTGCAGTATCGCACGCCAACCCCAGTGTGCCTTGCGGCGCACCTGGCTTTTTATAAATCCAGCGCATCTCATAGGTATGGTCAGCTATTAAGTTAACCGCTCCCGTACGAATGTTGCTCTGCTTCATCAAGTAAGTCCCAGTACATCCGCCTGGCGGTGGATTATCTCTATCACAGATCGTAAATCCAAGTAAAGTCCAACCAGTATTGGCTGTGCCACGTGCCTGGTCAGTAAACGTATGACTGCCAGCATCAAGAACTTTTGCACCACTAAAGTAGAATGCATTACTGTTATCATTTTGGTCCTGAGCACCACCACTTTTATAGGCAATGATAGTGTCGTCAGAGAATGGATACTGGCTTCCGGCGTTAACATTGTCACCAACGCTCTGATAATTGCCGCTCTCGTCAACCTTAATGCCCTCTACAATCGCCGTTGGCGGCTGGACGGTCACTGTAATCGTATAGTCTGAAGAATAGGCTGTGCAAAACTGGTAGTTAAACCCACCATTAGCATTAGCTCCTGCACCTGAAGAAACGCAGGTATAGCTACCATTATTAAAGTGGTTGATAACCTTGTTGTCGATCGTAACTGTGTACGTATTTGTTCCTGCTTTAAATCCTCCTGGTGGCGAATAGGTAAAAGCATCGGATGCCCCGTCATAATAGCCGTTATTTCCTGTCCCTGGGCCAGGAAAGGTAACACTCAGTACATCATTAACTAGCCCTGATACACCTGCAGAGGCACTGGTAATTTTTGTGCGTGTCTCTATGTCTTTACTGCCATCAATACAGTAGGCACCCGCAAAGTCAAACTGCAGGCTAACTGATGTTGTTCCCGCGGGCACGCTCATAGACTGAACAGCAGGTGCACCGGCCTTAGATATCCATGCCGCAAAGGCAGGTGTTTGCCCTGTCTGAGGATACCTATTATCACATGTCGAAAGGTAGTCTTGTACGTACTGTGGCGCGCCACTTGGTCCCGGATCAGGGTGCAGTCCTGAAGCATGGGCGTGCTGTACGCTAAAAACGCTACCAAGTAAGCCTAAAAGCACACCGAGCACGAGCATTTTAAGGTTTGCCCTGTGGCTCATAGCTATCATGGGTTAATAGCCCCGAATGAATTTTTTATCAGCTCTTTATGCTGCGCCTGCAGGCCACTCATCTCAACGCTCAATTGGTGCATTGACTCCACAGGCCTAAACTCAGTGCTAAAGCCTCTATTAGGCTTATACGCTTTGCTCAGTAGCGCAAAAGTCGTTGAAGCCTGGTTATAATCACCTCTGTAGATTGCAGACTTTAAGACGATGTACAGGCAGTTGGGGTCTGCGGCATAGCGCTTTTTTAAGACAATGTCGTCGGCTATATTTTTCAGTGTCGGTATGTCTTCTTTATAAATAGCTGTGTTTGCGCTGTCCAGTTCCTGGATAGTGCAAACTTTATTGGATGCAAACAGGCCAAATGGATGACCCAAGGCAACGGCAACTGCTAAACCTAGTAGAATAACAGCAGCTACAATAACTTGAGCCAAGCTGATATGTTTTGGTACCGTAAAGGACCCAACATTTATGCGACTTTGCTCGTCGGTTCCCTCTTTGAGCTTTGTACTCTTTTTTAGTATTTTCACCGTTCGCTCTCTTAAGCTTTAGCGTAATCATACCACGGCGAAAAAATTGAAGCAATCAAAACAACGGGGAAGCCGACTATGAAAAATCCTACTGCAAGCATGTGTTAGAAAGCACATACTATGCATCGTAGGCAAAGCTCAGAAACTTCCGACCCTCACCCCTTCACCACTTCTGACTTTCTGACCTTTGCCTACATACCGCACCCCCACCCCTAAGTTAAAGCCAGATCACCCCCTTCACTCAAGATCTGGCTTTTTATTTTGGCTGCGTTTTTAGGCCATTGCCGACGGGTCAAATTCGGCTTTTTCACCTTTTGGCTGATGGACAACAAAAATTGCCAATAGCGATGCGAACACGCCGAACGTTGAGGCAATCAAGAAACCATCATGGAAACCATGCACCTGAGCGCTCACCAACTGTAGTGCAGTTGGCTGGGCATGCAGGTGTAAGTTGGTTACAAACCGCGCCGTGCTCGAAGTTGCGATGCCGCTAAGTACTGCCAAGCCTAATGCCCCGCCGATTTGCTGTGACGTGTTGAGTAAGCCTGACGCCAACCCTGATTCATGTTTGGGCACGCCTGAGGTTGCCGCGATGGTTAGGCTCACAAATGTCCCGCCCATACCAAACGCCATGAGCGCCATGCCTGGTGCCACATTGCCCCAGAAAGTGCCGTGAACTGGAATGTGTGACAGCCAAAAGAGGCCTGCCGAAACAAACAGCGGTGACACCATTAAAATTTTCTTGTACCCGACTTTTTGCACTAGCTTTGGTACATTGCTTGCAGTCAGGCCAATCACTACCGGTACCACTAAGAAGCTTAAGCCTGTGTGTAGTGGCGTGTAGCCCAAAACGAGTTGCAGATACAGCGTAGTAAAGAAGAAAATCGAGAACATGCCGGCTGCCATAAACAGCTGCATAACATTGGCCGCCGACAGGTTGCGGATCCGGAAAATCTTAAACGGCACTAGCGGGTGTTTGGCCCTCAGCTCATTGATAATAAAAGCTGTTAGGGCTGCAATCGCGATACCAAAATATGTTAACGAAGTGCTCGACGTCCAGCCGGCACCCGGGGCTTTAACTAAGGCGTACACCAGTGTCATTAGGCCACCAGTAACTAGCACTGCTCCCGGAAGGTCTAGGTTGTTGTGTTCGACTGTCGACTCGTGACGGTCAATATATTTCATAGCCGCAAACAGCACACCAATACCAACCGGTACGTTAATCAAGAAGTTCCAACGCCAACCACTGTACTGAGTAATAATGCCTCCGAGCAACACACCGGCAGCTGCACCACCGGCAGCAACCGAACCCCACACGCTCAGCGCCACGTTCCGTTCATGCCCCTCTTTATAAGTCACCAAAATAATCGACAGTGCGGCCGGCGACATAAACGCCCCAGCTAATCCTTGCACTGCGCGGAATGCAATCAACATATTGCCCGAGGTCGCCAGACCATCAGCTAACGAAGCCAGCGCAAACAACGTCACTCCACTGAGGAAAATCCGGCGCCGTCCAAATAGGTCGGCGGCCCTACCCCCAAGCAACAAAAAACCACCAAACGTCAGGGTGTAGGCGGTAACAATCCACTGCAAATCAGCCGGAGACATGTGGAATGCTCTTTGGATTGATGGCAGTGCCACATTAACAATTGATACGTCGAGCACCACCATAAACTGGGCGAGTGCTAATAATATTAAGATCAGCCAATGGCTGGTTTCGGACGATTTTTGCTTTGCCATCAGGTACCCCTATTTTCAGTAAGTCTTTACTATCTTTTGTATAGTATAGCTCTGTTCCGGCAAATAAGCCACAATATTATTTACAAACATCTACCACCGGCATACTCTAGGAGTCATGACTACAAAAAACCTTCCGCCAAAGATGGCCCTGCCTCGCACCACTAACCATTATCAAGAACTCGCCAATGAAACGCACCAAGAGTTTTTAGCCGCACCAACTACCCTACGCGAAGCAACGCTTTTGCAGCAAGTCGGATGTGCCGTAACGGCTGTCGCATTTGGTATAAGCCTGGCGTTTATTGGCGCGCCATCCGAAGCAGCGCCACAGCCCATTCCAGTGCAAACCATTGAACAATAGCAAAACGCTCCCACCTCTGTTATAATAGCTGACAATGAGTTCTCTTTCGATCGGTATTGTCGGCCTGCCCAACGTTGGCAAGTCTACCCTGTTTAATGCCCTGACTGGCAGCAATATTTTGGCTGCCAATTATCCGTTTGCCACGATTGAGCCCAACACCGGCATTGTGCCCGTCCCAGACGAACGCCTAGGCAAACTTAGCGAGCTGTATGGCAACGCGCCCATCAAACCGGCCACCGTCACCTTTGTGGACATTGCCGGCCTGGTAGCCGGTGCCTCTGAGGGCGAAGGCCTGGGCAACCAGTTTTTGAGCCATATCCGTACCACTAACGCCATCGTCCAGGTAGTCCGCGCTTTTACAGACAGCAACGTGTTGCATGTAGACGAAGATCACGACCCTAAAAAAGACATAGACGTTATCAACACCGAGCTGATTTTGGCCGACCTGCAAACGCTCAGTAAACGCCTACCACGCATCGAAAAAGAAGCCCGCGCCAACCCCAAGTTAAAACCACTAGTTGATACATACACCGAAGTAAATAAGCTGCTAAACGATGGTGACCCGCTATGGAACCACCCAGAACTTGACCCTGAACACTTGGCAGATTTGCAGTTGCTGACCATGAAGCCTATCATCTATTTGTTCAATATGGATGAGGATGGTTTGGGTGATGATTCCCAAAAGCAAAACTTAAGCGGGCTGGTTGCGCCGTCGCAGGCATTGTTTGTCTGTGCCAAGCTCGAGAGTGAACTCAAAGACCTGGATGCCGCCGACGCCAAAGAGCTGCTCGAAAGCTACGGCCAGCAAGAATCCGGCCTACTACAGCTAATCCACGCTGCTTATAAAACGCTTGGCCTGCAAAGTTATTTGACGGCTGGCGAGCAAGAAGTCCGGGCCTGGACAATCCCAGCAGGCGCCACCGCGCCGCAAGCCGCCGGTGTTATCCATGGCGATTTTGAGCGCGGCTTTATTGCTGCCGAAGTTGTCGACTGCAATGATTTACTGGCTGCTGGTTCCCTCACTGCCGCCAAAGGTGTCGGCAAAGTACGAACCGAGGGTAAAACCTACGTTATGAAGCCAAACGACGTTGTCGAATTCCGGTTTAACGTCTCTAAATAACTAAACTTGTGGCGTAGGGTGTGGCTGTAACGGTTGTTGCTGTACTGCTTGTTGAGAGTGGGCGTGGAATGATGGACGGCCAAACTTGCGGTTACGGAGTGCTAACGGTAACTTTGAATAGGCTATGCTGATCGGGTTAACTTCTAGGCTCTGGGCAGGTGGCTGAACCACTTGGGCTGCTACTGGTTGCGGCTGTGGCGCGCTAGCGGCAGCGCTGGCTGCGGCGGCTTGCTGTTGGCGGCCAAAGATTTCTTGCATACCCTCAGAATATAGATCAGCGAGTTGCGGGTTAGCCGGGTCGCCATATGGACGTGGCGTAGCGGCTTGGGTAATAGGCTGAGGACTTTCCTGTACTGGTACTGTTGGCGCCTGTTCTGCGAGCAGGCGTTGTGCCAGCATGTAGTCTTTAAGTTCAGAACTCATTTCGATTGGATCGGGCAGAACAATGCTGGCAGTTTTAGACTTCTGCAACTCCTGCTTTAATGTTTCCTGCTGTTCATACTGGGCGAGCAAGTAGGACTGAAGCTGTTGGTTAATCTGTTCCAGGTGGGTTTTCTGATCAACCTGATGCGTATGTTGCTGCTTCTTGATGGTCGCCATATGGTTCTGAACGTGACCAATCAGACTACGTAGGCGCGGCTGGTTAAAGCTATTAAACTTGAGGTTCTTGGAACCGGTACTAATGTTAATCCGGGCACCAAATAGCCGGTGGCTGTAATCAATTTCGCTAATCATATCAAAGCGTAGGTCTTCGACGGTCAGGTACTTGAGTGGTTTCTTATCAATCAGTAGCACCCGCATGTCGGTAGCAACAAGTAACGCAAAGCCACCTTCATAGATTCCGTTGACGCATTCAAGAATAGACTCATCGGGAAGAAGAATATTTGGCAGCTCTTGCACCTCTGACGTTCCCCACGACAGATGGTTAAAATGGATCCGTTTGAGCTGTTTCTCAACAGACTGCTTGCTTACCATAACGTCCTCCTTCACTTGGTACTCTAATAATATAGGCACTAAGCTTAATAAACCGTGAAAATACTCACTAAAAGTCTGCGATTTTTATCACAAAGCAATCCTGTACCATGAAAAGTTGACAAGTGAGTTAGAAACTTTCATACTTAGACTATGTTGGCTACCCTCAAGCAGACCGCTGAGCTCGTAGATCTCTTCCGCACGCGCGGCTTAAAACAGACGTTCCGAAAAGGTGACTTCGTTATCCGCCCTGGCGAAACGCCAAATGGCATCTTTTACATCTATCAGGGCCTGGTAAAAGCCTACGATATCACCAAGTACAACGAAGAAAACCTGCTGATCATGCGCAAGGAAGAAGAAGTCTTCCCGCTAATCTGGGCCATCACCGGCCAAGAGCGCCATGTTATCTACCAAGCGCTGGCCCCAACCATCACCTGGCAGATTAGCCGCGAGACATTCCTGGAATTTGTCGAGAAAAACCCCGAAGCCCTAGCTCCCCTTCTAGACATGACCATTGAAATGTACCGCCTTCACAGTGAGCGCATCTTAAATCTGGAATACCGCACCGTCCGCGAACGGATTATCTCGTTCCTGCTAACTATGAGCCACCGCTTTGGCAAAAACACCCCCGATGGCGTCCTGATTGAAGCACCACTGCGCCACCAGGACATTGCCAGCTCAGTTAATGCCACCCGCGAAACTACCAGCCGCGAACTGTCCGCCTTAGAAAAGAAAGGCTTGCTGACCAATAAGCAGTCCTACATACTACTGCGCGATATCGACGCCCTGCAAAAGCACCTCAACTAGCTATTTCCAGTGAAGAATAATCTGTTCGATGGTCTTAACGACCGTCTCGTGGTCCGGCACATCCTGCTTGTCGTAGTAATGCGGCGTGTCCATGTAATCGGCAATTACGCTCAAACAATAGATCTCATCGGCCACAATGTGCATCCGGTCCACTGCCTGGACACTAGCCAGCGGTGTTGCGACGATTAGCTTTTCGTAAGCAATCGGTTTTAAGAACTGGGTGGCAGAATCAAGCGAAAAGCTGCTTTGCAACCCGTCGGAAACTAAAATGAGGGTATGGCCACGCAGCAAATCACGGCTAATTAAGCCGCTACTGCCAAGCAGTTGGTTCATGTGGTGCATGCTGGTCCGCTTTTCCTGCTCAATCAGCTGGAAGAACTCGCCGCTCAGCTCGTCAATTTCACCCTGTGAGTAATCATGGTTATAGGTAAATGAGCCGTCTTGGGAAATGCTTCCAATGGCCATAGCCTCGCGCGGCAGCAGGACTTCTTCGCTGAGGATCATCGTTAAAACGCAGTGCAGCTCCATGGCAATTTGGGAGCCAACCATCACCCCTCCATCGTTGAGCGCAATCACCGCGCAGTTTTCGTAGCGGTATTTCTCGGCTAACTGTTTAGCAAGGACACGGCCGGCTTGCATGCGACTCGAAAAATACATATTCCTAGTGTAGCCTAAAGCGTCTTAAAGGCAGCTTCTATGCTCTTCTCAACATTAGCAATCTTACCCATTGAGCTACCCTCGGACATAATCGTCACAGCGTACATGTTGTTGCCGCTGACGACAATTGCCGTATCGTGATTGTCTGTGCCCTCGTTACCAGTCTTATTATAGGTAGTACAGCCCTTGCAGCCCGCGGGGATACCGCTGCGTATGGCCTGGTTCTTAAGGCTATTCAGGATAAAGTCCGAGGCGTCCTTGCCAAACATGTCGCCTTTGTACAATTGGCTCATTAGCACTGCCGTATCGGCTGCCGTTGTGACTGAACCGCCGGGCTTGTTCATGATCGTGCTGTTAAAACCGGCTTTGCGGCTCTCGTTATCAACGTTCTTCCAGCCAATCATGTTCCCAAGGCCAATACCGCAGTTGTTATCAGAAACGCGGATCATCAGGTCCATACATTCTTTGACCGAGTGGCCCGAGACCTGCTTCTTTGACCAATCATCAAACGACACGCGCTTTGATACCGCCAGCGCCACGTACAGCTTGTACAGGCTGGCGCTAAACAGTTGTTGGTTGGGGTTTACTTGGGCAATCCAGCGGCTATTCTTCATGTCATAAACTGCCACGCTCCAAACTTGGGCGCGGTTTTGGTTGAGGCCATTACGGGTAATCAGGGCGCTTAGGTCGGCTGTCTTGGCCGCTGGCTCGATGGTCTTGTTATCGTTTTGTACTGGCTGCACCGCTGTTGCAGGGTCGTATTGTGTGGTTGCAACCAGGTCACCAGTAGTAGCGCTGGCCAAATGCTGTCGCTGGCCAAAAGTCTGGTGCAAACCATAGCCAAAATAACTCGCTGCACCTATAAGCAGTAAGCTCAGCAGCGGATATTTAAGTTTTGAGGCGAGTGAGCGACGAGGTCGCTCTCTACCGGGCACATAATAGCGCCCTTGAGACTGGCTCGACATACTATCTTTTCTTTTTTTGGTTCTTTATTTCACGTATCTCACACAGATATTACGCTTACTTTCATGATACCACTTATGGTTCAACTTGCAAGAATATCGTTGCGAAAATTACTAAGACAACTTCTTGAGGAGATAGAACCGTTCCTGGTTGCCCTTGCTGCCTTTGACCTCTGAATCGGCCTTGTCGATAACTACAAAGTACTGGTGCGCCCAACCTTCAAAATCTTTTAAGATATCGCGCCGAATTTTGTCGTTTTTGATTACCCCTTTATGTTTGAGGTTGCTCTGCCCCGCTTCAAACTGCGGCTTAACCATAATGGCAAACAGCGTGTTTTTGTTTGCGAGCTGGGCTACGCTTGGCAAAATCTCCCGTAAAGATATAAATGATACATCGGCAACGACCAGGTCGATTGTTTGGTCTGTTTTAAAGTCACGGATGTCGGTTTTTTCATGAAGTTCAATCTGGGGATTGCCGTGCAAGCTAGGGTGCAGCTGGTCTGAGCCAACCTCGACGGCAATGACCTTCCGGGCACCGTGCCTCAGTGCGTACTCGGTAAATCCGCCAGTGCTGCTACCCACATCGAGCACGGTTTTACCCGTAAAGTCGAGTTTAAGGGCTTGGGCAACCGACCCAAGCTTAAGTGCCGCCCGGCTGACATACTGTTCAGTGGTCGTCATTTTGATGTCGTCACGGTCGCTAACGGCAGTGCCGGCTTTGGTGGCAACCTTGCCGTTCACTGTCACCTGCCCTAGGCGCACATAACTTTCGGCCTGTGACCGGGTGGTAACCAGTCCAAGTAGTACCAGTTTTTGGTCTAGGCGTATTTTGCTTTCTTGCATAATAGCTACTAGTATAGCTAAAGAATGTCTGACCCCCTCACAAAATTGTACAGCTCGTTTCTACACGGTACCGCGAAGATGCTTTTAAGCATGTTGGTGGTGGGCGCCGTGATTGTAGCTGGGGTAGCTGGTTTCGCCATAGACTTTGGGCGCTGCTTTGGCAATCCAGACTGCTCAGGTGGCTCAGGTCTATTTATGTTCATTTTTCCCACGTCGGTAGCTGCCATTGCCATTTTTATTTACCACAAGCTTCGCCAGTCTAAGCAAAACCGCCAAAAGGATGCCATCCGCCAGGAGGTAATGACAGAAATGAACATGCAAGACCGATCTGCTGCTGATACAGTCTTTGGCTTAATCAATGATTCTGGTGAGATCACATTTGCAGAGCTCTTGAAGCAAACTGGTATCAACCAAGAGCAAGCAAACGAAATTATCAGGCAACTGATCAATGACCAGGCCATTTCGCAGCACATAGTAGACGGTAGAGCTGTCTATTCAGCTCATAACTAGTAAAAGATCTCGCCAGTTAGTTTGCGGTGCACTTTAGTAATAAGCCGCTCGTTTTTGCGCCACAACGCATACTTGGCTTTCTTAATTGGCAAATCAATAAAACCCGGGTACGTTACAAGGTTTTTGCTGAACTTGCTCTTAAACTTGTACACGCCCCACAGCGGGTCTTGGTCGGATTCTTTGCCACTGGCCAGCGCACCACACAGGTCATAGGCTTTAACACCCCGCTTAATTAGGTCTTGGATAATAAACCATTGTAGCGCCGAGGCCGCGCCGGTGTTATTGGGCAGCGAGCCAGCGTCTTTATAAAATGCCTTATCACCATTAACGATCACGTAGGCCATGGCGATGGTTTTGCCCTCATGCTTGGCGGCGTAGAGGTTGCCCTGTCCCTGGTAATTAAACTCGTTCCAGTAGTCCTGCAAGAAGTCTTCGGCCCGGGTGTAGAACTGCTTACGCTGCTTGGTGTCGTTGTTAATATCCGTGAAAAGTTTCACGGTCTGCTCGTCGATGGGCAGATTTTCACAGGTCACATTAAACTTTTCACGGGCTTGCTTAATGTCGTAGCGGGCGGTCTTGTGCAGTGACATCAGCACATCTTCTTCGGGCTTGCTTAGGTCAACTACGAGAGTACTAAGGTATTGGTTGTGCCGCCCATTAGCGTAGACAAAGCCGGTGTCTTTAGCCGCTTGCATATCAAGTTCGTCTCTAGGGACGGCTGGCTCCAGGCGGACCATGAAACAATCGCTGGCAGCTTCATGCAAAGCGCTGGCAACCCCTGGCTCCGCAAACACATTGAGCCACATTGGGCCATAGGCGAAGCGACCAATACCGGGCACATTGCGGACATACAAAAACAGCTGCAACTCGCCGAGCTCAGCTGTTTTTATGTTCACTTCACGCACTTCAAAGCCGGTCCGGCCTTTGGCCGTTGCCCAGGCGGGCAGTTGCATGTAGTGGTTGTGGGCGTATTTGTTGTTTGCCATGACTATTCTTAGTCTAGCAGCTCTAGTCTTTAACGCGTTCGCGGTAAGCACCAGACGACGTATCAACAGAAATCAGGTCGCCCTGCTTAATGAAGGCCGGCACGCGGATGGTGATACCCGTTTCGAGCGTGGCATCTTTGGTAATTGACGAACTGGTGTCGCCTTTAACGGCGTCTTCAGTGTAGGTTACCAGCAGTGGCACATTCTTTGGTAGCTCTACATTAATTGCGCGGCCATCAAAAAACTGGAGCGTGACTTTGTCGCCCTCTTTTAGGTAGCCGGAGCCATCACCAACTAGGTCGGATGGGACTTCGAACTGGTCAAAGGTGTCTTCGTTCATGAAGTAGAACGTAGCGCCGTCGCTATACAGATATTGGACAGTTTGGTTGGTAACATCTGCGCGGTCGAGCTGTTCGTTGCCCTTAAAGGTTTTTGCGAGGACTTTGCCATCGATCAAACTCTTAATCCGGACGTTGACGATCGAGCCGCCGCGGCCCATCACCTTCTGGTTGTATTCAACCACGCGGAACGGTTGGCCATCCAATTGGAAGACCGTGCCTTTTTTGAGTTCAGTAATGCTTAATGCCATGCAGAAGCTCTTAGTTGTTAGCGACGAATGGTAGCAGTGCGATGTGGCGGGCGCGCTTGATAGCGGCGCTCAGGCGGCGCTGCTGTGATTCGGTCAGGCCGGTCTTCTTGCGAGTTTCGATCTGGCCGTAGACGTTTACGTAACGCTGCAAGGTCTTAAAGTCCTTGTAGTCGAAGAACGCAACATCGGTTCGGTGCTTAAAAATCTTTGCCATATAATGGTCCTTTCAAATTAGAATGGGATGTCGTCGAGGTTGATTGGCTCGTCGCCAATGTCTTCGATGACGACGTCATCGGTTTTCTTAGAAGGTGCGGGCTTACTTGCCGGAGCGGATGAACCGCCACCAGCTGGAGCGCCACCTTCACCGCCCTCACCACGTGAGTCTAGGAAGGTTACATCGCTGGCAAGGACTTCTACCTTGCTGCGCTTGGCACCATCCTGCTCCCATGAGCGAGATTGGAGCCGGCCCTGCACGAGGCAGCGACGGCCTTTACTTAAGTATTGGGCAACGCGCTCAGCGAGCGGGCCCCAGGCGACAATGTCGATGTAATCGGTGGCTTCTTGCCATTCGCCGCTGGCGTCTTTGTAACTGCGGTTAAGCGCGAGGCTAAAGCTGGTTACATTTTGGCCGGTGGGCGTCTGACGAAGCTCCGGGTCACGGGTAAGGTTACCCATTAGTGTTACTTGGTTGAGACTACGTGCCATGTGGCAATCCTCCTTATTAGTACTTTTACCCTACGCCTAGCCTTGAACCCTCGTCAAGTTTAGGCTGCAAAACTTCAGAATAAGTTAATTATTCCTCGTCTTTATCTTTGGCCTCATCATCGCTGTCCCTGCTGTCACCGCGTTTGGCTGCCTGTTCGGCTTTTTCGGCCTTGGCAGCTTCGGCCTTGGCGAGTGCCGCCAGGTCTGGCTTGGTGATCAGGAAGCGGATGACCTCGTCGGTGATGTTCAAGGTGCTTTCGACCTTGGCAACACCGGCTCCAGGCATATCTACGGTGTAAAAAACGTAAATGGCGTGCTCGTTGCCTGCAATGGCGTATGCGAGCTTGCGCTTGCCCCAGTTATCGGTGCTCGCGATCTTACCACCGTTGTCGGTGAAGATCTTAGTGACGCGGTCCTCGGCCTTGCTCAGGTCGACTTCCAGGTCAGGGTGATAGAGCACAGCAACTTCGTACTGGTTCATGCTTGATTCCTTCCTTTGGTTATAGCCCGCGTGCATTAGAGCCACGAGCTAGAAGTTAATAGTGTTCCAAGTATACCGGAATTACCCCTGTTGGTCAAGGGGTGGCTAGGCAGCAATCTTTTCGGTCAATGTCATGGCACTTGGCGCTACTACCCGGCCGAGCATGGTCGCTACTTCAACTGGCGTCATGCCAGCTGGCGGGACTTCTGTCACACGAAACTCAGGTGGTACGGCTTCTAAGTTGGCCAAGTTGAGTTGTAGGCCATCGCGCAAACGGTCCTGAATGCCCGCGACCACTGGGCTGAGGGCGAATGTTTTGTGTTCAACCGTGGCAGTCACATCCATATCGCGGAACCAGCGCATCAGGCTGTGGTTCTCATCGCGTTTCTCCCACCAGGCAAGCTCCTTAGCGACCAAAAACGCATCTTTAGTCACTTTCCACGCCGAAACAACTTCATGCATAACTTCGACATTTGGCATCTGTGGCTGGAGCGTGTTGTCATGGAAAAAGTTTTCAAAATCACGAGGCACCACCGCTTTATGTACCGGCAGATCCCGGAACGTCCGGGCGACTGGGTCAGAGTGTGATAAGTATTCTTCTTCCGGGTGATAAAAATGAGCCACCATGATGCTCCGCGACCAGCGGTGCGACCGGCGTACGCGGCTTTTAACCTGGCGCACTAGGTCATCGATATCTATCAGCCCAAACTCGTTAACGGGTGGCTCAATAGGCGGCAGGTCACGGGCTTCCTTTTTAATCATATACTCCGGCGGGTACTCGCGCAGGCCGGGCGTATCACCACGCGGCCTCCCCTGTTTTTGGCGCTGCCTGACTTTTGTGGCGCCCGAAGCTTTGGTACTGCTCTCTAGCAGCCAGCCGATCTTCTGGCGGGTCGCCTCATCGAGCTGTGGCCCCATTAGTGTCAACTTTTCGCGGATCTCACTCATGCCTGCCCCACTCTTAATAAAAAACTCCCGCCGAAATCAGCGGGAGTAGTCGGAGGCACAGTTTGAGCGGCAAATTCACCTGGTGGGGTGTATAACCGCTGCATTTGCGAGAACCTCCTTTTACGATGTTTGTTCTTACCCTCATAGTAAGAATTCCGATTGTGTTTTGCAAGCCTAAAATGCTAGTACAGTGTGTTTTAAGCTACTTTAAAGTGATATTCGATGTGTACTAACTGCGCATCACCAGAATCACTGAGAGCAGTTGTTTTATCAACCATTACATAGTTTATTTGCGTACCACTAGCTGTGGTTACACTAATCGTTTCACCTTGCGTGAGGGGTATGCCCCCTTCCCAATCATATTCACCGGCATAGTCGCCGTCGGCAAAGATGGCTTTTGTGGTTTTCTTAATCATGCTACTAGTTCTTCTGTCTCAGGTTCTTCGGCACTTGCGGTACCATAAACCTCATCGATTGAGCTGATCAGCACTTCACGCGGGCGTGAGCCGTCGGCTTGGCCAATAATGCCCTGCTCTTCCATTTGTTCAATCAGGCGGGCGGCACGGCCGTAGCCGATGCGCAGGCGGCGCTGCAATAGGCTGGTACTGGCTTTGCGGTTCTCAATCACAACTTTCACGGCGTCTTTCCACATATCGTCGTCGGCATCCTGGCCGCCAAAGTCGGCCACCACACCACCCTTGCCGTTAAGCTGGACCGGTTGCGAGACAACCTCGTCATCATACTGCGGCGGGCGCTGCATACGGATAAAGTCGTTCACCTTGCTGGTTTCTTCGTCACCAATAAAGGCGCCTTGGACACGTTTTGGCTTTGGCATATCAGAGGTTAGTAGTAGCATGTCACCCTGCCCCAGCAGTTTCTCGGCACCCATTTGGTCAATGATAGTACGGGAGTCGATCTGGCTAGCCACGGTAAAGGCAATACGGGCTGGCACGTTGGCTTTAATAAGGCCGGTGATAACATCAACCGATGGGCGCTGTGTAGCCAAGATCAGGTGGATACCAACGGCACGGGCTTTCTGGGCAATGCGTACAACTAGCGCTTCAACGTCGCGGGCGGCCATCATCATCAGGTCGGCCAGCTCATCGATCACGATCACGATGTAGGGCATGCCTTCGTCTTTCTTGAGGTTGTTGTATTCGCCAATGTTGCGCTTGCCCACATCGGCCAGCGTCTTATAACGGCGCTCCATTTCGGCCACGGCCCACTTGAGGGCGCTAATACACTTCTCGGGCTCGGTAATAACAGGGGTTAGTAGGTGTGGGATTTCGTCGTATGGCTTGAGCTCAACTTGCTTTGGGTCAACCAAAATCAGTTTTAAATCGGCTGGGCTGTTGCGGTACAGCATGCTAGTTAAGATGGTGTTGATCATAACTGACTTACCGGAACCGGTCTGCCCAGCTACCAGCATGTGCGGCATTTTAGCCAGGTCGGCTACAACCGGCTGGCCAGAGATGTCGCGGCCGATCGCAAAGCTGAGCGGCCCACTGCTCTCCTGCCATTCTCGCGACTGCAAAATCGAACTCATGCGCACAGTAGCAGACTTAACATTAGGCACTTCAATACCAACAGCGCGTTTGCCAGGAATCGGCGCTTCCATGCGAATGCTGTGGGCAGCCAGGTCGAGCGCCAAGTTGTTCTCAAGGGCGGTAATTTTGGTCAGTTTTACCCCTGTTGGCGGCTTCATGGTGTACTGGGTTACACGCGGGCCAATATTGGCACCTTCCATCTCAACATCAATGTTAAAGTTGGCAAACGTATCGTGAATAATCTGGGCATTGGCGTTTACGTCTCCGGCATCAGCTTTGTCCTGTTTTTGGTTGAGCAGGCTAACTGATGGGAACTGCCAATTAGGATCGCTGGTAGTAGTCAAAGCCTCGTGGCTCTCGCTTGGCGTCAGTTTTTGGGCAGTGTTCTTAAGGCTGGCAATTTTGGCCTGTGAAGCGGCCTCACCTGGGGAGTGGTGTATAACAGGCACGCCCTCGTTAAGCTTAAAGCTGCTACTCTCGGCTTTGGTCTTAAGGGCGGCCAAGCCGTCCTGTTCATCGCGCTCCGGACGTTCAAATAGTTTCTTCAGCAGGTCGAGGATAACTGTTGGCGAAATACCAAAGGCAAAAAAGACAGACAGCAGTGTGGCCACAAAGAACAATAAGCTGGCTGGGAATGTATCGAGTGCCCCGAGTACGGCATTGCCAACGCTACGGCCAAATGCGCCGCCGTGGCCACCGGTCCAGTGAATAGTTGGCTGGGATACTTTTGAAGCAACCGCCACATGCGCCCATGAGCTGGCAAAGCCCAGCACTGCAATCATTGATAAGAGTTTACTGAGAGGGATGCGGCGGTCTTCGGCTGTAAACTTGTATGCACCCCAGTATGCCAGGGCAACTGGTGCCAAGTAAGCTGCCCAGCCAAACATCCAATAGGTGCCGCTAAACAGGTTAACCGGTAGCGGGCCGCCCGTACTAAAACCGCCAAGCAGCAAGAATACTGCAGCTAATAGTAAGAGTACTGCCCCGCTGTACGCCCAAAACGGAGAGCGCTCGTAACTCGGCTCTTCGACTTTCTTTTTTCGTGTTTGTTTTTTCTTCTTAGCCATCAGTTTTACTTATTATACCGTCTTAAACGCTTACGGTCTACCCTGTTGCTCGTCGAGCCACTGTTCGTAGGCTTTTACAGCATTTGCCCGGTGATGTGCATGCTTGTGCAGTTCCGGGTCACCGGGATTTGCTTGTAAACTTTGGTCAGCAACCACACTCTTGCGAAGTAGCTCCTGATAGGCTGGATCAGTTGTCCGAGCCACGATTGCAGCCATAGCTTCTTCGCTCAGCTGGTGTGGCCCTTGGGATTCTGGTGTAGGTTCGTCATTTGGTGACATATCGCTATTATAGCAATATTTACAACTTTTGTCAATCCGCTAACGGTTATCTATTTGTCTTCGCGCTGGGCAAACTTGTCCCAGGCAGCTTGCTCAATCGTTTCACGAGATTCTTGCTCGGGGCTGCGTGCTACCTCGCTAAGCGGGATACTGCCAAGTTTGGCCACAATCTCGTCCCCACCATCAAGCTTGCGTTCAATTACACGGTTAGGGTCAGACCAGCGGAGAACTTCTGGCGAAGGTGAAATTTTCTGCTCTGGAGCAGCATGATCAGCACCTTGAAGACGATCGAGATATGGTACAAATTGCTTATTTTTCATAAGCATATTCTAACAAATAGTTGCTATTATGTCAAACCGCTTGTGCTTAACGTAACTAGTCGGTGCGAGGGTCTTGAGTCAGCAAACGGGCGCGCATTTCTTGGAAGCGTTTTTGCTGCTCGGCAGCAATTTCCTCGGCAGTTTTCTGCTTTGGAGCCGGTTGGCCGGGCTTTTGCTCACCTTTTGGCTGGCTGCCGTTGCCACCACTGCCACCACCACCGATGATGTTGACTACTGGGATGACAATTGGGCTGCGCTGGGTCTGCTCAAAGAGGTAGTGTGTAACGTGGTCTTTGAGTTCGGCTTTGAAGCGGTCGAGGTCGACGCGCTTAAAACGTTGCTGCACTGCCCGCTTGAGTTCTTGGCGGAGGCCGTTCATTAGTTCTTCTTGGTCGCGCATGTAAATGAAGCCGCGGCTGATGATGTCTGGGCTGGTCAGTAAGTTACCATTTTTCTTATCTATGGTCAGGACTACGGCAACCAGGCCTTCTTCGGACAACAGGACGCGGTCTTTGACGACGACGTTGTTGACTACTGCGCCAGTTTGGTCGACCAGAACGGTACCATGTGGCACTTCGCCGATCATTTCCATTTTGTCAGGGGTCAGCGCCAGGACCTGGCCGTTATCGGCGTTAAAGGTGTTGGCGCGAGGAATGCCCTGCTCAATTGCAATGTCGATGTGGCGCTGTTTAACGCGGTAGGCGCCGTAAATTGGAATGAAGAACTTTGGCTTGGTCATGTTGATCATGTCGGCGTATTCGTCACGTGAAGCGTGGCCGGAAACGTGCAGTGGGCCAACGCCGTCGAGTTCGTGGTTACGGTGTTCAAAGACGTGGACGTGTTTGCGGGCCAGGCCATCAACCATCTGGCCAATCAAGGCGTCGTTGCCGGATTCTGGGATTGGCGTACTAGAAAGGATCACTGTGTCTTGCTCTTTGAGCTTGATGTGGCGGTGCTCGCCGTTAGCCATACGCTGCAATGCAGAGCTTGGTTCACCCTGTGAACCGGTACAGACTACAACGACTTCGTCGTCTTTCATGTTTGGCACGGAGGCGATTGGCACAAAAGTACCTTTTGGTACGCGCACAAAGCCGTGGTTAACGGCCATAGCCAGCGTACTAACCATACTGCGGCCATCCATAGCCACTTTTTTATTGTTGTGCACGGCGGCATTGATGATCATCTGGACACGGTTCATGTTGGTGCTAAACAGGCCAACAAAAATGCGGCCCGGTGCGTTTTGCATGATGTCGATAAAGCTCTGCTCAATGGTGCTTTCCGATGGCGTACGGCCCATACGTTCAACGGTGGTTGATTCGCTCAAAAGCGCGAGGACACCCTCGTTACCGAGTTCCGTTAGGCGCTCAATGTCGGAGCGCTCGTGGTCGAGTGGGTTGGGGTCAAGGCGGAAGTCACCGGTGTTAATGATGCGGCCGACTGGCGTATCAATGACGACACAGGTAGAGCCTGGGATAGAGTGCGTAATCCGCACTAGCTCCACAAAGAACTCCCCTACTTTGAGGCGTTCGTGGGTGTTTTCATTCATCATGACGGTTTTGAGTTCAAAGCCGTCGGGCATTGGCAGGCCAAAGTTTTCAAAGATTTCTTCGACACGGCCAATTGTAAATTTGGAGCCGTAAATTGGCGCCGGGAAGCGTGGCACGATGTGCGGCAGGCCACCAATGTGGTCAAGGTGACCATGGGTGATGACATAAGCGCGTAGTTTGTGCTGGATTTGCTCCAGGTAAGCCATGTCGGCGATGCCGTAGTTGATGCCTGGAAGGTCGACACCTAGGTCGTTACCGCAGTCAACGATGATGGCGTCGTTCATGTATTCGATGAGCATGGTGTTTTTAGAACCACCGCCGTCCATACCACCGAGGCCGATGATTTTCAGGTGCGGGGTGTCGTCGATGACATTAGCGCGAGGCCGGGCCGCTTCGGCTGGCTGGAACTGGTTGGCAATGCGCTGGGCATCGGCTTGGGTGCGGCGCTGGGCGCGCACAGCTTGGCCACGTGAGGTGGTTAGGCTGCCAACAATCTGGTTGCCCTGCTTATTCTGGCCGTTTTGTGGCTTGTTGCCACCGCCGCCACGGCGTTGGCCGCCTTGGGTTTTTGGCTTGCCGTCACCTCGTGGTGGCCGGCTTGGTTTTGGGTTGTTATTTGGTTGCATATAACTCCTTATTTGAGTTTATTTTGCTAATTTAATTTTCTTAATTATGGCGGGGATTAATGCGAAATCGTCAATTAATGTCTGACGCATTCCCCCGTTATATAAAGCCGCTGCTGGGTGAAAGAGAGGTAAGTATACCATTCCATTATACCGCTTTGGCTGGCCGTGTACCTGACTAATTTGCAAGTCCGGCAAGAAGCAATTCAGGCTGTGGCGGCCTAGGGTCACCACAATAACTGGCTGAATTACCTCTAGTTGGGACTGTAAATACGGCAAAAAGGCTGTTTTTTCTTCTGGCAAGGGATCACGGTTGTTGGGCGGACGGTACTTAACGATATTGGTGATGTATATATCTTCCCGTTTGAGGCCGATCATCTCCAACATTTCATTTAAGAACTTGCCAGCTGCACCTACAAATGGTTTGCCCTGCAGGTCTTCATTCTTGCCTGGCGCTTCGCCAATGAACACAATTTCGGCATCCGGGTTGCCATCGCCGTAAACTAGCTGCGTGGCTGAAGCAGCCAATTCCGGACAAACCTTATCGTCCAGGATCCGCTGTTTAAGCTCATCGAGCTGTTGCTGCTTAGACATGAATACTCCGTAGCCGGGCGCTGTTTTCGATCATGGTACGCATGCCAGGAGCGATATCGTAGTTGGCGAGTTCCTCTGGCAGGATCCAGGCCAGGTCATCGTGCTCATCGCTGAGTTGTAACTTTTCGGCTTCTGCACTGCTGACCGTACAACTTATAAATACTCCAACGATGTGCAGTTTCTCGCCGTCTTTGGTTGGCGTCCATTCATCAGCTCCCACGCTTGTACCAATCTCAAAGTCGACTGGCCCGATCTCTTCGCGGACTTCGCGCCTTAGGCCATCGGCTAGCAGTTCATCTGCCTCAATCCGCCCGCCAGGCACTTCCCAGTTGGAGTACAGGTTATCGCCTACCCGGTGTACGAGTAAAACTTTACCGCCGTTCCAGATAACAGCTTTGGCAGCAATAACTTTACGCATAGGTCTCCGCCCCTGTAGGCTTGGCAGTCTCCCACAGCTCATAGAGTTCTTCTGCACCATAGGCGATACCCATTTCGCTGGCAGACATCGTGTCTACGTAGTGAGCGCCTATCCGGCGGGCCACAGCCTTGCTGGCGTGGTTACTGACAGCAATGTCTAGGTAGATCGAATCAAGCCCCCATTCCTCAAAGCCAAAAGTTGCTAGCCGGCCCACGGCAGCCGTCATAATACCCTGCCCCTGTGCATCTTCTGCTAGCCAGTAGCCAAATTCAGCAAAGTTTCTGCGGCGGGACTGGAGGCAGGCCTCACCAACCAGTTGCCCATTTTGAAAAATGTCATACGGTGCTAATTGGCTCGTGCGGATAAGCTCTGGTGTCCGGACTTGGTAGTACTGTTCGGCCCGCTTCTGGTCTAAATTGGCAAAGTATGGGATGTGCCGGACAAGGTAATCGCGGTGGGCTTCGATCAGCGCAAAGTTAGCGCTGCCGTCGCTGTCCATTAAGCGTAAGGTCACGTCATCGCGGACACTTAGCTCGCGTGGCAACTTATAGCCCTGAGCTATTACCGCGCCCTTACTTTCGGCGATAGCCATGTAACAATACTCCGATTAGGTTAAAGAAGTTTTTGAGGGCCCCAACCAAAAAGATCAGGGTTAAAAGGTACCATAACAGGTTGCCTCGGTCGATACTCAGGCTAAAGAAACCGTAGGCGATGCCCAGCTCAACAAGTGCAAAGATAAGCAAACCTAGCTTTGTCTTGTGAAACTTGTCGAGCTTATTTGTCATGTTCTATTTCTTGTCGTTTAGTTCGCGGGCGGCGGCTTTCATGGAAAGCTGCAGGCGGCCACGGTCGTCAATGGCAACTAGTTTTACGGTTACTTTGTCGCCTTCTTTAACGACATCACTTGGCTTGTTAACGCGTTCCTCACTCATTTCTGAAACGTGGACCAGGCCGTCTTTGCCCGGCATAATCTGAACGAATGCGCCAAAGTCCATAACACTAACCACTGGGCGGTCGGTGTAAATCTTGCCGACTTCAGGGTCTTCGACGATGCTCAGGATCCACTGGCGGGCAGCTTCGATTGATTCGCTGTCTGGGCTAGCAATCATAACTGTGCCGTCATCCTTAATGTCGATCTGGGTGCCGGTTTCGCCGGTGATGCGCTGGATAGTTTCACCGCCCTTACCAATGATTTCGCGGATTTTGTCCGGGTTAATCATGATTGACTCGACGCGTGGTGCGTATGGGCTCATCTCTTTTGGTTCGGAAATGGTTTCTAGCATGTGCTTGAGGATGTGGGCACGGCCGTCTTTACCTTGGTCAAGCGCTTGCTTGAGGACGGTAACTGGCAGCCCGTGGACTTTCATGTCCATTTGCAGCGCAGTAATACCCTTGCTTGTACCGGTAACTTTAAAGTCCATGTCGCCGGCAAAGTCTTCGGCATCAGCGATGTCAGAAAGGACAATTGCGCGGTCACCATCGACCATCAGTCCCATAGCAATACCACTGACCAATGCTTTCAAGGGCACACCGGCATCAAGCAATGCAAGCACGCTGGAACAGGTAGCAGCCATTGAGGTTGAGCCGTTCTGGCTCATAATTTCGGTCACGGAACGTATGGTGTATGGGAACTCGGCCTCAGATGGCAAAACAGCGGTAACAGCACGCTCGGCTAGGTAACCGTGGCCGATTTCGCGGCGGCCAGGACTGCCTAGGCGGCGGACTTCACCAACGGTGTAACCAGGGGCGTTGTAGTGGTGGAAGTAACGGCGTTCGCCCTCTTTTTCCATGGTGTCTACAACCTGGTTAAAGCTGAGCGGTGCCAAGGTAACAATGTTAAAGGCCTGGGTCATGCCGCGGGTAAAGATACTAGAACCGTGGGCGCGTGGCAGGAGGCCAACTTCGCTGCTCAGGGTGCGGATTTCTTCGAACTTACGGCCATCTGGGCGGACACCGTCTTTGATGATGCCCTTACGGACGTCTTTGTGAACGGCTGCCTGGAAAGCTTCGTCGTAGGCAACACGGTTAAGTTCGTACTCGTCACCAAGTTTTTCAGCCATCTCGGTTTGCATCTGTTCGCGCAAATTAGCAACCAGGACGTTGCGCTCTGGGTATGGCAGGCGGAGGTCTTCGCCCAGTTTGCCCTCAACCCATTCATCGATAGATTTTTGGATAGATTCATCTGGCAGGTCCAAAGTATATTCTTGTACGGTGACACCAACTTTCTTAACAAGCTGTTCCTGCAGGGCGATAGCCGGCTGCATGGCCGTAAAGGCAAATTCGATAGCTTCGGCAACCTGTTCTTCGGTAACTTCTGAAGCCCCGGCTTCTACCATCATGACGCCGTCTTTAGTACCGGCGACCACTAGGTCAAGAGCTCCTTCGTCGAGCTGTTCTGGTGTTGGGAAAGCGGTCAGCTTGCCGTCGACCAAACCAATGCGAAGACCTGCTACAGGGCCTTCAAATGGCGCACCAGTCAGCATAAATGCTGCACTCATGGCGATCATGGCGATCATGTCCGGCCGGAAGCTTGGGTCCATACTCATAACGCTTGCTACACCCTGGGCTTCGTGGCGGTAGCCCTTAGGCCACAGCGGACGGATTGGGCGGTCAATTAAGCGGCCGATCAGGATGGCATCATCAGATGGACGGCCTTCACGCTTAATAAAGCGTGAGCCGCTAATCTTACCGGCAGCATACATTTTTTCTTCGTAATCAATGCTTAAGGGAAAGTAGTCAAAACCCTGGAGGCTTTTAGTACCAACCATGGCTGTACCGAGCACGACGGTGTCGCCGTAACGGGCTAAGACTGAGGCGCTCGTACGGAAGCCTACGCGGCCAACTTCGAGGCTGAGCGTGCGGCCGCATAGTTGCGTCTCTACTTTAATAATTTCTTTACCTAAAGGGTTAATTGTCTGTCCCATGTATAGGTGTTCCTTTCTATTTGGAAGTTCTCTCATCAGAGTTCAAATATATGGCGCTCCCCTTGTGCTAATTCAGGGTGCTATATATCTGCGGCTCTGGCGAGGGCATACTCTTCCAGATGTTTAATGTGCACAAGCTTGGCCCCTCGATGCTCGAGAGGCGTAGTCTACGCACTGAATTAGCGGCGAATGCCGAGCTTCTTGATCAGGTCCAGGTAGCCCTGGCTGTCACGCTCAGCAATGTAACGCAGCAAACGGCGGCGCTTACCAACCATCTGCAACAGGCCGCGGCGGGCCATAAAGTCGTGCTTGTTGGTTTGCAAGTGCTCGGTAATTTCCTTGATACGTTCTGTCAGGATGGCAACTTGGGAGCTGCTTCCACCAGTGTCTTTTGCATGAGCTTGTGCGCTTTTGATAGCAGCGGCTTTCTTATCGGTTGAGATCATTCAGTTCCTAAAACTTACGTTGATGATAGTAGATAGATGGCGTTAGGCACTATTCTAGCATAGTCTTCCCTGTTAAGCAAGGGTTTGTCAGATACTAGTCTTGGCTTATTGGCTCACTCCGGCAAGTGCGAACTCTTGCATGCCTGCCTCAGTGGCAACCACGAGGGCTGCTTGTTCTTGACTGTAATCAATGGCGGCGAATACTTCGCCCTTACCAGGAAAGTAGGCGCGGCCTTTGTCACGCGAGTTATACGGAACTTCTGAAACAGGCACGCCGGCGAATACTTCGCCAAGGGCTTCTGTTTCTGCAGGATAACGGCGCTCGTCGACAACACTGACGATACCATCAACCTCTACGCCTCCCAGTTTCATGGCCTCTGATATTTCACCTAAAGACCGCATGTAGCCGTCTTTACCGTAACTTGGCGGAAAGTGCGTTAGGGCAAGGGTGCGCTTACCCTGGCCATCCTTACCGGTAATAATCGAGACATGGCAGCCATTAAGGCCTTCTGTGTGTATAGCGCCACTTTCTCCGGGTGCGATATCACGCATGCCAGAACCCCAGACTTTTACTTCAGTAACCCTTGGGTCACCGGTGCTGGCCTCAAGCTCTGCCAACTGAGCGGGAAGCAGATTATGGGCTTGAAGGAGCGGGTCGATTTCTGACATAGTTTTTTGTTTGTACTTAACTACTGTCAGTGTAGCATTTTTTGTACAATTTGTCAATCTTATGACAAGAGCTGCAAGGCGGCTTGGAGCTGTTCGGGCGTCAAGCCATCGATTTTTATGGCGTCCTCGACTTTGTACTCACCCACAGCCGTGCGCCGCAGCTCGGCAGTGTATGCACCAGTTTTTAGTTCAGCGCCGATATCTTCAACTAATGTGCGGATGTATGTGCCGCTGCTGACCTCTGTTACAAAGGCAATGTCTGGGTAAATATAATTTATGAGTTCAGTTTTCCGGATGGTGATGGTGCGCGGCTCAAGCACCACTTCCTTGCCCTCGCGGGCCAGTTTGTAGGCCCGGACGCCGTCAACTTTAATGGCTGAAAAGGCTGGTGGCACTTGGCTGATTTCGCCGGTAAATTTATCGAGGGCGGCAAGCACCTCCGGCCGCTCTGGTACTTCGGTAGAAACAACTATCTTCTCACCCTCTGTGTCACCTGTGGAACTGGCGCGGCCAATCTCGGCGATAACTTCATAGGTTTTGTCGAGTTTACTGAACTCACCTGCCCGGCGGGTGTAATTTTTGCCAACCACCAGTACAAGCAGGCCGGTTGCGAACGGATCAAGCGTGCCAGTGTGGCCCACTTTGCAGTTTTTGGGCTTTTTACCCTCGTAGTTGGCAACAATCCGCCGTACATAATTAACCACGTCAAACGAGGTCCAACCAGCCGGTTTATCAACGAGGAGCAAGCCTTCCATGGGCACTAGTGTAGCAAACTATGCAGCGGGTGCTTGGGGGCCACCGAAGTTAAAAGGGATTGGTGGTGGCACTGGTGGTGGTGCATTTGGGTCGTTTACTTGGGGTGCAGGTGCTGCGTCGGTTGGTGCAGGCGGCATTTGGCCAGGTATTGGCATGGTCGGGATAGGCTGTCCGAGCAAGGCGGCCAATTCTGGGTCGTCTGTCATTGGCTCAATTGGCGCCGGGGCGGCCGGAGCTGGCTCAGGTACAGGTGGGCTATCAGAGGTGCCAAGGGCTTTGAGAACTTCATCACGGGCAGCGTCTAGGCCGGCATCCACGCTGGATGGCTCTGGAGGCGTAACCTCTTCTTGGGCATGGACGGATGCTTCAATTTCGCTCAGAGTCTGGGTTCCGGGTGCGGTTGGTGGCACCCAGGCTGGTGGCGGTGGTGTCATACCAGTTATAACCGGGTCGGGCAATTTTGGTAGCTCAGGCAGAGTTGGCGCTTCGTCTGCCCTGGGTGAGGTGTGGTCAAGCAATGGTGCATCTACCGCTGGCAGGCTAAGCGGATCGGATGTTGGGTCAAGGGCTTCGGGCTCACTGTTAGCGGTTAATTGGCCGCCGAGGGTTGGAGGTTCAGTGATAAGCTTGCCGCCGCCGCTAATACCTTCGAGTGGAGGATTGTCTTCTTTGGGAGTATCCGAAGTCTCAAACGCGCTGCTATCAAAAGCAAGCTCGGGCGATACTTCATCAAGCTCTTGTGCCCCCTCGGGACTTGAGGCGTGTGTAATATCAAGCGCGCCATCGGTGTTTTCTTGCAATACAGGTGTTTCGTCGGGGTTATCTTCGGTGCCTTGTGCTTCAGACCCGCTTGGTGCGGGGGTTGGCTCATCAAGTTTGCTAGCAACCAATTGCTGGTTGGCACCGGCAGCCATTAAGGCGGCGCTCATACTCATGGTTTGAGGCGTGGTTTTGTCGTTACTAAAGCGCTGGGTTTCGGCGACAATACCGGTAAGTAGCGCCGTAGAAACCTGGTTGTCGAGTAGTTCATTCCCGAGCACCTGGGTAAGTTCAGTAACAAGCTCACAAAGGCTGCTGGCTTTAGGGTCGTTCCAATTAATGCTACCTAGGCTGCTCTCCTGCCCAGTGGTCAGGGTTGCAACAGTTGCGTCGTGCAAAATGCGGCCGTGGGCAGTGATCGCCTCGTCTAGGTCTTCTTGTTTTTCGACGCCCAGGGCAATGACAACATCGACGTTAAAGTCGCCTTGGCTAAAGTCCAGGTCTTGCTCGGTAATTGAGGTTTTGTACGGCGTAATAAAAATGCGCACCACGTTGTCTTCTACTTTGTAGCGCAGTTTGTCGGCCTTGCCTTTATCGAGGGCGATAATGAAATCACGCAGCGAATCGGTGTTTTTCTCGAGTGTATCTTCGGGTTTCAAAAACTCAAGTGTCGAGGGCACTTCCCCGCTAAAGACAGCTGTAGCGTGTTTGCCCAGCTTGTTAAGAACCAACGTTGTGGCGATACACGAAGCCAGCTGGTCAACCGACGGGTTGCGGCTTACCGTTACCAACACGTGATTGGCTGAACTGATCTTATCGACGAGTTGTTTTCGTACGTTTTCCATAGCTAATTTTTATTTTAGTACTTTCGTCTATAAAAGTACCATAAAAGCTAATGGTTGTCGAGAATTTTCCCTGTCATTTTGACAAAGGGAGGCCACCCCTGTATATTTAGCTGTGATAACTAAATAAGCATAAGCTAAAAAGGATCTAACGAATGCCAATTATCAAATCTGCTAAAAAACGGGTCAAAGTTGCCAAAAAAGCGACCATCCGCAACAGCAAAACTAAGCGCTCACTCAAGACCGCTCTTAAGGCTTTTGTGAAGAGCCCTACCGCCAAGTCACACAGCGCTGCAACCAGTGCCACCGACAAAGCTGTCAAAAAAGGCCTAATTCACAAGAACAAAGCTGCCCGCATGAAAAAGCAGGCTGCTGCTAAAGCTAAGGCCGCCGGTGTCAAGCACACCGCTGCTAAAAAAGCTGCGCCAGCTAAGAAGCCAGCTGCTAAGAAAGCTCCTGCAAAGAAGAAATAGTCGCTTAGGCTACGATATTAAGGCCGCCCTCCTTGGGCGGTCTTTTTTAATACCCGCTCTACAACAGTGGCCATAATGTCATTTTTTATAAAATGATTCTATAAATTAAGCAAGAAGTGCTGCAAGGCCTCATCAGTGTCAAGGTTGGTGCGCTTGCTCTTTAGGTCAATGGTCAGCAAGTTGTTAATCTGCTCCTTTAGGTCATGCAAACTAACGCGACGGGCAATACCTTGGCTTTTTTTAACTACAAACGGGCTGAGCTTGGCACCCTGGGCGATCTCGTCGGCGTTACGCTCCCCCGCCGCTTTAATAGTAGCGATGATGTGCAACTGCCAAGCTAACATGGCAATAATTTGCGGCGTTTCAACTTTTAGGGCGCGCTGCTCGCCGTATAGCTGTAGGGCTTTTTTGGTATTACCGGCAAAAGCCGCCTCTAACAGTTCAAAAATGGTGCTTTGTGGTGTGGCGTCGGTTAGTAATTCAATAGTTTTGCGGGTCACTTGTGGGTCATAAACAAGCAGCTTTTCCAACTCATTGCTCAGCAGCTGCTGGTTCAGGCCAACCCGCTCCACAAGGTAACGCGCGTCACTGCTACTAATAGCGCCACCCTGCTCTTTAGCAGTTGCAACCAGCCAGCTGGCGAGGCCATTTATATCAAGCTCATCGTAGGCTTTAAAATCGGTCTTGGACTTCAAGAATTTATAGTACTCTAGGCGTTTGTCGAGCTTGGTTTCGGCAATAATAACATCGGTGGTTTCGGCCACGTCATTTAAAAGTTGTTCAGCTTTTTCTAAGAACTGCTTGTTCTTACTGGCATCACGCAGCACGACCAGTTTACGGTTAGCCAAGAACGGCAGGCTGGTCAGTGCTTCCTGGATGCGGTCCACGCTAGCTTCTTCGCCATCAATACGCTCCAAGGCTAAATCGCCTTGTTCTGCCACAAATGTCGCAATGCGACGCTGCAGTTCGCGCTGCAAGCCAAAACTGTTCTCTCCGGCTAAACTCGTAATCATCAGCTATTAGTATAGCTGCTTTCGTAATCTATAACATTTCTCACAGTGTGGGCTGCCAAACAGGGCTACAATATATCTTGTAGATGCCTCAAGTACTTATCGTGTCAAACCGGTTGCCTGTTAGCGTTACCAAGGAAAGTGGGAAGCTAAGCTTTTCGGCTAGCCTAGGTGGCGTTGCTACTGGTTTGGCGTCATATTTAGAAGACGGCAACAACTTATGGCTTGGCTGGCCTGGCATTGCTAATGATATTTTAGATGACGCGGAGCGCGCCGAGATTACGGCGGAACTTGCCAAGCGCAATTGCATCCCTGTCTTTTTGAGCCAGCAAGAAGTCGACGATTTTTATAGTGGTTTTAGCAATTCAATCTTATGGCCCACTCTTCACAGCATGAAAGTTAAGGCACCGGCTGAGGCGGTTCGTAAACAGTGGTGGCGCACTTATCAACAGGTCAACAAGCGCTTTGCTGAGGAGATCACCAATAATGCTGCTAATGCCGGTACCGTCTGGGTACATGACTACCATTTTATGCTGCTGCCGGAACTGCTCAAAGATTACCTGCCAAATAACCAGATTGGCTACTTTTTGCATACACCATTTCCGCCGCATAAAACTTTTAAAAAATTGCTGCATGGTAAGCAACTACTAAAAGGCATTTTGGGCGCAGATGTTATAGGGCTGCAAACCAAGCTTGATGCCGCCCAGTTTAGCGAAGCGGTTGAGCATTATGGTTTTGGCACAGTAGAGGACGGCATACTGCAGCTGTCCCATCGTATGGTACAGATTACCGACTTCCCTATCAGCATTGATTATGAAAAGTTTGCTAGTGCCCATGAATTGCCGGCCGTGCAGCAGGCAGTGCGCGAGTTCCGCAAAAAGTACAAAGGGCTCAAGATTATTACTGGAGTCGATCGGCTCGATATTACCAAGGGATTTGTTGAACGCCTCGAAGCCTACCGCGAGTTTTTACGGCGCAACCCGCGCCAGCGCGGCAAGGTAGTGTTTGCACTAGTCGGTGCCCCTTCCCGTGGTGACCTGGCAGCTTACAAACAGCTTAGCCAGAAAGTCTCAAAGCTGGTTGAAGAGATCAACCAAACCTACGGCAAGCGTAACTGGGCGCCGGTAGACTATAACGATAAAGGCCTGCCCTTCGAGTCGGTTGCCGGTCTTTTCCAGATTGCCGACGTGGCGTTTGTAACCCCGTTACGCGACGGCATGAACCTCGTGGCCAAAGAGTTTATCGCCAGCAAAAAGCGCAGTGGCGTACTGATTTTGAGTAGTACAGCCGGCGCAGCAGCCGAGCTCAGCGATGCCTTGCTGGTTGATGCCAACAAACAAGAATCCCTGGTAGCTGCCCTTGAAAAATCGCTTAGCATGCGCAAAACTGACATAGTCCGCCGCTTTAAAGGCATGCGTAAGCAGATCTCTGGGCACACCATCCATGACTGGTCCAAAGAATTTATGAAAGCCCTCAACCAACCATTACCAATGCCCACCCGTTTGCTTGGCGTCAATGCCCACAAGAAAATTGTGACGGCTTACCAGACGGCCGAACGACGGGCACTCTTCCTGGATTACGATGGCGTTATTGGGGAACTTGTTGCCCGCCCAGAGATGGCCAAGCCCACCAAAGCCCGGCTAGGGCTTTTGCGGCGCTTATCGGCTGACCCTAAAAACGACGTTTTTATTGTGAGCGGCCGTGACCTGCAGACGCTCGATGAGTGGTTTGGTAATGACTTTTCGTTTGGCGCTGAGCATGGCGCTTTCCGCCGGGCCAAAGGCAAAACTAAGTGGGAACACAGGCTCGGAGATGCCACAACCTGGAAGCGCGCGCTTAAGCCCCTCCTAGCCCAATATGCTAGCCAGACGCCTAGTGCCCACGTTGAAGAAAAGTCGACAGCCTTAGTTTGGCACTACCGCGAATCCCCACCCTACAGCGCCCAGAAAAATCTAGTGCTTCTCAAAAAGGTCCTAAAGCCACTACTCAAAGACTTTGGCCTCAAGGCCTACGATGGCAAAAAGATCCTCGAGATTAAGCCAAAGGATATGAACAAAGGCACAGTCATCAAAGACGCCCTCAAAGCCAAAGACTACGACTTTATCCTCACAGCCGGCGATGATTACACCGATGAAGCAATGTTCAACGCTGTCCCCGATTGGGCAATCAGCGTTAAAGTTGGCAGCGGCATAACCGATGCCCGCTACCGTACACCCAACCCTTCAACGTTTGTTGCTTTCTTAGAAAAGTTACGCGACTAAGCCTTTTGGCAGACCGGGCAGGTGTGCGTACCGCGGCCGGCAACGCGGGTTTTAATAATCGTTGAACCACAACGCGGACAGGCCTGGCCTTCGCGGCGAAAAACGCGGGCAAAGTCCATGTAGCTGCCGCGTTTACCTTCGGCATTCACGTAATTCTTATCCGTTGAACCGCCTTTTTCAATTGCCAGTTTTAGCACGCATACCAGTTCTTCATAGAGTACCTCAAACTGTTTGGTGCTCAAGTCTTTTACTAGCGTTGTTGGGTGGATCTTGGCGCCCCACAACGACTCATCTGCATAAATATTACCAATCCCGGCCAGCACCGTTTGGTCGAGCAACACCGCCTTAATGTTGGAGTTTTTGCGTCGCAGTGCCCGCTCTTGCAGGACCTTGGCGGTAAAGTCGGCACCCAAGGGCTCGGGTCCAACTTTCTTAAAGAAGTCCAGGTTGACCACTTCGGCCGTTGGCATCAGCCGTACCCAGCCAAACTTGCGTTGGTCATTAAAAAATAGCTGGCTGCCGTCTTCAAATGCCAGCGTCACGCGGGTAGATTTATCGGGCAGTTCGCCAATCAGTGACTCGTTAGGGTGCCCTGCCCCAAACCGTTCATTGCCGCTACGAAACACCAGCTGGCCGGTCATTTTTAAATGGATTACCAGCGAGTATTTACTGGAAAGTTCAATCAGTAAGACTTTGGCGCGGCGCGCTACCAGCACAACTGACGCACCCACCAAAAACTGTTGCACGTCAGCCGGTGCATTAGGGAAGCTTTTTGGGTTGTCGTGCGTAACGCTGGATACGATCCTGCCTGGCAAAAGCGCCTGCAAGCCGCTCCTAACGGTCTCAACTTCCGGTAACTCTGGCATAGATACAGTATACTTTAGGGACATGGACAGCCTAAACAGTATTCTCGGCCGTAAAGATTTTGACGAGCCGCCTGAAGTTACGAACATCAAAAAATATGTTCAGGACGAGTTCAAAGTAGCCGTCACCGTCATGGCCCGCGAACGCGACATCATCATTACCGTGCCCAGCGCGGCACTAGCCAGCACGCTGCGGCTGCGCAGCCCAGAACTTAAGCGCCGCTGCGCTATCAACGATAAAAAGATTATTATTCGGATTGGTTGAGAAGCACTTCTAGCTGTTGCTTAAACAGGTCAAAGTCTTGGTACAAAATAGCTTGCATGCCGGCCTCCCGGGCACCAGTGTAATGCCGTTCCTGGTCATCTACCATTACACAGGCCTCAATTTCTACGCCGAGCTTGTCGGCAATTGCCTCAAAAGCTTGGGGGCGTGGCTTGGTAAAACCTGTTTCATATGACAGCGCCACTTCGTCCAGTAGCGCGATCTGCCCTTCGCTAAATAAATGGCCCAGCCAGTTTTCTGAGGCATTGCTGAGCATGCCTATGCGGTAGTTACCCTTTAGGCCGGCAATATAATCAAACAGCTGCTCATTAGCAATGTTCTTTTGGATTTTAGCTTCAACTTCCGATACGGATATACCGGCGAGCCTGGCAATCCCCGTGGCAAAATCAGTATGGCTGATAAATCCGGCATTGGCCTGCTGACCAAGGCTGGTTGCCTCGTCAAAAAGTTCCTGGTTGTGGCCAAAATGCCGCTCCTTAAACGGGAGCCAGGCGTCGGTCGTTAGCACGCCGAAGCAATCAAAAATAATCGCCTTAATCATGCTTCTAGTATACCGGTTTAGAAATCGACGTTGTCGATAAGTGTGTGATAACCAGGAACCTGCGCCTGGAAGAGCGTGATGACAGTGTTGGCATCACCAAGGAAAGTTTTTGGTTTGTTACAAGTAGTCCACCAGTCGCGTGAAACTTTGTTGCCATTGTCTGTCAGTTCAAAAATGAAGCGTTGGCCAAGTGGGCAGTATCCCCGTGGATCAACATCAAGGTGCTTGGTATCGACTTTGTTGAAGTTTGCGTGCTCAAGCGCCAGCAAAAAGGCAGTATAGGCTGAAGTGGTGTTTGTAAACTGGTGGCTCTCGATAACACTGCCGTTGTAGCCCTGTTTTACTTCATACAGAACGCGGTCAGGGTTAACGGCAATAACGACCTGGCGGTGCTCGCTGGCGCTGTTTTCTTTGCCATCGATAGTCATACTAACTTGTGAGTTGCCTGCAGCGTAACTGCTGAGGGTGCGGGTAGTTTGAGGAACCTTTTTGTTGTCGCCACCGCCAAAAATCAGAACGATTAGCAAGATAAGCAGCCCGATGACTACAACAAAACCGACAAAATAACGTAAACCTCGGGCTTCCATAACATGCTTATAGTAACACGTATGTGCTTATTTTGCAATAGTTAGTTAATGTTTTTCCAGAGGATAATTTGTTCACCCCCCATCTGGAAGTTGGAATATTTATCACCCTGGCTTTCCGGGTACATGACTTCTACCATACGCCCCGAAAGGTCAATATTAGGAACATTAGGTTGCTCCAACTGGTCATATTTTAGCCCCGAGCCATCAACACCTAGGAAGTTCATGAAACTGCGTGCAATGTAATCGTAGTTAGATATCTGATGGGGCTTGGAGTTAATGGTGATGTATTTGATACCGTTCTTTTCAGCCTCTGCACTTAGGGCAGCCGCAAAAGCCTCGGGAAAGTCACCCCAATCAATGCTATAACTCGGGATTTGGATAGCGTCTAGATGCCAGACAGGCTCATCCTGCTTTGTTTTGCTTGAAAGCAAGTAGATATTGCCTTTGTGTTGTTTGGCCTCAAACACTTTAATGTTAAATGCTGGCAATTCTGTATCAAATGGCAACGGCTGCCCAGCCGTGCAGTCACCGCTAAATGCGCCTGGGTCGGCGTCAAATTCTGGGTTACGCCGTGGGTCAAGCATCAACGTCACTTTTTGGCCTTTCGATGGCACGGCCAAAAGCTCCTGTAAGTTATCAATCGTTTTTGCTACATGCTGGGCGTAGATGCGTGGCAGGTTAAAATATGCCTGCATTCCAAGTATGATTCGCATCCGTTCACGGGCCTCAGCCTTGATGGCTACAAGCTCGGCACTGAAAGCACCGCGGTCTTCTTTGGAATCCGATAGTGGGCCATGGGCACGTAGGGCTTTTTCGCGTTGCTTAATGTCGCTCAAAACGCCGTTTGACTGGACTGCCTGGTTCACAGTTTTGATAATTTCTTCCAGGTTGGCGCAACCCGAAAGTTGATCGGCAACATCAGTAAAGCCATGGCGCTGCATAATCAGCGCGAATTGCCCGCGCCTGGCGGCAAACATGCCCTGCTCAGTAAAGATACGTTCGTTCTCCAGCTCCGGGACAACTAAATCGTCGCGGTTGATACGTAGAAAAGCAAGGCCATCGTCATTATTGTCGTACGATTCATAGTAGACATACCCGTTTAGCCAGCGGTTTGCAAAGGCTTTTTCTAATTCCGGTAAATCGGTAAGCCGAGCCTTTAGGCGGTCAAGTACTGTCCAGATATGTTCAGCATCCTGTTCTGGAATACGCCCGGTTGAAATGCTTTCTAGGCTGAGGAACTCCTCAATAACTTTTTCGGCAAATGCCCTACTAGACCACTGCTTCATATCTTCACTAAAAGCTGACTTACTGATTTCAGCAATAACCTTGTCCTGGTATGGGCCAAACAAGCTGAGTGGACGAACAATAGCAACTTCACCTAGTAGCGTCGGGTCTTCCGGGTTTACAAAGTAAAGGGATTCGCCCATCTCATTCGTAAACTCTTGCACAGGATGGTCTGCTGGCAGCATGTCTATTCGAGTGTTGCCAACTGTTTCTCCCTCAAACCAATCGTAGCCGTCAAAGGCATTGCGAAGTTTTGTCCCCAATTCGTCGGGGGTTGTCTTGGCGGCAAAAGTGCCACCCTTACTCACCTCAAAGCTGATTGGTTCAAAAGGGGCTTTGGGCATACGGCGGGCGCGAGCTTCGGCAGCAACAGTGTCTTGATGTTTCTTTTCGGCATCTTGCTCTATTTTTTCGACTGGCATCAGCCGGGTGACAACTGAGCCTTTTGGATCTTCTTCTCTAACCGCAATGTACCCAATACCGGCAAGCACCTCGGATGGGATATTCTCAGGAGAGCCAAACTCTTTACTTAATAAGCGCAGCTCTTGTAAACGTTCTGCAATAGGACGTTCTGAAAGACTGTTTGGATTTGTAAATTGAGGATCCATAACACTATGTATTATAACAAATCTTATGCTTTTTGTCAATCTGATTTCATAATGTTTTCCCCTGTTATTGGGCTTGCCAGGCATGCGATAATGAAAGCTATGAAATTACGTTACGAAACCGGCATCGCCACCATGACGCAGTTCTTGGTACTAGGCATGCTCAACCTGCTCTATGCCATTTATTCAAGTATCCACAGTTGCCTCAACCACGACCAATGTGCCAGTAACTCTATGTTATCCATCGTATATTTTGTACTTCTTGGCGTTTGGTTTGGGTTTATTGCCGCGCTTGGCTATGCTGCCCAAGATAAGCGCAGCAAGCGGCTGAGTCAAGTCTTGATCATGGCCGAAGCTTTAGTAGCCCTGGTGGCCCTATTTAACTTAAAACACTATGCCGATTACTTTGGGCTCGTTATTAGCGTCATCGACCTCGGACTGGCAGTCTGGGTTGGTGTACTTGCTTTCCGTCTGATGCGCTCTGGCGGTGGGCGCATTACACGGACTACGTCGCAGCGCCCGCGGCAACGCAAAAAACCTGTTACAGAAGACTAACTCGGCTTACTCTTCTGTGTCTTGTACTGTTTTGAAATTGGTTTCTGTGTACTCGAGATAAACTCCAAGATCAAAGGCCCCAAATTGGGCGAGTTTATTGATCCTAGTTCGCTCGACATCATCGGTTGTGTAGCCTGCTTCCGCTCGCGCCAAAGTTAGCGCTGCCTGTATGGCAGCTTCGGTGTTGGCCGCAGGTTTTTGTAGGTAGTTAAGGGTGTAGGCACTGAGTTCAAGCCGGCCAAATGTGCTGTCTTCGGCGTTCTCTTTGAGGGCAAGTTCAACATCTTCGGCCGAATAGCCATAAACGGTGCGGGCTTTAAGAAGCACCTCCTGGATGTCGGCTTCTTCTTCCAACTTCTTACCATTCAAAAACTCTTGGGTTTCTTCAACCAACTTCATGAGTAAACTGTGACGGAAGTCCGTGTCTGAAATAGTGCGGGTGACAGCCCGACTGCCCGCGAGGCTAATTGCTTCTGCCCGACGGTCCCGAATTAATTTATTGTAATGTCTGATCATAAATCGCCCCAGTTTTCGGCGATGGTAACATCGACATCGAGGCGGACTGGGAATTTGTGGACGGCTTCCATGGTTTCCTTGAGGATGGCGGCGACTTCTTCGGCGTCTTGCTCGTTGCACTCAACAAGTATTGAGTCGTGGATTTGCAGCAGCATGTTGGCGTCTTTGATTTTTTGCAGTTTGGTGTCGGCTTTGACCATGGCCAGTTTCATCAGGTCGGCTTCGGTGCCCTGGATCGGCACGTTAATGGCGGCGCGTTCGGCGCCCTGGCGAACCATAAAGTTGCTGGAGTGGATGTCTGGCATGGGGCGGCGGCGGCCAAACAACGTAGCCACGTAACCATCTTTTTTGGCCTGTTCTTTAACGCGGTCCATATAGTCAAACAACGGCTGGCGGACAGATTTGTAGCGGGCGATAAAGGTGGTGGCCTGTTCGTAATTCATGCCGGTGGCGATAGCTAGGCCATGCGGGCTCATGCCGTACAAAATGCCAAAGTTAATGACTTTGGCGGCCCGGCGCATCTGTTTGGTAACGTCTTCTGGAGTGCGCTCGTAGACCAGGGCAGCTGTGGTGGTATGGATGTCGGCCCCTCGGTTAAACATTTCGATCAGCTCTTTGTCGTCGGCTAGGACGGCGCCAAGCCGCAGTTCAAACTGTGAGTAGTCGGCGCTAACCAGGCGCTTGCCCTCCCCGGCAACAAAAGCCGTGCGTATATGGCGGCCGAGGTCTGTGCGGGTTGGGATGTTCTGTAAGTTAGGGTCGTTGCTGCTTAGGCGGCCGGTTTGGGCGACGGTAAGCGCAAACGTGGTGTGGACACGCGAATTGCTATCAACAAGCTTAGGCAGCGTGTCTACATAAGTATTTTTTAGTTTTACAACTTCGCGGTACTGAGTGATCAAGTCGATGACTGGGTGGAGTGGGCGCAGTTTGTCGAGTTCGCTGGCAGCGGTGCTGTAGCCAGTTTTGCCCTTTTTAATGCCCTGGGTTGGCAGCTTTAGTTCTTCAAATAAAATGTCGGCCAGCTGGGTTGGGCTACCGATGTTAAATTCTTTGTCGGCGTGGCCATAGATCTGCTGTTCGTAGTCGGAAATCAGGTCGTTAATTTGGTCGGCAAAGTTTTCGAGGTACTTAGTGTCAAGTTCAATGCCAACATATTCCATGCGCGCCAGCACTGGGATGACTGGCCATTCAATGTCTAGTGCCAGTGACGGGTATTTTGGTGTTTTGGCAATCTCTTTGGCTTGGTCGCGGTATAAGCCGTTAATGACTGCCACGATTTCGGGTGCACGGCTTGTTAGTTCATCCACATCGGAATCTTCAAACGGTGACCCTTCAAAGCCAAGGTCGGCTACCGCGAGCTCGGTCAGGGTCTGTTCCCTGCGCAGTGAGTTGATCATAAATGAGCCGACTAGCACGTCATGCTCTACCCGAGGCAGTTCAGCGCCAAGGTCAATTAACACCTTAAGTGTTGACTTAAGGTCGTAGCCGATAATAGAACCAACCTGGTTTAGCTTGGCTACAACGGCGTCTTTTTTGAGCTTGGTAAGATCCAGTGTAAAACTGTCCTTACCGTCAATACTTAGGATAAGCAGCTGCGGCTTGCGGCCGTGTTTGCCAGCGGCACGGGAGTGCATAAAGACGGCTATATCTTCGGGTAGGCGCAGTTTTTCCAACTCCGCTTCCGTAGTAATCATGGTGTTTTTGCCAAGGCTAAGGCTGCTGTGGGCTGGGGCATGGCCGCCGTCACTAATCTTTACTTGCATAATCTCTGGTAATTGCCGGGCCAGTGTCCGGAACTCGAGGTCGTTAAGCAGCTTGAGTAGCTTTTCTGGGTCGCAGGTGCTGCCATCGACTTCTTTGGGGTTCAATTTAATAGGTGCATCGGTCCAGATGCGGGCCAATTCTTTACTAAGGTATGCCGAGTCCTTGCCGGCTTCGAGCTTCTTGCGCATTGATTCTTTGATGAGGTCGAGGTTGTCATACACATTATCAAGTGTTTTATAAGTTTTGAGCAGTTCGAGCGCGCCCTTTTCACCAATGCCGGGCACGCCGGGGATGTTGTCGGAGCTATCGCCTTTGATAGACTTGAGGTCCAAAAATTGGTCAACGCCAATGCCGTATTTTGCCTCAAAACTTTTGGGTGAATACAATTCTATGTTACTCAGGCCAGTTTTAAGTGCGTAAACGTGCACTTTGTCGTTAACTAGCTGCAGCATGTCCATATCAGAGGTAACAAGCAGCGTTTCGATATCGTTTTCGGCGGCCTGGACGGCCAATGCGCCCATAATATCGTCTGCTTCGTAGTCATCAAGTTCGTAAAGCGGCCAGCCAAAGGCTTGAAGCAGTTCGTGCAGGATAGGAACTTGTTCATAAAAATCTGGCGGTGCTGGTTTGCGGCCGGCTTTGTATTCCGGGTACAGTTCTAGGCGGCGGCGTATGTTGGTTTTGGGTTTGTCCCAAGCCACGGCCACGTAGTCTGGTTTGAGGCGCTTAATAACTTCTAGGGCCATGGTTGCAAAGCCAAAAACACCGCCGGTGGGCTTGCCATCTTTGGTCGCCAAATTAGGCATGGCGTAGTAGCCACGGTAAAAAACGCTTTTGCCATCAATTACGACGAGTTTTTTCTTAGGAGCGGTCGCCTCTGTCATACCTCAAGTATACCCTGCCCTTGAGTAATCCCAAGCTCCAGCGCTTTACTAGTCTTCGGGTTTTAGGCCAGCATTCTCTAGGCGTTGCATTTGGCTTGGGTGACGAAGTTTACCAAGGGCCCTAATTTCGACCTGTCGGACTCCTTCTCTAGTGAGGTCGCAAAGCCTACCTATTTCGTCAAGTGTCTTTGGCCGGTCATCATCTAACCCAAAACGCATAGTAATAACTTGGCGTTCGCGAAATGTTAGCTTATCAAGCATTTTCCAGAGCATACCCATGTCCATATTTTTGTCTGCCTCGTCGTATGGATCAACCGTATGCTTATCCGCAATGAAGTCGCCTAGCGTTGAATCATCGTCACCTATAGGGCTTTGCAGCGACAGTGTATCTTTACCAAACTGGATGACTTCCATAACCCGCTCAGGGGTTAGATCAAGTTCAGTACCAATCTGTTCTGGGGTTGGTTCACTGCTCAATGTTTGGGTAAGTTCTCGGCGGACTCTGTTTACTTTACTAATAAGTTCATTCATGTGAACAGGCACACGTATCGACCTAGCCTTGTCGGCGAGTGAGCGCTGTAATGCTTGGCGAATCCACCATGTGGCGTAGGTACTAAATTTGTAGCCTTTGGTGTAATCAAATTTTTCTACAGCACGAATCAGACCCAGATTGCCCTCAGATACGAGATCCAACAAATCTAACCCTTTTCCCTGGTAACGTTTAGCAATTGATACGGTGAGGCGTAGGTTTGCCTCAATTAAGTGGCGGTGAGCTTTTTGGCCTTCTAGAACGATAAATTTTAAATCTCGCTCATAGCTAGGGCTCAATTGATTGCCGTTGCTAAGTAGCTCTTCGGCATATAGACCCGCTTCAACTTGTTTTGCAAGATCAACTTCTTCCACAGCGGTAAGGAGTGGAGTTTTACCAATATCTTGAAAGTAGCGTTTGACGATATCAATTGGTTTAACACTATCTTCTTCGCCAGGTTCATACTCAGTATTCTCATCCCAGATACCAGCCTGTCTTTCATCTAGGTCAAAGTCAGTATTTTTTTCTGGCCCTAGTTTTGGCGCTTTGGACTTAGCCTCGGATGAGTATTGCCTCTGGCGTGGGATTGGTGCCGGTTTTGGCTCACGAGCCCTTAATTGAGCGCGGGCGGCGGCCAAAGCAGCATCTTGGGCTACCTTTGCTTGGGCATGTTCTGCAATGACAGTTGGCATTGGTAACAGCTCCTCAATAATAGTTGTTGGGTCGCTTGCTAAGGCAGCCAGTGCATTTTCTAGCTGCTCCTTGCCGATACCGTAATTATTAAGTAACTTTGCGGCGTTTGGCAGCAAAGTATAAATAGACCCTGAGGTCATCACGCCGCTTGAGACAATTTCTTGGAGTGCACTGCCATCAAGGTACTGGTCGAGGCCTTGGGCACGCCCCGGTATTGCACGGTGCTGAATACCGCCAAGTGCCGTGTAAACTTCGGAAAGCCGTAGGGCAAGCAGCCTGACTGCCGTTGCCTCTGCGATTGGTAGCTGCTTTTCACCAGCAACAAGCTGTATAAACTGTGCACTGTTTTGAAGGGCACGCAGTTCGGTTTTTTCATTAATTTTTTGCCTTTCAAACGCGGCAAGATCCGGGATTTTTGACAGTGCGAGCCCTGCAAGTTGGTTAGCAACCGTCTCGTAGGAATCATGGCGCTGCTGCTTGGCTTCTTTAGCCAGGAATACGGTGTGCATCCTCCGGCCTTCGGTGAACGCTTTGCTTCGCTCTCGTGCAAGTTGTCTCTCCTCCGCCTGTTCCTGGGCTATCCGTTGCCTTTCGACAGTGCGTTCCTCAGCAGCTGATGCCTTTTCTTGCTTGGCCAGGAATATTTTGTGCATCCGGAGCGCTGGGCCATGTGCCTTATTACGCTCTGCTTGAGCCTGGCGCTCTTGGGCTACCTGCTGACGGGCAATTCTTGCGGCCTCTTGGTCGGCTTTGGCTTGTTCTTCCCGGGTTTGACGTCGAGCTACACGCTCAGCTTTGGCAGCGACTTTGTGCTGTTCGGCTTCTTGGGCCTTACGTTCCGCCGCTTGCTTACGAGCAACCTGGCTAGCAAGTTTTTCTGCTTGCAGTTCTATGGTTCTTTCTTGGCGCTCCGCAGCCCGAGCTGCAGCCTTTTCTTCACGAAGTGCTAACTTAGCCGCTCGTTGAGCTGCTAATTGGCGTTCTTTCTCCTGAGCTTTTTCTTCGGCCAGCTTTTGGGCTGCTCGTTCTACCCTAGCCTGAGCTGGTCTGGCTTCACGTTTGGCCGCTCGCTCGGCAATTTGCTCACGGGTGTTAATAACATATTGTCGCTTAACGTCCGTTACAGCGAGTTCGCCCGCCAAAACGTTTATGTCACCCCGGAGTTTGCGTGGTGAAGGGATGCATTCAATCCCTGGTATGGCAGCCTGCATTCTTTCAACGGTGCGATAGATTGCTATCTTTGCATTCAGCCGGCCTACCAGGCTTCCCCGCTCCATTAAAAACGCAGCTTCTTCTTCGCCAATCTGTTCTTTGCCTGCGCGGATGGCAGCCAAGTCTGGTTGTCCCGGGAAATCGATGACGGTTCCTGAGAGTTCTGGGGACAAGACAAGATGCAAATCAGCAGTTTCTTGGGTGATTGGCTGTGTGGTCATCTTTGTCTTCCCTATTTTCTTCATTCTGCGCCGGTTGCGGTTATCTTGCAAGCCGTAATATATGCAACGCTGGCAACAGAGATAGGTATAATGCTTATGTATGCCCGTTGACTACAAAAGTTTGAACTACTACCGCCTAAAGCCCGATGAGGTTTTGAAGCAGCTTGATTCGAATGCCAAAGGCTTGAGCCATAAACAAGCCACCGAGCGCCTAAGCCGGCTTGGCGCCAATACCTTAGAGCGCACCAAGCGCGACTCTACCCTGACGGTGTTTATCCGGCAGTTTAAAAACATTCTGGTTATCATGCTACTGGTCAGCTCTGCCCTGGCGATCTACCTTAAGGACGGTAAGACGGCGACTATTTTGATCGTTATTGCCGTTATTAACTCCTTGGTTGGCTTTATGCAGGAAAACAAAGCCGGCAACCTCATGAAAAGCCTGGAACGGCTAATGGTACCCCAGGCCAAAGTGTTGCGCGACGGCAAGATCGTGGCCATTAACTCTACTGAGCTAGTGCTCGGTGATGTCATATATATAGAACAAGGCGACAGCGTGCCGGCCGATGCCCGCATTTTAGAAGAAGCCGAGTTGGGTACCAACGACTTTGCCCTCACCGGCGAAAGCAGCCCAAGCCGTAAGTTTGTACACGCTATATCTGGCGATGTGCCGCTCGGCAACCGCCACAACCTGATTTTTATGGGCACGACCGTGGCCACTGGCACCGGCTACGCAGTTGTTGTTGGTACCGGTATGCACAGTGAGCTGGGACGAATCGCTTCCTTAAGCCAGGCAACTCACGCCGAGGCCTCGCCGCTACAAAAAGAGATGAACCACCTAGCGATTCGCATTGCCCAAGGTACGGTTATCCTGGCGCTGTTCCTGATTGGCGTGGCTTTGCACTCCCAGATCGATTTTAAAGACGCCATCCTGTTTGGTGTAGGCATTAGCGCAGCCATGATCCCAACGGGCCTAGTCGCCGAAGTTAACATTACCCTGGCCCAGGCCGCCGGCCGGCTCGCCAAAGCCCGCGCCTTGGTTAAAAAACTGGCCGCCGTGGAAACGCTGGGTGCTACCAACTTTATACTGACCGACAAAACCGGCACCCTAACCAAAAACGAGATGACCGTCCAGCAACTAATGATCGGCCGTACTATCTACAATGTTAGTGGTACTGGCTACGAAGCTACCGGCAGTATCACGCCTGAAAACCACAAAAAACCACTCGATGCAGACGCACTAAAGAAGCTTGAGCTCTTTTTTGCCACCGGCGCGCTAGCTAGTAACGCCAAAGTGAACCCACCGGACGAAGAACATCCAGACTGGTACGTTGTTGGTGACCCAACCGAGGGCGCACTGATTACCTTGGCCCGTAAAGCCGGAATTAACATCGATACTTGGGAGGCCGAACAGCCCGAAACCAAAGAGTTCCAGTTTGACTCAGCCCGAAAATTACTCAGCTCAGTGCGCAGCCACGGCAATGAAACTGTGGTCTACGTTAAGGGTGCACCCGAAAATTTGCTCGAACACAGCACCCACATCTGGGATCATGGCCACATTCGAAAACTAAGCAGCGGCGACCGGGCGTTCTTGCTGGGCTACAACGAAAAGCAAGCCAAATCTGCCCTGCGCAACCTAGGCTTTGGCTACCGCGTCCTACCGGCAGCACAAGCCAAAAAGAAACCTGTCATGGACGAAGTGGAAAGTGATTTTGTCTTCCTGGGCATGGTCAGCATGCTCGACCCATTGCGTGACGCCGTGCCAGGTGCCATGACCGCCGCCCGCGGTGCCCATGTTAAAGTTTCAATTATCACCGGTGACTACCCGACTACCGCCAAAGCCATTGCCCAAAAAGCCAACTTAGCCGACGACATTACCATTATCCTAGGGGACGAACTTGATAAGCTGGCAGACAGCCAGATCTTGCAGTTAGTGGAGCATGGTGGTGCCGTATTCTCGCGGGTAGCACCAGAGGATAAGTTGCGCATTGTCAGTATTGTAAAGGCCAGTGGCCATGTAGTTGCCGTGACTGGCGACGGTATTAATGACGCCCCGGCCCTAAAAAGTGCCAACATCGGTGTTGCCATGGGCCGGACTGGCACTGATGTTGCCAAGGATGCCGCCGATATTGTGCTGCTGGATGATAGTTTTGATACGCTCGTTGGTGCTATAGAAGAGGGCCGTCTGACTTTCCAGAACATCCGTAAAGCCGCCCGCTGCGCCCTAACCACCAATGCCGGCGAACTTATTACGGTAATGGCTGGCCTGCTTGGCCTGGCTGCACTACACATTGAACCGGCAATTACCCCGATCCAAATCCTGGCTATCGATGTTGTTGCCCAGATCCTGCCGGTTACGGCACTGGGCTGGGATAAGCCACTGGCTAACTTAATGCGCGAAAAACCGCGCGACTTAAAAGATCACATCGTCAACCACCGGGCCGTTGGCGGCTTCCTTGGTTTTGGGCTGCTGGCCGCTGTTTTGGCGTACGGCAACTACCTGGAGTTCTTTGTGCGCCACCACTTGAGCCCAATGTACATCGACCACGCGGTACCACTGTACCAGCAGGCCACAACCCTCACCTACCTAACGCTTGTCCTATGTTTATACGTTTACCTGCTGTTCGAGCGTGCCGAGACTCACGGCAAGTTCTTTACCAGTTACCTTTGGAGCAACAAGCAACTGCTCGCCGCCTTTGCTGGTTCGTTCTTCTTAATCGGCAACATTATGTATAACCCGTGGTTCCAGCCATACTTCAGCACTCACGGCTTAGATGCCATGGACTGGCTCACAGCTATCGCCTGCGCCGCGTTCTACATGGTTTTACGCCTCAGCCAACGCCAAACCCGTAAACACACCCGCCGTGCCGTTGTTGAGCTACACCGCCAGGTACGTGGCGCTTAACGTGTCCACTTAAGTGACTGGACTAGGCTATCAAAGCTCGACTGCTGGCTGGGTGTGCCGTAAGTGCCACGGATCATAAATGCACCAGCAGCGTCATCGTTGGTGACGTACTTAGCAGGCAGGTTTGGTACAAACACCAGGGCTTGCTCATTGCCTTGCCCTAGTTGATACAAAACTTTGAGTGCCTTAATGCCGTTTACTTCGGTTGGCGCAGTTTTAAACTCGGTGACGCTGCCCAGCAGCTTAAGCTGTTCACGTATCTGAATTGGTGCATCTTTCATGGTAAAAGTACTGCTACTTGGCGTGCTAAACAGCGAAATTGCGGCGTCGGTGGCTTTGGCTGCACTCATAACGCTCGAACATCCAGCCGTGTGTGTCACTTGGTAGCTGTTTGGAACGGCAACAGTGTAACAGCTAGTCTCGAGGTTGCTACCACCCAAAGTCGCATCGCTAACGGGGATCTTCCGGCCATGCGTCTTAGTACCCAACACCTGCTTGTGGCTGTTAACCAGATGATGTTGTATACCCCCCGCCAACACAAGCAGCACGGTCATGCCTGCTGCAATTGCCTTGATCTTAGTGGTAGATATAAATCTGGGCTTAGCAGCGGCCTTATCCACTGGGGGCGCAAAGCTGAGTGGCGCCGGTACAACTGGCGCGGTTACTGGTGCGCTAAATTGCTGGGGCGCAAATGTAACCTGCTGTGGCTCAGGTGCTGGTGGTGCTGGCCGTGGTGCCGCGTTAAAACTGCGGGCCGTAGGCGTGAACGCACCTCGCGCAACAGGCTGTGCCGAAAACTGCCTTGGGCTCTCACTTTTGTTTTGATCCATACACTGTTAGCATATCAAACGTTAGCAATTTGGCAAGATGCTAACAGAGGTAGCTATTCATTAAGGATTCTAGTACAATGGTCACCATGCAACAAAACAAAGCAATTATTTTTGTGGGAATGCCAGGCGCCGGTAAGAGTGTCTGCGTTGAACATCTTAAGTCCAAAGGCCTGCCTTCGGCCTACTTTGGCGGCATCACCATTGACGAAGTAAAAGCCCGCGGCATGGAAGTTAACGAAGCCAACGAACGCTTGGTGCGCGAAGACATCCGGGTCAAAGAAGGTAAAGGCGCCTACGCCGTCCGCATCATCACACAGATTGAAGAGCACTTTGAAAAAGGCCACAATCACGTCGTCGTAGATGGCCTGTATAGCTGGACTGAGTACAAAATCTTTAAAGAGTCCCTCGAAGAAAACGCCGTGATCATCGCCGTTATAGCCCCTAGGGCCACCCGTCACAAGCGTCTTTCTACACGCCCTGTCCGTCCGCTCACCGACCAAGAAGCTACCGAGCGTGACTACGCCGAGATTGAGAAACTAGAAAAAGGCGGTCCGATCGCTAATGCCGATTACTATCTGAGCAACAATGATAACCCTGAGCAACTGCTAAAAAGCCTTGATGAACTACTCGTTCGGGTTAGCATAGAACTCTAAGCCTTAGTAGTACAGATAATACGCTTAAGCTCAGCTGTGCTCGTGCGCAATATGTAAGTATAGCTCGTGCTTGGCCTAACTGCCCCGCCATCCGTATTGCCACTACCCAGAGGCCCTGGGAACGACTTTAGGTAGGTGGTGTTCTGGAAAATCGTAGCACTACCAGAGACATTCGAAAAGCTATAAGTAAGCGTCACGTTCGTAGAATTGGTGAGGCAGCTTAATGTGCCGGTAGCCGTAGCTATCCCAAACCACGCCGGATAGTTGTTCAGCAGGTATGACCTCTCGGTACTGCTCATGTTGCATGAAGATAATGCTGCCGTGTAAGTGCCGTCAAAACAAGCCTTCGGATTCATGACATCGTAAAGGGTGCTCACGTGCTGCAGGCCAAAGCTATGCCCAAGTTCGTGAGCAATTAACTGGGGGAATCCTGACGGTGCGCAGCGAGTAGCCGGGTTGTTTTGGGAATCTTCAATCGATAATGAACCCGGTATCGACGAGAAGCCACAAAGACTAGTATAAAAAACCCTAAAGCCTGTCACGACTTGTGTTTTGATTGGGCTAGCAGAGCTATTTACAATGCCTAGGTCGGCCGCAACCCTACTAAAGACCTGTGCGTTGTTCGCATCGCTTCCGCCATTGCTGTAATAAGAGGTCGCATGCGGCGCATACCTTATGGTTACAGCATGAATCTTAAAAGTATGCCCTGAACCCAATCGTGAAGCGTACCAACTTTGTACACTATTCGCATAACTCTGTACTGTGGACGTTGAGCCGGCACAAGTCTGCCCTGCTGGGGGGCAAAACAGCACAAAATCAACACCAACAGGAGTGGTTGCACTGCTTAAAATAAGCGTCCAAACACCAAGCACACCAACACCCAATGTAACGATAAGTGCCGTTAACTGTCTCTGTGAAAAGCGGTGTAAGAATTTTGGCCCGGATGAGTATTGTTTGGTCGTTTTGTTGTTAGCCATAGTAATAAAGCCTAGCCTATCGTTGGTAAGTGATGAATTTTGTATTCTCGAATCAGAGCGTACACAACACTCAGGACTAAAATAACGAATAAGATAACAATAGCCTTATGCCGCATATGTTGCGGGTGTTTTGGCGCGGCGCGCTTGGCTTTTTTAGGGGGCTGCTTCACTTAAGACCTATCGGTTGCAGAGCTTGTTACGCTTATGGTAGCACTCTACTTGGAAAGGTCAAACAAATTGTATCTAGGCCTGGGGTGGGTTGTAGGCGATGCCTTCAAGCCCGTTTGCTGTGGCTGCGTAGCCAAAACCATCTTCGCCAACTTTGGCAACGGTCAAATAAGTTATAGCTAGCTGCTCGCTGGATGCCGTGAATTTAGTTGTCGTATCGGTGGCAGAGTCATATACAGACAGGTCAGGATTGTCGTTAAGCGGGACACAACGGATATCATCCGGGTTACTGACCCCGCCGCAGGCCCAGGCCTTGTCATTAATAGTGACTACTTCAACGTCTTGCATGCGCGTACCTTGCAAGTAATTAGTCTGCTCGGCAGCGGCAGAAGGTTCGGTAAAGATTTTGCCGCCGTAAACCAGCAGCTTGCCTTCTCCTAGATTGAGAGTAGGTATTTTGTCCCCTACCTTGCGGTTGCGCAAGTGGTCCATGATTTGGGCTATAGACTCGCTAGTCTTGGTTGGAGATGGCTTAACTTCAGCGTGAGTTGCTTTAACTGTAGGTGCTTTGGTAGCCCGATGTGTTGGAAGAGCCGTTGGGGTTACCGGCTCAACGGTCTCAGTCTCAGTTGGGGCAGCCATGGCTTCGGGAGTTACAGAAGCTTGGGGTTGCATAATAACGTTTGCTTTGGCAGCCGGCTTTGAACCGCCGTTTTCAATGTAACCAGCTGCTGCAAGCACAGCCGCGCCAGCGGTAACTGCAACACTAAGAGGCAGGCGGTTGCGCTTGATGAAAGACTGGTTTTCGGCTGATTGGCTGCGAGGCATATTGGTAATCTTAACGCTTATGTATTTACAGCATAAGTATACTATATTGCCGCTAATTTGTCAAGCTTATTATGCTTATTCTAACGGGGTCTACTTGATGTAATCGTGGAGCTTCTTGGCGTCGCGGTGCTTACGAAGCTTGGCGAGGGCCTTGGCCTCAATCTGACGGATTCGTTCGCGGGTAACAGAGAACTCCTGCCCTACTTCTTCGAGCGTGTGGCTCTTGCCATCTTCCAGTCCAAAGCGCAGCTTGAGAATCTTTTGTTCGCGCTCTGTCAGGGCACCAAGCATGTCTTTGACTTGCTCTTTGAGGAGCTGGCCAGTAGCAGATTCCTCTGGTGAGACGGTGTCTTCGTCTTCAATGAAGTCGGCCAGAACGGAATCTTCTTCGTCATCGCGGATGGAGGCGTCAAGCGAGCTAATGTCCTGCTTGATCTTCATGATGTGCTCAACCTTATCAACCTCAATCTCCATTTCTTTGGCGATTTCTTCGTTGGTTGGTTCGCGGTTTAGCTCTTGAGTTAGACGGCGCTGAGTACGGAGCAACTTGTTGATAGTCTCAACCATGTGCACAGGGATGCGGATAGTACGGGCCTGGTCAGCGATGGCACGGGTGATTGCTTGACGGATCCACCAGGTGGCGTAAGTTGAAAACTTAAAGCCCTTGTCCGGGTCAAACTTTTCAACGGCACGTAGCAATCCGGTGTTGCCTTCTTGGATGAGGTCGAGCAGGTCGAGGCCACGACCGACGTAGCGCTTGGCAATCGAGACTACCAGACGCATGTTGGCTTCAGCCATTTTGTCCTTAGCTTCTTTTTCACCAGCAACCACGCGTTGGGCGAGAGCTAGTTCTTCTTCGGCGTTTAGCAGCGGGATTTTACCGATTTCACGGAGGTAGAGACGAACTGAGTCGTCAGCTACGTCATCATCGAGAAAAGCGGCAGCGGCGTTGGTGGCTGCTTCGTTATCCTCTTCTTCGGCCTCTTCGAGCACCCATTCGTCTGTAAAGTTGGCGACATCTGGTTCGATAGCGGTAATTTCGATGCTCGCATCAGCTAGTTCGGTGTAGAGAGCGTCGAGTGTTTCGGTGTTCTCTACTGCTTCTGGGATAACTGCAAAGATATCTTTTTGGTCAATGTGACCGTCTTTTTTGGCTTTTTCGAGTAAGCCGGCTTTTAGTTCTTCGAGCGTTGGTTGCTCTTTCTGAGATTTATCGTTCTTCTTGGGCACGGGCAGCACCTCCTTTAACTCGGTTAAGTAGTTCATCGTATTGCTTGACCTCTGTTAACAAGGCATGAATGGCCGCTTCGTCAGCGGTTTCAAATTGTTCAGACAAGCTTTGCTTTTTCGTTTTGACGTATTGTTCTATCAGTCGTGCCTGCAATCGAGTTGCTTCGTAATGAAGTTCGTTTAACTCGAGGCCCTGGTAGAGCTCTTCATAGAGTAATGTCTCTATTTTAACATAATCTGCCAAGTTTTGCAGCTCCTTGACCTCTTCGGGCTTCCCTTTAAAGTCGGGGTGGGCTTTGAGGTAGCTAAAAAGTTCGCGGGCCGGTTCGCGCTGAAACATGTCTTCGGTCAGGATATCCAGTAGCTCGCGGAGCGTCGTGCGCAGCAAGACCAGGCACAAGAACTGGTCTTGGGTTTTCTGGAACTCTAGGGCATGCTTGTCGATCTGCTGGGGTGTGACCTTAACCTGCCGCCGTCTTTGCGGGGCGTTCATGCTCTCTGTCTTATCGAGCTTTTTGCCAAGCGCATCCTTGCTAACACCGATGGTTTTGGCGATTGTCTCCATGTAATGGTCACGCTCTACATCATCATTTAACGCCCGCACTACCGGCAGCAAAATGTCGCTAAACTCGCGCTTGCCCTGCGCGCTTTTAATATCGAGCAACTTTTCGTAGCGTTCCATCAGCCAATCTAGGGCGTATTGGTGTTTGGTGATCGCCTCTTCCCAGAGCTTGGGATCTTGCTTGATCAAATCGTCGGGGTCTTTGCCACTTGGTATGTCGATAATGCTCAGTGAGACTTTGACGCGGCTGGCAATTGGAATAGCCCGCTCGGTGGCTGCGATCCCTGCCTTATCGGCGTCAAAACTGAGCCGGATATCACCGGTAAAACGGCTTAGCGCTTTTAGGTGCGGCTCTGTTAGTGCCGTACCAGCCGTGGCCACCACCTGGCGTACGCCGGCCTGGTGGCTAGCAATAACGTCTAGGTTACCCTCGGCCAAAACAACAAATTTGGTTTTGCGGATCGTCTCTTTTGCCAAATGTAAGCCATAAATGTGGCGGGATTTATCATAAAGTACCGTTTGCGGTGTGTTGATGTACTTTGGCGCATCAGGATCGTCCACCAGCAAGCGGGCCGTAAAGCCAATTATCCTGCCCTGCGCGTCCTGCAGCGGGATCATCAGCCGGCCGCGGAACATGTCGCCAATGCCGCGATAGCGCTGAGCACTTAAACCGGCCTGTTTTATTTCTTCGTCGGTAAAACCTTTGCCTTTGGCATAGTCAACCAGCGCTGTACCGGTGTTAGGTGAGTACCCTAGCTTCCACTCCAGCGCCGTTTCTTTAGTAAACTGGCGCTGCTTAAAGACATATTCTAGGGCGACTTTGTGCTTACTAAACTGCACCTGGTAAAACTTTGTGCTCAGGTCCAGCAGCTCGTGCAGCCGCTCCTTGTTTGGCCCGCCGCGCCCGGCTCCGGTACGGAACTGCTCAATATCGATGCCGGCTTTGCGCGCCAACAGTTCCAGCGCGCCCTTAAAGTCCAGGCCTTCCACCTCCATGATAAAACTGAACATATTGCCGCCCTTACCTGAGGAAAAATCGTGCCAAATCTGCTTGTCAGGACTTACCATAAAGCTCGGCGTACGCTCATTACTAAAAGGACTCAGGCCTTTCCAGTTGCGCCCGGCCCGCTTTAGCTGCACATACTCACCCACTACATCCTCGATGCTCAGGCGACCCTTAACCTCTTCTACCGCGTCCATATCTGTTACACAGTATCCTTGACTGAGCAACAACTAGCAAGCACTACCGCTTACCCTCCCCCTAGTAGGCGAGCTTCGCAACTTTAAAAACCAGCAAACGGAGAGCCTTTTGGCACGTAGCATTTTCTATGAACGACTTTTCCTCCATCACATTGGCCGCAAGCAGGTGAATTAACTAAACACGATACGTTATCCGCGTAGATATGCACTTGGACATAACCTTCAGGGATTTTATTCGATACGTAATACCAAGTCGAGCAAGCCATTAATGCAAAGGCCGCGAACACTGAAATCAAAGTGATGCAAGTCTTTCGGTTTAGCTTAATGATCATTATGTAAACACTATAGCAAAAAGCAAAAACACTCTGCTTTCGCAAAGTGCTTATGCTTGGCTCCCCCTACTGGGCGAGCTTCGGAACTATTCCAAAGCTTTCGAGCATGAGCAAGTAGTATTTTATTCTTCTAGCTCGACACTATTAGATCGCGCAACAAAAAAAGCACGATAGGCTTCCGTAAGTTCGTCTTGTTCTAGCCCAAAGCCGGCACCGGCATTAGTGGATTGCCATGGCAACATCGAAGTTCTCCAAGGCTCTTGTCGTGCCTTTTCTGCCTGTGCTTCAAGTTGGTCTAATGATTCAAATAGTACCCTGCTAAAAAGTGCTGTTCTGAATCTCATTTCATCTGCTATCTGCATTTTAAACATAACATAGTGATCTTGCCCTTGATGTGTAACAACAAGCGCTCGATTGAGAAAGTGCTCGCTGCCCAAAGAATCTATCATTTTTACTCTGGGTGAAGTGATTGTGTCACCACCAAATGATTCGGGGTATGTTTTATTCATATGCAAAGTATCTTTCAACTATTAATGCAATGCAAGCATAAGAAAAAGACTTCCACAGAAGTCTTACATTGTGCCTGGTTAGTTGCTTAGTCTTCGAAAGGCAGTTCTTCGTCGAGCAAGCCCCAAAGGTTGGGGCTGAGGCCGCCGTTAATCTCGTGGCTCAGTGCCTTAAGGTCTTTTAGGATGATGTTACTGGTGTTGTAGTCGATCAACTTCTTGGTTTTGAGCTTGTTTAGCTCGCGGACGGCACTTTCGCGGCTTAAATTGATTGAGCTAGCCAGGTCTTGCTGGGTAAAGTACGGCAAAACCAGGTCGCCATTGTCGTCCCATTTGCCAAAGCGGCTGCCGAGGAACAGCAGCCGGTACACCAGTCGTTCGCGGGCGTATTTGTACTCGAGGTTATCGATGCGGTCGAGATAGATATTAAACTGGCTGACGACTTGCTGCATGACTATAAAGCCCATTTCGGGATCATGGGCAGTGTGTTCCAAGAACTCGTCGCGGCTGAGGCGCATCAGGACCGTTGGGGTAATCGTTTCGTAAAAAACATTACGCCGGACACGGTGGACAATCCAGGCCAGCGGAAAGATTTCGCCAGCCCCGTAGATGACATGTAGGTATTCTTCGCCTTCGCGGTTGATAAAGTAGACTTTGACGTAGCCAGATTGGACTTGGTAGAGATGAGAGGGGTCGTCGCCGGGCCGGATCACAATCTCGTCCTTGCCAAGTGTGAGCTGTTGGCCACGGGCGAATAATTGTTCTAGCGATGCGTGCAGGTCGTGCGCCATGCCCCGGTCTCCTAGTTATCACTATTGTACACTAAGTGCGCAAGTAGCAACCTGCAAGGTACTTATGCTTAAATATAGGCATGCCTCCGCAGAACCAACCAAATTACGACTTTATCCTCAATCCAGAAAAGCCGCAGCGCTCCCGCGTACCACAGCCAAAGCTCATGCGCATAGCAGTCCTGGGCGGTGGGTTGGTACTGTTTTTGATCATTGCTTCGATTGTGATTAACCTGGTACGGGGCAGCAATGCTACCCTGCCCTCACTTACAAGCCTTATCAAGCAACAGCAACTACTAATCCACATTACCGATGATGCCGTTAAACAGACGGGCGTCTCCGTAGCCAACAGCGGTGCAGCTGCGACCATTGACTTAACCATGGGCAGCCAACAGCAAGAGCTTATCGACTACGCGACCCTCAACCACCTAAAAATTAATGCCAAGCAATCAACACCAGACACCACAAAAGTAGATAGCGCCCTCCAGGCCGCAGCTAGTGGCGGCACTTATAACGCAACGCTCCACAGTACGCTCGTAACAGAGGTAACGAACTACCGCGCATACCTACAGCGTGCCTACAGCAACGTCAAAGGTGCTCACGGCCGGTCGATAATCCAAAAAGATTACGACGCCGCCGACCTACTCCTTAAACAGCTAAATACTAATTAGTAACTAAGCGGTAACTGAGCCGGATGAGGTCTTGCACCTCTTCCCATGGCATTTGGCCGCTGAGCACCAGCGTATTCCAATGCTTTTTGTTGAGGTGATAGCCGGGCATGACCTCGTCATATTTTTCCCGCAGTACAACTGCTAGGTTGGGGTCGCACTTTAGGCTGATCTGTACCGGGTCTTTGCCTTCGGTGATCAAAGCAAACATCTTATCGTTAACTTTATAAACCGCCACATCTTCGCCAAACGGGTATTCCCGCACGGCGTTTGGCATGCTCAATATATAATCTTCAACTTCTTTATGCGTCATGCCTAAACCACTCGAGGTAGTGTTGCAGTTCGGCAATGCTTGCCTGAATATCGTCAAAGGCCCGGTGGACTTCTTTTTTCTCGAAGATTTCACCGTGCTTGCCCTGCATCACAATCTTAAATGAACTAACGTCCAGCATCCTGTAGTGCAATTTGAGATCGAGCTGCGGCCACCACTGTTTAACAAACAGGCGGTCGTTATGAATCGAGTTGCCTGCCAGGATGGCTGGCTCTTCGCCGAAATGTTCTTCGATGAGTGCAATTAATTCCTTTTCAACCTGCGCCGGGTCTTTGCCCTCGTCGAGCTTATCTATAAAGCTGTCACGGTTAGCTGGGAAGTCCTGCCACCAGGTGTTCTTTTGCATCCGGTCAACAACAATGTCGCGGGGTTGCTTAATGCAGGCTTCGTAGCTGGCCAGGGTTTTAAACTCAAAATCGGTGATTTCGGCGGCGATTTCAAGAATCACGTCCTCGTTTGGATCAAGGCCGGTCATTTCTAGGTCCACCCATAAAAGTTTGGTTGGAACTGCGTGTTTGTCTATCATTGCTGGCTATTATAAAGCAAACGAGCCAGTAAGCGGCTCGTTTGCACACATAAGTCTCTCAAACTCTGCGTTTATTTGCGGGCAGCGGCCAGGGCGTCGCTGTACCACTTGAGGTCATTGAGCAGGTCTTCGACTGCTGGTTTTGGACCGTATGGGTTGGCGGCGGCTTCGGCGCTCATGTTGCCTTCTTCATCAATAATGTCGCTCATATGAACAATAGCAACGCCGGGGCCAGACGGCACAACTGCCATTTTGCTCTCAGACAGGATCTGCTTGAGGTGCACCTGGGCACGGGCACCACCGGCAGAACCATGCGAAATCACTGCGCCCGGCTTGTGGATGAACTGGAAATCAACGTAGTCGAGGGCGTTCTTGAGCACAGCTGGGATCGAGTGGTTGTATTCGGCGGTTACAAACAGGTAGGCATCAAACTCATTAAGCTTGTCGAGCCACTTCTTTGCCACGGAATCGATTTGGCGGCTTGGGTTGTAGCGCGGGCTAACTGGCTCGTCAAAAAACGGCATGGGATAGTCGGCCAGGTCGACGATTTCGGCGTCGATGCCATCAACGTTGGCTGCCAGCTTGGCGGCCCACTTTGCCTGTTGCAGGGTCTTGCGGCCAACGCGGGTTGTCGCAACAATAATTGCTAATTTCATATCTACTCCTTTTATGCTATACTTTTTATAGTTAGTAATAAGTATAAAGCCATTACTATACTTTGTAAAGCATGAAAAGCACCTCTGTAATCGAACCAATTGAAACCAAAGTCGGCTGCATCGCATCGGCTATGGACGTTATTGGAAATAAATGGACAGCCCTGATCCTGCGAGACTTATTTGCCGGTCCAAAACGCTTTGGCGAACTAGAAAAATCCGTCGGCTCAATTAACCCGCGCACCCTGTCCCAGCGCCTAGACGACCTTGAACAATTCGGCATTATAACCAAGCAAAGCTTTGCCGAAGCCCCTCCCCGCATTGAATACACCCTGACAGAAAAGGGCGAAGACCTCTTGCCTATCCTGGAACAGATGGCTACTTGGGGCAACAAGTACTACCAGTCCCCTGGCGAGTGCTAGGATTTTTCTGGCTTAAAGTCGAGTGCGGCTGAATTAATACAAAAGCGCAAGCCGGTCGGCTGCTCGGGTGAATCATTAAAAACGTGGCCTAGCGCGCCGCCACATTTGGCACAAAAAACTTCGCTACGTGCCATGCCAAAACTGTCATCATGTTCGACGCGGATGGCTTTTTGGTCAACAACATTATAAAAACTGGGCCACTCGTTACTTTCAAACTTAGTAGCACTGTTAAACAGCACATTGCCGCAGCCAGCACAGGTGTAATCACCAGTTTTATCGTTATGCAGTAGTTTGCCGGTCCCAGGGTATTCTGTTCCCCGTTCACGGAGTATGTGGTACTGGTCCGGCGTTAGTTTTGCCTTCCAGTCGTCTTCGGTCATACCGCTTATGTCGTCCATGGTTAACTAGTCTTTCTGCTTATCAAGCTTATCGAGATTAAAGATCCTGATAATTACATAAATGGCTGCCAGCACGAACAAAAAGTCGATGAGCACATAGACAAAAGCACCCCAACCAAAATTGGCGCTATGGGTTAGGAAATGCCCAGTAAAAGTGCGCTCCTGGAGCCTTTTACCACCAAACACCAACGTAAATAACGGATTAATGAAGCTGTTGACCATCTGGTCGACTAGGCTTTTTACTTGGGTACCAATGACCAGACCAACGGCTAGGCCAACAATGGCGTGTTCGCGCAAAAAGTCGACAAAGCCGCCAACGACTAAGTCTGGTGTAACAATGACCGAGACTTTCGGGTGCTTTTTACCTTTGGGGCTTTCAATTTTAACCGTGGTGCCTTGTTTGCTGACTTTTCTTTCGGGCATGTGACTCCTTACATTTGTTCAGGTGCTGGGATGCCAAGCACTTGCAGGCCGCTACGCAAGGTATCGGCATAGTGGTTAACCAGGTGCAGGCGCACAGCTTCGCGTTCATCACCAATCACCCGGTTATTTTCATAAAAACGGTTGAATGTCTGGGCAAGTTCGTAGAGGTAGCTACAAATGTGGTGCGGCATCAGCTCGGCTGTGGCACGGTTAACTACCTCTGGGTATTCGCTAATTTTACGAACAAGTGAGCGTTCACCAGGCTGCAGGTCCACGAGAACGCTCGCTTGGCCTTCGGCTTTGCGTAAAATGGAGCGGGCACGGGCATGGGCGTATTGCAGGTACGGACCGCTGTTGCCTTCTAGGCTGACCGATTCTTGCGGGTCGTAGATTAGGTCGCCACCGATTCGGTTCTTTAAGAAAGCGTATTTGACTGCCCCGAGCACAGTTTGGTCATTATCTTGGCCGGTGGCAGCTTTGTTGGCTTCGCTGGCGGCGTCGAGTACGTCAACGGCACGCAAGAAATTGCCCAGCCGGCTACTCATCTTGGTGCCACCTTCGAGTTTAACAATGCCATGCGTTAGGTGGCGGGTGCGCGCTGGCAGCTCGGGCATAAACTGCTCTATACTCTTTAACACTACCTTCATATACTCAACGATGTCGTTGCCAGTGATAATAATTGACTGGTCAAAGGTGTAATCGGCCCATTTTTTCATAATTAGGCCAACATCTTTGGCCTCATAGGTTGGCAGGCCCTCGGAGTTAATAAATACCCGGGTATGTAGGCCATAGGACTCGGCGTTAAAGATAATGGCGCCGTTGCTTTCCTGGTAAACATCGCCAATATGGTCGCGGACAGTTTGCAGGCCGATTGGCGCTGTTTCGCTCTCAGGGTAATACTTTTCAAAGTGGCTGCCAATGCGGTCATAAAAAGTATCAAAGTACTTATAGCTCCAGTGACGGCAGGTCCAATAAACCTGGGCAAAAGGCGATTCATGGTCCTGGTCTGTGTGGAGTTGGTAGACACGCTTGTTGATAGCAATTATTTCTTGCTTCGCTTGCTCGTCAGTTTCGTAGGCATTGGTGCCTTCAACGTAGGCGGCGGCCATCCATTCGGAGCGTTCTTCGATTGTAATAGATTGCAGGCGGTCCGGATTTTCGCCCTCCAATCGCTTGATGATGGCCCACATGGTTTTACCAACGTGCAAGCCAACGTCTCCACCGAAGTTAACGCGGTGCACCGTAGCACCTGCTTGCTGCAATAGGTTGGCGATGGCATCACCTACCACACTGGTGTAAAGGTGGCCGGCATGCAGAACTTTAAAAGGGTTTGGGTCAGAATATTCGGCAACGATGTTTTTGCCAAGCAGTGAGCGTTCCGGGTGCTGGGCGGCGGCTTCTAGCAAGGCGGCGTCATTGAACCTTAGGTTAATGAAGCCTGGTCCGGCCACGCTTACTTCTTGCAGTTTGTCTTTCAATACCTCGCGGAGCTTGGCTGCCAACTCCTCGGCTACTTCGCGGGGGTTGCGCTGCAAGCGGCCGGCTAACTGTAAGGCGACATTGGTTGCGTAGTCACCAAATTGTTCCTCGGGGCGCGTTAGCTCAATGGCCACGTCTTGGCCAAACAATTGCTGTGCAGTTGCCTGCACCGACGCCTCAAGCTGTGTTTTCATTGTCTCTATAATAACAGATTAGCGCTTACCCGACCGCAGTAGTGCGGCGCCCGTCCAAAACATGGTGTACATACTGCCTAGAAGCGCAAAGAATGTTAGGATCGTGACCAACATCTGTGGATAAGCGCTGGGGTGTAGCAAACGGTCCGAGACATCAAACAGCAAACCGCCAGGATTTGTCAGTATGTCCCAGCTATTCCAGCGCAGGTCACGGCCTACGTAAATCGCAAAGCTGCAGATAAATAGTGTCAGCCCGATCCAATACCCGGCTTGGCGCGGCGGCATCCGCTTCTTGAGCTCCAGGTGAATCAGGTACAGGCTGCTCATGCCAAGCAGCACACCGGTGTAAATAAAGCTGGTAAACATAACGGCGTCATACAAAATGTCCACCCGCGACACATTTTGTAGATGGATAAAGTCACTAATCATATAAAAGCTGTTTGGTAGGAATACCAACCATAAAAAGCTGGCAACTAACGCCGGCCACGATGACCACAGCTGTTTTTTTAAGATACGCACCAGCCAAAAAGTCAGGCCAAACGGGATCCAGGCCAAGAACAGGTTCCACAAAAAGTAAGAGTACTCAAAGCTGTGGTTGCGCCAGGCGCCATACCCAAAAAAGGCCACGCTCACCAGCATTGAACCCAGCAGCGCTATCATAAACCGTTGCTGCTTGGTGTACTTCTCCATACCCCTAGTATAGCGCGAGCTACTCGTCGAGCGACTTCTTGAGGTTTTCGATCAGCTCTACCGGTGTAGGGTTAACATTGCTGAGCAGCGCTGTGTACAGCGTAACGAAGTCACCAAGGGCAATTGTAAACATCAGCTCCTGGATGAACGGGTCACCTTGGGCTGTCACGATTATTGGTGCTGGGCGCATCCCAGACAGCAGGCGGGCACTCACCTCGAAGCGCTTTTGGACACGGGGATGTTCGGCAGAACTACGGAGGTCGATTATGGTATACGGCTTATCGACTGGCTGCTTGGTCCAGCCCATAAACTCATTGTGGTTAAACTCTGGGAACTCGTTAGTCCAGGCAATGTGCTTGGCATTTTCGTTGAAGCTAATCTTCCATTTGTAGGCGGCAGGTGCCAGCTTTGGGCCAGCGTAAATCACCGGCGACTTGCCAATACACTCTTGGGCAATCTGTTTAGCGGCATTTTTATCAGTTGGCACCGTTGGTAGCCAGGCCTGGATTGCATCTTTTAAGAACTCGGCTTGGGCAGCCAGTTCGTCAGCCTTGCCGTCCGTCAGGCCAAGTTTATCGGTTGCGGTTAGTATAGCCTTAAGTCCGTACCACAGGGCGTGGCGTGGCTGCAGGCCACCAGGCAGGAGCAGCAAAGGGTAGTTCTTTTCACGTGCCAGGTCTGCCAGCTGGCCGCCAGCGGTAATCACAATAATACCAGCGCCCTTGCCTTCTGCTTGGTGTAGCGCCGAAATGGTTTCTTCGGTGTTACCAGAATAGCTTGATACGAAAACCAGGCTATCCTCGCCCACATAGGCTGGGAGGTCGTAGTTGCGTACAACTTCAAACGGCCGGTCAAAGCCAGGCCAAACTTTAGCAACCAGTGCGTACAGCGCCGAGCCGCCCATTCCAGCAAAGACAATATTTTTAATACTATCGGCATGCGGCTGAATCTCAACTTCATACTCATATTGCAGCTGCTGCCACTGTTTTTCTGCAATGCCCAAGGCATCTTGCGGGTCGCGATCGTGAATGACTTGTAGGTCGTCAAGCATCTGTTCCTCCGTTCGGGTTATTTTTCTCAAGAACTGCTTATGGTATATTTTAAAGTAATTACATACGACAATCTACTAGGGGGGCAATAATGTTCGGGCAAAATAATAAACCACAAGATGACCAGCTAATTCCAGACCAGGCCATTGAAGGCGCCTTGGCCGCTGACGCTTCTGCCGAACCGGCCGCTCCCGCACCAAACGTTTCTATGCCATGGCAACACCCGGGTACCCCGCTTGACGCCCCAGTTGCAGATCCGATTGCTGCTACCCCCGTAAGTGACGACTCACCCGTTGTTGCGCCTATCACGCCCGCCCCTGTAGCTGGCGATCTGCTAGAAATTAAGCAGCAAGCCTTGGCCGAACTCGCACCACTTGTAGACCACCTTGAACAGAGCCCAGAAGAAAAGTTCCGCACCACCATGATGATGCTCCAAGCCAGTGACGACCAGTCGCTTGTCCACGTCGCCTATGAAGCCGCCCTGGCTATCGGTGATGAAAAAGCCAAAGCCCAAGCCTTGTTAGATGTTATCAACGAAATCAACTACTTCACGCAGCAAGCCGCTTCCCAGCAGCCCGCCGCCTAACGAGTTACATCATTCCGCCCATGCCGCCCATCCCAGGCATGTCTTGTTTATCTTCGGGCACGTCAACTACCAGGGCACCCATAGTCATGGCTGTGCCGGCAATTGAGACGGCATTTTGAACGGCTTCTTTGGTAACGCGGGCCGGGTCTACGACGCCAGTTTTCTTGAGGTCAACTAGTTTGGTTGGCTTGCTAACATCAACGCCGTAACCAGGCTTGCCGGCACGGACTTGTGGCAGCCATTCATCGGGGTTGAGGCCGGAGTTTTGCATCAGGATGCGGAATGGTTGCTCTAGGGCGCTAACCAGTAGGTTTTGGCCAACGGCACCACCGCTCAAGTTCAAATTCTTGGCAATATTAACTAAAGTTACGCCGCCGCCCGGCACAATGCCGTCAGCGAGGGCGGCTTTAACAGCGTGGACAGCGTCGTCGACGCGGTCTTTCTTCTCATTGATTTCGGTTTCGGTGGCACCGCCAACTTTAATAACGGCGACTTTGCCTTGGAGGGCAGCCCGGCGTTCTTCGAGGCTGGGCTTATCAAACTTATTGGCGTGCGGAATCTGGGCGTCAATCTCGGTAATCCGCGACTGCACAACAACGCTTGGCCCGGCGCCTTCAATAATCGTAGTCGAATCTTTGGTGACAATAACCTTGCGGGCGCTGCCAACAACATCCAGGTCGACAGTTTCAAATGACATACCAAGCTCGTCATTAACCACCGTAGCGCCGGTCAAAGCAGCCAGGTCGTTTAAGATTTCTTTACGGCGGTCTCCAAATGATGGGGCTTTGATGGCCACGGTGTTAAAAACACCTTTCAAACGGTTCAAGATCAGGGTGGTTAAAGCTTCACCTTCCACATCTTCGGCCACCAAAACTAGGTCTTTCCGGCCGGACTGGGCCAGTTTTTCGAGCAGTGGCAGCAGTTCCTGGACGTTAGTAATCTTTTTATCAGTAATGACAACGGCCGGCTTATCGTAGACGGCTTCCATGCGGGCGGTGTCGGTAACCATGTAGGGGCTGACAAAACCGCGGGTAAAGGTAAAGCCCTCCACCACGTCGGCCTCAAGCTCCATGCCCTTGCCGGCTTCAACAGTGACTACGCCGTCTTTGCCAACTTTTTCAATAACATCGGCTATGAGCTTACCAATCTGCTTGTCGCCAGCTGAGATAGTGGCAACTTCAGCAACGCGCTCAGCATTGCCTTCAATTGGCTCGGCCAGGGCGCCCAGCTGGGCAATAACTTCTTTGGCAGCGGCTTCCAGGCCAGTGCGTAGCTGCATCGGGTTGTGGCCGGCAGCGATCAGCTTATTGGCCTCATTTAAGATGTGGTAAGTCAGCACCGTGACAGTTGTTGTGCCGTCACCAGCCACATCATTCATCTTGGTAGCCGCTTGTTTGATGAGCTCTGCACCAACTTTGTAGCCCAATGTTTCGTCATCAACATCGGCAATATCGATTTCTTTGGCAACGCTGACACCATCGTGAGTAACAATCGGGCCGCCAAAACTTTTACTAATGACCACGTTGCGGCCCTTTGGCCCCATGGTGGTTTTAACGGCGTTATATAAAACTTCTGCCCCGCCAAGGATGCGGCGGCGGGCATCTTCATCGTAGAATACTTTTTTACTCATATCCCTACTCCACCGTCGCTACAATGTCTTCTTCTTTGATAATACTGTAGCTTTCTTTGCCGATCGTAACATCGGTGCCACGGAACGAATTGTTATAGACAACTTTGTCCCCAACGGACACGTTTTTGACATCCGGGCCAACGGACACGACCGTAGCAGCAGCTGGTTTTTCAGTTGACGATCCCGGCAGCAGTAAGCCGCTGGCTGTCTGGGTTTGAACTTGTTCCGCCTGGACAACCACGTTGTCGGCCAGGGGGCGTAGTGGTGCGTTCATAGATAACCTCCTGTTTTCGTATCTGTATATTAGCACTTACCCAATTTGAGTGCCAACAAAAAAACACACCCTTTCGGATGTGCCTGAATAATCATGGAAGGATGAGATTGTTAAACGTGGTGGTGGCCGAGGCCGGGGGTAGCTCACGCCAGTGTTGCAGCGCAAGCCACCCCCAGACCTCAGTCCACTACGCGGAAGCCATGGCCTCCAGGTCGATGATCTCGACGTCCTTGCTGGCGGTTGCCGGCTGGGTCAGGTCGATGACCGGAGGGTTGACGTTGTTGCCGTGCTTGCCTGCCTTGGTGCTGTCGGTGTACAGCGTGGTTCCCTTCCGGGGTTCGGATGCGCGCTTGCGCTTGTCCTCCTCGATGAGGCGGAGCTTGCGGGCACGACGGGACTCACGGGGCGGTACGGCGGGGCAGATGGCGCTGAGCGGGATGGTGTTGTCGACGGCGGTGTCGACGGTGATGCGGGTGTCGTCGGCTGGCGGACAGCAGGCGAGCTGTGCGTTGAGCTCGTGTGGGTCGAGGTAGTTGACCTCCACGCGCAGGGCAGAGCCGTGATTCTTCCATGCCTTCTTGCACTGGCCATCTACCTCGCTACGCGGGGCTGGCACGGACAGGTCGGCACGTTCCATCAGTTGTGTCATTAGTTCTCCCCAGAACTAAACTATGGGCGACAAGTCGCTTGCAGCTCACCAGTATGGAAGCAATAAACGTCCGTCTTTAGACCGGCGCTCGTTGCTTCCATACTTTCCATACTAACGTTTAACAATCTCAAGGTGCGTGTTCCCGAATCTGTAAGACTCAAGAGAACAATGCGTATAATTCGCCGTATGTAGCACACATGTGGGCCACTCACAGTGAATTATTTCACTGATTATACGCCCCAATTATAAAAATGCAAGACAATTTTTTTATTACTTCGTCAACTACCGTGAAAGGAGTTCCCGGGCAACTTCGCGCTCATCCCATTCAATATTTTTTCCGGCCATAGCCCGGTAGTCCTGATGCCCAATACCGGCCAGCAAAACAGTGTCGCCTTTCTTGGCTTCACTAAACGCTTTGGCAATCGCATCGCGGCGGTCTTCCACAATTGTAGTCTTCCCTGCTCCACCAGCTTTTGTAATGCCAGCATAAACGGCATCGCGGATGGCCGCTGGGTCTTCAGTGTAGGTTTCATCGTCAGTCAGATAAATATGGTCAGCAATCCCGGCCACAACCTCGCCCATAATCGGGCGTTTGCCTTTATCGCGGTCGCCAGTGGCACCAAAAACAATACTAACTTTGCCTTTTGATACCGCTTTGAGCGCCGTTAGGACATTTTTGAGGGCGTCAGGCGTGTGGGCGTAATCAACAATTACCTCAAAGTCCTGGCCGGCTTTAATGGCTTCCATGCGTCCCGGCACAGCCTCCAGCCCGCTCAGGCCTTGGTCTATCGCTTCATCAGGCAGTTCCAATAAAGCGCCGACAGTCGCTGCTGCGGCAGCATTGTATACATTAAATAAGCCGCTCAGTTCGGTGTGTACGGCAGCTTTGTCACCATCAACAGCTAGCGTAAAGTCATTGCCGCTAGCAGTAAGCTTGAGATCGGTAATCTGTAAATCGCTGGCAGCATCCTGACCGTACGTCGTCACAGTGCCAACCGCCTGCTTTGCAAAGTAGTCATACCATTCGTCATCGCGGTTTAAAACGCAGTGCCCTGGGTGCATGTACTTATTAAATAGCCGGGCTTTGGCGGCAGCATAAGCGTCCATGCTACCGTGGTAATCCAGGTGGTCCTGCGTTAGGTTGGTCATCACGGCAATCTCTACCGGTAGGCCCGTCATTTTGTGCTGGTGCAGCGCCTGGCTGGTGGTTTCCATAATAATAAAGTCCACGCCCTTAGTCTTGGCCTCTTTAAAGAACTTCATCAGGTCGGCCGTCAGCGGCACCGTGCGATGGTTAGTGTTGCTAGTGGCCACGCCGTCCATCTCGGTCAGGGCGGTCGTTATCAGCGCCGTCTTGTAGCCGCCAGCTTTCAAAACACTATTTATAAGTACACAGGTGGTGGTTTTACCGTTGGTGCCGGTCACGGCAATCACGCGCGCACCCCTGGCAGGATAGCCGTAACGGGCCTGAGTGAGTTTGATCCGCCCCTTACGGTAGGCTTCTTCTGCTGCTGTAATGCCCTGCTTGGGCAGTACTTTTCGCACCAATTTCTTTGGGTTCATAGACTAATGATACAGCAAACGGATGACCCCTTATTTGGGCATCTTCATGCCAGTACCAACCTTGAGGTGACGAGCCTGTTCGCGGCTCCAGTGGTTGAGCTTAAGGATCTTATCGGTTAGCTTAGCAACTTTGGCGTCTGAAGCGTTATCGCCTAGGGTGTGGTGGGCGACTTCCCAAGGGTTCTCGCCAGCACGCAGGTGGTGCACGCTAAAGTTCTGGGCTTCGTGTTGGACACGAGAAGGGTTCAGGCCAGCAGCACCAAGGCCTGTACCGGCACCCTTACCGCTACCCTGGCTGCTATCAGCACTCAGCAAGTCGGTAAGATGACGTGAAGTATCGTGGCTTGGAGCCTTTGGCGCAATACCAAGTGTCTGCTCCATTGGGTTAAAGGCACCCGATTTGTGGCCAACGTAGGCCAGCACAACAGAGGCGGCAGCGGCGCCGATAATCAGGCGGCGATCACGCTTTTCCATGTTGGTTGCGGCTTCGCGGACACCACTTAGGTCACCGTGGGTCAACTTAGTAAGGGCTACCCAAGCGCCCTCCATGCGGGCTTTGGCGCGTTCGCGCAGGTTCTTTGGCTCAGCGGTAGCGGGATTAATGGTCGTTGTCTCGGGCATAAGCTGTTGCATACGGTCAACGGTAAGTTGCAGCAGGGCGGCAGCTTCGGCAGGGCTGAGGTTGGCCAAACTGGCTGCCATGCCCTCATTGGCCTGGCGGTAGAGGTCCTGCTTATTAGAAACAGCAATGACTTGGTCCTTAGTGAGCATTGATCCATCAAGGCCACGGGCGCGGCCTAGGGAGTCGGTCTTAACAACACCAGTGCTTTCTAGGATGGTTGGCAGGCCCTTGCGGATCTGTTCGGCGTGGGCGGTAACCTGGGCTTGCTCGTATTCGGTCAGCTGGCGGCCGCTTTGGGCACCACTGCCCTTTGGTATGTAGATTTTACCGTCGGCTTCAACATTGAGCAGTTCTTTTTTCTGAGTTTCTTTGGTGTCTTTGCGTTCCTGCTTGGCACGCTCCATGGCGTCGAGGCCAATCTGGCTTTTGCGAAGTTCTTCGTCGAGTATCAGGCGTGATTCGGCACGGTCGCGGTAGCGCTCAAAAGCAGCGTTGTTAGATTGGCGAGGGTAGTCCTTTTGGGCAATAACATCAGCTTGCTGCTTGGGACTCAGTTCACTTAATTCACTAGCCTCATAAATAGACTGGTTGGTTGCTTTGCCCTTACTGTCGAGCATCCAGGTCATTGGGTCAGCGGCGTGTAAGAATGCCTTGGCGGCGTCGGCTTCTAGTGGGTCGCCGCTTGCGGTGGCAAACTGGCCAGGGGTGGTTTCGGCAATTTCGGTGGCGGTGGCGTACATTTCGGCAAAGTGCTCAAGGCGAGGAACTTCACCGGCTTGGATGAATTCATTGGCCTGGTTTACGGCTTCGGCAACAGGGGGCTGGGTTGCTGGGTTTGGAGCTTGGTTGGGATTGGTCATAACTTTAGGTTGTACTTTCTAGTTTGTAATTTTTGTTTTAAATGATCTTATGCACTTATTCTAGCAAAAAGCTTGTGTTTTGTCAATGATATGTACATGTTCTTGTGTTTAAAGCAAATAATGCACTTTATATAGTGTTATGCTGTTAGTAATGAAAGTTCTCGGGATAGAAACCAGTTGCGACGAAACCGCGGCCGCCGTTGTTGAAGACGGCAGCCGCTTGCTGTCTAACGTTGTGGCCTCCAGCATGGATTTACATGCGCAATATGGTGGCGTGGTGCCGGAAATTGCCGCCCGTAGTCATATTGAAGCCATTTTGCCAGTGATACATCAGGCGCTCGATGACGCCAGCTGCACTTGGGATGACATTGATGCCATTGCCGTCACCTACGGTGCAGGCCTTGGTGGCAGTTTACTGATTGGCGTACTGACTGCTCGCACCCTGGCGATTGCTCATAATAAGCCGCTGTACGCTGTTAACCACGTTATGGGCCATGTTTATGCTAACTTTTTAACCGCCACTTCCCTGCCCGGCTTTACCATGCCGGCTGGTGCCCCGGAATTTCCGATGTTGGCCATCATTGTATCTGGTGGCCATTCGCAGCTGGCGCTGTTCCGCGGCCATTTTGACTACGACTTGCTTGGCCGCACCCAAGATGATGCCATCGGCGAAGCTTTTGATAAGGTCGCCAAAATCATCGGTCTCCCCTACCCTGGTGGTCCAAATGTTTCTAAAGCAGCACTGTCTGGCGACCCACAGGCCTTTCCATTACCAAAAGCCAAGGTTGGAAAGTACGACTTTAGCTTCTCTGGGCTAAAGACAGCTGTTCTGAGGCTAGCACAAGCGGAAATCGGTGAGGATTACAATTTTCCATCTACAAAGCTCCCAGAACGCTTAAACGATGCTCAGAAGAACGATATTGCCGCCAGCTTCCAGCGTGTGGCCATAGAAACCATAGTTGATAAAGCGCGGCTAGCGTTTGACGAGTTTGCGCCCCGCTCTGTTGTTATTGCCGGCGGAGTGGCCGCCAACCAGGAACTGCGCCGCCAATTAACGGAGGCACTCCCCTTGCCTATCGAGTTTCCTGACCTCAAGCTTTGCACCGATAACGGGGCGATGATTGCTACGCTCGGATGTTTTCACGTGTTAACCGGCCAGCCGGTGGCTGATCCATATGCGCTGGATATTGCGCCTAACCTCTCCATGTAGCGTACAAATTACGAACGATTTATTAATTTCACGTGCATCATTTGTTAACTTTTTCGTGATTTATAACAGAGGTGGTATGATGAAGACTATGAAATTGCCAAAGGCTTATGAGGCGAGCCTCTATGAAAACGACATCTATGCGCTGTGGGAAAAGGGCAGGTGTTTTGTGGCCGACCCTGATAGCCACAAGGAGCACTTTAGCATTAGTATGCCGCCGCCTAACGAGACAGGCACGCTGCACATTGGCCATGCGCTATTTGTAACCTTGCAAGATATCTTGGCCCGGCACGCCCGGCAACAGGGGAAAGACGTGTTGTGGCTCCCTGGTACGGATCATGCAGCTCTCCCAGTAAATGCCTTAATAGAAAAGCAGCTGACCGAAGAGGGAACCAACAAACACGAGATTGGCCGTGATGAGTTTTTGAACCGCACGCGGGAGTTTGTTGGCAACAGCCGTGACACTATCAACGCCCAAGTCCGGGCAATGGGCGCCAGCGTTGATTGGACCCGTGCCCGTTATACCCTAGACGACACGCTGAACCGCTGCGTTAATGAGACTTTCGTTAAAATGTTTAACGACGGCCTGATTTACAGGGGTCACCGCATTGTTAACTGGGATCCGAACCTGGAAACCAATGTCTCGGATGATGAGGTCGAATACAAAGAAGAAAAGGCTAAGTTTTACACCTTTCAGTACGGGCCATTCCAGATCAGTACTGCCCGGCCGGAAACCAAGTTTGGCGATAAGTATGTGGTTATGCACCCTGAGGACAAGCGCTACAAAGACTACAAACACGGCGATACCTTTGAGGCTGATTGGATCAATGGCCCGGTAACGGCCACAATTATTAAAGACGAGTCAGTGGATCCAGAGTTTGGTACCGGTGTTATGACCATTACGCCGTGGCACAGCCAGGTGGACTTTGAGATTGCCGAGCGGCACAACCTCGATAAGGAACAGATCATTGATTTTCATGGCAACTTGCTGCCAATTGCTGGTGAATTTGCCGGCAAGCCTATTGGTGAGGCACGTGAAAAGATTGTCGATAAGCTAGCAGGCAAGGGGCTGGTGGTTAGTATCGATGAAAACTACATCCACAATGTGGCCACCAACAGCCGCGGTAAAGGTGTTATTGAGCCGCAAATCCGTTTGCAGTGGTTTATAGATGTTAACAAGCCGGCGGTTGATTGGAAAGGGAAGCACCTAAGCCTTAAAGAGGTGATGCAATCTGTTATCCGTGACGGCGATATCGATATTATCCCGGAGCGGTTTGAGAAAATCTACTTCCACTGGATCGATAACCTGCGCGACTGGTGCATTAGCCGCCAGATTTGGTGGGGACACCGCATCCCGGTTTGGTACCGCACCGATACCGACGGCCGCGAAGAGCAGTACATTGGCGTCCTGCCGCCAACCGACGAGTCCGAAGGCTTCCATGAATGGCAGCAAGATCCGGACACACTCGACACCTGGTTTAGTTCGGCGCTGTGGACCTGGAGTACGCTGATTGACCCCTCATTGGCTAGCGACTATTCGCTAAGCCTAGAAGACTTGCTTGAGCGCAGTAAAGACTTCCAAACCTATCATCCTACCTCTGTTATGGAGACTGGTTGGGATATTTTATTCTTCTGGGTTGCCCGCATGATTTTGGCAACTACCTACACAACCGGCCAGGTGCCGTTTAAGCAGGTTTACTTGCACGGGTTAGTGCGGACGGAGCACGGCAAGAAGATGAGCAAGAGCGACCCGGAAACTATCATTGACCCGCTAGAAGTTATTCCGGAGTTTGGTACAGATTCGCTGCGTCTGGCACTCATCCAGGGGATGTCGGCTGGCAATGACCAGAGGCTAGGGAAGAGCAAGATCATTGCTAACCGTAACTTCTGCAACAAGCTGTGGAATATTGCCCGGTTTATCGAAGACCTGGTTGGCGAAGAGGGCAGGGAAGCCGCCGTTCCAGAAACACCCGCCGATCATTGGATGTTGAGCAAGTTACAACAATCTACAGAGAAGATTACGGCCGATTTGGACAACTTCCGCTTTAGTGAGGCCTACGACGAGCTGTATCACTTTATCTGGGACGACGTTGCCGACTGGTACATTGAAACCAGTAAAGCCCAGCCCAATAAAGCGCTGTTAGCGTATCTGTTGGAGGCTATCGTTACTTTGGCCCATCCATTCGCGCCATTTGTCACCGAAACCATCTGGCAGACACTGGCTTGGGAACAGGAATCTATCTTGGCAACCCGTGAAACCGTTAAGCCACTAGGCTTTAGCAAAGATAAAGCCGCCGCTTTTGGTGAGCTGCAGGCCATTATTAGCGAGTCACGTTTTATCACCAAAGCCCTTCAGGTTAGCGGCAGCACGCTATATCACACCGATGAAGCCTTTATTAGCGACAACGCCGCCCTGATTGCCCGTATGGCGCGCCTAGTGGCCGTTAAGGCGGTTGCCGAGGGCGAAGGCATCACATTGACCAGCACTAAGTATCACTGCTGGCTGGACATCGACCGGTCGGTAGCCCAAACCTACGCTGCCGAACTCGAAGGCCAAGCTGCCAAGCAGCAGGCCGTTATTAAGCAGCTCGAAGGCCGCCTAGGCAATAAGAGTTACGTTGAAAACGCACCAAAACAGGTTGTAAAACAGAGCAGGGAACAGCTCGATACGGCCAAGGCCCAGTTACAGTCCATTACTGCTGAAACTGAACGGTTTAAAAAAGCTTAGTCTGCGGGTTGCAAAGCTTCGCGGACTTTAGCGACCGATTCTTCTGGCCGGGCGTAATCAAACCACAACACGTGCCAGCCAAGTTGCTCAGCGGCCATAACATTAGCCCGCGAGTCGTCGATAAACAGGATTTCCTCTGGTGCTTGGCCAGACTGAGTTTGGGCGATTTCGAAGATTTCCCGGTCAGGCTTAATCGTGCCGACCTCTGATGAGTCAACAACGGAGTCGTAGGCAACTTTTGGCAGGATGCCGCGGGTGTTGAGTTCAGTAAGCAGGCCAGGCATGATGTTGGTGAGCAAGCCAACCCTGTAGTTTTGAGCAGCCCAGACAAGCAACTCCTGCATTTCTGGGATAGGCGCAACAGCAGCCAGGTAGTATTTTGCCCAGTCGATTGGCCCAACACCGAGGCGTTCGGCCAATTTAAGGTTAAAGTCTGTCAGGCTCAGGGTGCCCTTACATGCTTGGTCATTGAGGTGCCAGAAAGCGGTTTCGATAACATCTGCCGGGACGGCAATATCCTGCCCAAGAGCTGTAAAGGCGGGGTGGAAGAAGTGTATTAGGCAGCCGTTAACATCAAAATAAACAAAACGGACACCACTTTTAGTGGCTTTGAGCTGGCGGTTTACAGGGGTGACGCCGCCTGGCGTAGACCCGACGAGTTCGTCTAAAGTCTTACCAAGGGCACTGGCAATAGATTGAATCGTGAAAATTGACGGCGATTTAATGGCACCACGCTCGATTTTTGTGAGAGTAGAAAAGCTGAGGTTGGCTTTAGAGCACAGCTGTTGCTGCGTTAAACCGGCCGCCTGACGTGCTTCTTGCAGGCGCTTGCCCAAACTCTTCTCATCCATAGCCTTATAATACCAGTTCAAAACCAGCAAAACCAATTATTTATGACACTATGCGGCTAGTGGAGGTGAATGACCCAGGTGGTCAAACTGAAGAAAAAACCGAACCCGAGTACAAAACTAATGGCTACTAATTTCCAGACATCAACACTATTACCGTAGCCAATCCGGCGCCCCATTTTGCTGTACACAAAAGCAGCTACACCGGCTGCCAGGAAAAGCGAAATCATACTATTACTCATTGGTTGTATTGTACGGGGCAGGGTACTAAAAGGCTAACTTTTGGGCTATTTCGGCCAATTCCTTGTCGTCGGCCTGGGGCGCATTGCCCTCGAGAGCCAGTTTGGCGTGATTATAGGAGTTCACAATATAGTCGTTACCGCTGCTGGAGGGCACCACATGGACGTGGGCATGCGGAACCTCAAAACCCATGACAGACAGGATAACCCGGTCTGTTTTAAAGACTTCTTTGACCCGGTGCGAGACTTTCTGGACAGTGCTAAAAACGGCATGGTAGTCCTCCGCTGACAGATCTTCCAGGTGATCGACTTGTTTTTTAGGAATTACCAGTACGTGGCCGGGCAAAACAGGGTTGATGGTCAGGAAAGCGAAAGTTTTATCATCTTCGTATATCTTGTGACAGGGTATGTCACCCTTGATGATCTTGGTAAAAAGGCTGTCTTCCATACTTCTATTATATCTGAACTAATTCTGAACTTTGGTGATTTTGTGGACGCTTATGCTTTGGGCTTATGGTCCGGCTAGCCATAGTGTGTGTTCATGAAACGATGTTTGATGCTGGCTGCGCTTACGTTGCTATTGTTACCCCTGAAAAGCGGTGCCCAGGCGGCAGCGGGTAGTAATGCTTGGGCAAACCCACAGCAAATGGCCCTTAAAAACATCACTCCGGCCCATATCCCAGAACGTTACCACACGCTGCAAACCGAAAACTTTGCTTGTCAGGACCTTAGCCCACCTCAGATTGGTGGCGGCAATAGCGCTGGCTGTTTTATTGTCACCGCCTTTGGCCAAGAGGATGTGGAGAGCAACCGGGCGATCTTTGCCGGTACAAGCGGCGTGGCGCTACCGCTTACACCGTTTATTGGTGGCCAGGTCCTGATTGGCTGGCCTGGCTCCGATACTGTCCTCGCCCTCACCAGCCTGCCAAGTGGTGGCGTCCAAATTGGGATGTACCGATTTTTTACCGCGGCATTAACAGATCAAACCAATATCATTGGCCAAGTAGTAGGCAAGCGGGTTAACCGGGCGCCGGACGTAATCCTGAGCGATGCCACCAACCGGACACTAGTATTTAACCCCAACTCACTGGCATTTTCTGACCGCGGCGGCTGGCTAGTTGGGGAAACGCTAAATGCCGGGGCTGTCAGGATAAACCTTGCGACCCTAAGCACGCTGATATTTGCACCGAGCTTAAGTGATTCGCAGCTCGCAATAAGCGACGATGGGCACTACGCCGCCGTCGCTAATCGGGCTACTGTAAGCTTTAGGGTGTTTGACCTTACAAACTGTTCGGCTGGCAGCTGTCCGTCTTACAATTACTGGTCGTTTTTGAGCGGCCAGTTGCCGTCAGGCTTTGCCCCGGCACACCTCCGTTTTCTAAATAACGGGCTACTGGGCTTTCACGCCAATAGCGGCCCACTCGAAGCAAATTACCTGCTCGCTCCCACCGATCACATTGATGCCGCCCTGTCGTATCTGGGTCTTGGTGACTCATTTGCAGCCGGTGAAGGGGCAGGGCAGTATCGGCCAGGAACAGATACGGTGGCCAACAAATGCCATCTTTCGGCGGTGTCGTATCCATTCCTAGCCCGTGCTGCGCTTTATACTTCGGTGGCAGCTAATTCGGTCGCCTGTTCTGGGGCCGTCATAGACGATATTGAGCCCAGTAAAACCTCCTCGGCCAATACCGGGCCAGACGATACCTACAATAATCTGCTCACAAGCTTTATGCCGGGCTCCCTGGCACAATCAGCATTCGTCAGCCAATACCAGCCTGCGCTCATTACCACCCAAATCGGCGGTAATGATATTGGTTTTCACGACATTATTATTGAATGTGTCATGCTGCACGCCCGGCGCAGTAACAGCTGTTATAACTCCTACGAAGACCGCCTAGAGCTAGCCGACTTAATCGACCGGACGCTGCCAAAACTGACTAGGCTATATAAGCAGCTAAAAGCTCATTCGCCGCAAAGCACCTTGTATGTGGTTGGCTACCCAGAAATTGTCACCCCTGGTAACTGTGCCGATAATGTTCGTTTGGACGCCAGCGAAATACAGCTAGCGGGCTACCTTATACATCATCTCAACGCCGCCGTTGCCGAAGCCACAAAGCAGTCGGGTGCCACATACATCGATGTCAGCCAAGCTTTTGTAGGGCACCGCCTCTGTGAAGCCGCCAGCGCAACCCTAGCAGTCAACGGCCTGACTGCCGGGAACGACACCGGATTGGTGCTGCCCCGTGGCTTGGGCGGCGGTAATTTAAACTTTGTGAGCAACGGCAGCTATCATCCTAATAACTCTGGCCAGCAACTGCTTGCCGCCCTCATTATTGCCCGTTTGCGGGGCGCGCCCATACCGGCCAGCTCAAATGCCTACACGCCGGCTGCATCAGATAGTACTGGCTTGCTCAGCGCGCCTAAAACAAACCGGCCACTCACTGCCCTAATGTTCCGGCACGTTACTTCAGGCAATATCGCGCCGGGCCAAGCACTGGTTATTGGGTTCGAGGGGCAGGGAATTGGCCTGCGGCCAAACACTGACTATACCGTGCGTCTTGATGGCTCAGCAGGTGCGATGATAGGAACGGTGCACACCAATAACAGCGGCCAGGTGAATACGACTGTTCCCGTTCCAGCCAGCCTAAGCGACGAGCAAGTGCATACTGTTGACATCATAGACCCCAACCAAGCCGGCGAACTGGCGGATGTCCGACAGGTGATTACCCTGAGCACGCCACCGGTGGCGGTGGTTTTGCCTACCGGTAACATACCTGCCGTAGCAGAAACGAACACCGCAAATGCATCAGTGTCTGTCAGTAGCCTCTCGCCCAAGGTGCCACCCGGCCAATCGGGCAGTGTATTAGGTGCCGCAACAAGTAGTAGTTTGAACCAGGACTGGCCGCCGTTGCGGGTGGTTGTATGGCGCCCTTACGCCTATCTGTTAACTGTGCTGTGGACAACCTATGCCGTTACGCAGCTCTGTCGGAGCCGAGTTGTAGTACAATAATGCATATGCTTTGGGTACGGCGGTTCTTCGTCCAAATTTTCTCCTCTCTCTTGCTACTATGCTTGTTGCTCTTGGCGCTGTCATTCAGCATTACGCATGCCTTTAGCAAACCGGCCACCCTCGAATCGTGGCTATTACAGAGCCATCTGTACGACCACTTTATTGATAATATTATTAGCCAATCCTCTAAGTCGGCCGGTTCCACAAACGGTAACCAGCCAAATACGGCGGTCATCCAAGCAGCCGCCAAGCAGGCATTTACCCCTGATATTATTCAGCAGAGCGTCAATACTTTTATTAACAGCAACTTCGATTGGTTGGAGGGCAACACCAAAGCGCCAAACTTTAACATTGATTTGACCGCTACTAAACAGACTTTTGCATACCAAGCTGGGGTGTACACCCAGCAATATCTTCAAACACTGCCGGCCTGTACTGCCGCTCAAGCCGCCCAGTACAACGCCGATACCGACCCGCTAACGTTAACCTGCTTGCCATCAGCCATTAAGCCAACCCAAGCCGCCCTGAAGATTCAGGAGAAATTTGCCACCAGCCAAGACTTCCTAAGCAACCCGGTTATTACTGCCGATACTCTTACCCAGCAAAACGGCGGCCAGCCATACTACGTAAAGTTCGACAAAGCACCGCAGGTATACCGCCTATCAAAGATGTTGCCGTATGTACTCATTGGGCTACTAGCCGTGCTGGCCGTGCTTATTTATTACGTCAGCCCTTGGCGCCGAAAGGGCATTCGCCGCCTTGGCTTCATATTCCTCGACGCTGGCATTCTACTGATTGCCACTAAGTTTGCCGCCGATTTTGTGCTTACAAAAGTGGAAGCCCAGGCTTTTAATAACAGCAATGTTGGTGCCCTGCAACAGTCGCTCTCAGCCTTTTTTGGCCGTGCCGAAAGCGGGATCATCGGTGTTACCCTGTGGTTTGGCATTGGTTATGCCGTAATTGGGCTGGCAGTTTTGGTTGCACTGTTTGTTACCCGTGGCCGCAAGCCAAAGCAACGCAAAACAACACCACTGCTCGATGAAACTCCTGAAGCTCCCGAAGTTTCTGAGCAGCCAGCACCACCAAAAGCCCCATTAGTAACCGATATTGCACCACGTCCTCGAGCCCAACCCAGTGGCCCGCCAGCGGTAAAACCAGAAGTCAAAGAACGCAAGAAGCCGCGTCTCGTACAGTTATAAAAAAGCCCCGCTATGCAGGGCGCTTTTCTTGGCGGAGAGGGAGGGATTCGAACCCTCGGAACCCTTGCAGGCTCACTTGTTTTCGAGACAAGCCAGTTCAACCACTCCTGCACCTCTCCATCCGGCCTATTTTAACAGGTTGGCGGCTCCTACCCTGAAATATTTGTTTTTTTTGGATGAGTGTATGAATCGCGAGTAAGTAAAGCCCCCGCTATTTTTAGATAAATTTCAAATTGTAATGATAAGGGTGAATCAGGGGTAGGTCGGCAGTGGATGCGAGGGGGAGAACCCACTGCCGACCTGAACCCCAGGGGTGACCTTTCGGTCGTGAACGGTGTAGCCTTGTAGGCTACTCATCTGCCCGTTCGGCAGGTGTTGGGGGACCTAGTTGCAGGACCTCACTGCGACGAACTTGTCGTTCTTGATCGCGCCTCGCACGATGATGTCCGTGGCGGTGATCTTGATGTTGCCAGGACCGAAGTCGTTGGCGTTGTTGCCGGGGGCGTTGGACGAGGGGTCGTCCGAGAGCTTCTGGCAGGTGCCGAACGTCAGGTGCTCGTCAGCGGGTGCCGCGGATGCGGTAGCGGTGCTGGTGAACATGAAGCCACCGGTGAGGGTGAGCGATACAGCGGTGAGCTGCAGGGCTTTCTTCATTTGTTGATCCTCTCAACTGTGTCATAACCTCTGGTGGTCTTGACTGCGCGCTATTATACTACTAATGTTAATATTTGTCAATGTTGGGACTAGTATTATTTGCCTAGACATGCTAGAATTACCCCTGTTGCTCAAAAAATGAGCACCCGTAGCTCAGCTGGATAGAGCGTTGGCTTGCGGAGCCAAAGGTCGTAGGTTCGAATCCTGTCGGGTGTACCAATTTTATTAGTGCTTTATGCAGCAATGTCAGCAACGATAGCCTGAGTGATACTGTATATGAGAGCGACGCGTTGCGAATAGTCGTTAAGCTCGTCGTTAGGATTTTTAGTAAAGATAACTAGTGCGAAATTATGACCCTGGTAATTCACTATCGCGGTGTCATGCAAATTTCCCCCTAGCATTCCGTACTTATGGTACACAGTGGCATCACTGGGCAACGCTGACTTAATGAGGTTAGTGCCGTCCGCGGCATTCATATAGCTGTACATGAGCTCTTTGTGTTCGGTATTGATCAATTTTCCCTGGTAAAGTAACGACAGCAGTTTGGCCTCGTCAGCGGCAGTAATAGTATTGTATTCACCGCCCGTAAAACTAGTTAGCCCAATACTCTGTGCGTATGCTTGCTGCTTGCTGCCAAGTACGTTATTAATATCCACCCAAGCCGTATTATCACTGACTTCAAGCATTTGCTTAATAAGCTGGCGTGCGCTTGTACCGTCGATTGTTTGGTCAAGCGTTACGTTGCCTAGTTCCACTTCATGTAAGTAATCGATTACCGCTATCAACTTGGCAGTACTGGCTGCTTGAAAGACCACACCGGTCTCGCCAGCATCGTACTGTTTGCCAGTGTCCAGATCGACCAAACTAACGGCAACCTCTACGTCGCCATCAGTAGCAATGGCCTGGTTAATATCAGCCTGTACCGTAGGCTTAAATATGTCCGGTGGCTGCACCGCAGGGGGGTTAACGGCACTGGCCGGCTGTCCGGATGTATGGCTTTTTATATGCGAGGTCAGGGCCAACGATGAGTTGGCAAATAGGGGTAGGTAGTTTACCGCTAAGACGGCTGAGGCCGTCAGAATAACTAAGCTGGCAAATACGTGTTTTTTAGCTGTTTTCACCTCACCATCATATGGGCTGACGCTTAGGAGAGGCTTAAAGATTCGTCAGGGGTTATTTTTTGATAGGCGGCATGGCACCGGCGCTTTTCTAGTGGAAACGGTCGTCCGGTGTATGTGATTGGCCGCCATCAGCCTTGCGGCGGCGTTCCCTTTCGGCCAGTTTTTGAAGCATAGACAAATACTCCTCAAGATTCATAGTATCTCCTTACCTGTTGCTTATGCCTTAGTCTAGCCGGGCGCGCTGCCATGGGCAGTCATATTTCTTACTCGAATAAAGCTTGTGCTATACTCCGAAGTAATGAACGTCCCCGGTAACTGGCACAAAGCCGCCAAAGCAAACCTCTCGATTGGTGACCGAGCAGCCGACAAAGTGCGCAATGGCATGGGCAGCTGGGCTTTCGTCATGACATTTGTCCTTTTTATGGCTATTTGGGCGGCCCTAAACAGCTCCAGCAGTTTTCGCCACTGGGATAGGTATCCTTTCATCCTTTTAAACTTATTTTTGTCTATGTTGGCAGCCTTACAGGGAGCAATTTTGTTAATTGCCGCTAAGCGCGCCGATGCAATTAGCGCCGCTATGGCCGAAAATGACTTTCACACGAATGTGCGTGCCAAAAAAGAGATCGAAGATCTGACCGCCATCAACCGCGAACAGCTAGAACTGATCAAAGAATTGGTTGCCAAGATCAAATAGCGCCAGCTTTTGTGACAATTAGCGCATATGTGGTGTAAGAAAACTCATAGTTGCGTGCACCCTTAGCCCTTTACCATAAGGGTAGCCTAAGGGAGGCAACGGGATGCGCGGTAAAAAGACAACGCAACACCGCCAGTTGGTGAACAACCAAAACTGGTGGCGACAATACTTAGTTTACTAACCTGATACGTCAGGGTATAAGGGCGAGACTACAGCGCCTGTACTTTGACGCGTTCATCAGCGACAGTGCAGTTTTTGCCGCTAAGAGACCGCGGCCAGAGTTTCTGGGCCTCCACAGTTGCCACTTCTACAGAGAAATACATAACCTGGGCCTGCAGGTAGATCCAAAACAATAGGCCAAGGGCAATCGAGAACGAGCTGTAAAGTGCGTCGAGGTTTTTTAGGACATGCGTCAGAATCAAGCCACCACATGTTTGTACTACTACCAATAAAATCGCTGCAGTAGCTGCCCCGTAGCCAATCTGTTTAAGCCGTATATGGCCTGGTAACGACAGCTTTATTAAGAGCAAGAATACCCAGAAGAGAATAAAGACGCTTATGACACCCGACAGCAGCTTAAACTCCAGTTGTTGGTTAGCAAAGGCCGCGGCGTAGGTAGAAATAATTGAAGCGGCGCTAAAACCAATACCGCCAACAATAATAAGCGTCAGGTTTTTAACAATAGATAGCGGAAAACCAGTGCGGTGGTCTCGTGGTACGCTCCAGATGTCATTAACACCATTCTGAAAAGCGTCGGCCACACCGCGCGTACCGTAAAACGTAAACAGCAGCCCAACGATCAGCGCCAGCCCAGCCCGGTGCAGGGTATGGACGTGCTGTGACAACTGTGTGCCCAGGCCAGGGAAGTAGCTAGTAATGCTGTCTATAACGGTGCGTTGGAGTTCAGAATGGGAGTTAGTAATTGTCCCGAGCACAGTTGTTAGTACCAGCAGCAGCGGGAAAAGGGATAAAAATCCATAGTAGGTTAGTAGGGCAGCCTGCGTGCCGGCGCGGTCTTCGCCATATTTTTTCACAACGGCGTAGAGAAAGCTGAGGGTGAAGTGTTCACGTTGTACGCGGTCTAGTTTTTGGAGCGTTTTATCGTATGCGTTCATGGTTATCTTGCACATTAGTCTACATTGTTTGCCGGATTTCGTCGATGAGCCCCAGGGGTACCGACTTGTGAAAATGCTTACAGCTAAGCTTAAGCTTTTATCGTAATAATGACTGTACTAACAAAATTAAACGGAGATGGGTCATGTCAATCGAAGAAGCAGAAAGCCTCATGGACGCGTTTGAAAAGTGGGATAGCCACACACAGAAACGCAATTTTATTAACCGCATGGAGCGAAAACTTCATCGTAAGGAACAACTGAACCGCAGCTAGTAACTTCACCCTGATAAAAAGCACCACGCTGAACTGCTGTGGTGCTTTTTATTTGGCTTAAGAAACCTAAAAACGGATGTGGCGCATGAAATTGTCGATAGGATCGCTACGAGTGTCATCGTAAGGCAAGCGCTCTTCGAGTACGTCAACAATCCGGTCTTCTTCCTCGGGCGAATAGTAAATGGAGACCGCTGGGGCAAAGCGTTTGAGCGGTATAAACATAATGCTCGAAAACGCCCCTTCTGGGACAATCGTAAACGACCGGAATTCCTGGAAGTCATGGTATTTTTCGCCCACACTTACCCCATGGACAGTGATCTGGTACTCGAGTTCGCGCGGCTCGCGGGCGGCATATACCCCAAGCAGCAGGGCAGCAAACAAGATAAAGCCAGAGGCTATTTTGTCTCTTGTTAAAAGAAATAAGATGAGGGCTACTACTACAGCCACGCCGCCTAGCTTCAGGTACCAACTATTGGACTTTTCGTGGGCAATAAATTCAGAGGCTGTCCAGGTAATGGAAACGTCTGTAGTGTTTGTGTCGGTCTCTGCCATAAGCGTTATTGTAGCACGTGCACATATGAGACGCAGTGCCGTTGGCGGTACTGCATGCGCGGTGTGTGATAGAAACAAAAACACCGCGCGGACGCGGTGCTCTTGTTTGGCGGAGAGAGAGGGATTCGAACCCTCGCGGGGACTCGCGCCCCCCTAATGATTTAGCAAACCATCCCCTTCAGCCACTTGGGTACCTCTCCAGGTTTTGGCTTGGCCGTCAGTAGATTGTATCATCTACGGCCGGCAGCTTTAAAATCTGGCGGAAGGGGAGGGATTCGAACCCTCGGTACCGTTTCCGGCACGCTGGTTTTCAAGACCAGTTCCTTCAACCACTCGGACACCCTTCCAGACTTTGCAACAGGGGTCATTGTACCAGGTTTAAGGAACTCGTGCAAAAACAACCGCATCGGTGCGCCCGGCACCGGCCGCGATCAGTTCTTGGGCAGCGCGCTCTAGCGTGGCGCCGGTGGTGGAGACGTCGTCTATCAGTACAATGTGTGATCCGGCGAGCTGCGCCAGGTTGGTAACCCGAAAAGCAGTGGCCAACTGCTTCATCCGCTGGGCACGGGTCGCACCAACCTGCCGCGACTGGCTCAGCCGTACCAGATGCTGGCGGTATGGTAGGCCGTGCCGCCGGGCATAGGCCCGGGCAATCAATACGGCCTGGTCATAGCCTCGCTGGCGCGTCCGGCTGGTGGCGGTTGGCACTGGCACAATTATACCTGCCTCTACTTCTGGCAACAGGGCAGCAATCTCTTTGGCTGCCGCTCGTGCCGAATCGGCCTTGAGACGCCAGACCAGGGCTTTAGCAAGCGGGTTATAGGTTGTCCGGGCCATTATGGTGCCACCGGTAAGCAACCGCGCATTGGGTACGGCAGGCAATCCGTCTGCGCATGGCTCACATAAAAGCACGCCCTCACTAGAGCAGTGGAGGCATTCATGGGGAGCAAACAGCCCGAGGAACGTATCAAGAAAGTTCATGTTGTATTTAATGTGTTGTAAATATAGACCCTAGAAGTTGCACTCTGTTTGTTACCTAAGCTATACTGCCATTAAGACAAAAACGCAATATCTCTTAATTATTGTTTAAGATTTAATCCATTTGGAGGGTAACAACTATGGCGCGACGGAATCGCGATGATGATCTTCTTTTAGAGGAAGACGAACTAACCGCCGCCTTTTTAGGTGATGATGATCTGGGCGCTCCAGTAGAGCCAGTAGCTCCTACGGTAGCCGCCACCCCATCTGTTGAAGATGAGTGGGACGAGGACGATAGTGTTCCCGGCCAGCTCGCTGTTGACGTTTATGAAACTCGCGAGAAGCTTGTTGTTAAAGCCCGCACCGCTGGCGTTAACAAGGGTGACCTCGATGTCAGCATTTCTGACAACCAGCTAACCGTACGCGGCACTCTGAGCGCCGGTAATGAAGACGGCGTCGAGAACTACTTCTTGCAAGAATGTTACTGGGGTGAGTTTTCCCGTACCATCGCACTGCCTGTGCCTGTTAAAGAAGAAGAGATCGAAGCTGTCCTTAAGGACGGCGTCCTGACCATTAGCTTTGGCAAGGTCAAGCAAGACACCATCAAAAAGATCCAAGTTCTTTAGAACTCCAGGTCTGCTATATAAAAATAATCCCCTCGCATAGGAGGGGATTATTTTTATATTTTGCAGTGTCTAGCTTGTGAGGCCGGTGCTTGCAGCAGTCGACAGGACATAGTGCACAATGAACTGTGCCAGCGCAACAATGATCAGGCCAACAATGGCGTAGACCAAGGTGTTCTTGGCGCCAGAAACGTTACCACTGTCACCACCTGAGGTGATGTACTTGAAACCACCGTAGATGATCATGATGACAGATACAATACCAACTACGACTGACAGAAGGTTAACGATGGTTGAGGCCACGCTCTTCAGCTTGTCGTTAGGGTTGGCTGCATCACAGCTGCCGCTACCACCAGCAGCGGCAGTAACGCCAGTACATAGGTTGGTAGTAATATTGTCGGCATAGACAACGGCTGGGGCCAGGGCAGGTGCGCCCATAGTTAGTGCCATCATTGCGACGAGTACGTAGTTCTTAATTTTCTTAATCATTATTGTTTGCCTTTCTTTAGCTTCTTTTTAACTTATAGCATATTTGGTAGTGTGCTTCAATCTTACTTAGCGGCGCTCAGGGCAAAGTGTACGATTGCTTGGGCCAGGGCAGCAATGAATAAACCGACAATTGCGTAGAGCAACGTATTCTTGGCTGAGGTTACATTACTCGGGTCGCCACTTGCAAGTATATACTTGAGGCCACTGATAATCACCATTATAACGGCCACAATACCAACAATGTAGCTCAGAATAGTTACGACCGACTTAACTAAGGAGTTAATGCCACCATTACTGTTAGGACCACAGGTCTGGGCACTGTTGAGTTGCTGCAAGCCTGAGCAAGCATCGCCTTTAAGGTCTGCAAATGCAGGGGTTAGGGTAGTGGCACCAAGCAGCGCAGTAAAGCTGAGTGCCAGAGTTATAACTGCAAGTTTAAATTTCGACATAGTAAATCCTTATTTGCCTAGGTTATTAATAACAAAGATGACTATAGCTTGGGCCACAACAGCAACCACAACGCCCACGATGCAGTAAACTATGCTGCTGCGTGCGTTGGCAATGGCACTGCTATCCCCGCTCGAGAGCATCATCCGCAGGCCGGCAACAATCAGGCCAATAACAGCGGCAGCCCCGACAACATAAGACAGGATATTGATGATTGAGCCGATCAAACTGACAATTGGGTTCTGGCTTGATTTGCTCTGAGTATTGACGGCCTGACAAACATCTGTCTGCCCCAGTGCACCGGATGAACAGCCTGGCGTCACATTAACCGCATATGCCGGCACTGTCGCAACTACAGTTGCCGACAGGGTAGAGAACATGACCAGTAGCGAAAGGATAAATCTTTTCATATTTATAGTTTACCTATAGTGAAGCCAACAATGATCTCTGCACTTAATGATATAACCAAGCCAACGGCGGCATAAATAATCGTTTTCCGTGCTTTGGCAACTTCTTGCGGGTTACCTTGAGCAGTTATAAAGCGCAGGCCAGCTATAACAATCATCAACACAGCGGCAGCGGCAAAGCTGGCAAGCACGATTGTCAGAATCCGCTGCAACTGGCCACCGCTGGCGGCTACAACCGGCAGGCCGGGGCTACAGCCAGCGGTGCCATCACCGCAGTTAACCAGGCCTTGTGCAGCAAGAAGTTGAAGCACATGCGCAACCATTACTTAATACTCCCGGCAATGAAGCTAACAAGCACACTGGCAAAGATAGAGATTGCTAGGCCGGCAAGTGCATTAATAATTGTCATACGTGCCTTATTGGTTTTATCTGGCTCGCCCTGGCTCGTCAGGTAGTTAAACCCACCGTAGATGACAGCAATGACTGCAATGAGCGCGCCAACGCGTAGCATGATTTCGATAATTGCAGCTACGACCAACCAAACGTCATTAAGGCCAGTGAAAGCCGGGGTGCAGATACCGTTGGAGCCAGGAACGCTATCAAGGTATTGATACCAGTGCGGAAACGCAAAAAAGCTACCGCCGCCCGTACAAGCATCTGCAATCAGCGAAAGAGGCAACTGGATCACTTGAGTATCCCCGCTGGCAGAATGTAATTAAGGAAAGCAAAACCAAAAATATAGATAAGCAGGGCTATAACGCTACTTTGGATACGGTTAATTGCCGCTGCCGTTGCCTGTGGATCCCCACGGGAAGCAGAATACTGGATACCTGCAAAGACAATTGACCCAATAACAATTAGCCCAACCCCAGCGCTCAAGAAGCGAAGAATGCCAAATGAAGCATCGAGAATAGGGTTTCCTTTGCCACGGCAACCGATATCAATGCTTGGAGTATATACCTGGTCCGTATTCTTAGGGTCACCGCAGGGTGTCACCGCCGAAGCCACAGCAGGGGTAACCGAGAAAACAAACACCACAAATAGTGCCAGGACCATACTAAAACGTTTCATTTTTTGTATACGGTTCATTTTTTATAACTATACCGCTATTTTGCAACTGGTGCAATTGTGAAGATTGCGCCATAATATGGTCATGCGCAAAAAGCTTATGGTGGTTTTTTTGAGTTTTCTCGCAATAATTTTCGGGATCATACTCATCCAATTATTTATTAATCATTCACATAATAATGCCGCCAAGTCTGTTAGCGGGCAGTTTGTGAGCGATGTATTAAACGGTGACAGCAAGGATTCATACGCCCTATTCAGCTCCCAAGCGCAACAGGGGACAGCTACCGGTGACTGGGCCGACACTGTGACAACCCTAGGTAACTTTTTTGCGGGTCGTAATGCATCTTATGCTTCGATGAGCAGCGACAAAGCCTCCAAAACCAAAACTGTCCTTTACAAAATCCCAGGTAACGATGGCAACTACATATTAAAGGTACTCCTTACTAGCCAAAGCAATACCTGGTATGTGGAGTCATTTAGTAGTACGCGGCAATAATAATGTACAGGTACTTCTTTTTTTGGGGCTATCCTGAGATAATAGGTATGTAAATACAAAATGAGCGCTCTGTGATAATAAAAAATAAGTTGCGGCAAATTTCTAATGCTGGCCTTGCGGTCAGTTTTTTGGCGTTTAGCCTCCTTAGCACTTTGACTTTATTGCTGCCACATGCCAGCGCGGTGACCACCAGCTCTATATCAACTGTTTACGGTGACCCGGCAATCAAATGTGCACCTTCGATAACTGCGCTTGGTGGTTTTCCCTATTCGATACCTGTATTTAAGGCCGCTGGGCAATCAAATGTGCCAAGTGAATTAAGTCGTTTAGCTGCCGGTTCTGTGAGCGGTGTAGGCAACACGGCAGCATCAAAAGCCGTCTTTAAAGACCTCTCTGATCTTAAAGCCATCCCTATGATCACCTTTAAAGCCGCTAATGGTGCCACAAATAATAATGATCTCTGTGCGGGTTCATTAGTTTTCTTCCGCCAGCTTGAAGCAAGTGATCAAAATACCTTTTATGGAATCTGGAGCTGTCCAGCGGCCTTTAATAACACGCCGCTATGTGCAAGGGCAGGCGGGGGTGTGCCTACTTACCGCGTGGTTACGGGAACGGTTGACCCAAAGGCTAAAACACTGACTTTTGGTTTACCCGATGGCACAAGTGGGACTGTATTGCTCGCACAAACAGATAACGCGCTTACCAATCCGAATATTTTTACCCAAGGAAGTACTACTGGTGCAGGCAATGCGGGAGGCGGAGTTGACCTGGCAACATGTATCGTTGCAAACTCTCATAGCGGCATTCAAAAGCCTTGCCTTGACCCTCGTTCGAATGCTAGTTTTACTGACTGGGGTCATATTTCATACGATGGTAATGTTTATGTCGCCGGCCAGTGGGGTGGCGGTGATCATATGTATTACACGCTTGTGGCAACAAGCAAGAATGCCAAGCTAGCATCCCTGTCACCACGATTTGACATTAATACGCATGCGGATCAAACGGACTTTAACATAGACGATGCCAAAGACCCTCAGCAGCTTTCTCAGCTTAAAGATGCACTAAATCGAACCGGCGGTAAGAGACAAACAATCGATATCACCTTTCAGGCTGATGGCACCTCAGGCAATGTGACTACTAATATGAGCGGCGTACATGCTGTAGCAGATTACTATCCCGATAGTAAGGATGCGAGTAAGGATTACATCGAGCTAGTCTTTACTAGTGCGGGTGGGAACGAAAGCCACTTTCTTGGAAAGTACACACGAGCAGACGATAAGAGCACTACTTTCACCCTTGCGGGTGCGGGTTATAGCGGTTGTGGCACAACGCTTCAGCCCCGCTTTGTCTTAGGTTCAAACCCCCGAACCAAGGGAGCAATCGCACCAGCAAATTGGTCTTTGCAGGCTAACTCAACACCGTGTCAGGAGCTGGCAATTCCGGTTACGGTACATGTTCAGGCAATGGATGCCGTACCGCCAACAGCACCAACAAAATCCGTAAATACAGATAACGCAGCAAGCGGTCCATCTTGTGAAGCCCACGGTACCAACCTGTCATGGATTTTGTGCCCAATTATCGATATTGCATCGCATGCAATTCAGTCTATTTACAACAATATGATCCAGCCATTGCTCGTAACCAAAGCTATTGATATCACTAATAACCCAGCCGATCCTACGCACACGTTCCAGATTTGGTCTAACTTTAGGCTTATTGGTGACATCTTCTTGGTTGCTGCGTTAATTATTGTTGTATATGCGCAGTCAATCGGTGGAGGGATGCTAGACGCTTATACTGCTAAAAAAATGCTGCCACGTTTGTTGATTGCCGGCATACTCATCAATACATCGATCTATCTAGTGGCATTAGCTGTAGATATTAGTAACGTGGTAGGCAATGGCATTGCAGCGCTCTTGGAGGCACCGTTTAAATCTACCCCGGGCGGATTTAAGATACAGCTGTCTGGTCTAGGTTCTGATGTGGGTATGGGTGCAATTATTGCGGGTGGTGTTTACGCCTGGTTTGCCGGCGCTGCTCTAATCGAATTCATGCTTGTATTTATGTTAGTGCCAGGGTTCTTAATTTTTATCGCCATCTTGGCAACTGTAGTGCTCAGGCGAGGGTTAATTCTATTGCTTATTGTCTTGGCGCCAGTTGCATTTGCACTGTATTGCCTGCCAAACACCGAAAAATACTTCAGACAATGGTGGGATACGCTCTTTAAAACACTCCTGGTATACCCGATTATTGCGGTACTTTTCGCTCTCGGCAACATCATGTCCGTGACAATTAATCTTGCTGTCAAATCGGGTGATGGTGGCGCATCGGCAGCCGTTGCAGACCTACTTTCCATTGCCGCTCTTTTTGTTCCATTGTTCTTGATACCATTTAGTTTTAAGCTGGCTGGCGGTATCTTGGGCCGTGCGCATGATGCCCTTCAGACTGCCGGTAAGCGTGGCAGCGAGTTCTGGAAAGGCAACCAGAACGATCCTTTCAGCCGACGTAATCAAGCACGTTACAAGTTAGGTGATCGTAACACCCTGATGCGCGAGCGAGCCGTAGATCGTGGCTCTGCCGAGGGTGCCGGTATTGGTAGGCGCACAATTGGGCGTGCAGCTAACTGGGGAAACCTGCAAGCGAAGCGCTCTATGTACAACAAGCAGCGTTCCGAAATGCTTCAAGGCCAAATCAACACTGGTGATGATAGCAACATCCGTGACCTATTTATTGCCTGGGATTCCACTGGCGGTAAAGATGGTAGCGGTGCTTGGTACCGGCGCATGGACATGGAAAATGGTCATAGAGTCGCTGGAGCCAGTGCCGTCTATGAGGGGACAAACGCTCGCCAGCGTGGTCAGATCGCCAAGAACAAATCCATGAGCCTCTACAAGGGTGATAAGTCTGCTGTTCAGGATGCCTTGTACTATGAATGGAAAAAGACTAGCTTTGAGCCATCGCAAATGGGCCGCATTGGCCATCAATATGGTGAAATATTAGCTGAGCACGGATTTAATGAGGGCGAAGGCGCCGGCATGATGAAAGGCGTTACCTTTAGACACCAAGGCCAGTCGTTGGCCGGCAAGCACTCAACCTACAAGAAGCAAGACGACGGTAGTTGGGGTTGGAAAACCGACCACATGTCTCTTACTAAAGAGGGAAGCCTCAACATTGGTACCTATGGTTGGAGCAACCAGGACGTCTCCACTTTCGATGAACTATCTTCAGGGTATAACGGCATGAGCCAAGTGCTTGGTGCAGAGGGCATCGAATCCAAAGCTGGATTTGGTGACCAAACCGTTATTAGAGACACCGGAACCGAGTACGATGGCAAAACTCGCGACCAAGTTGCCAATGCCCGCAAGCAGCTGATTGCTATGGCCGAAACGCTTAACCCATCCCGAGGTTCGAGTGCTCAGGGTAGGGTCGATACTGTGGGCGAAGATGGCCCTCAAATCACTGGCATGGGTGGCGTCAGTGGTGCCCCAGTACGTGTTCAGGAAGCCGCCCGCAACTTCCACAGAACAGTATTTGGTGGAACTGATGGTGATGGTTAGAGGGCTAATACGTGGCAACATATAAAGTAATCCAAGACATCGAAGCAGAGGACAAGCTCCTTGGCCCGTTGACCCTGCGCCAGTTTATCTATGGCTTGGTGAGCGCTTTCTTCCTGTACATCTGTTTTATTGTGGTCACCAGGGGTGCACCGGTGCTGCTGATCGCATTCTTCCCGCCAGCTGCCTTTTGTGGCTTCTTTGCGTTTCCGTTCATGCAAGACCAGCCAACTGAAGTGTGGGCACTGGCTAAGATCCGCTTTTTGTTTATGCCGCGCCGCCGTATCTGGAACCAGAGCGGGGTAAAGCAGCTGGTTACTATAACTGTGCCAAAGAAGATTGAACGGGTCCTGACCGACGGGCTGTCACAAAATGAAGTACGCAGCCGGCTCTCGGCACTAGCCAACACGCTGGATAGCCGCGGATGGGCCGTCAAAAATGTTAACGTTAACTTATATAACCAGATGGCCATCACGTCGGCTACGGTTTCGTCTGACCGCTTGATCGATATGAACAGCATCCCACAGCAAGTCCCGAGCTACGACATCCAGGCTGCTGATGACATCCTTGATGAGCACAACAACCCGGTTGCCCAACAGTTTGAGCAAATGATCAATGCTTCGGCCCAGGCTCACCGCCAACAGCTCATAAATACACTCAATAGCCCGGCCGTACCAACACCGGTACAAACCACAACCGACAAGCCGGCCGACTATTGGTTTATGCAGCAGCCTGGTAGTGCCGCAGCTGGGCCGGTTATGCCAATGGCAATGCCCGTAGCCCAAGATGAAACACCAGAAGAAGAATCATTGATTGCCCAGATTAAAAGCCATCGCGACGAACAGGACAGCGTCATGAACTCGCACCTGCGCACACTCCAACCGATTGACGAACAGGCCGCAAACGCGCCAAAACCAGCCCCAACGCCTAGCCCAGTAACCCCTGACCCTGCTATACTATCGTTAGCAAATAACAACGACCTAAACGTGGCGACATTGGCACGTGAAGCCAATAAGTCAAAGGGTTCAGACGAACCGGGCAATGGGGAAGTTGTCGTTTCACTCCGCTAAGGCGCGAGGGTTTGTAAACAAAGGTGGGTGAGTAGCTAATGAATCCGGCAGATGCCAACAACCAAACGCCAGCTCCAGAGCAAGCTGTGCCGACTCCAAACGCCGTCTCACCAGCCGGCGGATTTCCTATACCAACCCAAAACCAGACCATTGCACCCCAATTTGTTCCTCAAGCACAACCGCAAGTAGTTGCGCCCATCCCCCTGCCACCGCCACCAGCCCAGCCTGTAGTTGCGCAGCCAGCACCAGTCTATGCAGCGCCACCACAACAACCTCAGCCACAACCGCAAGCCCAAGTCCGGACTTCTCCAGTGCCTGGCCCCCAACAGCAGCCTGTAGCGCCAAGGGCTAAGCCTAACAGCACCCAGAACACGCTCCAGATTGCCGAGATCCGCGACGGCATCGTCATTATGAGCGACGGCTCGTACCGCTCGGTTATTATGGCTAAAAGCATTAACTTTGACCTCATGAGCTCACAGGAGCAAGAGGCGGTTGAGTACAGCTACCAAGGATTCTTAAACTCGCTGTATTTCCCGGTACAAATCTTCGTGCGCTCCAGCAAAGTCGACCTTGGCCCGTACATCGATAAGCTCGATAAAATCCGCACCGAGCATGACAACATGCTCCTAGCACTACTGATGGACGACTACATTACCTATATCGATAACCTGTCTTCACAGACCAATATTATGGACAAGCGGTTCTACCTAGTCATTCCATACTTTCCGGTTGCCGACGTTCAAAAGGCCCTAACCCAGAGTAAGAACTTCTTTAGTGGCATCACAGCACTAATTAACCCTAAAGAAGCCCACGTGGTTATTAACGAAGCCGACCTTGAGAGCGCCAAAACCGAGCTGCGTAACCGGGTGCAGTCAGTAATGAGCGGCCTGCTGCAGTGTGGCATCCAGGGCCTGCCACTAGACACCCAGGAGCTAATCGAACTCTACTACGACGCCTACAACCCAGACACAGCCACCCGCCAGCAGCTCAAGAACTTTGACGAACTATCGGCCGATATTATTACTAAAGGGCAGGGCGTTGCCTCACAAGCCCACCTTCAGCGGGAGCTACAGTAATGGCCAAGAAACAACAGCTTGACCCGGTTGCACTGGCCCAAGCGCAGCGCGCCCGCGAAGAGCAAGAAGTTAACACCGCTTTCCAGAAAGGTATCACCGCCCTTCGTGACTTTATTGCGCCAAGTTCCATTGAGTTCCAAGCTTCGCACTTCCAAATTGGTACTCGCTACGCCCGCAGCTACTATGTCTATGGCTATCCGCGCCAAATCTACACCGGTTGGCTCAGCAGTATGGTTAACATCGACGAAGTTGTTGACCTCAGCATGTACATCTATCCGGTCGAGAGCCAAGTAGTACTAGAAAACTTGCGCAAAAAGGTAACCCAAATTGAGGCCGGCCTACAGATTGACAGCGAAAAGGGCAGGGTCCGCGACCCAGCCAAACAAGCCGCCATCCTCGACGCCGAAGAAATGCGCGACAAGCTGCAGGTCGGCGAAGAGCGTTTCTTCCGTTTTGGCTTATACTTTACGATCTACGCCGGCTCGCTCGATGAACTCGAGTTTGTCAGCCACAAAGTCGAATCAATGCTTGGCCAGCAGCTAATTTACTCCAAGCCAGCCACCAGCCAGCAAGAGCAGGGGCTTAACAGCACCATCCCTCAGCTGACCGACCAGCTCGAGATCCGCCGTAACATGAGCACCGGCGCCCTTAGTACCAGCTTCCCATTCACCAGCGCCGAGCTGTCACAGGATAATGGCATTTTGTACGGCATCAACATGCACAACTCCGGCCTGGTTATTTTTGACCGCTTCTCGCTCGAGAACGGCAACTCAGTAGTCTTTGCCAAGTCTGGTGCTGGTAAGTCGTTTACCGTTAAGCTCGAAGCATTACGTAGCATGATGTTTGGCACCGAGATCTTCATTGTCGACCCAGAAAACGAATACCAACGTATGTGTGAAGCCGTTGGCGGTGCATACGTCCGCTTGAGCCTCAACTCTGCAACCCGTATTAACCCTTTCGACCTACCTAAAGTCGTTGATAGCGAAGAGGCCGACAATGCCCTGCGCTCCAACCTAATTACCCTGCATGGCCTGCTCCGCCTCATGATGGGCGGCGCCCAGGCACAGATGACCGGCGGTGGTGCAGCCCTGGCACCAGCCCTGGCACCAAGCGAAGAGGCCGACCTTGATGCTGCACTTATCGAAACCTATGCCAAAGCTGGCATAACCAACGACCCGCTAACGCACACCAGTATTCCGCCAACTATTGCTGATTTGTACGACACGCTACTGCACATGGGCGGCACCGGTCCGCAGTTGGCCCAGCGCCTGCGCAAGTACACCACCGGTACTTTTGCCGGCATCTTTAGCCAGCAAAGCAACATCAACATCAACAACCCAATGGTCGTATTTAATATCCGCGACCTAGAGGACGAACTGCGCCCAGTTGCCATGTACATTGTCCTAAATTACATCTGGAACAAGACTAAAGCCGACCAGAAACGCCGAATCCTAGTTGTTGATGAAGCCTGGCAGCTTATGAAGTACGAGGACTCGGCCAACTTCTTGTTTAGCCTTGCCAAGCGCGCCCGTAAGTATAATTTGGGCATTACCACCATCACCCAAGACGTCGAAGACTTTATGGGCTCCCGCATGGGCAGGGCGATTGTTGCCAATGCTTCAATGCAAATCCTACTCAAGCAATCCTCCAGCGCCGTTGACGTTTTGAGCGATGTCTTTAAGCTCACTAGCGAAGAGAAGAAACGCCTCAGCCAGTTTCCGGTTGGGCAGGGCTTGTTCTTTGCTGGCCAAAACCACGTCCACATCCAAATCGCCGCCAGTCCAACCGAAACCGGCCTAATTACTACCAACCCAGAGCAAGTTCAACAGATGAATGACGCTGCAGCTCAAGGCGATTTTAGCCAGCCAGCCGGCACCATCGACTTGAACAACCGCCTCTATCCCGGCAGTGTATAATTAGGCCTGAGTACTTATGACAACAGAAACCCTAGAAAAACCGGACACTGATGGGGGTAGCGACGCTGTTAACCCCGGTGAACAACACCAGGCTGACCTAGTCAGTGGCTCCAAGCGTGGCGCGACTGGTGGTAGCGAAGGCGCAGGCCAAGCTGCTGAAAGTGGTGGTGTTGCCGGCGTAGCCGCTGGCCTCAGTGACACATTAAATAAGGGTTATACCGGCCCTATGGGTCTTGCCGGGCCAGCTGGCATGGGCGTGGGTATAGCTTCGCGATTGATTGGCCTGCGTAACCGTAAAGGCGCTGCAGGCGGTGTTGCGGGCTTAATTATCACCGTAATGGTCATCTTGGGTGGCATTGGTGCCGGACCGCTTGAATTTGTTCACCTGTCACACCTGTTGCACGACGCCCATCTCGGGAGCCAAGAGAATGCTGGTGATAGCCGTGTGGGCAAAATCTTCCGTTTTTCGCGAACTGGCCGCCCTGGCGAGACTAGGCTTGGCCTACTAGGCAGCAAGTACCATGCAAAAATTATCAGCGACCTAGAAAGTATTGGCATCACACCAGAGTATAAAGGCGCCGACTTTTATAAGGGTATGTCTTACGACATCAATAACCCAAGCAGCCCGTACCACGGCATGACGGCGGAGGATGCAGCTGCCGCTATTGAGCAAAAAACCGGCCTCAAGCCAACAATTAACGGCAATAAGCTCACGGTCGATGCTGATAAGTTCTGGACCCAACGCAAGTCTCTTAGTGGTGCGCTTGGTGACCTAAAGCTCAGTAAGGTGACTACTGTTATCCGAGGAAGGGTTTTAGCAAAATTTGGGCTGGTATCTTTCCACCCCATGAAAGCTGCAGACAAAGCTTTATATGAAAAAGCCACTGATCCATTCAAGAAATGGAAAGCCGCGCGTGACGACCGTATAAGAAACGGGCAGCCGGCAAACCCCGTTGACCCATCAAAGGCTACCGAGGCAAAAGAGACGGTAGATTCAAAAGGCAACAAGGTAATTACTCAGCAGCCGCTCCCTGATAATAGCCCGGCCTTTACCCCAGCTGTAGAACCAAGCCAGAGTGCCCTACAGCAAATTGCTAACAGTAAAAGCCTTAAAATTACTGGTGGCCTAGCTGCTGGGGTTGGTCTTGTCTGTCTTATTAGACAAGTCGACGACAACGTTGCCCATATTCGCTTTGTCCAAGTTATTACACCCCTGATTCGCTTAGGCGGGGAAGCTCTTGCTACGGGTGCACAAATTGAAGCCCACACCGATGAAAATATTCAGGTGATGGGCTTTATGAAACAGCTCTTAAACAGTCCGGCCACAAAAACCCAGCCAGCAAGTAACTACAACTCGGGTACCGCCTACGCTGTTTCCGCTGCTAAAGAAAGCCCTAACGGAACGACCGACATCGACAAGAACACTAAAGACATGATCACAAAGCAGAGGATCGATTCCCTTGACTGGACACAGAAGCCAGCCATGCAAGATCTTTGCAGTACGTACGGTCAGGTTGCAGTTGGTGCTGTGAGTGTGGTTGTTAGTGTGATTAGTGGCGGCATTATTAGTAATGTTGTTGGTTTTGTTACCCAGAGCCTGCTGCTGGGCCATGTTATTGATTTCATTAGCAATATGCTGGCAGGCAATGCCATTGACCTTGCCAAAGCCGGCGCCCAATACGGCAACTACATCGACTACGGCGTCACCCTGATGGCCAACTCTAGCTCGGTGGTATTTGGCGCTATTGGTCTTTCACCAAAACAAGCCGCCGAGGTTAACAACGCCACTTACCAGGCGCAGCAAGAGCAGTTTGCATCACGCAGCGTCTTTGACCGGATGTTTGATATCCACGATTATCATTCGTTCTCATCCCATGTTATTGATGGTGTGAATGGTAACTCTAATGTAGCGTCGATACTGACACGGTTTAGCAGCCTGGGGTCAACATTGTTCCGCCTGCCAGCAATGCTGTTTGGCGCCCAGGTACATGCTGCCCCTACGGCAACTTACGACTACGGTTTCCCGCAATATGGATTTAGTGAGGCAGACCTAAATAGCCCTCTCGTCAGTGACCCGTACGCCAACGCCGATGCAGCAGCGGCCATTCTCGATGCAGATACCTCTGGTACTTACAAAAACCGGGCGATGGAATGTTTTGGCATTAAGCTCGACAAGGCCAACGGGATGTGGGACGCGATTCCTGACCATACTGTCGATATGTACGACCCAGCGACCTATGACCCAACCAAATGTGCCAGCACCGGCGACCAAAACTGGCTGCGGATCCGCTTCTTTATCTTTGACACTGGTATCATGGCTGGCTACGCCTGTTACACCGACGGGGACCAAGAATCCTGCGCCCAGTCCGGTATTGGATCGTCTGGTAGTAGCTCGGCCGCTGGTACTGGCCAATCGAGCTCACAGCCAGTCGGCAACATTGGCGACCCATCGGCCGACGTGCTATGCGCGCCGAATACCAAAGATCTAGGCGTGACGACAAGCGGTTATACTGGAGACCTCACGCAACAAAAAGGCACACTGCAAATCCGCTTGTGCCAGCTCTCGAGCATCACTGGTGCCGGGCAAGATACTAAGGGTAACCGCACCTCAGACGGAGCTGTTGTAAACTCCCGTGTTTCTGGGGCTTGGCAGGCACTTGGTGAGGCCGCCAAGACTAGTGGCGTAAGTTTGTCAGCCAACAGCTCTTTCCGGCTTGGTGACTCATGCGGTGGAAGTGGTAATGGCAAATCCTGCGCTACACCTGGTGGCTCAATGCACCAATTAGGAGCCGCCATCGACTTTAACCTGCCACACATTATTGATGAAAACGCTCAAACCTGTGCAGTTCGCAAGCGGGCACCAGGCGATCCAAGCTGGGACTGGCTCAACAACCATGCCGCTCAGTTTGGGTTTAAGCAATATAGCGCCGAGGCCTGGCACTGGGATAACTCACCACTGCCTAACCGCTGTGGAGGGGACGGCAGCTAATGAAGCAGCGATTGGTCCCGATTATCCTTAGCCTGACACTCCTGTTCTCGCAAGCCACGGTTTTTGCTACCGGCAGCCTATCTGATGACCAAAAGAAAGTCTTCCAGCAAGGAATTTGGGAGTTTGACGTCAATGATAACTCTAGTTGTAGTTCCGGAACCGGAACGTTGGTTGCTCTGGCTGGTAATGATAACGAAGAAAAGATTTACAACTTCTTTATCTCCAAAACCCTGACACCCATACAAGCTGCAGCAATTGATGGTAACTTTGGCCAGGAGTCAACCTGGAACCCAAATGATGGTGGTGGTTACCTGGCGCAGTGGGGCGGTGGTCGCTTAACCAACCTTGAGAAGTTCGCCGCAGCCGCAGGCAAGCCAGTTACTGATCTGCAAACTCAATTGGAGTTTGTTTGGCACGAATTAACGACCGAGCCAGTCTACGAAAAGGTCCTAGCTAATCTGAAGGCTGCAACGACCATTGAGGATGCCACCAACCAGTTTATGGGTCCAGATATTCTTTCAGACGGACATAGCAGGGGTGGTGGCTATGAAAACCCAGGCAACCCAGAACTTCAAAAGCGTATTAACTATGCCAAAAGTGCCCTAGCAAAATATGGTGGCGGTGCTGCCGCTAGTGCTGGTCCAGTCCTGGCAGCCATTACCGGCGGTAGCTGCTCTGGGATCACCGGTGATGGGCAGAACACTAAGTTCATTGACGGCTTTACTTTCTTTAGCCAGTGCGACCCGTCGTGGGGCAAGAACAACTATGGCGATGCAACCATCTGTGCTGCTGGTTGTGGCCCGAGTTCTATGGCCATGATCGTTACTAACCTCACTGGCCAGGTAGTTACCCCGGCAACTATTGCTGCTTATGCCGACAGCCATAGCTTGTACTACTATGATGCCGCCGGTAATGGCCAGGGGAGTAAGTGGGAAATTGCCCCGGCAATTGCCCAACAATATAGCCTTAAGTCGGTGGCTGTTGGCGCTGACATAGCTAAGATTTCAGCTATCCTCAAGGCTGGTGGTCTGGTGGCAGCGCCAGGCGATGGCGCAGACCCATACACAACTTCGGGGCATTATATTGTCATCCGGGCCGTGACTGCTGATGGTAAATGGAAAGTTGCTGATCCATTCCATGACGATGCCAACACCAAAGAATGGGATCCGCAGCAACTAGTCCAGCAAATGCATGGAGGTGGGGTATATGGAATCACTAAATAAGTTATCGGCACGATCAAAAGCCCTTATTGCTTTGGTACTATTTGTGGGTTTAATAATTATGGTTGTTGGCTTGTCGCATTCAGGCAATAAAAATAAACCGGCCGTTGATCCTAAATCGGGGCTTTACTACGATAAAAACTCCGGTGAAACCGTCTCCAATCCAAGCGGTAAAACACCCGATACCTACGGGACTACCCCGACAGCTTTAACTTATCTGGGCTTTAGCCGCCTTCTCGACTACGGCCTCGGTAGCGACCAGCTCACAAACGTAAAGTATGCTTTTCAGGACTTTTCCACCAAACAAAACCTTAGGCTCACTGAGCTAAGCGTTGGTAAAGATTCTGTGACAGCTGGCCGGACTAGTAGTGATGATAGCTATCTGGACTTTACCGTTCTGGCCAACCGCAAAACAACTTATCTCGCCCGTATCCTTTATGCCGATGACCAGAGCATAACCCTAACTATTAGCGACACAAACCACAAAACGGTCTACACATCCGATACTTTGGCGCCGTTTAGTGATGGCGAATAGTTAGCTAAGCGCAATAATAGTACAGGTCTCGGTAAAATGTTGGACGACTACGTCAGCATCGGTTGTCGTAATAAACGTTTGGTAGTTTTTGAGGTGTTCGGTTAGGGCCTTGCGGCGAACACCGTCGAGCTCACTAAAAACATCGTCTAGAAGAAGCAGGGGAGTGATGCCGCGGGCTTCGGCCAGCAGTTCCAGCTCAATAACTTTGAGCGCCAATACCGTAGTGCGGGCTTCGCCGCGCGAGGCCGTTTCTGAGGCCGGGTGGCCATCAAATGTAATAACCAGGTCTTCACGGTGCGGGCCAGTGGCAGTAAAGCCCCGTTGTTGGTCGAGCTCGAGTGAATCCTGTAGTTTTTTGAGCATCCGGCTTTCGTATGAACCAGTTGGCAGCTGGCTGGCGTAAGCAATGTCAACTTCGGTCTTGGTCTGCGATAGGTTCTTATAAAGGTCCGGTAAGCGTTCGCCCATGGTATGGACAAGCTCGGCGCGCGCCCGGACAATTTGTCCGGCTAACTGGCTGAGGCGGACATCCCATGGGAAAAATTGGCTGGCCGGACTCTGTTTTTTAAGCAGGGCGTTTCGCTGCGCCAAGGTGCGTTTATAATTGCGGCGCAAAGTGCCGTACCCAGCAGCGGTTTGCTCAAGCAGGTCGTCCAAGTAACTGCGCCGGCCGTCTGGAGATCCGTGGAGCATCTGTAGGTGGTTTGGCTCGAACAGGACTACCGGTACGGTGTTTTGTAGGCCAAGGCGCTTGTAGGCCCTTCCCTCGATCTCATAGGTCTTTGCCGGCACCGGCTCAAGCACTAGTTTTACCGTCCGTTCAATACCGCTGGCCATGTGGCTATCAAGCCTGGCCCAGGGTTCGTTAAAACTAATAAGTTCACCGTCACGAGCCCGGTACGAACCGCCGCGGCAAATAACCAGTACCGCCTCAAGCAGGTTGGTTTTACCACTGGCGTTGGGGCCGACAATAATATTAACCCCTTCGCCAAACTCAAATGAATCGTCGGTATACGAACGGAAGTGCTGCAGGCGCAGGTCGGTAAGCATAGTAGTATTGTACCGCTTACGACTTCAGCGGCATGATGATGTGGCTGTAGTCTTTGCTGGCCGAATCATGAAGCAGGGTAGCTTCTAGTTTGCCGTTAAAACCAAACGTAACTTCTTCGCCACCAACTGCGTTTAAGCCATCCAGCAAATAGCGTGAGTTGAGGGTAATGCTGCCCGTGCCCTTAATATTCGCTTCGGCGGTAGCGGTGTTTTCGCCAAGCTGAGAGGCAACCGAGCGGATGCTCAGCTTGCCAGTGGCTTCATCGAGTTCGATCGTTACGCTGCCGGCACTCTCCCGGGCAAATAGGCTTGAGACCTTTGTAACATTGATGAAATCAGACCGCTTGAGTGTTGCCTGGGTAGCAAAACTACTTGGGATAAGCTTGCGGTAGTCTGGGTATTTACCATCTACCAGGCGGGTCACTAGTTCAATATCACCAACCTGGAACAGTACTTGCTGGTCATCATGCGTAATTGTAACCATGTCATCGCTGTCACCAATAATGCGTAGCAGGTCCTGGAGGGCAGTTGCCGGTATGAGTAAATTAACATCTTCTTTGTTTTCGCCAAGCTTCTTTTCTGCCAAGCGGTAACTATCTGTAGCGGCCATACTTAACACGCCGTCTTGTGTAGTCAGGAGAACACCGGTCAAAACAGGGCGGGTCTCGTCATTTGAAGCTGCAAATACCACCTGCTGCAGGCCTTTTTTAAGGGTAGCGCCACTTACTTTCCAGCTTTTACCACTACTAATGGCCGGCATAACAGGGAAGTCATCAGCCACGATACCGTTAACTACTGACTTGTATTGGTCGGTAGTTACTTTAAGTTTTGTGTCTTGGAGTTCCAAATTAATAACACCCTCTGGTAGGCTGCCAACAAAATCTTGCATTAGCCGGGCAGGGACGGTAATAGAGCCCTCTTCGCTTACTTTTGATCCAATATAGTGCGTGATACCAATATCTAAATTAGTAGCCGAGAGGCTTAACCGGTTATTGCTAGTCTTCATAAGTACGTTTGCCAATATCGGCAGGGTGTTTCTACTATTAGCAACTTTAGCGACAGAACCGAGAGCACGATTTAGGTTTTCCTGGGTAACTTGCAGTTTCATAATGCGGCTCCTCTATAACTATGAAAAATATTTAAAATTACTTTGTTGTTATCTTTATAGGTGGTGTGGATAATGGGTATAAGTCGGGAAGTTACTTCGGTAAAATCAGTAAAAACGGAGTGGACAACCAGTTGTAAACGGCGGGTAGAAACCGGGGCCTTCTGCCGGTAGTTACGCACAACTACTAAAAACAGGAACACATTTGTTGTGTGTAAGTGGGCTTTTTCTGCACATGCAAGCACGGCGCTGACCACAGCCTGTCCACAGGTTTTACGCATACAAACGCTCCTTGATCTCGTTGATCGCCAAGCGCAGGCTCGCATCAAATTGCGACTCTTTCTCAATTTTCTCAACTGAATGAATGGCGGTGGTGTGGTCTTTGCGGCCCAGCTCACGGGCAATCTTAGGGAAGCTTAGGTGCAGTTCGCTACGCAACATGTACATAGCAACCTGCCGTGGTACAACAATATCCTTGTCGCGTTTTGGCCCCAGTATATCCTCCATTGGGATCTGGAAGTGCCGAGCGGTGCGCTCGATAATCTGTTTGGCGCTGAGGTGTTTTGGGCGGGTCTTGCTAACACTGAGCAGCCCGCTGGCTATACTGAGGTTGGGCTCAAGGCCGCGCATCTCACAAAAAGCCAGTAGCTGGTTGAGGGCGCCCTCAAGTTCACGGACGTTAGTGCCCGAGTTGTTAGCTAGGTACTCAACAACATCGTGGGGCAGGGTAACTTCATGGGATCCGGCTTTGGTTTGGACAATGGCGCAGCGCGTTTCAAAGTCCGGGTTTTGCATATCGATACTCATACCCCATGCAAAGCGTGATTTTAGCCGGTCTTCAAGTGTGGGTATTTCCTTTGGTGGCTTATCAGAGCTGATAATAATCTGCTTACTTGCCTGGTGTAAGACGTTAAACGTATGGAAAAACTCTTCCTGAACTTTCTCTTTACCGGCGATGAACTGGATGTCGTCCACAATAAACACGTCAGCTGAACGATAATGGGTAGCAAAATCGTTTGCTTTGCGGAAACGCAAGGCCTCTACAAACTCTTGGGTAAACTGTTCCATAGAGATGTAAACAACTTTTGCACCCGGATTTTGTTGCAAGATTTTGTTACCAACGGCCTGCATCAAATGGGTTTTACCAATCCCAACCCCGCCGTACAAGAAGAGGGGGTTGTACTTGGTCCCGGGGCTGTGGGATATCGCTTGGCAGGCTGCAAAGGCCAGTTCGTTGCTACCGCCGACCACGAAGTTATCAAAGGTGTAGCGTTCATTTAGCCCTTGGCGGTAAGAGTGCGATAGGCTATTTGTTGCTGTTGAGGAAGTAGGGATGTTAGTACTGCGGGGTGCGTTTGCTACTTCTGGCACGTCGCGGGTTATCAGCACGGGTTCGTCATTACGTGGTGAGGGCGTGGGGATGGAAGCAGTAACTTTGTAGGTAATCTCGGCGTCCGTAATGCCATTTTTTGCCAGCGTTTCAGAGAAGAGGTCGTTATATTTACGCTCAAGCTGCTGCTTAATGAAGATATTTTGCACGCCAATGGTGACTTGCGAGCCTTCTTGTTTGAGCAGACAGGTGTTCTTAAACCACGTAACAAAATTGCCTCTCGAGACCGAAAGTTCTATTTCACCCAACACTGCTTGCCACAGACTGTCAGTTTGCATTACCGCTCCTTAGTAGTCCTAAATATACGGCACTTGGTTAAAGTTTTCCACACCCTTAGGCAAAAAATAAGGTGATGTGCGTTAAATCACAGCCACTAGGAGGAAAGTTTTCCACACCCAACTTCCTTATCTGGTATCTTGTGGAAAATAGTTATGCAAACGTGGATAACTTCTTCAAAAATGCGGGTAAATATTGTCAATTTTACGTTCAGAAGTAGTTCATTTTTACAGCAGTGGCGTGGTAAATGGATATAGCCAGGCCCGCCGGGGGCCGCAACTTTACAAAACACCTTAAATTAGCTATAGTAGTCGTAATATTCATTAGCAACTAACACCTATAAAAGGATTGTCATGCCAAAACGAACCCACCAGCCAAAGAAGCGTAGCCGCGCCCGAGAACACGGATTTTTAAAGCGTATGGCCAGCCATGCTGGACGTAATGTACTCAAGCGCCGCCGCAACAAGGGCCGCGCCAGCCTCTCAGCCTAAATAAAGTAGGGAACCTTCCAGCATGTTAGCCCGATTGCACCGTTTTCATGGCCCCAACACCTTGACGGTGCTGTATCGCCGCGGGCAAACGGTGCGCAGCCAACACCTGACACTCAAGTATTCGGTGCGGGGCAATGCGCCTTACCGGGTAGCGGTTGTCGTGAGCAAGAAGGTCAGCAAATCGGCAGTTGTCCGCAACCGCATTCGCCGTCGTATCTTTGAGCAAGTCCGGGAACAGGCAAGCCTCATCCCAGCCGGCGCCGACCTATTATTTAGTGTCTTTAGTGACCAGCTGGCAGCAGCCGATCCGGCAGCCATACAAAAAAGTGTCGCCCAGGTGCTCGAAAAAGCCTTTTCAGGGCAGCAGCCGAGCCGCTGATCTGGTATAGTAGTTCCTAAGAAGGAATTGCCCCAATGTTTACGGCCCTGATCGTCAAGCCACTTTTTAACCTGTTAGTTTTCATTTATGCCATATTGCCAGGCCATAACTTTGGTTTGGCACTGATTATCTTTACTGTCATTATCCGTATTTTGCTCTGGCCTGTACTTAAAAAGCAGCTGAGCCACTCGGCGGCCTTGCGTAAGCTCCAGCCGGAAATTAAGAAAATTAAAGCCGCCACCAAGGGTGACCGCCAAAAAGAAATGGCTATGCTCGGGGAGCTCTACAAAGAACGCGAAGTTAACCCAGCCGGTGTTTTCCCAATCCTGATCCTGCAACTAGTGGTGCTAATCGGCCTCTATAGCGGCCTGCGCAAAGTCATTTCCAACCCGGAAAGCCTAGTAACGTTCAGTTATCCGTTTATCCAGCACCTAGGCTGGATGCAGGAACTCAAGCACAACATCCATATGTTTGATAACACCTTATTTGGTGTTGTTAACCTCGGCCGGGCAGCCCTTAATTCCGGTGGCGGCATCTATTGGCCAGCCATGATAATTGTTGTTGGTAGTGCCTTTACCCAGTTCCTCCAAAGCAAGCAGCTTATGCCAAAGGTCGCAAACCAGCGCAGCCTGCGCCAGATCCTCAAAGAGGCTGGCAGTGGCAAAGAGGCCGACCAGACCGAACTCAACGCTGCCGTTGGCAGCAGCACCCGCTTCTTGCTTCCGGTCATGATCTTCTTGTTCACTGTTAATATAGCCTCAGCCCTCAGCCTTTACTGGTTGGTTGGTGGTGCCGTTGCGTACTTCCAGCAGGCCCGGGCCTTACAAAGTGACGAGCTAGCCATGGAAGCTATCGCCGACAAACCATCAAAGAACGTTAAGGCCATTCCAGAGGCCGAAGTGGTTACTAAGACTCCAAAGACCCCAAAAAAATCCTCCTCCAAAAAGTCTGCTAAAAAACGGAGGAAATGATGAACGATTCGATGGAAGATGCTATTCAGTACGCCAAAAAGTACCTGGAAGACATCCTCTCTTTCTTTGGGCTCAACACCGATATCCATGCCACCAGCGATGACGAAATCATCCAGCTCAGTGTCCCCAGCACCCACCTCAACGGCTTTTTGATTGGCCAGCACGGTGATACGATGCGTTCACTGCAGTACCTGGTAAGCATGGCACTCAAGAACAGCAGTTACGAACACGCCCGCGTTAACGTTGACATTGCCGACTACAAGCGCCAGCGCGCCGAACGCCTCCGCGAAAAAGCCGAAGAATGGGTTAAGCAGGTGCAGGCCGGCGGTGAGCCAATGGAACTACAGCCAATGAATGCCGCCGACCGCCGTATCATTCACCAGTTAGCCGCCGAATATAGTATTATCAGCGAATCAGCTGGCGAGGGCCGTGAGCGCCACATTGTATTAAAAGCAGAAGCACCAAAGGAATAGCCATGACGACTTTAGAGGCACCAACTAATCCCGGATCATTTACCTCATATATTAATCACCAATTTGAGCAAGGCGCGGGGCCGCTGAGCCATGACGAATTCTCACGTGCCTACGGCAACGAAGTTGCCTACTACCGTGCACAGATTGAGCAATACGTTGAACTTGTAACGATACCCGAACAGCAAACTAGCGCGTAAGAGCCCTGTTATAGACTTCGAGCGTTTGCTCGGCCATGCGCTGCCATGAAAACTCTTTTACGTGCTGTAATCCGCGGGCAACCATGGTTTTGCGCAGGTTTTCATCGGTTAATACTTCATTAATGGCGTCGCTTATAGCCTGGACGTCGAGCGGATCAAAGTAGTGGGCTGCTTCGCCGTATACCTCGGGCAAGCAGGTAGCGTTGCTAGAAACAACTGGGGCGCCGTGTGTCATGGCTTCTAGGCCTGGTAGGCCAAAACCTTCGCTGAGGGAAGGGAAGACGTAGGCTTGGCAGTTCTCGTAGAGCCAGCGCAGCTGGCCATCGCTAATAAAATCGGTAAAGATGACGTGTGGTTTCAGTTTTTCGGGAATGCCAGCTTCGATCCGTTGGTAGTTGGAGTCTTTTTTGCCGGCCAGCACCATCACCAGATCAGGATGCTGGGCGCGGAGCAGGGAATAGGCCTCAATTAACCGGGGTAGGTTCTTGTGCGGCGTCGGCCTACCTACATACATAATAAATTGGCGATTTTGCAAATCGGGTAGGGGAGTTGCCGAGTCTGCGATAGGATCAGCAGCCTCCAGTGTCACGGTAATTTTGGCCGGGTCAATTTTGGTAAATTTTGCAACATCGGCCTTAACATATGCAGTTGGCGTTATAATCGCCGCTGACTTCTTAGCGGCCTGCTTAATGACGTACTTATAGACCTGTTGTTTAAGCTTGAAAACCAACTGGTTTTTGGCCGGATTATCAAACCTAACAGTGGTCAGGTCATGAATTGTGGTTACCACAGTCCCCCGGTACCAAACTGGCTGCTGCACCATGCCAAAATGCACGAGGTCAGGCTTGAGCCTATCAAGTTGTTCACGGAAGCCAATCTGTTCTCCGAACGTAAACTCTTTGTGCGGACATGGAACGGCCGTAAAATGTTCGTTTTTAGTTCGCCATCCCGCAACGTCTTCTGGTTTGAGCAATACGCTGTACTGGTTGGTTTGGTCGAGTTCCTGGAGGTAGTTAAGCAGGCGTTCAACGTAACGGCCGGTGCTGGTGCGGAGTTCCCTGGCATCTATGGCAATATGCATGCTCCAATCATAGCAGCACCGGTGCGCCAGATGGTATACTAGATCCTAACCAACAGATTATTTTAGTGGAGGAACGCACGCAACATGGCCAAAAAAGCACTAATCACTGGCATTACTGGACAAGACGGCTATCACCTAGCAAACCTGTTAAACGAAAAGGGCTACGAAGTCTACGGCATCATCCGTGGCCAGCACAACCCTAAGCGTGAGCGCCTCGAAAAAGAGCAGCCCTTTGTGAAGATCATCGAAGCTGACCTGGTTGACCAAAGTTCACTGGTCCGCGCCCTGCAAACCGCTCAGCCAGACGAAGTTTACAATCTTGGTGCGATTAGTCACGTTGGTTACTCATTTAAGAATCCCCAGCTGACAGCTGACGTTACTGGTAAGGGTACGCTCAACATGCTCGAAGCTATCCGTGCTGTTGGCGGCGAAAAAACCATTCGCTTCTACCAAGCCTCAACCTCAGAGATGTTTGGCGGCCTCGACTACAACCGTCCTGGCGAAGGTTACAACGAGGATTCCCTGTTCCACCCGCGCAGCCCATATGGTGTAGCTAAGCTTTACGCCCACTGGATCACCAAGAATTACCGCGAAAGTTACGGCATTCACGCTAGCTGTGGCATCCTGTTTAACCATGAAGGTGAACGCCGTGGGGTTGAGTTTGTCACCCGCAAGATCAGTAATGCTGTTGCCCGCATTAAGCTCGGCAAGCAGGACCATATCGAACTCGGTAACCTCGACCCTAAGCGCGACTGGGGCTACGCCGGCGATTACGTCGAAGGCATGTGGCTGATGTTGCAGCAGGACAAGCCAGGCGACTACGTGCTTGCCACCGGCGAAACGCACACCATTGGCGAGTTCCTTGACCTAGCCTTTAAAGAAATCGGCATCGAAGACTGGAAGCCTTACGTTAAAGAAAACCCAGACTTCATGCGCCCTGCCGAAGTTGACATCCTGCTTGGTGACCCTACAAAAGCTGAAACCGTCCTTGGCTGGAAGCGCAAAGTCGACTTCCCTAGTTTGGTTAAACTGATGGTTGCACACGACCTCGAACTTGAGGCTAGCGGCGAAGTTCTTAAGTAGACTGACTACGCCAATCGGCGATAACGTCTGCGAGCGTAGTATCTAAACTGATCTCAGGCTGCCAACCAGTGTCGGCAGTCAGTTTGTCGTGGCTGCCGTAAATAACCGGGTTGTCGGCCGGTCGCATCCTGCTTGGATCTTGCTCAATAGGCGCACTGCTCTCAGCAGCTTTTTGTAAGCCCTCCAGGATCTTGTGGCCACTCACTGGTGCACCGCTACAGACATTGTAGATTTGGCCAGCTTGGCCTGCCTCAAGTAGTAAGCGGTAGGCGCGGGCAATATCTCGGACGTCAGTGTAGTCACGTTCAGAATCCAGGTTACCAACCTTAACGGTTTCGCCGCTCACAATTTGCTGTGCCAGGTCAGGCACAATAAAACCAGGGCCTTGGCCGGGACCAATATGGTTAAACGGACGGGCAATAATGCACTCAAAACCGCGCTGGGCGTAGTACTGGGCCATTTGCTCCTGGCCAAGCTTACTCACGGCGTATGGGGAGCTAGGGTCGACTGGCGACATTTCGGTGATAGGAAAGGTTGTTTTAGGGTCATATAGGCTACCGCTGCTGATGATCAAAAACTTTGGTGACGCACCTTGGGCGATTGCCGCCTCGAAAAGGTTAACCTGAATGCCGATATTGATATTTATATAGCGCATTGGCTCGTCGAATGAGGGCGCCACAGCGGCTAGGCCGGCAAGATGAATGACAGCGTCAACTCCAGAAAAATCGACTGTCTCTACGGTGCCTGAATCAGCAAGGTCAAGCGTAGTGTAGATATCAACAAATGGCGGTTGCGCAGAGGAACCAATATGACCTCCAATGCCATGTACCCTGTACCCAGCGTTGTGGAGTTCTTTTGCGAGATGGTGGCCAACAAAGCCATTGACACCGGTTATTAGTACGCTCTTCATGTTTTAAGGTTACATGACCCATTCTCTAACGCCAAGTCATTTGCCACAGTGGTTGTTTGTCGATAAAATATAAACAAGTGCACAATCTAGTAACCAGGTATCGTTACCCCTTAATCCTATTAAAGCAGCTTGTTAAGACTGACTTTAAGCTTCGTTATCAGGGGTCTGTGTTGGGCTACATGTGGTCTTTGCTGAGGCCTTTGTTCCTGTTCGTGACCCTCTACTTCGTATTTGCCCGCTTTTTAAAAGTTGGCGCTTCAATACCACACTTTCCGGTGTACTTATTGCTTGGAATCGTGCTCTGGAACTACTTCTCCGAAGTTACAACAGGAAGTGTCGGGGCAATTGTTGGTCGAGGAGACCTACTTCGTAAAATTAATTTCCCAAAGTATGTCATTATTCTGGCCGGTTCTTTCTCGGCGCTCATCAACCTCTTCCTTAACTTTATTGTAATAGGCATTTTTATGGCGATAACCCACGTAGCATTAACATGGAGTGCACTACTTATAATTCCGCTTCTGGCAGAGCTTTTCATATTTTCGCTGGCCGTGGCGTTTTTCTTGAGCGCTCTATTCGTGCGCTTTCGTGACATCTCTTACATATGGGAGGTTATTATGCAGGCAGCTTTTTATGCCACGCCCATACTCTACCCCTTAAGCAGAATACCCCACCAGTACGCCAAACTGCTTATCTTGAACCCAATGGCACAGATTATTCAGGACGCCCGGTATGCACTAGTGACGCCACAAACCCAGACAATTAGCCAAGTATATGATGGCAACAAGCTCATTTGGGCTATTCCCTTGGGAGTAAGTGTCGTAGTTGTTGTCATGGCAGTAACTTACTTTAGAAGTCGATCGAAGTATTTCGCGGAGGAGGTTTAGTATGAGCGATGAAGTCGTGATCCGTGTTAGCAATGTTTCAAAAGACTTCGTACTGCCTCATGAAAAGGTCTCATCCATCAAGAGTGCATTCACCAGCTTGGCTAAATCGAAACACCGTTCTCTAAGCGAAACTCAGCACGCACTTAAAGATATCAATTTCGAAATAAAGAAAGGCGAATTTTTTGGCATTGTTGGGCGGAACGGCAGCGGTAAGAGTACACTTTTAAAAATACTTGCGGGAATCTACCAACCAAATCATGGAAGTGTACAAACAGTCGGCAAGCTCGTACCATTTATTGAGCTCGGAGTTGGTTTTAACCCAGAATTAACGGGTCGCGAAAACGTTTATCTGAATGGCGCAATGCTTGGATTTTCACAAAAGGAAGTCGCAGAAATGTATGATGGCATTGTCGAGTTCGCTGAGCTAAAGAAATTCATGGATCAAAAGCTCAAAAACTATTCGTCGGGTATGCAGGTGCGGCTTGCCTTTTCCATGGCGACACGAGCTAAAGCCGACATCCTACTGGTTGACGAGGTTTTAGCAGTTGGTGACGCTGACTTTCAGCGCAAGTGTTTTGAATACTTCCGAAACCTTAAGAAAAACCACAAGACGGTTGTTTTTGTAACGCATGATATGTCGGCCGTACGACAATACTGCGACAGAGGCATACTTATCAATGACAGCAAAATTATGATGCAAGGCAGTGCTGATGACATTGCTGTAGAATACGCTCGTTTATTTTCAGAAGGCGGGAACCAAGAAAGCTTAGATGTTGGCGAAACACGTTGGGGTAATCAAAAAGCTATACTTGGCAAATCCACCATTATGCCCAAGCAAAGTAATAACAAAAAAGACAGTTTCAGCGTCACCACCGCCGTCACGGCAAACGAAGATATTGAAAATCTAGTAATAGGATTTTCTATAAAGAATGCTACTGGAACCGGCATCGTAGGCACCAACACAAAGCTTCAAAAAATTTCCACAGGCAAGTGGCACAAGAGCCAAACCAAGGTGGTACAATGGCAAATGCCCAATGTTTTTGCAGACGGCAATTACAGCGTCAGCCTAGCCATTACTGAGCAAGACACCATTACCGTGTGTGATTGGTGGGAAGACGCACTGAAATTCGTAAGTTTTGAGGAAAATCCTGGACCATACGTTGTTAGCCCCGAAGTAATATGCAATATAAGTGAGGCGTAAACCATGAAACTTCGCAAGAAAACAACGACACAGCCAAGAGCTATTGATGTTTTAATATCCAGCGGCCCACTCAATATGGATGTTGAGCGTCGCTCAAAAATGACTATCTCGTGCAACGATACTGCCGAGATACCAAAAGTTAAAAATGCTGGCAATATACTGAAGCACAAAGGGAAAAAGGTGCAGGTAATGCACAACGGCACGATGGTTCTAGCCGGTGGTTATTACGGTGAGTGGATGGAGCAAATCATCAAACAGCTCAAAGGACATCACGAACCCCAAGAAGAAAAGGCTTTCTACCACGTACTGCAGCGCCTGAACAAGAAGCAGCCAGTTATGATTGAGCTTGGCTCATTCTGGGCCTACTATTCGCTTTGGTTTAAATCCGCGTTTCCCGATGGCACAGCAGTTTGTTGCGAGCCAGACCCCACCAACCTCCAGCTTGGGCGCGCCAACATGGCACTCAACGGCTTTAACGAATCAAAAAACTTGCTATTCGTGCAGGCGGCTGCAGGCCATGAGGATGGTAAAAAGGTGTTGCTCGAGCTTGATTCAGAAAGGGGTAAAACATTTGAAGCAGTCATTCGTTCGGTTGACTCCATTGCCCAAGAGCAATCATTCAAAACAGTCGATATTTTACACATGGATGTGCAAGGTGTAGAACTGAGTGCGCTTGAGGGTGCAAAGCAGATGATAAACTCTGGCAAAGTGCGATTCTTGGTCGTCTCAACCCACCACTACGTATTTTCTGGCGACCCAATGACGCATCACAAATGCGAGCAGTTCATCCTTGAGCATGGCGGGCATATTATCACATCTCACAATGTCATACAGTCATTCAGTGGCGATGGATTAATTGTGGCGTCATTTGATAAGCAGGATAAAGATTTCCATGTGGCTATTTCCGTCAACACCGGCCAGGCTTTATTCCGCCCCTATGAACTTGATATCGCTACCATGATGCAGGCCTATGAAAAAAATATTCATAGAAGCTGACGCCATCGCCTATGAAACGATGAGCGGCATTGGGCATGCCACTCTGGAGATTGTGCGGGCTTTTGACGCGGCAATCGATAACGGGCATGAGGTAACCGTGACAGTACTCATCCCTCGAGGCACAAAGCACATAGTCGATCGCTATAACTTCCGTCATGTAGCGGTTAAGACGCTGCCCTTTAGCCAAAAGTATCTGAACTATCTACTGACCAGGACCAGTGCTCCCGTGCCAGTTGATCTGTGGTTTGGACGCGGAGTGTACATTTTCCCCAATTACAAAAATTGGTACGTACCTTTCTCGATCTCGTTAACTTTTATTCACGACGTAGCATTTAAGATTTTTCCCGAATCGACTCAGCCCAAGAATTTGGCTTACTTACAGGCGAACTTTAATCGTTGGCTAAAAAGAGCAAGCAAAGTGCTAACAATCTCCGAGTCCTCGGCCAAAGATTTTAGGACATATTTCCCGCAGTTCAAGGACAAGCTAGAAGTCGTTTATTTAGGCGTTGACCCACAGTTTTATTTCCCGCAGTCTGCCGTGGCTATCAACGAGGTGCTTCAAAAATACGATCTTCCCAACCAGTACTTTTTATACGTCGGCAATATTGAGCCCCGCAAGAATCTCGACAGGCTGCTTGATGCCTATGAAGCCTATCGCACTGAGCAAGACGGCAAGCAGGCACTAGTTTTGATTGGTGGTGATGGTTGGAAAAATGAAGCAATCAAAGAAAGGGTCGCCAAGCTGCAAACACAAGGCCACCCCATTTTTTGGCCTAAGCAATATGTCCCAGATGAAGACTTACCAGCACTATACAGCGGGGCAACGGCTCTGATACACCTTGCGCTCCATGAGGGTTTTGGCTTGCCCCCGGTCCAGGCTCAGGCTTGTGGCACCAGGATTATCGCATCAAATTTAGCCGTGTTTAAAGAGACGCTTGACCAGGCAGCAGTAACATATGTGGATCCAGCCAATGCCTCGGCAGTCGCATTATTGATGAGCAAAGCGCCAGATAGTGGCAAGGCCAAGCCGTATGGAACGCTAACTTGGAATGCCACAGTGTTACGTTTACTGCAAATTATTGATAAAATAGCTTAGATTAAACCAGATAGGCGCTAATTATGGACAAGGTTGAACATTACAAAAAAAGAGTCTATTACGCGCAAAATCGTGAAGACCTGATTCTGCGCGCGTTCTTTCCTGACATTGATACAGGAGTTTATGTTGATATTGGTGCCTACGACCCTGACTTTGAATCAGTTACCAAGTATTTCTACGAGCATGGCTGGGGCGGTATGAATGTTGAGCCGCAACTGGAGAATTACAAACGCTTTGTAAGCAAGCGTCCAAAGGATATAAACGTCCGGGCCGGTGTTGCTGCCAAGAGGGGCACAATGGTGCTTCGTTCTTACGCCAATCAAGGGCTCTCGACCTTTTCCGCCAGCATGAAAAAGCAGTACCAGGAGCATCCTGATAATTCTACAGCGACGTTTGAAGACGTACCAGTTCAGGTGCTGCCACTCAAAGAGCTTCTTAAAGAAAACAATCTGACCAAGATCCACTTTATGAAAGTTGACGTAGAAGGTCTGGAATATGAAGTCCTAAATAGCAATGACTGGGAGGTGTACCGTCCTGAGGTATTGTGCATCGAATCGAATCATATCGCCCAAGATTGGCACGCATTGCTCGAGACAGTTGGGTATAAAATGGCATTTAAGGATGGCCTCAACGATTATTACTGCGATTCAAGAACCGACCGGCAGCAGCACTTTGATTATGTGAAGAGCATTGTTCTAGAAAAAGGTGGCGGTCTAAGAATTGATGACTTTGAAAGTATGCTTGAGCTTAAAAAGGAGCGTGACGAGCTCGCAAAATATGCTAGGCACTTGCTCGAGGAAGTAAATATACGGAATAAACGAATCATGGAGCTTGAGGCTGCCGCCGAGGCGCATGAACGAACCCGTAACAAGCTTAAAAAAGGATCAAAAAGGGTAGCGCGCAAGCTGAAGAAGCAACTATCACGAGGTGCCCATGCATAGGTTGGTTATAGACGTTACCTACCTCGCTCATTGGCAAGGCAAGTTGACCGGTATCCCGCGGGTTATTCAGGAACTGGCCAGCCGCTATGCCGCATCAACGACCCCATGTGTTTTTGTTGTTTGGGATAACCAGGCCAGTGAGTTTATCGCTGTAGACATCGATTTGACTATGAAAAATCGAGGCTCATCACTGCACTATCTTTCCCGCACCGGAAAAAGTAAAAATGCCCGTGGCGCCAAAGCTGCTCAGACGTCAGAAAAAGTCCTGCGAAAGTTGCGCCTCACCAACACCGCACTCGTGCCGGATTCACTAACCGCAAGACTCTCTGAGTCCAGGATCCGGGCCTATGAGTGCATCAAGCCAGGCAAGGATGATCAGCTCTTAATGCTCATGGGTGAGTGGCACAACCAAAAGTATATCGACCGGGTCGTCGAGGCAAAGCAGAGTGGCGCGTCTCTCATACAGGTTTCTTATGACGTTTTGCCATTGGTGCAGCCGCAGTACTCGGGCCACTCTACAGACACCATGGATAACTACAATCGCACCGTTATGCCGCTTTGCGACTTAATACTGGCTATTTCGGAAAATACTAAAAATGACTTGGCCGCGTGGTTGAAACAGCAAGAGTTACGCTGCCCGCCAGTCCGCGTCTTTCGCCTCGGTGATGACTTCCAGAGAGCTGCCAATAAAAAACCACTTACCACAGAGTTTACTCGGGCAAAAATCTCTGGCGGTGATTACATTTTATCGGTGGGTACAATAGAGGCGCGCAAAAATCACACGCTCCTCTACTACGTCTATAAGCTGGCGTTGCAGCGCGGTATCATACTCCCACCGCTAGTCATTGTTGGTCGCAACGGCTGGAAAGCCAGTGACTTTTTTGACATTGCACGGGCTGACCCAGAAACTAAGGATCGGATCCTCTTTCTCACAGATGCTGATGACCAAGAGCTGTCGTGGCTCTACGACAACGCCCTCTTCAGTGTCTACCCAAGCTTCTATGAAGGCTGGGGGCTGCCGATTGCCGAGAGCATTATGCGTGACGTTCCCTGTATTGCCAGCAACACAAGTAGTATGATTGAGATAGCCGGTGACCTAATTGACTATTTCAGCCCTGCCTCAGCCGATGAATGTCTGGCAGCAATCACCCATCTACTTAATCCAAAGGGGCTGGACAATGCTAAAAAGCGCATCAAGCAGTACCAACCATACACCTGGGACAAATCATTTAAGCAAGTCGATAGTTTTATTAAGGAGCAGTATGAAAAAACCAATTAAAGTCTTGCACCTTAGCACCCATTACGAAGATTGCGGTGTCGGGAAGTACCAAGAGCAATTCTTGGAACACATGGAGCACGCCAAGATCGACAGTATTGAAAACAAGTTCTTCGGGTATTCGCCTAATAAAACGAGGCTTATGTCCAAAGATGGCTTATCAATAGTCCTTAAAGAGCTTCAACAAGAACTTGATAGTTTCGATATCTTGCACATCCAACACGAGTTTAGTTTTTATGCGCAGGATGAATTTGTTAAGTTCTGCCAAGTTGCTGTAGAGAGTAAAAAACAGCTTATCGTTACGTACCACACCTCGCCCGCCTTCGTCATTAAAACCCCACACCTTGGTGGTTTGGGTCCGCGGAGTATTCTTCACTTCTTGCGGGCCATTCGTTATAAACGCAGAATGGTCGCCCGTCATATTAAGCCAGCCTTTCAAGCCGATCTTGTCATTGCACATAACCAGACAACTATTGATGCACTTGTTGCTTTCGGTATTAGCCCCCAGAGAATTAAAAAACTCCAGCTTCCCGTGCCTAAAATTAAAGAGTACGAGGACACCTCACAAGAAATCCAAGGAGCCCTTCGCACAAGCCCAAGCGACGTTATATTCTGCACCGTAGGCTTCATGCATCGTTTCAAAGGTTTATTTGATGCAGTTAAAGCCCTGCGTTATCTGCCGCCCAACTATAAGCTAGCTATCGTAGGGGGCATAAGTCCCACAAGCGACGACCATCAAATATATAACAAGATTACAGATCTGGTTGCTGATTGCGGTCTGCAAGACAGGGTCTACATAACAGGTTTCGTTAAAGACGACGTCCGGCTCGATAAGCTGATTCAGGAATGTGACGTCTGCATATACCCTTACGATAAGACTTACTATGCTGGTGTTTCATCAGCCTCGATGAACATCGCGTTTTCTAATAAAATGCCAGTAATCGCTTACCCGGTTCAGACCTTTGTGGAAATTGAGCAGTCTTCGGGTGCTATCGAACTCACTAACGGTTTTAGCTACTACGAACTAGCCCGCACGCTTAAGACGGCCGACCTAACAACGCTTAAGGAAAAATCGCAAGATTACGCTAAAGCCGAAAGCTACAGTGTAATTACTCACGATCTTGTGAAAATTTACGAAGAAGTAGTCAGCAACTAGATTACAGACGGTGTTTCGGCCAACTCACGTTTGAAGTATTCAATAGTTTTGACAAGACCTTCATCAAGGTCTATATGAGGTTCCCAGTCAAGTTTTTTCTTAGCAAGCTTAATGTCTGGTTGGCGTTGGCGCGGGTCATCTGAAGGTAGGTCTTTATAGATGATTTTGCTAGTGCTTTCTGGGATCATGGCGAGCACTTTCTCTGCCAGCTCTTTGATAGTAAACTCGTTCGGGTTGCCAATGTTAACTGGACCAACAAAACCGTCTTGATTATTCATCATGCGGATCATGCCTTCTACCAAGTCGTCAACGTATTGGAAACTCCGAGTCTGTGAGCCATCGCCATAGATTGTTATATCCTGGCTTTGCAGGGCCTGAACGATGAAGTTTGAAACAACGCGGCCATCATGTTGATTCATTTGAGGACCATAAGTATTGAAGATGCGCACTACCCTGATATCAACCTTTGATTGGCGGTAATAGTCAAAGAACAGTGTTTCTGCGCAGCGCTTACCTTCATCATAACAAGAGCGGATACCAATAGGATTTACCTTGCCCCAATAGCTTTCTGGTTGGGGATGCACATCAGGGTCGCCATAAACCTCACTTGTCGATGCTTGAAGGATAGGAATTTTCAAACGTTTGGCCAAGCCTAGCATATTGACGGCACCAAGAACACTGGTTTTTGTGGTTTGAACCGGGTCAAATTGATAGTGAACTGGTGAAGCAGGACAGGCAAGATTATAAATTTGATCGACCTCAACAAATAAAGGCATGGTAACGTCATGACGCAAAAGCTCAAAGTTTTTATGGCTAAGCAGGGCATGAATGTTCTTGCGCTGCCCAGTAAAAAAATTATCAACACAAAGTACTTCATTGCCTTCATCAAGCAACCGTTTGCACAGATGTGAGCCAATAAAACCTCCTCCCCCGGTGACCAATATTCTCTTAGACATTCGTAGGCTCCTTTATTGTTACGGCTGGACGGCCAATACTCTCGTAGTAAAACTCATGTGCTTTCATTGTATCTAAATCATAGATATTTCGACCATCAAAAATGACAGGATGCTTGAGGTTGCTACGCAGTTTTGCAAAATCAGGAGTTCGAAACTCTGACCATTCAGTTGCAATCAGCAGTGCATCACAGCCAGCCAAAGCTTCGTAAGGTCCTTCAGAGAAACTTAGTTGAGTAGTATTGGGATAACGGAGCTTAGTATTACTTACTGCCTCCGGGTCAAAAGCACAAACACTAGCCCCGGCCGATATCAAAGCATCGATAATCTCAAAAGCCGGCGCTTCGCGAACGTCATCAGTATCAGGCTTAAAGGCTAGGCCCCACAAACAGAATTTTTTACCAGCGAGTTGTTTATCGTAATACTTGTTTACTTTTTCTATGAGTACATGCTTTTGAAGTTTATTTACTTCAGTAACGGCCGAGAGAATCTTAAATTTGTAGCCGACTTCATCAGATGCATACTGTAGGGCCATGACATCCTTTGGGAAACAACTTCCCCCATAGCCAATTCCAGGGAAAAGAAAACGCTTACCAATTCGCTCATCTGAACCAATACCAAGGCGTACATCATCAACGTTGGCACCAAGTTTTTCACAGAGATTTGAGATTTCGTTCATAAAGGAGATTTTAGTCGCCAAGAACGAATTAGCGGCGTATTTTGTCATTTCAGCAGAGCGTTCATCCATGAAAAGAATGGGGTTGCCCTGCATCAAAAAAGGCTTATAAAGTCGGTTCATAACTTCTTTTGCTCGTTCAGATGATGTCCCAATGACGACACGGTCAGGTTTCATGAAATCGGCAACCGCAAAGCCTTCCCGCAGAAACTCAGGGTTGGAGACTACGTCAAAATCGGTGCCCTGACTTTGTTTAATCGTTGTATGGACTTTTTCAGCGGTTCCTACGGGAACCGTACTTTTATCGACGATCACGGTATAGGTTTTAAGAAGTGACCCCAGCTTTTCAGAAACATCAAGTATATAACTTAAGTCAGCAGAGCCATCTTCTCCGGGTGGTGTCGGTAGTGCTAAGAAAATTATCTCAGAACCTTCAATACCAGCAGCCAGCTCAGTTGTGAATGTTAAACGTTCTTCCTGAATGTTTCGACGGAATAGTTCCTCAAGGCCTGGTTCATAAATGGGGATTACACCCTTTTGCATACTTGCCACCTTAGAGGCGTCAATATCAATGCAGGTAACTTCATTGCCCGCCTCGGCAAAGCAAGTACCGGTCACCAAGCCTACGTACCCAGTTCCAATAACAGCTATTTTCATGCAGTCTCCCTAATATTAACTAATCTAAGTGGTGCTTCCATATATAATACTTGCTCCAGAGAAAATTCCAGGCCAGCGCAATCACAGAGCTTATAACAAGTGCCAAGATGTAGTTAAGATGTAGTGTATGGATGCAAACACTTACTATCAATGCGCTGCCTAAAATTGCAATCCAGGAAGTGGCATGGAACTGCCAAAGGAGTTGCTTGATTGACTTCACGACGTTTTTCTTATTGTAGGTCCAATGATGGTGCAGCATGAAGTTGCTAAACAATGCGACCTCACCACTGATCAGTTGGGCTACGAAAGCATGCAAGCCAAGGTGCTTGTATAACAAAGTAAGAAGAATGAAATTTATAGTAAAACCGCTCGCGCCAACCAAGCAGAAACGCACAAAATCAATCTGTAGAAGATCGCCCACAAGGCTCTTGATGTATGCAACCATATGCTCCATATGGTAGCATACAACCATAAGTAAATGACGAGGATCTTATGGGTAAAGCCAAGCTGCTTTCTATTGTTATACCATGCTATAACGAAAAGGCAACAATTGAAGAAATATTGAGAGAGATCAAGCTCGTTGATTTGGGCGCAACTAAAAAAGAAATCCTCATTGTCGATGACGGTTCAAAAGACGGTACACGAGAAATATTGAAAAAACTTGCCGCAAAAGACAAGTCTATCAAACTGATTTTTCAAGAAACTAACCAGGGTAAAGGAGCTGCACTTAGGCGCGGTATCCTAGAATCAACCGGTGATGTTATGGTCGTGCAAGATGCTGACCTTGAATACGACCCACAAGAATACGTAAGGTTATTATATCCGATCGAACGCGGGCAGGCTGATGTCGTGTATGGCTCACGTTTTATTGGTGGCGAACCACACCGCATTATTTATTACCGTAACCAGGTTGCTAATAAATTCCTGACAATGCTCTCCAATATTTTTACAGGGCTTAACTTAACCGATATGGAAACATGCTACAAGATGATCAGAGGCGACCTTGCACGGAGGCTAGCAAAAGACTTGAAAGCAAAACGTTTTGGTTTTGAACCGGAGATAACTGCCCGTATCGCTAAAAGTAAAGTTGCTGTTTACGAAATAGGCATTAGCTACTATGGCCGCAGTAAAGAAGAAGGCAAGAAGATTGGCTATCGTGATGGCCTGAAAGCGATCTGGGAAATCATCCGATTCAACGTCGGTAATTAATTGATGGCAACAACCAAGCGCCAGCAGCCTAAACAAAAAACAACCCTGGCACTGGCTGACGTGGTAAAACTCAAAGCTGCATGGATGCTGCACGCCCTCCGACGAAACTGGCTTGGGCTTTCAATAATTATTTTTGCAACCCTACTATTCTTTTGGCCACTGGTTATCCGTCTTGATTCGTATAGCCCTGGTGGTGACGCCATGTTTAATGCCTGGACACTGGCGCGCGACCAGCACTGTATTCTTCGCCAGAGTTGTCCAAACTACGTAGATGGGAATATTTATTTTCCGCATAAGCAGACCATGCTCTATTCGGAGACCCAGTTATCTGCCGGACTGCTCACATTGCCACTATATCTGATAAACCATAATCCACTGTTTTCTTATAACCTATGGACGATTATTAGTTTCTTACTCGGAGGTCTTTTTACGTACTTCTTGGTCAAGTATTTGAGCAAGGGTAACGAAGCACTTTCGATCGCCGCTGGATTAATTTTTGAATTTGCGCCGTTTAAAATGTCTGCCATTTGGCATCTGCAAAACCTCAGCATCTTCTGCTTGCCACTGGCCCTCCTACTGGTATTAAAATATTTTGGGAGTAACTCCCGGCGCTTTCTAATCGGACTATTCGCCGTGCTCGTCTATCAGTTCTATGCATCTTGGTATCAGATGGTGTTCTTGCTAATTGGTTTAGGTGTATTTATGCTGATGCGTGGCCTATTACGCTTAACAGAATGGAGGCAACTACTGAAAGTCGGAGCTGTTGTGACGCTTGCAGTCTTAGCCACGCTACCATTAGCCGTACAGTACGTTAAGTTTTCAAAGACAAATCGAGCAACGTTCGGTATAGCCGACCAGGCACTGTATTCGAGCAGTGTGGCAGACTATGTATCGCCATACGACGGTACTATTGCCGGAAAACTGTACTACAAGCTCAGGCCAAGTGCCCCACACAACGCCTACAATATCGACAGTATGTCATATCACGGATTGGTACTTTACACCGTGGCCCTCCTGGTGTTGGCATCATCATTTAAAGCCCGAAAGCTTAATGCTGAACGGCTCCGTGAGTACAAGGAGATTCTTACTCTAAATGTTGTTGGTCTTGTTGGATTCATCGTATCGCTCGGGCCACTGCTCAAGCTAAAAGGTTCTTATAGCTATGCACAACTGGCAAGCGGGGTCGGCCTGGCAATACCGTTGCCGTATATTTTAGTCGACAAGTTCTTGCCGCAGCTTTCGTTCATCCGGGCAATTGGCCGGGCGAGTGTACTGCTGCTCCTGGTACTTTGCTGCTCGCTTGCATATCTGGCAATTGCATTGCAAAGGGCTGGCTGGACCAATAGGACTAAAAGCATCATCACTGGGCTGGTATTGCTCGTTGGTTTCATAGAACTCATGCCGTTCCAGATGATTAATCTTGGCACCAACCCCAACTTTTATAATTTGCATATACCGCCGGTCTACACCTATATCAAAGACCACAAAGAGGTCAATGACATAGTCGTTCTACAATCAACGAACTATCCAGGCACTGCAATTGAGTTTGCTCGTCCCGAAACAGTGCTATGGGCGGGCTATGATAATAAGAATATATTTAATGGCTACAGCGGCTACACACCACCACACTACTTAGAAGACTATGCCGACTATGTGAATTTTGATACGGCAGATGTTAGCAAGTTGCAGCACAGAGGCATTCGCTACGTATTGCTCGATAAACAGTTAATGGTAACTAAACCAGGTGCAGTAAGTAATGTTTACCATTTACTAGATAAACAGTATGAGGATACACGCTACGTTCTTTTTAGGGTAACAAAATGATAGCCAAAAACTTATTGAAGAACAGTTACAAACCTAAAGTTATTGCAACGATAGCACTATCTGTCGGTGTACTACTTTATCTGGTAGGTCTTCGATTACCCCTTGTCGTTATGTCGTTGCTGGCGCTCGCTATTTTCTTGCCATTTCCTAGTGTATTCAGCAGTTGGGCTAGCCGAGTAACCGCCGCCGTTTTTTTCCTATATGCATTGATTCAAGTTGCATCAACAGTGCAGTTTCTAACGTATCCAGGTGGAAAATTTAAATACATCGCAGTATTGCTTGGTGCTATTGTGATCGGATTTATTTGGCTCTTTGGCCGGTTTAACAGATATCGTGCTTTTCAGCTTTTTAGCTTCAAAGATGCCCTTGTAGTTATGGCATGTAGCTTTCTGATGCTATGCTTTACCCCAATTTTAAGCGGGAATAAAGCTACAGAACGAATCGCTACTATTGCTGGAACCCAGATTACGGATTCGGTCGTTCATTTTGCAAGTATTTCAGGGTACGCTACGGCACAAAATCTACACTATCATTCAGGTACTTACTATCCTTCTGGTTTTCACATCACAACAGCTTTTATTGAGAACGCAGCTATCGGAGAGATAAATAACATTAGTTGGAAGTCCCATGTTGCTATGTATGCCGCGCAGTACGTAGTTCTGGCGCTGCTTCTTGGTTTTACGATCGTTTACTTTGGTTTCTTTTTGCTCGAGAAGTGTTTTGATGCAAGGCCCGACAAACTTGCCTACGTAACAGTAAGCCTAGTACTAGGGATGGCAATGACCCCCCTGTACTTACTCCTATTTATTAACGAAGGCTATACAAATTATTTTTATGTTTGCGGCAGTCTGCTGTTCGCGACCATGTATGTTCTTGAAAACGATGTCTTATTCAGGGTAAGGGATAAATATGCAAAGAATTGGGCTACCTATACATGGCCATTTAGTGCCTTTTTATTGCTTGGATTTGGAGCTTCCTTTAGCTGGACGCTTTTTGCATTGCCTGTTCTGATTACCGCTGGCCTGTTGTTCGTACTAAGCTTCCCTCGTACGATCAACCGTGATTTCGTACGCGCAAACTTACCAGTAGCGGCATTTGCCATTCTTAACCTAATAACACTGTACTTTCAGACTAAGTACTCAGTAACTACTAGTCAATCGATAAATTATGGTGGTGCGATTACGAGTTATAACATCCCACTCCTTTTAGTAGGGCTGGCCGCCATGTCCTATGTGGTTATGACTAACGTTACAGGCCTTGCCCGACGTTTTGTCATAGTTATGGCACCATATGTTCTGCTGGCAGCCAGTTTCCTAGCGTGGCAGCTGTTTACTTTAGGAGAGGCTCATTACTACTTTATTAAAAGCTCCATTGTACTTGAGATGCTTTGCTTAATCACGACAACGGTAATTGTAACTCGAGTTTTAAGTCGTTCAGATCTGCCAAGACTCTTACAGGCATTTTGGTCTTTCACAGTTATGAGTTTCTTGTTAATTGGTACCATTGCACTTATTCCCCAACCTTTTCAGGAGATTCGTGGGATGTTCCGAGATACAAGCGGTGTTGGCAAGCCACCATATTTTGTCAGCGACGTAAAACTTATTACGAATCTCGGTAGCGATAACAAGATCACAGACTTTAATGTTACAATTTTGCACTATGATGCTCAAGGGGACCGATTATTTGCACATATAGAGCCAGCATTATGGGCAAACGCTATGACAAATCACTATCAATCTACAGATGCAACCTTGTCTTTAAATGACTCCAGGAGCTCCAGCTGTTTTAGTAAGCAGTTCAGTATTCTTGCGTATGGTATCGGTGGCCAAATTGAACAGCAGCGACTTGTTAATGCTGTGCGTGATTGTATTGTGGTCGCAGCAAGCAAGCACATTGCTTATTATATTGTCACAGATGGAGCTTCGGCCAACTACTTGAGATCGGTATTTGGCGATTCTCCTAAGCTTATCACTGAATAGAGGAGCGGGTATTCATGGGGAAAGGTAGCTTGGCCAATAGAAAAAAGATCGGCATATTCACAGGGTATTATCCTCCACATTTAGGAGGCGTGGAGCGCTATACCGACAAGCTATCTGGAGCCCTAGAAAAGCTCGGTTATAATATTGTGATAGTAACTTCCAATTCTAACGACCTAATAAACCATGAAAAAATCGGAAATCGTAGCTTGTACAGACTCCCAATCCATAAGTTGGCCAAGGATAGGTACCCAATGCCAAAAACTAATGCGGAATACAAAGAACTAATCAGCCAGGTTAAGAACGAAAAAATCGACTACTATATCGTAAACACCAGGTTTCACCTTACGAGCTTTGTCGGTGCCAAGATTGGAAAAGGGCTTGGTCGTCCGGTCATGCTCATAGAACATGGGACGAATCACTTCACAGTGAATAATCGCTGGCTTGACTACATCGGGTTGGTGTATGAGCATCTGCTGACATACCGGCTAAAACATTATGTGGATAGATTCTATGGTGTGTCAAAAAAATGTAATGTCTGGCTAGAGCATTTTTCTATTCATGCCAGCGGTGTCTTTTACAATGCTGTTGATACGGCCGACAAAAAAATAGCCAATGATTATTATGTTGATAAATATTCGGGTAACGAAGTAGTTATCACTTATGCAGGGCGTTTAATTAAAGAAAAAGGCATAATGAATCTGCTAGAAGCATTCGTGGAGATAAAGAAGAAAAACCCTAAGCTTAGGATGAAGATGGTTATCGCAGGAGACGGTGCGTTACTAGAGACCATAAAGCGAAACCACAACGACTCCTCCATTGATATTTTAGGTAAGTTAGATTTTGAGCACGTAATCTCTTTGCTTAAACGAACCGATATATTTGTACATCCGTCACTATATCCTGAAGGTTTGCCAACATCTATCCTTGAAGCTGGCCTAATGGGATGTGCTGTGATTGCTACTCCTAGAGGAGGCACTGAAGAGGTAATTATAGATGAACGCCATGGTATAATTGTCGACGGCAGCACGGAGAGTTTACAAAAGGCTATTCAAGAGCTAATCGTAGATTCCCGTATGAGAAAAGAACTTGCAGATAAGTTAAGACATAGAACCGAGGAGACTTTTAACTGGGATGTCGTAGCAAAAGAGGTTGATCGAGAAATTAATAGCCTAACAATGGAATAAAATGAAGACAGTACGAGTAGCAATTATAGGCGGGGGCAACATATCTAATACCAGGCATATTCCGGCGTTAAAAAAAATTAAAAACGTTGAGATAGTAGGAGTAGTAGGGGTAAAGAGTAAGAACATAGAGCGGACGCTCAAAAAACATAACATAGCTAATTCACTACTTGTTAGTAGCGGCTCGTTTTATGAAGATCTAAAAAAATGCGACTGGTTCCAGACTGTTGACGCAGTCGCAATAGGCGCACCTCCCAGAGATCACTTTGCAATTGCTGAGGCTTCGTTGCTGAATAATAAGCATGTTCTCGTCGAGAAGCCAATGACAATGAACGAAGACGAGGCTGATAAGCTAATCGCACTTGCTGAACAAAAACAGAAGCAATTTTGCGTCATGCATAATTTTCAATATACATCAGGTATGCAGAAGCTAGAGAAAATTATCGACAAAGGTGATATTGGTAGCCTGGTTTCTTTTTACGAGTTTCAGCTTACAAACAGAAACCGCAGACTGCCCGAGTGGTATAACGATTTGCCTCTGGGATTATTTTACGATGAAGCACCTCACTTCATGTATCTGTTAGAAAAATTTGGAGGACCTTTAAATATTGAAAGCTCTTTCGCTCACCCTGGCTCTGAAAAGAAAGATAACACCCCAACGCTATTAAGCGTTTCACTCAAAGCGGGGAAGTACCCAGCAAACATATTTCTGAATTTTGATTCGCCTATTTGTGAATGGTATTTCGTTGTGTGCGGAGAAAAGAAGATAGCGTTCTACGACCTATTCAAGGACATACTAATAGTCCTTCCAACAGATAACGAGCATTACGCGGTAGACATATTAAAGAACTCGTGGCGGGCAACTTTTCAATATTGGGCTGGTTTTATAAAAAACGGCGTAAAGATGATGGGTGGCAATTTGTTATATGGCCATGATGTTGTTATGAAGAAATTCATCGACTCTGTGGAGAGCGGAAAAAATGTTGAAGCCAGTATCAACGGCCTGTCTGGCAAAAGAACCGTGGGTTACATGCAATCAATAGTCGATAGCGTTAAGGCGGGTAATAAATGATCAATCTTCTTACGTTTATAGGCTTTTTTCTCTTTACGTCTGCGGGCATGGTGCTGATAAAATTGGGGAGCCAAGCATCACACAATGCAATCCTCACGCTTCCGATCCTGGATTTCAAACTTTCTATAGTCTCACTGCTTGGCTTTTTTCTATATGGTTTAAGCTTTCTGCTCTACGCTACCCTTTTAACTAAGTATGATTTAACCTTTTTGAATCCTGTTACCATTGGTGTTACCTCAGTGCTAATATTTGCCTCAGGAGTCATATTTTTTAATGAGGCACTAAGCCTTATAAAAATTATCAGTTTACTCTTAATATTATCGGGCGTGCTATTAATAAACCTATTTAGGTAATAGATAAAATAAACTGGAGTTAAGTAGATGGTTGATCACTTGGTTCCTGCTAGAATAGATGTATGCAAACTGAGGTAGCTTTTATCATACCAGTCTATAACGAAGGCCCCGTTCTAAAGACCGTTCTAAATACAGTTCTAAATAATTTTTCGACAGTTGTTTGTATCGATGATGGTAGTCGAGACAATTCAGTAGCAGAAATTATGAAAACAGGCGCTTTGCTTGTTCGACACCCAATAAATATGGGCCAAGGGGCAGCGTTGCAGACAGGAATAGATTTTGCTCTGCAAATCCCAGGTATTAAGTACTTCGTAACTTTTGATGCCGATGGGCAGCATAGCATCAAAGATGTAGTAAAAATGATCGAAATATTAAAAAATAACAAAGTTGACATAGTAGTTGGTTCTCGATTTTTGGGTGAGGCGGTTAACATAACGCTAGTCAAAAAACTTGTACTAAAGCTAGCAATCCAATTTACGAACCTATTTAGTGGAGTCAGACTTACTGACGCGCACAATGGTCTTCGTGTTTTTAATAGAAAATTTGCTGAAAAGATTGATATTAATATGCCGGGCATGGCTCATGCTTCTGAAATTGTCGATAAGATGGGTAGAGGAGACTGGAAATATATGGAGACGGCTGTAACTATCAGCTATACAGATTATTCAAGAAGTAAAGGCCAGCCCTTACTTAACTCTGTGAATATTTTAATGGATGTTTTATTGAGCAGGACTCGACGGTGATAATTAGAGTAATATTGATCGCTGGGATTATTGTGCTTCTACTATGGTTTTTAAATCAGAGTACAACCACTCGTGGCCAAGCATGGAGTAAATTAGCAACGCTTTTCTTGTTACTTTTTGCTATAAGTTCCATTGCCGCACCGCAAATTATAGACAGTCTTGCGCATGCAGTGGGTGTGGGACGAGGTGCAGATTTGTTGCTCTATGGCCTGACGGTTGCTTTCTTGGCAACCTCACTGACAAACTATATGCATCGTCAAGATGAGAGTGCAAAAATAATTCGACTTGCCCGAAAGATAGCAGTCCTTGAAGCTAAACGAGAGAAGCATAATAAAAATATTCTGGACAAAGTGAAGGGCTTAGAATAGCCAAACGAGCCGGTGCTTATATGCGAAGAGCACACTTATCTAACAATAATGCCTAGGGATTGGTTGCTGTCAGCAGTCCACGCGTAATTTTCGGCTAATGGCTTGAAGTATTCTCTGAATTGGCCAGGAGTCGAAGGGGTTTTAATATAAAAGTTAAAATGACCTGTTTGTCCAGGAGCCACGGTTGTCTCCCTGAGTGTAGCAGGGCGCCCACACCACAACCAGGTGCTATCGCATAAGGCACTTGCATGCCCTTGGCTATTAGTGGTACCAAATCTCACAGGGGTGGCACCGCTATTAGACCATGTTGCAGATCCAGTATTAATGACAGCAATGTCAACGTAGTACCGGGTATTTGTCGTTAACTGCCCTGGATCAACATAGTAGCTACTGGTCTGATCGAGTAGTTTGTAACCATTCGTGTACCATGAATAGCTCCCCGGGTTAACTACCTGTATTCCTAGTGACTGATCGCTGTCATTTGTCCAGACAAAATTTTCAGCCAAGGGCTTGAAGTAATCTCGATAGGATCCCGGTATGTAAGGTGCCTGGATTAGAAAGTTGAAATGACCAGTCTCGCCTGGTGATACTGTCGACTCTCTAAGTCCAGCAGGACGCGAACATGCAATCCAACTACTATCACAAAAAACACTATTGTGACCCTGACCGTTGGTGGTTCCTAAGCGTACAGGCATGTAACCGGTATTTGACCATACTGCCGTACCGGTGTTAACTACAGCCAGGTCGACTAAGTACTTTTCGCCAGGCTTTAGCTGCCCTGGATCAATATAATAGCTACCAGTCTGATCGAGTAGTTTGTAACCATTCGTATACCAACTATAACTTCCAAGCGTGCTACCAAACCACTTAGTGAAGTACCACCAGAAGTTACGGTTACCGTAAGCTCCGCAGCTGTCACCGGTGCCACCGGCAGACGAGTCGTTTGTATTGGCCAGTGCTGAGGCGTTTGGCTGGTACGGAGTGTAAATATAAAGCGCCGCAGTCGCTGGATTAATAATTGTCACATTGGAGCCAGTACAGCCACTCGTTGGGCTGTATTTTATGTAGTTGTTGCCAACCCAATAATTAAAGGCATTCGGGTGATCGAGGTAATAACGGAACTGGTAAGCAGCGCTGGCAACTTGGTTATAAAAGCCATAGTATTTACTATCGCAAGCCGCAGTATCCGGGCAGCCGTACCCCATAGCACTTTTGTATTGGACATACCATGGCCAGTCATCAGTAACCAGTCCTTGTTCTTTTTGGAGCGTAACAAGAATTACCTGTGGGTTGATAGCGTATTTTTTGGCCGCGTCATAAATGATTTGGGCGGCACTTACACCTCCTGGCACTGGCGTAGTTGGGTCTTTAAAGTTATTTTGTAGGGTGGAAGTATTCTCAACGTAATCTTTTAAACAAGTGAAAGGTGTGGGGTTACTGCTCATTGAGCCCCACTGCGCACGAGTGTAGTATCCGCCAGACCCATTAGGATGAGAAGTAGGCTGCGCACCATACGTATCACAATTTGGAACCTTACTATTGAGAAAATTCTGAATGTCGGCTGTCGACATTGAGGAAGAATTTGTAAAGATATTATCGTCAATTATGTGGCCGGCATTAAAGTTGCCCCCTGAAATCGCTGAAGCGTGGCCAACCAACGTCCCAAACGGAGACGCTATGGTGATTGCTATTGCCAGTAGGCCGAGTAACTTCTTAAGCATAACTATATTTTAACGAATGTCCTTTACTGGTTAATTGTGATCGGATTCGGCCATACAGCAGTTTTTGATGATGTCGCGTTGGAGAGATTGACAGATACTGTCCAGTCACCACTAACTGGGAACTGGTCAAAGCTAACCGTGAAGTTGGGGCATACATAGGCATTGTTTTGACGTTCGACCGAATTCTCAACTACTACGTCTGCATAGCCACTGTGCTTGAATGTAAGAATACACGTACCGCTGTCTGTGCCGCTTACAATTGTTCCAACGTACACCTTTTTTGCCTGTGAATCTGCGCTAGCTCGGGTTATAGTAATATCAAGTGAGCCTTCAGGCTTCGTTGTAGGCGTCGAAGAAGGGCTACTACTTTTCCTCTTCTCATTATCAAGGTTATCAGCTGGCGTTGCTGGGGTGTTGTCTATGAAAGCCCCGGATGTAACCTTCGGCTGGCTAGTGTGCTGGTGTTTTGCCCATATAAGCCCGACTATAACCAGCAAAGCTGCTGTCAAAAGACATAAAAACAAGACTTTGGGGAGCTTTTTAGATTGCTTTTTGTGACTCTTTTTCATATGTTTATTTTTCAATGGATCACTTACTAGATTACCAGAATAAGGGTATTTGTGCAATATTGCGAGCTACTATTAACTAACGGCCGAAATCATCCTCAACCCGCACAATGTCCAGCTCATCAGATGGGTTGGATGGGTCGCTATGCTGCCAGATTTCGGCGACCACGCCCCAACCCTCAAGGCCGATGAGGCGGTGGTATATGCGTGGATCAAATTGTATGGTTTCACCAGCGGCCAGCTGCAAGACGATGCCTTGCTCCTGAGTTTCACTCACTATATAGCCAACGGGGCCATAAATAGCTTTCCAAAGCTCAGCACGTCGGTCATGATACTGCCAAGACAGGCGCTTTTCAGGAGCGACAATAAGCAATTTAGGGCTGAGTTTGTTGCCATACTTGGAAATCTGGTCCCTGGGAAACTCAGGGAAATAGAGATCGATAAAAGCACCCGTCAAAGACTCATCAATAACGTAGAAACCACCCCAAGGGCGCTCGGAATCGACGGCTGTAGCCCGCAACCCCAACTCGGACATATATTGGGCAACTTCAGTAAAAACGACTTCTTTTGAAGGCTCGGCACCAAGGTCTAGCGCTATATTATCGGCCATAAAAACTCCCAAATTACGTCCATTCATTATATACTAAGCAGGAATTAGAGGGAGCGTGATGATTGTAGTTATTATTGCTGGTGGCTCGGGAACCAGACTGTGGCCCCTGTCTACACCAGACTATCCAAAGCACTTATTAAAGATCAACGGCGATGAGCGGTCCTTGCTACAAAACACCTATGACCGGGCAAAACGCATTGGCACCAAAGTGTTTGTTTTAACTGAAGCCAGCCACGCCCATCATGTTAAAGACCAACTACCAGAACTGGACGACACGGCCTTTATTATTGAGCCCGCCCGCCGTAATACAGCCAACTGTATTGTTGCCGGCCTGGAGTACATAGCCGGCTGCTGCGACAACGACGAGCCAATCGCCTTTATGGCCGCCGACCACTACATTCGTGACGTTGCTGGATTTGAGCATTCGTTTGAAGTTGCTGGTAACATTTCCAAAGAAGAGGGCAAAATTGTACTTGTCGGGGTTGAACCAGATCACCCGGCTACCGGTTTTGGCTATATTCAAAAAGGCGAGGTGGTTAACAAAGACCAGTTTGTCTACGCCGTAACCGACTTTAAAGAAAAGCCATCGCACGATGTTGCTCAGCAGTACCTCCAAAGTGGTAATTATCTCTGGAACTGTAGCTACTTTGTGGCCACCGCCAATACCTTCCTCAAGAATATGGAACAGTTTGCGCCGGACCTGTTAGAAAACTACAACAAGCTGCAAGCTGCAGAAAACAGCGAGGCTTACGTAGAGACCTACCTAGGCTTTGAAAACATTTCTATCGACTATGCCCTGATCGAAAAAGTTAAAGATTTGCTTGTCGTTCCCGCTTCATTTGACTGGATGGACCTTGGTTCGTTTTCTGACATTGCCAAAGCCGTTGCGACCGACGAAGTTGGCAATAGTATTCTTGGTAAAGTCGAAACAGAAGAGGTTAACAACACTTTCATCGAAAACCACGAAGACAAGCCAATCGCGGTCATCGGCCTAGACAACTGCATCGTTATTAATACCCCTGACGGCATTCTGGTCACTCGCAAAGATATGTCACAAAAAGTCGGTGACATTAGTAAACGGCTTGCTGCTAAATAATGACCGTTCGCAACTCGCTAACTTACGAACCAGTTGAACTTGCCTTTGGTACCTCAGGCTTGCGCGGCCTGGTTACCGATATGACTGACCTAGAGTGTTACATTAACGCATTTGGTTTCTTAAAGTACCTGCAGAAAACAGACAGCCTAAGTGCTGGTGCAACCATCTACCTCGGTGGTGATTTGCGCCAGAGTACACCACGCATTATGGCCGTGATGGTGGCAGCGATTACCGACGCTGGCTTACAAGTTGTTAACTGCGGCCTGCTGCCAACTCCGGCCGTCGCCTTTTACGCCCAGCAAAAGGGTGCACCTTGCATCATGGTCACCGGCAGCCATATCCCGGCTGACCGTAACGGCATTAAGTTTTATAAGACCGCTGGCGAGTTATTAAAAACTGACGAGGCAGGCATGAAGCAGCAAGTTGCCGCGGTGCGCCAAGAAGCCTATAGCCAAGAGGCCGGCAGCAACTTTGGTGACAATGGCAGCCTCAAAGAATTACCAGCAGTTCCGGCAGTTAACCCGGAACCTGAGCAGGTTTACCTAGACCGCTACAAAAGCGTCTTTAACGACCGGCCATTTGCCAGCAAGCAAATTATTATGTACCAGCACAGCGCTGTTGGCCGCGACCTGATCGTAAAACTTTTCACGGAGCTTGGCGCCGATGTCGTGCCCGTGGAACGCTCAGATACTTTCGTATCAATCGACACCGAGAACGTTACCGACGAAGACAAAGCCCTATTTAAGCAATTTGCCACTACCTACCCAGGCAACTTTGCAATTATTTCTACCGATGGCGACAGCGACCGCCCATTTGTGATTGATGCAGAAGGCCGGTTCCATAATGGCGATGTGCTTGGCTGTGTGGTGGCAGACTACTTGGGTGCCAAATTTGCAGCCCTGCCAATTAGCGCCAACGATGCCGCCGATACTTACTGTGCAGAAAAGGGTATTGAACTCGTCCACACCAAAATTGGTTCGCCCTACGTTATTGCTGCCATGAACGCCGCCGATCCAGCACTAACCCCCCGTGTTTCGTGGGAAGTTAATGGCGGCTTCTTGCTCGGCACACCAGTACAGGTTAATGGCCAGACCCTTGAGGTCCTACCAACCCGCGACGCCGTCCTGCCAATCATCTGCGCCCTCTTAGCGGCCCTGCAAAGCAACCAGACGGTTGCAGAACTGTTTGCAGCCCTACCAGCCCGTTACACCAGCGCGGGGCTGGTCAACAGCACCGATGAAGCCATCCAGCCTTACCGCGCCATTGCCAGCGACCAAGCAGCCATGCAGAGCCTAGCTGAAAGCGTTTTTGCTGGCAGCCTGCTAGGTACGCTCACCGGCCTAGACATTACCGACGGCCTACGCCTCAGTTTCTCAAGCGGCGATGTCATCCATCTGCGCCCATCCGGCAATGCGCCGCAGTTCCGGGTTTATAGCAACGCCGGCAGCCAAGACCGGGCCGACCAACTGGTTAAAGAAGCGACTGCACCCGGCGGCTATATAGAACAATTACTTAATAGACTGGCAGCTTAAATGGACGACCAAGATATTCAAAACCTCGCCGACCAGCTCAAACAATTCGAGCCCGGCTTTTTGCCCTACCCAATTTTTGAGCAAGTTGCCCGGATTGTGGCGCTGCCAATTGTCGAGTTTGTGCCACTACGCAGGCAAGGTGATAGCATCCAAGTTTTACTAATTAGGCGTCCAGCTAATGACCCGATTTTTCCGGGCATGGAGCACACGCCCGGCACCGTCATCCGCGCCACAGATGCCAGTGACGGCCAGCAAGACAGCTGGGCAGCTTTTGATCGTATCCTAAAAGACGAGCTACAGGGAACGTCTACTGGTGATCCACATTATGTTGGCAGTATGTTCCATCACAGCAAGCGCGGTGCCGAGCAGGCACAGATTTATTGGGTTGAAGTATCTGGCGAATCAGCCGTTGGAACATTTTATGATATCGAGCAACTCCCTACGGAACTGATGGAATCACAGCGGAAATTTATTGCCTTGGCGGCCCAGGACTTTGCCAAGCGCCGGAGCGACTAATAATGAGCGAACTTGAGCCAAACGTAGTCGTGGTTGGCGGTGGGACAGGCAGCTTTACGCTGCTCCAAGAACTCAAGCTGCTCACCCCCAATCTTACGGCCGTGGTCAATATGTGCGATGACGGTGGCTCAACCGGTATGCTGCGTGATGAACTCGGTGTGCTGCCACCCGGCGATGTCCGCCAGTGCCTTGTAGCCCTCAGCGAAACGCCAAAAATGCGCGATGTCTTTAACTACCGCTTTAGCGAGGGCAGCTTTAAAAACCAGTCGCTCGGCAACATTATACTGGCAGGACTCGAAAAGCAGCACGGCAACTTTGCCGAAGCCGTCGAGGTTGCCAGCGAACTCCTTAATATTCACGGTCGAGTTGTACCCGTTAGCCTCGAAAACTACAAACTAGTCATGCATGATGGTGACCAGACGCTGTCGGGCCAAAGCGTAATTGATAAGCATGCAATTACATCGGATAACCCACGGGTAGAGCTTGATCCACCGGCCCAGATATCCGACAAAGCAAGCCAAGCTTTTATAGAAGCCGAAATGATCGTCATTGCACCAGGTAACTTGTATAGCTCACTAGTTCCTACACTCGCAGTCGGTGGCGTAGCAGAAGCCATTAAAGCCTCCAAGGCCACAAAAGTCATGGTAACCAATCTTGTTAATAAGCCAGGCCAAACCGACGGCTGGTCGGCAGCTGACTACGCGATAACGGTCGAGCGTTATGTAGGCAAGGGCCAGCTCGATTACATTTTGTATAACAACGCCCCACCAGACGCCCTGCTGCTGGCCAAGTATGCAGCAGATGGTGAGTTTCCGCTTGAGGCCAACGAAGCAGCACTTAGCGTGCTCCGGGCGCAGGCAATTGGTGCCAGCTTGGTCGCCCAAGAGATTTTTGCCCCAGACCCAAACGATACCATCCTGAGGCGCACATTAATCCGGCATAATGCCGTGTTGGTGCGTGAGCTACTGCAAAGCCTGCTGCCGTGGCAGCGTATTGTACCGTGACCGTAAACACTCTAGAATAAAACAAAGCATTTGATACACCCTAACAGAGAGGACAGTTTGTGGCCCAGACCAAGCAGCGCATCAACAAAGCAGATTTAAAGGCAACGCCAGAAGTCGAAGACTTTGGCCATAAGTACACCGAAGAAGGTAGTGGAAAAGTTGGCGCTCGCCTGCTTGATGGTTACTTTACCTCTGTTGCTGAATTGGTAAAAGCCTCGGGCGTCACCACCGGCAAAGCAATTGAGCTTGGCTGTGGCGAAGGCTATTCTACGCAGCGCCTACGCGCCATGCTGCCTGAGAACGTGCAGCTTCAGGCTTCTGAATATGTTAAATCTCTGGTTCCCAAAGCCCAAAAACTGAACCCCGACGTTAAAGTCACCCAAGAAAGTGTTTACGAACTAAAGCACAAAAACGGCACTTTTGACGTCGTCTTTTTGCTCGAAGTACTTGAACACCTCGACTATCCAGACCTAGCATTGGCTGAAATACAGCGCGTCCTGAAGCCGGGTGGCTACCTGATTTTAGGTGTGCCACGTGAGCCACTTTGGCGGGCACTCAACATGAGCCGTGGTAAGTACCTCAAAGACCTAGGTAACACGCCAGGCCATCTCAACCACTGGAGTAAGCTGACGCTGAAGAAGTTCATGACCAAGAACTTTACCAAACCACAGACGGTCAAAAGCCCGCTGCCATGGACCCAGGTACTGGTTAAAAAGCCCGAATAAGTTACTTGTTAGCTAGAGCCTGTGTAATAAACTCTTGGGTGTTGCGGCTAAACTCGGCAACCGAGAACTGTTTGGCGCTTTCAGAAATTGCGTCGTACTTGAATGACTTAGTGAGTGCAGTTTCGAGGGCGGGTACCAAACTTTTAACAGTTTGTTTATCAAAAAACAGGCCGGTTTTGCCGTCGATAATGTAATCGAGCGCGCCGCCTTTTTTATAAGCAATAACAGGGGTACCAGCAGCTAGGGCCTCGACGGCTACAATGCCAAAATCGTCAACGTTAGGAAAGATAAAACCGAGTGCAGATTGGAAGTGCTCAACAATGTCGTTGTCGTTGACGTTGGTTAGGAAAGTAATGTTGCGGCCAGCCATTTTCTCTAAGCGCTTGTGCTCTGGACCGTTGCCAATAACTACCAACGGCACCTTTAGCTCGTTGCAGGCGGCAATCGCTAGGTCGATGCGCTTGTAGGGCGTTTGGCGTCCGGCAACCACAAAGCCGTGGCGCAATACTGGCGTGCCGCGGAGCTTAAAGCGGTCGGTCTCGACAGGCGGGTAAATGACTGACGATTCACGGCGGTAGTGCTTCTTGATCATCGCCTGGGTGTGCGTGGAATTGGTAATGATGTGCGTTGGGTGTTTGGCTGCCCGGAAGTCCCAGCGCTTGAGCGGATCAATAAGTAGGCGTAATCCGAGGCGGGCCAGCCAGTTAAGGCCGATTGGGAAGCCAGGCCGGGCCATATATTCTTGGCTGCGGATCCAGTAATACTGGGTAGGTGAGTGCATGTAGCAAACGTGGACGGTGTTTTTGCCCGTCTTAACGCCCTTAGCCTCAGCGCCGCTGCTGGAAATAACCAAATCGTAATCCGACAAATCAAGCCGGCTAAACGTCCAGGCCCGCAGTAGGGGCAGGAACTTTTTGAGGCGCTTTGGTAGACGTTGCAGCCAGGTAGTACGGATGTCGGCATCAAGGAACCAGTCGATTTTACTAGGATCGTACTGCGAGGTAAAAATAGGAGCCTCAGGATACAATTTGTGCAATTCCAGCACTACGCGCTCAGCGCCGCCAATGCCAGTTAGCCAATCACAAACAATCGCCACTTTTAGGTTACTAGCCACTAGATTGCGCCCCGATGGAAGAAAACAATAGAGACAGTTTTAACCAGGATGACAATATCGCCCCAGAAGCTCCAGTTCTGTACATAGTAGAGGTCGAGTTTGCGGCGTTCGTCAAAACTAATGTCGCGGCGGCCAGAGATCTGGGCCAGGCCGGTCAGGCCGGATTTAACGCTCAGGATGAGGCTTTTTTGGGCAAACTGGTCTAGTTCGGCAGCAATCAGTGCGCGCGGCCCAACCAGGCTAATATCGCCACGTACAACGTTGAGCAGCTGTGGCAGTTCATCGAGGCTGGTTTTACGTAGCCAGCGGCCAAGTGGCGTAATGCGCGGGTCGTTTGCCAAGAAGTCGCCATTGTCGCGGTACTGTTTGATAAGTTCTGGCTTGCCCATTTTGGCAAAGGCTTCTTCTGGGTCGAGGCCATTATAGGCCATCTTATTGGAACGGAACTTAAAGATGTTTACCCGGCTGTCAAAACGGCTGAGGCGTTCTTGGCGGAAAAAGACCGGGCCGTTATCGCTGAGTTTTATGGCAAGGGCAATTAGCAACATAAACGGCGATGCAATAACTAGCGCGATGGTCCCCAGGATAATATCAGTCAGGCGCTTAACCACCCGGCCCCAACCAATTAGTGCAGTTTGGTGTACGGCAATCACTGGGATCGACTGGAACAAATCAACTTCAATCTTGCCAACCAGTAGCTCGCTATTACCTGGCACAAAGCGGTAGGCAACATGATGCTTCTGGGCAAAACTTAAAATATCGTTGTTTTTACTGGGGTCGGTGTAGAGTTCGGTCTGGATGATGGTGTGTAGCGGGTCGTCAAACTGCCGGCCGATAGCTTCATTGAAAGTTTTGTATTGTTTAAGGCCGTCGTAGCTTTTGGAAGCCCGGGCCGCAACGACGCCTAAAATCTTGTAGCCGGTAACGCGCGTATCGCTGAGTGCCTTTACGAGTGTGGCAGTAGTATTATTGTCGCCAATCAAGAGAACGTTATTAATACCGATCCCAAAACTAAACAACTCACGCCGGAAACCGCGGGCAGTGGTGCGGAAGAGCAAAGCAAAGAAGAAAGCCAAGCCAAAGCTGTAGACGGTGACTAAGCGGGCAGGGAAGATCGTGACATCGGCAATGTAGCTGTAGCTAATAACAAACAAGATGCCAATGAACGAGCCTATTAGCAGGCGCCCAAACTCATTAAAACGGCGTTCATAAATACGGGAGTTGTAGAGGCCAAGCAAACCAAACAGCAGTAGCCAGAACGGAATAAGGCTAATCAGTGCCAAAATATAGTCACTTGCCTTAACTGGGGCGCTCAGCGCCACGTGGCTGAGGCTAACACGTAAAATGTAGGCGATCGTGAAAGCCATAACTATGGCCAAAGCGTCACCCACCAGTAAGCAAAAGTTATAGACGAGAGAGGCGTTATTTTTCATGAGGCATGCTTTTTCAGTGATTGCTAATCTGTTGATTATACCACTTTTGCCCTAGAGTCGCCGTGGTCGAGGTATACTAAAGCTAAGCTCATGAAACTTCCATCCATGAAGTACACGGTCTTAACCGTGGCTACGACCCTCATCAGCATCATTATTTATGTGATGCCGTTCCATGCATTTTTAACTGTGTGGGGTTCGTCACTATTTGGCCACTACATTGCACTCCGCCTCTGGAAAGAAGTGCTATTGCTAATCTTGGCAGTCGGCGCCTGTTTCCTCTTGCTGATCGACCACAAAATCCGTACCCATACACTACCGCGCCGCCTCGTTTGGACAATCCTGACCTACTGTTTCCTGCTGACTGCCTGGGGAATCATTGCGTATTCGCGTGACCAGGTAACTACCAAAGCCTTTGGCTACGGTCTAATCACTGACCTGCGTTTCCCAGTATTCTTCTTGCTTACCTGGACCATTGCGCTGCGCACCAACCGCTTACATAAACGTTCCGAGCGGCTGATTATGGGGCCGGCAGTGTTGGTGATTATTTTTGGCTTGCTTCAAGTCTTTGCCTTGCCGCGGGACTTTCTGCGCCACTTTGGCTACTCCGAAGCAACCATCTACCCATACGAAACTATCAATCACAACATCAACTACATCCGTGTTGCCTCAACGCTTCGCGGTGCTAACCCGCTGGGTACTTACCTCATAATTCCCATCAGTTTATTGACTGTATTCCTGGCAGCCGGCCGGCGTAACTGGCAGCGGTTTGCCCTTTTAGCCGGTGCCTTGACCGTGCTGTTCTTTAGTTACTCGCGTGCAGCTTGGGTTGGCACGGCCTTAAGTATTGCCGTGGTACTGGCTGTAGGGCTGCGGTCTACGCTGCTGCGCAAAGAGTTCTTGGTAGGTGGCGTGGTGCTCCTGGTGGCATTTGCCGGCCTGGCAATTACGGCCCATGGCAATGCTCGTCTAGAGAACGTCTTCTTGCACACCGAGTCCCATTCCCAGATCAAAAAAACTTCCAACGAGGGCCACTTGAGCGCGACGATGGCTGGCCTGAAAGATGTAGCGCACCATCCGCTAGGACAGGGCGTTGGCAGTTCCGGCCCGGCCAGCGTCTACAACAAGCAGCAGCGCATCCCAGAAAATTATTACCTACAAATAGGCGAAGAAGCTGGCTGGCTTGGCTTAGGGATCTTCGTATTCATGAATGTTGGCATTGGCTATTTGCTCTGGCTGCGCCGTCACGACCCATTGGCGCTCTGCCTGTTTGCTAGCCTGATCGGCATTAGCGCCGTCAACTTGTTTTCACAGGCTTGGGGCGACGATACACTAGCTTATGTTTGGTGGGGCCTGGCTGGCGTTGCCATGGTTAATGCCCCAACCGCCGCCACTAAAACAAAGAAGAAATGATAATCCAGTTTGCTAAATACATGGCTGGTGGTAGCCTGTACTTTTGGTCCGGCTATGCCATCTTTGCCCTGTGCTACTCAGTGTTTGGCTGGGGCTGGTTGCCATCAAAAGTCGTTGCCGATGTGTTTGGCTGGTCGCTGAACTATGTTGTGCAGCGCTACTGGGCATTTAATAGTGACCATCTAAAACTCAGCGAAATGCAGCACGCGACGCGCTACATCACCATTGAAAGTATTGGCTTTGCTATCGACTATGCAATCATCGGGATTCTAAACGCCAACGGCATCACACCATACCTCGGCTTCTTTATTTCGTCTGCCTTCTTTACTGTTTGGAGCTATCTCTGGTACAAGTACTACGTATTCCCAGAAGCTAAGAAATGATATCGGTGATATCTTGCGCGCTGCGGACAAACCCCGCAATGGGCAGGTGATCAAACTCGGATTGGTCGTTGAGGCCGTTTAAAAAAACATAGACTTCAAGGCCGGCAGAAGTTCCGGCGCTGACACCAGAGACGCTGTCCTCGATAGCGATACAGTCTTTTGGTTCAAGACCAAGCTGCTTAGCAGCCAATATGTAAACTGCCGGATTTGGTTTGTGGGTTGTGACATGTTCTTTGCCAAGGATAAGGCTAAACCGATCTTTGAGGCCAAGATGCTCCAGCATCACATGAAGCACTTTTGTGTCATTGCCTGAGACCACCCCGAGCACCAGGTTGCCCCGATACTGTTTTATAAACTCCGTGGTGTCGCGTACGGGGGTAACGTGATCAATAATATTGTCTTTAAACTCGGCGCTGTAGTCGCGGATAATTTGTTCGGTCACTTCTGGATCAAGTGATGAAAAGTACGTGGCAAAAAAGTTTCTCGTTGTGGTGCCAACAAGCTTTTTAAAATAGTCGTCGGGTATTTCTAGGCCATTGTCGCGGGCAATGCGCTGCATGATTTTAAATCGAGGGTGTTCGCTGAGTACGATAACACCATCAAAATCAAAAAGGAGAGCTTTTGGCATGGGCCTGATTATAGGGTAGAAGGACGTGTTTCGGAAACACTTGCCAGATGTGTAATAATGGTTATGGTATGAACGAAAAACAAACAAACGAACAGGCTGTGGTCCGGCCCACCAAGAAGCAGAAAGAACTTCTCAGCTTTATCGACACGTTTATTAAAGAGCACGGCTACAGCCCGAGCTACCGCGAGATTATGAACGGCCTCAATTACACCTCAGTTGCGACCGTGGCCTTACACGTTGGCAACCTGATTAAGCGTGGGCATTTGCGCAAGCGTGACCGCTCGGCGAGGTCGCTCGAAGTTGTATCACAAGACGAAATTGAAGCCACAAAGATCACTACCAACCTAGTTGCGCCAGCAGAAGAAAAGTGGCTGGTCGAAAAGGTTGAACACGCTTTTCAACAGATGGAAAATGTTGGTGAACTGGCCGAGGCTAGCCTCGACCACCTGTACGTCTTAATTGGCGCGCTCAAGGTTCTTGGCCTCGATGGTGCTGCCCAGAGCTTTATGCCGCGCCTGACTGCGCTCAAGCAAAAACAGACAGCATGAATGACCGTTACATTATCGGCAGAAAAGGTGTAAACCGTAAAAGACGTAGCCGAACCACTGGCGTGCTACTCCTGGTATTATTGCTGATTGGCGCCGGGGTGTGGTGGACTTTTACCTATGGCCTCAAAACCAAAACCACACTAACCCAGGCTAAGCCGGTTATCACCAAAATTAGTTTTGATAACAATAAGACCAAGCATTTTGACGAACCCAATTTTGGCATTGACCTGCCCGTAGACTATGTTGAGCAGCGCCACGACGCCAAGCCCTACAATGTCTATTCGTTCCAGGGCACCACCAAAGATTCAACGCTGCGCCTGCTCGATGTGTACGAAGACGCCATCCCCGCCACGCTACCTCTTAACCGTGTGGTAGCCGTAGAATCCAATGGCCCAAAGATTACACTGCGCGGCGAGGCCTCAGATACCTGCGAAACCTACACCAAAGACCCGCGGACAACTAATAATGAGGCCGTGCACGCCAAGTGGCAGGGATTTGATTTTCTGTGTAACGAGGCCGACCTGCAGCGCAATGCCACTGGAACTGTCTCCAAAGAGGGTAATAACCAGTTAACTGTCACTGGTGCTTCGGGCCAGCACACATATTTCTTGGTTTTCACCGACCACAATATTAGCCCCGACCTTAAAGTTTTTTACAGTGCCATCCAAAGCCTGCAGGTGAAGTAAATACTACTATATCTAGCGTCTCGGGCCGGTGCTACACTACTAGAACTTAACAAAACATCGCTGGAATCCTGTGCAAATCAGGAACTGTGCCGCAACGGTAAGCTGCAATCTGCAGCAAGTCCGATACAGCTTTAAAATCTCTCGAGCAAGAGTCATTGAACCCGTTTTCAAGGCCCTCACTCGAAAGAATGAGGGTATTTTTATGGCCGTTGCAGCCGCCGAACGACAAACACTACAAGACGAACAGTTTTTACTTGAAACAGTAATGCCAGAAGTATTCGTGGTGCCCGAAATGCTGAGCGACCACGAAACGGTTGAAAAAACAGCTCGTTTTATTGGGGCTGTTATGGCAGGTCATACAATCGAGCTAGAAGCTCCCAGTGTTGAAAAGCCTATCGAGTCTTTGTTTGATGCAGTTCATAAAGCCGCGCATGGAGACAAAGAGGCTGAAAAAGTAGTTGAACTCAATGCCCGGACTGACATCGTCGAGCGGGCCATCAAGGTTGGTCATGTCACCGAGCCAGTTCCTCTATTCGTGACTGACCAGGGCAAAGTAGTCCAGCATGGCCAGAGCTATGACTCTATCCAGGCAAACAGTTTGCGCTACGCTGCCGGACACGGCATTATGCAAGCCCGTACCGAAGCCGAAGCCCGCAATGCTTTCCGTACCGAGCGTCTCTTACAAGAAGGATACTTTGATGATGGCTACAGCCTAGTGGTATTTTCGCGGGCCGAAAAACTCCCCGGATTCTTTACAGAAACCATGAGTGTATCCATACAAGTTACGCGCAAGCAAGGTGACGGCCTGGCAGTGCAGACAGCATTTGTTGCGGGGATTGCCCAAGAGGGTGGCGCACAACACGACGAACAGAGCCTTGTAAAATTAGGCGCTCAGTTCGGGGTAGACTTAAGTGGCCTGACCACCGCTGAATTAATTGATAAGCCGCTGCTTATTAAGGATATGACAGCCCTAGAGCTAGTTAAGCGTTACGATGATTGCGCTGGCGGTACATTTTTTGGCGAATACAAGCAGCGACAGGATTATGAGCAATATTTGACCCAATGCCAAGAGCGCGAAAAAAGTTTTGCGCCAAAAGTTGCCGCCATTAAAGCTGAGCTGATTGCCGAAGCCGCAACTATCACAACGCCAATGCAGGCCAGCCGACGGCTTAATAAAATTTCTGGGAAGCACTTGGTTGAGCAGGCAATTATCGATACTTCAATCGATGCTCGTGTTTTTGGCCCAGGCGCCATGAACGTTGTGCAGGCACGTTTGCATAATGCATCTGGGGACAGCGAAGGGCGCGACCGTCAAACGGCTTTAGCGGTTCGGAATGAACGCTCGTCATCATGTCCTTCGGGCATGGATGGTGCTGAGAGTGCCGGTGGTGACACGGGTGAGACGGACAGCTATGGCTCATTGTCGTTTACCTGCAAAAAAGGCCATTCTAATACTCGTCCTCACGGTATGTTTATCGAAAACTGTCAGGTTTGCGGCGACAGCGTCCGTTGCTAGAGGTATAATTAGTAGATATGAACCAGAATCTTTGCTGCGAGGGTGGACCACTTGAAGTCTAAACGTATTGGCATCTACGCCGGTACGTTTGATCCGATCCATGCTGGCCATTTGGCATTTGCCTTGCAGGCTATTAGCGCCGCTGAGCTGGACCACATTTACTTTTTGCCAGAACGTAAACCGCGCGACAAACAAGGCGTAGAACACTTTGGCCACCGGGTAGCCATGCTAAATCGGGCCGTCAGGCCGCACCCGCAATTTGAGGTGATCGAGCTGGTCGATATAAGCCTGACTGTTAAGCGGACCCTAACAGAGCTTGCTAAGCAGTTTCCCAAAGATCAGCTGGTGTTTTTGATGGGTTCTGATGTAGCAGGACACCTGCCGCAATGGCCGCACTCTGACAAACTGCTTAGGACCTGCGAACTGGTCATTGGTATCCGCGACACTCATGAGCTTGAAGTGGTGCAGCAAGAAATTGAGAGCTGGGCAACTAAGCCTCTGGCCGCAACGGTGTTTACTAGCCATGCCCCAGAGGTAACCTCATCAAAAGTCCGTGATGCGCTCCGGACCGGCCAACTTACAACTGGTTTGCTGACCAGCGTTGCCCATTACAGCAATAAGCACTGGCTGTACGTGTCCGTTCCCACCTCTTGACAAACACAAGCATTATCGCTACACTAGCAACACTTCACGGCAAAAAAGCCGCTGAGACAAAAACATAAAAGAAAAAGTGAGTGAGGGCAAGTAAACAGCTGTTTGCATTGCCGCGAGAGGTGTTAGTAATGTCAGTAAAAATTAAGATCGTTAAAAGCAGGGCTGAGACTGTGCCCGTACGCGTTCGGCGCCCAAGTTGGCGCGAGTTTTTGCACTATTGAGTAGTGCTTGGTGTCGTAGTTGGTTGCTTTTTGGCAATCTCGGCGTCGAGTACTTTCTTAAAACCGTCTGGGCTATTACCAATGGTAACTTGTTTGCCGTCCAGGAAGAAAGTTGGTGTGCCCTGGACATTTAGCTTGGTGCCTTCGGCCATGTCGGCATTGACTAGGTCGTTGACCTTTTCGCTGGCAAAATCAGCTTTAAACTGGGTGAGGTTTAGGCCAATCTGGGTCGCAAACTGGTCAAAATAACTGGTCGGGTCACTGGCAGCTACCCAGCCGGCTTGGCCATTAGGGTCGTTGTTTTGGTAAAGTACGTCGTGCATTTCCCAGAACTTGTTTTGTAAGGCTGCGGCTTCGGCGGCGCGGGCGGCTGCAAAAGCGTTAGGGTGGCGGCTAGTGATGGGGAAGTTACGGAATTGGAAGTGGATTTGCTGGTCGTACGTGGCAGCAACTTCTTTAACTGTGGCGTAGTACTGCTGACAGAATGGGCACTGGTAGTCACCGTACTCTACGAGCGTAACGCCGGATTGGCCTTGGCCTTCAACGTGCTGCGTGAGTGTAGAACTAGAACTTTTTGTCCCATTATTTGAAGATTTGTTACTGCTAATGGCAAAAATGACACCAAAAATAACTAAGATTGCTACGATTACCCCTAGAAATTGCTTTGACATGAATACTCCCTCAGTCGTTATGTATACCAAGTATAGCAAGTCACGCCAGATGCTACCCGCTAATGGTAAGATGAAAGTATGGTTAACTTTGTCCTCGCACTATTTTTTATCGGTCTCGCCATTCTTGGAACAGTTCTCCGCAAGACTTATTACCAAACGCCACTACATGAGCTTAAGCGCCGGGCCGAAAAACGTGACGCCACCGCCGAAAGGCTATATCGGGCCGCTGCCTACGGGGACAGCCTACGCGGCCTGCTGTGGATATTTATTGCGCTAACCAGCGCCATAGGCTTTGTATTGCTGGCAAGGGTGTTGGCAGCAGCCTGGTTGAGCGTGGCCATCATAGTTGTCTTGCTATGGATTGCCTTTTCGTGGCTGCCGGCATCTAAAATTAGCAAGTTAAGTGTGCGTATTACCTCTGTTTTTACACCAGCAATTACCTGGTTACTCAACTATTTGCACCCCATTCTCAGCCGCTCAGTTGGCGTGGCTAAAAAACGCTATTCGGCGCCACATCACACAGGCATTTTTGAGCGTGACGACTTGATTGGGCTAATTGAACAACAGCAAACCCAGGCCGATAACCGCCTCAGTGACGAAGAGCTAGAAATTGTAAAACGCGCCCTGACCTTTAACGAACATACCGTTAGTGAAGTGCTGATCCCGCGCAAAGAGATCAAAACGGTACTGGCTGATGATACTATTGGCCCGATTCTGATCGACGAGCTGCACAAGGGCGGCCAGCCATTTGTACTGGTAAAGGACACGCCCAAAGGCATGGTCGTAGGTAGTCTAGAGCTGAACGAGCTGGGTATTCATAGCGTCGGCAAAGTAAAAGACCACATGGATACCAAGGTGTATTACCTCCACGAACAGGACAGCTTAAGCGAAGCTTTGCACGCTTTTTACGCCACCAACCACCCACTGTTTGTGGTGGTCAACGGCTTTGGCGAGTATCTGGGCATCATTACTGTCGAAGCCATTATTGGCCAGTTGCTGGGCCACATTCCTGGCGATGATTTTGACCAATACGGCAACGTTGCGGCCATTGCCGCCCGCCACCAGAAAACAAAAGAACCAGAAATAGCTGACGAAACCACCGCTGAAGTGGTAGAATAACACCGATGAGTTATCAGTTCGCTTCAAATATGAATCCACGGATCGGCAGCAAGTAGCTGGCGCTGCTTTCTGTGCAACCGATCCTCGACTTTAAAGCCAACTGAAACAACTAACCGGAGATACCCCTCATGAGAATTTTAAGTTCAGACGTCCATGAACATATTGGCAAAGAAATTACCGTTAGCGGCTGGCTGCACAAAAAGCGCCTGCTTGGCGGCCTGACGTTTATCAGCCTACGCGACCGCCGTGGCCTAGTGCAGATTGTTATCCAGAACAAAGACGAAGTCGAAAAGCTACGCGGCATGCAAATTGGTACCGTCCTCGAAGTTGGCGGCACAGTCAAAGACGAGCCACGCGCTCCCGGTGGTGCTGAACTCCATGAAGCTACGCTAACCGTCCTAGTGCCCGTAACCGAAGAGCCGCCAATCGAAATCGATAAACCGCTCAGCCACAAATCAGATAACCTCGACACGCTATTTGATTACCGCGTAATTGGCCTGCGCAACCTGCAAGAAGCCAAAGTCTTCAAAATCCGTGCCGGCCTCCTTAAATACCTGCGCGAGTTCTTAACTGGCCAAGAGTTTGTTGAAATCAACACGCCAAAAATCCTAGCCGGCGCAACCGAAGGAGGCGCAGAGGTCTTTAAGGTCGACTACTTTGGCCGCGAAGCCGTCCTAGCCCAAAGCCCACAGTTTTACAAGCAGATCATGACCGGTGTCTTTGAGCGCGTTTTTGAAATAGCACCAGCCTACCGCGCCGAACTGTCCGCCACCACCCGCCACGTATCAGAAGTCACCATGCTCGACATTGAGATGGGCTTTATTGACGGCCATGAGAATGTGCTCGACATGGTCCAAGACATGACCCACTATGCGCTCACCAAAACCTACGAGGACTTTGCCGACGAACTAAAGAGCCTCAACGCTCCCGAGCTTGTCCTAACCAAAAAGTTCCCACGATACACTGTTGCTGAGATCCACGAGATGTACACCAAAGCCACTGGCACCGACACGACCAAAGAAAAAGACATGACGCCAGACGAAGAGAAATGGATCTGCGCCTACACTAAAGAGCACGATGGATCCGAAGCTGTCTTTGTAACGCACTTCCCAGTCGAAGCCATGAAGTTTTACCACCGCGTTAACCCAGACGACCCAAGTACTGTTATGTGGGCCGACCTGTTATTCCGTGGTGTAGAAATTGCCACCTGCCCGCAGCGCGAAAACAACTACGAAAAGCTTGTCGAACAGATGAAAAAAGCCGGCCTCGACCCCGAGCATCCCGGCTACAAGTACTACCTCCAAGCCTTTAAACATGGCCTGCCAGAACACGGCGGCTGTGGCTACGGCATCGACCGCCTGGTCCAAAAAACCATCGGCCTAGCCAACATCAAAGAAGCCATCCTGTTCCCACGCGACATTAACCGCTTAGCACCGTAAGCAAGAAAGTGAAAGACCGATAAAAACTTTTATCTTTGACCCACTATGGGACGACCTAACAAACCCTGAACAACTCGAAAGTCTTAAACAGGCCGGTCTAGAGCTGCACATCGTAAAGGAGCTGGCACCACTGAGCGAATGCGCTGAGCTATTCGCTGGCGATGACGAACGCTTGCTTTGCCTCAACCCCGACTATGTTAACTGGGCGCTTACAGTCGATGACGTCAAAGGAATCCCCAACCTTAAAGCAGTTCTGATTGCCTCCACCGCCTTTGGCTGGTTGGATGTTGCAGGTATAGCCGATCTGGGCGTTCCAGTTTGTAATGTCCGCGGCTTTTCGTCGCAAGCAGTTGCTGAGTGGTCTACGATGAGTATGTTTGTGCTGGCTCGCCAAATTCCGCGCTTAATAAAGGACGGTTTCCCACTCGATTACGACAAAGACTACATGAAGTATCGTGGCGTAGAGCTAAAGGGAAAGACTGTTGGCATTGTCGGCCTAGGGAATATTGGTACCGCCATTGCTGAACGTTGCACTGCGCTAGGCATGCACGTAACGTACTGGTCGCGCAGTGCACGTAACAACAACTATAAATATAGTGAACTATCAGATCTCATGGCCACAGCTGATGTTATCTTCCCAGTTTTGGCCGTCAACGACGACACTACTAAGCTGCTTACTTACCAACTGCTTGACTCCATGAAGCCGAGTGCGATGTTGATTGATATGGTTGACGAGGTGGGCAAGGGCCACGGGCTTGTCGATCTTGATTACGCAGTGCAAAAAGTTGCTAATGGATCGCTCTACGGCTTGGGGATTGAGGCTAAGCCAAATACCTTTAATGACTATAACGGTAATGTTTGGGCTGCACCTCCGTATGCCTGGACAACCGATAGCTCAATGCTTGGGTGTGAATCTCGGCTCGTGGATAACATACTTGCAGCTGCCCAAGACCAGTTCCCAAACAGAATTAATTAAGAGTAAGATTTCTTACAGCCCACCAAGTCTCCATCGTTATACTAGGACGCAAGTACACTTAGTATTTACTAACAAACTGAGATTGAACCGGCTGTGCCCTCACCGATCTGATAATCTCGTTAGCAAGCACTAAACGTACTCTTACATCACCTAAAAACCATAGGAGTATTTGCTATGGAACAAAACACGCTGCGGCGGGGCATTGCTGTATTTGCCCCACCTTTAGCCGCACTCGCCATTGTGGGACCAGAGATGTTCTCTGGCGGTGCCGCAACCCAAACATTAGAAGCACCGTCCTACGCTGCTGTAGGCCTTTACAGTGGCCAAGAAGAACTGCACGATATGCGTAGCCAAGTTGTTGATGCCCGAGAGGCCGAGCTTGCACGTGAGCAGGCTGCAGCCGAGCGCGCCGCGGCCGCCCGAGAGCGCGCAGCCCGCATTGCTGCTGCCCGGGCTGAAGCCAACCGTTCACGCAGTAGCGGTGGACAGCCAAGCGCGCCGCGCATACGCATCCGGCCGCAAACTCGAGACCGCGCCGCATCGTTTGCTGCTCTGCGAAACTGCGAATCAGGAGGTAATTACCAGGCAAATACTGGCAATGGCTACTATGGAGCATATCAATTTGACCTTCGAACATTTCATGGGCTTGGCTATTCCGGCCGGCCGGACCAGGCATCGCCGGCTACTCAGGATGCCGCAGCTGATAGGCTGCAAAAGGGACGTGGTTGGTCGCCTTGGCCCTCATGTGCCCGCAAACTAGGGCTTCTTTAACCCCTGGACTTTAGGCCGGAGCGTTATCGAGTGACCGCCACAAATACCAGCAGGCAACTGACTCATACGGATGCCAGCTGTTGGCTCTGGGAATGAGCCGCCAAACAAGTCACGGAAGCGCTGTTTGATGGCCGCCGCCGCTTTAACGCTGAGCTGCTGGCCAATAATCGAATCACCAAGTGCCCGGTAATAGTCATGGTGCGGCACAAAAGTGGCCACGCCCTGTGCGGCAATCACTGGCGCCAACACTGGATCATGAGTGCTGAGATGGTTTGCGGCCTGGCGCAGATGTGTATCCATAGCTCTATTGTAGAGCACTAGGCCGCCTGCTATAGTCGATACATGGCAGAGGTTTGCACTCACAATAAATACGACGAGCAACCTGATCTTAATGCGGACTACAAAGCCGCAATAGAATACCGAAAGAGTGGCCAGCGTACCTGGTTCACTGGAGCTGTGCAGGCAGTCGTAGAACTGCGCAGTATAGGAGACAGCCCAGAACGTTTACTAGCTATCCGCGAAGGGGTTATATGTGGGGCTGGAGCATGCGCGGCCCATAGTGTCCAGGTGGTAGAAACACCAGTCAACGATGGCTCAGTCGACAACTATCGACCGCCCACTCCACGCGAAAATGAAGAAACTACCTTGACAGTCCGAGCCCAATAATTAAAACTATAAGTAAGGTTTTTTAAACAAACAATTTACATGAGCTTTTATATACACCAGAAAAAACGGCTAAACGCGTGGGCACTTACGTTCTTGCAGCGCTTATCATAGATATCTTAAAACGCTTTTGCTTATAGCCCGGCTTTGTTAGACTGGAGGTAGTCTATGCGTTGGAAAAATATCGCAAAATCCTCTACGGAAACTGAGGCCCTCGAAAAGCGGGTCGATGCCATGATGGACCCCAGCCAGGCCGATCCAGGGCCAGCACCGCAAGCAAAGGCCAAAGAAACCATCGATATTTTTGAAGACCCGGCAGCTAAGTCTAAGCTGCCAAATAGCTGGCTCAACGAAGTTAGCAAAGCTGCTCCTACTCCTACGGAAGTTAACACATCACAAAGCACCGAAATTGATGACATTGCCACCGACCGTGCAGTCGAGGCCATTACCCAAGAAGAACCTAAAGACTTCTCGGCACCAAAACGGCCAATTGAAAAACATAGCCGCCTTAGGTTCCTAAAAAACAAGCGCGTTTGGATTCCGGCGCTTGTCTTGCTGCTGGCCATTGCTGCATTGCCGCTGACGCGCTACCTGCTACTCGGCCTCGTCATTAAAGAGCCTTATACAATTAGCGTCAAAGACAGTAAAACTGGCGTGGTAGTGAGCGGTGCAAAAGTTACGCTCGGCAATAGCGTTGGTGAAACTGATGGCTCGGGCAAAGTTGTACTGCGGGCGGGAGTCGGGTCACGCACGGTAACGGTTACCAAGGCCAACTTTACGGCGGCCACAGCAAAAGTTTTTGTTGGTTTTACTGGGACCAAGCAAAGTACCGTTCAGTTTGTTGCTACCGGGCGCTCGGTGCCGGTCAAGATTGTTAACTCTATTACCGGTAAGCCAGTTGCTAATGCCAGGATTGAGGTTGACAAGGCCAGCGCTAAAACCGATAGCCAGGGAACGGCAACGCTGGTGTTATCGATCGGTTCGGGTACCAAAAAAGCTACCATCACGACCGATGGTTACAATGACCTGGCGGTCACAATTGATGTTGGCATCCAGCAGCAAAAGTTTAAAATTACCCCTGTTGGCAAGCTATATTTCTTATCAAATAAAAGTGGCAAAATTGACGTAGTAAAATCTGACCTGGATGGATCCAACCGCCAAACGGTGCTTGCCGGTACTGGCAACGAAGAAACAGCTACAACCAGCCTGATCGCCTCGCGCGACTGGCAGTACCTAGTGCTCAAAGCCAAGCGTGACAATAACCAAGCCGGCCTATACCTGATTGATACTGCTACAGATAAGGCGACGCAATTTGAAAGCGCCAGTAACACAATTTCGTTGGTTGGCTGGTATGGGCACACGGTTATTTACGACGTCCTTAAGGGCTCATCCTCGGCCTGGCAAAACGGCCGTGAAGCCATTAAGAGCTATAATGCCGAAACCTCACAGCTCAACCAACTAGATCAAAATGCAGCCGAGGGCAGTAGCACTAGCTATGGTTACGAAGCATTTAGTGACCTGCACATTGTGGATAATGCCATTGTCTACAGCGTCCAGTGGCTTGCCTCTGGCGGTTTTGACCTATCGACTAAGAGTGCCAGTATCCGCGGGATGCAGCCAAACGGCACGGCCAAAAAAGACTACCAAACCTTTCCTCAAAGCAACATAACGGGCATTAAATCGGTAGTTGATGCGCCGGGCGACATTTACTACGCTGTCACGGCTACAGCAGACGGCAGGGCAACCTATTATGAGTACCAGAACGCCGCTGTTACCGTTAACACCAATCTAGATGACGCAGGCTTTAATAAGGGCTACCCAACGTATTTGTTTTCACCATCGGGTACCCAAACTGCCTGGGAAGAAACCGCTGGTGCCAACCACTTCTTTATTGGTGATAACACCGGTAAACGCCAAAAACAGATTGGCAACCTGAGTGGCCTCCAACCATATGCTTGGTTTGGCGAAAACTACATTGTTGCTACCCGCGGCACTGGTGGGCTGTACATCTTCTCACCAACCGACAAAGATAGTGTTAGCAACCCGCTGCGGATCACTGACTACTTCAAGACTGGCCAGAACTATGCCGGCAACAGCTATAGTTACGGCGGTTTCTAAGCCTTTTTCTTGAGTTTGACCACGGTCATTTTGCCGTCGGTCTGCAGGTAACCGCGCCAAGTCCGGTTAACCAGGCGGTAGGGTTTTTCTAGTTGGACAGCAGATGTAGAAGCCACCAGTTTTTTAGCTTTGAGCTGTTCCAAGATCAATTCCCGTTCGCGGTCAGTATCCGGGTGAACCATATGGGTTAGCTGCATGTTGTGGCGGATAAACATGATCCCAACGTCGAGCGATGAGGCTCCAACCCACAGTAAATTGTCGCCTTGAATGTGGGCCCGCCGGTGGTGCCAATGAATAGTGTGGACACTGAGCCGTTTTTTATCCTCGTAGGTAGTCGCCCAAAAACGCACATGGTGCCGGCTGCCCATACTACCAGCAATCGGGATTTCAAAAGCAATGTCCTGCTTGCGGCCAAATAAGTACAAGCTGCTCACCGGCGCGGTTTCATAGACGGTGCCAAAAATAACAGAAGTAACAGCATGTATGATATTCCTGAAGCTATGTGGATCGGCTACGTGCCAACCAGCTTGCTCCATGACGCTAATTAATTGCCGGCGCGTGGTGATAATACCGATATTAAGCGGGTCGGAAGCAAAGCCATCGGGCGTTACGCAGTAGCGTGGCAAGTGGTCGGTCGGGCGAATTGCCCGGATTGCCCGGATGATAGCCGGGATTAAGACGTAAGCCCCCAGGGCATAGGTTACTAATACTGCAAATGCTACCGGTAAGCGCCTATCAAAATAGGGGAAAATTGTCTGGACAGACAAAGATGCAATAATGATTCCTGGAACCAGAAGCGCAAAGCGTTTTAAAACTCGAGTACCGTATTGAAACATAGACGTCCCCCTATAATACAATGAACAGATGTAGTTAACGAAGAAGCAAGTATAAGCTACGACTTTAAAGTGCTTATGGCTATGCTACAATAAGGAAATTATGGACAGCCAACCAACTCCAGTAACACCACCTCCAGCTACAGAACCAGCACCAGCCGAAGCCCTTGCCACCGAGCCAATGCCAGTAAAAATCGCTGACACTCCTCAGGTTCCTGAAGCTCCTACCCGCGAGACCCCAGCCTCGCCGGCACCCCCAGCCCCAGCGCCGCCGCCAGCTCCTAAAAAACCAGCCAATCCAGCCGCAAAAGCCATTACTGTTACGGTGGTGGTCTTTGTTGTCCTAGCCGCGCTTGCGGTTTTGGCATACACCCAATCAGCCAAGTAATAAGGTACAATGAACGGCATGCTCAAAAGCCTTGCTGACGACCTCAAAAAACCAGCCGCCATCGCCGTTATCCCAACTGATACGGTTTATGGCGTTGTTGCCCGCGCCGCTGACCAAGAAGCCGTTGCCAGGCTGTATGCTCTCAAGCACCGCCAAGGCAAGCCCGGTACCCTTGTTGCAGCAAGCCTTGAGCAGCTCGAAGCCCTCGGCCTCAAACACCGCTACCTCAAAGCCGTCGAACAGTTCTGGCCCGGACCTTTAAGCGTAATTATCCCTTGTGCCGATCCAGCACTCGCTTACTTACACCAAGGCAAAATGAGCCTAGCCGTGCGGATTCCTGCTAAGCCAGAGCTCCAAGAACTGCTCCAAGAAACTGGCCCGCTGCTTACCAGTAGCGCCAACCATCCCAGCGAACCACCTGCCACCACCATTCAGCAAGCCAAAGATTACTTTGGTAATGAAGTTGACGTTTACTTTGACGGCGGCGACCTATCTGAGCACAAGCCATCTACAATTATCCGTATCGTTGATGACGCCATCGAGATTATCCGCCAAGGCGCAGTTTTCATCGATGAAGAGGGACACCTAGCTTAGGCAAATTGCTGGCGTAGCCAGTCATCAAGGGAGTTGCCGCCACCGCCAGCCATGCAGACGACCATGTTACCTCGGTCTAGGTGGCTTTGGATGGCGTGCTTGAGGTCGTCATCACGTTCGGCGGGCAGGGCTATGCTAGGGTCTGCAAGATGCGTAATAAGTTCTGAGGGTGGCAGGATGCGCTGGTCCGGGTCTTCACGCGCAAGGTAGCTGGGGATCCAGTAGACTTGTTTGGCGCCGTCAAAGCAGTCTTTGTACTCATCTTTGAGGAAGTGCTGTCGGCGGTCGGTAAGCGGCTCGTAGACCACAACCACATCTTGGCCGGTTTCGGTGGCCATTTCGCGGGCAACACTCATGGCGCCACGGATTTTTTCTGGGGTGTGGGCGTAGTCGCTGTAGAGGTTTAGCGCAATCATTTCCATTCGCCGTGACAGGCCGGGGAATTGGTTGCTCAGTTCAATCAGTTTGCTGGGATCAGTATGGGTGATTTTGCGGACGGCTTCCATGGCCAGCCAGGCATCTAGGCGGTTATAAAAGCCTTTTAAAGTCAGCACTTCATTGTCTTGGTAGCGCATAACCGATACCGTGTCTGAATCTTCCAGGCCTAGATAGTTGGCATCGTCTTCCCAGATGTAGGTGCGCTTGGATTGCTCGATAAATTCATGGAAAGCTTGCTGGTAATCTTCGCGTGTCGGGAATATTTCGTGGTGGTCCCAACTGACTCCAGTAATTAACGAAAGTGCTGGTTCGTATGCCAGGAAATTGCGGTCAAACTCATCAGCTTCGTAAATAAAGTATTTGCTGGCCGGATCGTATTCGCCCATCTCGGCAAAGATGGTTTTAGCGGGCAGCAAGTAGCTAATTGGTTCGCCGAGCCGCTTGAATAACCAGGTGACCATGGCTGTGGTAGTAGTCTTGCCGTGGGTCCCGGCAACAGCAATCATCTGTAGGTCTTTGTCCTTTAGGATCTGGTTGAGCAGTTCGTCGCGCTTGCTCATTTTAATGTTTTGGTCACGGCAAAACTGTAGCTCCGGCGCGTTAGGATTTTCGAGCGGCAGGGCAGAGGTGTAGACAAACCAGTCGATCGGCTGTTTGTCGTGCAGTTTGGCAATAGCCTCATGTGTCTGGCCAACATGTACATTGGTAATGCCGTGCTTTTTAAGATAGGCAATATACTGCGAATCCTGCTTATCCGATCCCGAAACTGTGTAACCGGCCTGATGGGCAATCTGAGCCAGAGGTCCAATGCCCGCGCCACCGATGCCAGAGAAGAAAATATGCATGCTACAAGTATCGGTTATCCGGGAGGAACTGGCAAGGGCAGGGTATAATCATAACCAGCATGAATAAACGTCATCTCCACCATGTCTGGCGAAGCCTCCGCCGCGTTAAACCGTGGTATTTCCTGGGCCTCACAGTCATCCTGGCAATATTGTCAGTTGGCGCACTGCGGCACAATAATGAGCACATGCTCCAGCTGCGCACGGCCGTCTACACCGCCGATGAAAAAGGTGTGGCTGTTTCCGAGTCTTTGCAGGAGCTACAGCGCTACGTCACTGCACATATGAACACCAACCTCAGTTCCGGCCGCGACGGCGTCTACCCGCCAATACAGCTTAAGTACACCTACGACCGCCTGGTAAGGGCCGAAAGCGATGTGGTCGCCCAACAGAACCAAACCCAATACAACGATGCCGTTGCCCATTGCCCTTCAAGCGGCGATAGCTACCAAGCCCACCTTGACCAACAGAACTGCGTCATCGGCTATATGCAGGACAAGCACAATGTCAGCCTGCCAACTATCCCCGATGCCCTCTACAAATTCGACTTTGTTTCGCCCACCTGGTCCCCCGACATGGCCGGCTGGCTGATCGTCTGGACAGTTCTTAGCTTTGGACTATTTGTGGTGCTGGTCATTGCTGACTATTGGTTCAAGAAAAACATCGCCTGAACCTCAGGCTGGAAGCGACGCACCGCATAGTCTAAAAGGTGAAATCCCTCATAAGATATACATATATCACATATGGGATTTGGCACAATTGGGCCGTGGTTGGCTAAGACATAAATACGAGAACACCGGCCAGGCCAGTTGCCATAAGCGTAAAGAACACAGGCTCTGCTTTAAGCCGTTTGAGCGTACGGGTGACCACAAAGCCCGCGGCTAAATAAAAAGGCAGCGTTTGTACAGACGTTAAGTGCCATAAGTCGGGTGGAAAATAGTAAAAAATGTACTGGTGAAATACAGCTTGGAACGAATAATTGCCCATTAGCTCAATAATGATAGCTTCACCTGCAAAGTAGAATGCTAGGCGGTTGATTGAATGCGCCTTGCGGCTAGTCAGGGTCCCATGGAGCAAGTAAAGATGGAAGCCCAGTATTCCCCAGATTACCGGTGCGTATTGTGAGGTAAAGCCATTGTGAATAGGCAGCACATGATACAGCCAAAGTGGCTCGCCGAACAGGAAAGAATATACGTGGCCAACGAAAACTTCGCCAAACACACCCAGCATACCTACCGAAGTCGTATATAGCAGGGCTTGCCTAATCTCTATCTTCTTAAACTTACGAGCGATCAAGCAGTTAATTAAATAGACAAAAGTTATCCAGAATAATGCAAAAAGTGTTAGTTTTAGGGCTGTCATGCTTTGCCCTTATGCTAACACAAGTGTAAGTTTGAGAATAAAAAATAACCCCTCCGAAGAGGGGTTATTTTGCGGTGCTAAACCGAGATTACTGCTTGGTGCCAGTAGAGGTGTTAGCTGTGCCAGCGTTCTGTACGCTGTTAGTGGTAGAACCTGATGCGCTTGCACCCTGGTCGCTACACTTCTGACCGTTTGGATTCTGCTTTTGGAAAGTAGAAACGGCTTTGGCAACCTGGCCGTTGTCCTGGAGATTCTCCCAGAAAGTGACTTGGCTACGGTTGATGACCATCTTGTCGTAAGGTTCGTGCAGCTCACAACCAAGCTTTACAAGTGAAACACTCGTGCTTGAGTTGGTGGTCGTAGAACCACTGGTTGAGGTTTGCAGGTAGTAAATGTTGGTTACAACAAAGTACTTGCTGTTCAACTCGGTAATTTTACCGAAGTAAACCTGACCAGTGTTCAGGAAGACTGCCTGAAGCTTATCGCTGTTAACGAACTTACTTTCTTTGTCGGTATCACCACCGAAACTGACAACTGCCAGCGCGATGAGTAATAATCCTACTAATGCTGCGGCAGCAACTACTGCTGCGCGTGCGAGTGGGCTTTTGTCGCTACCACTTTTTTTACTGTGCCCAACGGCGGCAGCAGGTGCTGCGGCTTGAGGCTGTGCAGAACGTGAAAAATCCATACGTCTCTAACTCCACCTTTAAACTTTTTATGGTTACCAGGGTAGTGTAATACAGCGACCCGCCCAGCGCAAGGCAAAAACCATAAAAGCTATGCACGGTGTTGTGTATAAGTTACATGATAATTTAAATCATCTTTTCACACTTATCACATCTGTTAGAGGGGCGTGAAATAAATATTCTAGAGGTCAAATATATGCTAACAGGGTTGACAAACAAAATCGCACAAGCGTATGTTAGGGGTACATTACTAATGGTAAGAGAGGGAGAGTCAAATATGGCTTATCAGCACACAAATTCGAAAGGTGTTACATACTACCTTAACTCAAAAGAAGTTACCCTTCGCGGTGGCAAAGTTCAGAGGATCTACTACTTCAGCAAAGACGAGCGCCCAGAAGCTACTGACCTGCCAGCAGGCTTTGTAGTTAACGAAAACCCACGCAACGGTTTCCTTACCGTTAAGCGCGGCTAGTTTTAGCTCAAAATTCAAATTTAAACAGCCTTTCGTCCCGAGAGGCTGTTTTTTGTTATAAGATGATAGCTATGAGTACACCTATCCTAATAGTTAAGGGCCTTAAAAAGGTCTACGACGACAAAGTGGCAGTTGACGGCATTTCATTCGAAGTTAAAAAGGGCGAGATCTTTGGTATCCTCGGTCCAAACGGCGCAGGCAAGACCACAACACTCGAGATGATCGAGGGTATGCGTGAGATCGATGGCGGTAGTGTCTCGGTTGACGGTATTGATGTGGCCTCCGATGCCACAGCCGTTAAGCGTATTATTGGCGTCCAGCCCCAAGCCCCAGCTTTCCAAGACAAAACCAAGTTAACCGAAATTATCGAACTGTTTGGCGCGGCCTACGGCGAAAAAGTTAACGCCATGGAATACCTAAACGATGTTAACCTCGGCGAAAAAGCCAGCGCCTTTGCCGAACAGCTCTCTGGCGGGCAGCGCCAGCGCCTCAGCATCGCCGCCGCCTTGGTGCACAACCCGCGGGTGTTCTTTATGGATGAGCCCACCACCGGGCTCGACCCCCAAGCCCGCCGCAACCTCTGGGCCCTCACAAAGCAGGTCCGCGACAAGGGCGTGACCGTTGTTATGACCACCCATTACATGGACGAGGCCGAAATGCTCTGCGACCGTGTAGCCGTCATGGACCACGGCAAAATTATTGCCCTCGACACGCCCAAGAACCTCATTAAGCAGTTGTTGCATCGTGGCTTTAAAAAGGAACAGCAGGTTGAGCAAGCTAACCTGGAAGATGTATTTATTGACCTAACAGGAAAGGCCTTGAGGGACTAGCATGAAAAAAGAACTCTACACCGTCCTAGTTTTTACCCGCCTCAACACACGCCGCTTCTTCCGTGACCGTTTGGCGCTGTTCTTTGGCATCATGTTCCCGCTAATTTTCCTGTTTGTGTTCGGTGGCATCTCTGGCAAAAGCGCCAACAGCGTGTCATTCAAAGTCGCCTTAATTAACGAATCCAACACGGCCTTTGCCAAGCAATTTGTCCGCGAAACCCACGCCAACAAGGTCTTTAAAGTCGATGACACTATCACCACCCTAGGTGCCGCCAACGACAAAATGAACAAATCCCAGCTCGACGGCACCATTGTGCTGCCACCCGACTTCGGTAAGGTAGTAGACGGCGCCCCAACCGGCCAGGCCAAGATTCTCTACACCTCCAACAATGAACAGGCTGGCCAAACGCTTACCTCCATTATGCAGACCGAGTTTAAGGGTATAAACAGTAAGTTCGTCTCAGTGGCTGAGCCATTCTCCGTCACGGGCGAGCGCACCAAAAACAAAGCCCTAACCAGCTTTGACTACACTTTTGCCGGGCTTTTAGGCTTTTCTATCCTGGGAATTGGCATATTTGGGCCAATTAACGTCTTCCCGGAACTCAAAAAACAGGGTATTTTGCGCCGGTTCCACACCACGCCAATCAAAGTCTGGCAGTACTTTGTATCCACAGTGTTTACGCAAATTGCTACCGGCCTAGTTGGCCTGGCCGCCATGTTTGTGGCCGCCATTGCCGTCTTCCACCTCAACGTTCTCGGTAACTACTTCGAAATAATCGCTTTCCTTATCTTTGGCATCACCGTCATCCTAGGCATCGGCCTCGCCATTGGCGGTTGGGCCAAAACCGAACGCCAAGCCGCGCCACTCAGCAACATCATCGTCTTCCCAATGATGTTCCTCTCTGGCACTTTCTTCCCGCGCTACCTAATGCCACACTGGCTGCAAAACGTCTCCACCTACTTGCCACTGACCCCTGTAATCGACGGCGTCCGCTTCATGACCACAGAGGGCAAGCACCTCATGGACCTTGGCCCCCAGCTTGGCGTTATGGCCATCTGGCTGGTTGTGGTCTACGCCATCGCTTTCCGCGTTTTCCGTTGGGAATAAGCAATACCGTCTTCACCTCTTGTAAAATTAGCATAAGTGTGATATAATACCAACATGTCTAGTTCACAAGAAGGCCAACCAGCGCCAGTACAAGAACAGCTTTTCGAAGCAACTTCCCACGCTCACACCGCCCGAAGCGATGGACTTCGTGATGCTACGGCTTCCTATACTACCGAAATTATTATGCCTGGTGACGAAACTGCGGTTGAGCAGCCAACTGCTGAGCAAACGTTGACTGCCGAAACTACCGATGTTCGACTGCGTGCAGCCCACATGGTCCAGTCATTGAACTTTTTAGCCCAAGTCAGTAAGCGGCGTGGCTTCCGACAGGCCGTCATGAATGATGCGACCCGCCCAGAACTTGAAGCTCGCTATGGCGACCACCTTGATGCGCTCGATGAAGAAGTTGGCAACAACAAACTAAGCCTCCTGCGCGCTGCTGGTACTGAATTCCGAAAAGCGTACGAGACAGCTAATGGCCCAACAGAAACGGATGATCCCGAGTTCCGGGCGGCCTGGAGCCAGTTCTATCGCAACTTCAACGGCAGTGAAAACCGCCGTGCCCGCGATACTCGCCGCAAGACATTGAAAAAATATGTTGACCTCAAGGGGAACCGTCCACTCGGTGATCAATATACGCTCGAAGATGAACCAACAGTCGCTGAAACACTTGAGATTGTCCCGGCGCTACCAGAGCTTTCTAAGCCCGAGAAACTTGCAATTTTTGAGCAGGATAGACGCTTGAAATTTCCTCCTGCAACAAACCGGGAAGAAGAAAACTCACGGCGATTGCTTAATTATGACTACAAACACGGTATTTTGGAGTTGCTCGACGAAATTGATATCCACACCATTAAAGAATGGCGCAAAAAAGGTGTCTCAGAAGCCAAGGCTCGTCAGTATGGTGATGAGGCGCGCGTGAGTGTTTTGCATGAGTGGGGAAGCTACCTAGGCAACGCTAAACAGCAGTACCAGGTATTAACTGACCTGCACATTCAACTCGATGGGGTTAACCCAAACCTAACTCTCGTAAATGCACTCGATGGTGTACTGCACCGTGGCCTCGCAGCCCTCGTTCGCGATAAGGACTACAAACATTTCTTGTACTTTGGCAAGGAAAAGCTTGGGTTTGACCCGCTACTGACGCGCGAAGATCGCCGGCCGCAAGCTAACCTCGTCCGCAATAAGACTGTCGAAGACCGCTACACTGTCGAAAACCCAGAAGAGATGATCCAAAAACGCATTGAAGAATGGGCGAGCCGGACAACCGTTGGTGAGTTACGCACAGGCAAAGATCTAGAGTACGGCATAGTCGGTCAGCGCAACCGTATTATCTTTTGGAACAAAGTTCTTAAAGCCACCGAAGGCGCTGACAAGCGCATTGCTAATGAGATTCGCGAAGAGCTTGGCTTTGCCGATTAGGCTACAATAGGGAACGATGGAAACTCCCTTGTTAATTTTGGCTCCCATGGACGATGTCACCGACACAGTCTTTAGGCAGGTAGTGCAAGACTGCGCGCCGCCAGACATGACTTTTACCGAGTTTGTGAACGTTGACGGCCTGATGAGCGTTGGCCGGGCGCGCCTGCTCAAGAAACTGCGCTTTGTGGCCTCAGAAAAGAACCTGGTTGCCCAGCTATGGGGCCTTAAGCCCGAAAACTTTAAAGCCGTGGCGCAGCAGATTGCCGACGGCTCGCTGGCCCGCGAGTTAGGCTTGCCTGAGGGCCATAACTTTGTGGGCGTAGACCTGAACATGGGCTGCCCAGCCAAATCAGAGGTTTCTCACGGCGCCTGCAGTGCCCTTATCGAAAACCGGCCACTGGCCAAAGAAATTATCGATGCCACCAGCGAAGGCCTAGCCGGCCGCTTACCACTGAGCGTTAAAACCCGTGTTGGTTTTAGTCACGTGGATATGAGCTGGATTGAGTTCTTGCTGGAGCAAAAACTTAGCATGTTAATTATCCATGGCCGCACCCGTAAAGAAATGAGCAAAGTGCCCGCCAACTGGGATCTGATTGGCGAAGCCCGCGAACTGCGCGACAAGCTAACAGTTAACACGTTAATTATTGGCAATGGCGACGTTATGTCACGCCAGCAAGCCGAAGAACTGGCTGCCAAATACCAGCTTGATGGCGTTATGATTGGTCGCGGGGTTTTTCATGATCCGTATCTCTTTGCTCAGGAAAGTCCGTGGGAATCGCTGGCCCGCGAAGACCGCCTGGAACTCTACCGCAAGCACGTACAGCTGTTTGCCGACACCTGGCAAAACGGCGAGCGCGCCGTGCACACCCTCAACAAATTCTGCAAAATCTACGTCAATGGTTTTGACGGCGCTAAAGAGCTGCGCGAGCACTTGATGGCCGCCGAAAGCACCAACGAACTCTTAAGCATCCTAGACGAGAGCCGCCAAGCCCAGCCTACCACCTAGCCTGCAACGGGTGTATACTGGCAAAAAGCTAATGCGGTGGGGAAAGAGGGATTATGCCAACACTTGAGAAGAACCTGCCAGCCGAACGCCGAAGCGCACTCGCTATCGACACATCAGAATACGACAAAGCAATGGAATTAGCATCAGTTGCCCATAAGGCAGGTGCAAGTGTTGTAAAGCTTGGCCTTGAGCTTATTACCGCCACGAGTCCACAAGCTTGTTCTGATATTGCCAAAGCCAACAAGCTAGATTGGGTAGCGGACGCTAAATTGGATGACATTCCTAACACAGTAGCCGGCGCCGTCCGCAATTTATCAAAGCTTGCTCACCCACCAGTCGGCATTACTGTTCACACCAATAGTGGTATTGAAGCTATGCAGGCAGCTGAGGAAATTGCCAGTGCAAACGGCATAACCATGCTTGGCGTGACGCTCCTGACATCTATCAGTCAAGAAGAAGCAATGAGTGTTTATGGAATGACCCGTGAAGAGGTTGTTGATAGGCGTTTGAGGTCTGCGGTAATAGCCGGTATTGGTGGGTATGTATGTTCACCAAAAGAACTTGCCAAAGTTGTTAACGGCGTTCGTGAGTATGAGGATATGTTTGGATTTATCCCGGGTACCCGCTCAGTAGGCGCCGATGCACAAGACCAAAAGAACGTCCTCACGCCATACCAAGCTATTCTTGACGGTGCAGACATGCTCGTTATTGGCCGCCAAGTTACCGGCGCTGCAGACCCAGCAGCAGCCTTTGAAGCAGTTACTGCCGAAATCCAACAGGGGATTGATGAACGGAGTATTGCGTAATGGCTGACGTCGCACGATTCGAACATAACTTACAAACTTCTGGCCAGGTGATTGACCTCGAAGGTATCCACAGTGAATTTGTTAGTGGTATGCATGGCCAGAAAGTTGACTTTGATAAGTTGGGTGACCAAGACGAACTGTATGGTGACTGGGTCGATGTGAATGCCGACTATATAGAAGAACAGTTCCCGCGCTTGCCGGAGTATATTCTCGGTGTAGCGAACGGCACGAACCGCGTTGTCCATAGCGTTGCTAGGCGCATGAACGGACGGGTCGTTGCGCTCGAAAGCCGAAAGGATAAAGACAACGACAAAGTCCTTTATCTGCCGCCCAATGTCGAAAAGATCATTACACTGACGCGGCCGGCCTTGGTTGCTGTTGTGGAAGACGTTGGTACCACCGGATCTAACTCTGTTCAAGTTGCAGTTGCTGCCAAAGAAGCTGGGGCTGGTGAAGTGATAGTTGTTACCACCTGGAAGCGCCGTCCACAGCTTGAACGGCTAGAAGAAGCCGGAATAGAATACATGGCGATTATCGATCATCCATTGCCAACTTTTACTCCCGAAGACTGCGAAACCCAGCCTGATGGTTTCTGTGCCCGGGATTGGGAATTTAAACCCCGAAAAAAGTAAACAGGCCCGTAGTAAAAACTACCCGTACAGCTTGCATTTAAAAGGCGTATGATTGGGCTTGTGCCGTGAAAACGGCTGCACATTACAGGAATAGATTGGATACCATCATTCCCCTGGATTACAGAGTTGCTAAACGGTTTAGCAGTTGTGCGATCCAAGGGGAATAGCCTCGCGGACAACCAAGATCCTTCAGGAGGATCACATGGAAGAGCAAGACCAGGTGGCCGACGACGCTGTCGTCACCGCAGGAGCGCCGGCTGAGGCCGCCGCTGAAGATGCTCCCACCGAGGAGGTCGTGGCTGACGCCACAGAGACCCCCGAGGATGAGGCGGAGGAGACCGTTCCCCCAGTCGAAGAGGCCCCTGAGGCCACCCCCGACGCCGAGGGCACGGACGCCGGCGGCGACGCCACCTCCGAAGAGGCCTGAGGCCTACCCGCGTCCCTTGTAATCACAAGGCTCCCCAGGCGCGGGTATCGGTAGGAGACGGGAGGGTTGGCCTCTGTATGGACGCGAAAAGCGCCCAAACATGCCAACCCTCCTGCCCGCCGCCCCAATCTATTCCTGAATTTCCAAACTACTATGAAAAATATCGCTGCGCAGGGTAGAGCACCCTCGTTACCATAGGAGCATTATGTAAAATAGGAGAAGCACTATGGCAGACAACCTAGACGACACAAGTCTCATGGACGACATGGACGAAGCAGACCGCGAGGATTTCCTCGACGACATGGACAAGGCCGATGAGCCGCGCGAAGATGACGACCTGATTTAGCAGGCGTTCACCATCCAGGGGATCCCCGCCACCGCGGCGGGGATTTTTATAAGACTACCGGAAGACTTAAAGAGCCTATGAAATTTACCGATATTACTATCATCTACAATCCCAACAGTACCGGCGACAGCGAACGCCTGGCTATTAATTTACAAAAAGACCTGCGCACACAGCTGCCAAAAGCCACGGTGCAGTGCCTGCCAACCAAATATGCCGGCCATGCCCGCCATTTGGCCAACGACATTGCCGAGGCAACCAAAAAACCACTGATTATTTCATCGAGCGGCGACGGTGGCTACAACGAGGTCATCAACGGCATCATCGATTCGGGTAACCCTGATGCCGTCTGCGCGGTACTTCCAGCCGGTAATGCCAACGACCATAGCCGTACGATGCAGGATGCACCGCTACTCGATTTGATTATCAAAGGTAAGGTCACGCAGATCGATTTGCTTAAAGTGGTGGTCAGGAAAGTCGGCGGCGGCGTTACTACCCGCTACGCACATTCATACATCGGGCTCGGGTTAACACCTGTAGTGGCCGTTGAGCTCAATAAACACACGCTCAACGCTTTCCGCGAAATGCTGGTAGCCATCAGGGCTTTTTATAAATACCAGCCATTTAAAATCGAGCACGCTGACACAGTTATCAAACTCGACAGCCTGCTGTTTGCCAACATTAACCAAATGGCCAAAATCCTGACGCTGGCACCAAAAAACCGCCCCGACGATGGCAAGTTTGAACTTATATCATTCCCAGCAGGGCACAAATGGCAGCTGTTTAAACGGCTGGCCAAGGCCGCAGCCAACCGGCTCGACCCGCCGCAGCGCATCAGCCGCTACCAGTTTACCGCCCTTAAAAACATGCCCCTGCAACTCGATGGCGAGGTCATGAAGCTACCTTACGGCAGCCAGGTCACGGTTGCCAGCGCCGCCAAGGCCTTAAAAACTATCATATAAATCAAAATGGTGGGGGCGGTTGGACTTGAACCAACGACCAATCAGTTATGAGCCGACTGCTCTAACCACTGAGCTACGCCCCCGAAATGCCCGATGGACACATGTGGTTAACAGAGCAGAGTATACCAGATTACACTGAAAGTTATATAATAGGCGAACGAACGCTATGCAAGAAAAAATAAAAAGCTACATTCCCAAAGTTGTTAAATATTTGAACAGCTTACAAGACATCCGGGTCGCCGGGCAGTTGGTGTTTGTAGTGATCGTGCTACTGATCAGCTGGAGCGGCGTTAAGGCCATCCAGACCAACTATGGCCTGCAGAAGCAGATATCCGGCCTGCGTCAGCAAACAGACGTCCAGCAGCTTAAAAACAACAACCTAAAGCTGCAGAACGACTACTACAAGAGCAACCAGTACCTAGAGCTATCTGCCCGCCAGAACTTTGGCTTGGCCTCTCCCGGCGAAAAAGAAATCATCGTACCTGAAAGCGTTGCCCTAGCAAACACCGTTGACACGCCATCGATCAAGCAAAAAACTGCCATACCAGACACCCGTTCAACCTTCGAAAAACACCTCGACGCCTGGATGAAGTTCTTCCTGCACCGCCAATAAAAAGCAGCCACTCGGGCTAGTGGCTGCTTGTAGGCAAGGGGGCGCCTAGAGTTTAGTTAGTTGTTGAGCTGCTGCTCGACTGAGTACCAGGCCCGCTGTGGCGGCCACCAAAGCCGGAGACGTACTTCAAGTAGTCGGTCGAGATACCGTTATCCTTGGCCCATTGCTCCAAAGCGGTCTTCTCGGCGTCCATAGCTGCTTTGCGCTCAGCATCGGTTTTGCCTTGCATGGCAGTGTGGTTAGCCTGGCGTGCTGCCTGAACTTCCTTGGCCTTATTGAGGATCAACGTCTTTTGGTCGGCGGTAATTTTGCCATCGGTGACCAGTTGCGTTAACTCTTTCTCAATTTGGGCTTGGCGTTCAGCCTGGTGCGCGGTGCGGTTTGCGTCAAACACGGCCTTTACGTCCGACTCTTTGAGTCCAAACTTCGTGGCAATCTTTGAGATGAGCGAGCTCTGCCCGTCAGTAGCCGTGCTCGTGCTGGTGGCGGCCGAGACCACGCCAGCACCGGTCAGCGAGGCAAGCGTCACGCCAGTGGCGATACCTGCAACCAGCAGCGGTTTCTTGATGTTCATTAATACTCCTTTCGATGCATGCCGTTAGTTTGGCAGCCTCTCCAGCATACGAAGCCAACATGAACGTTTGCTGAAGGCCCACAATTGACATTTCCACCTCTGTTTGCTAAACTACATTAGCTTCAAAGCGATGACGCGGGATGGAGCAGCGGCAGCTCGCGTGGCTCATAACCACGAGGTCCCAGGTTCGAGTCCTGGTCCCGCAACCAAGAAAAGAGTCCAACCAATGGTTGGGCTTTTTTCTTGGTTTTGGATCTGGACTATACGAACGGTTCGGTCGTTAGTCACAGCCCCCAGCTTTAGCGGGCGGCTGGATTAACGTGCGCTGTCCTGGTCCCGCAACCAGAAAGACTTTTCAGTTTCTGAAAGGTCTTTTTTGTTTGGTAAGCAACGTATTCTAGCTTAAGATCAGATATAGCGGGACGCTTGACGCTGCCCATTACTAGCCGGTATAAAACTTATAAGAGCGACAAAACAGTAAAATGCTACAATGGAGATAGGAATATGCCAGTGAAAGCACCAATTATTGACGCAATCGTAGAGGTTGTCTTTGAGTCGAGTCTACCAAGCCAGGCTCTTGTTGGTATTTTGTATCAAAACTTTAGTGATGATTTTCACTCCATAGAAAACCTACCAATGCTACAAGTACCCGAGGAGATACGAAAACAAAATCCCGATCTCGCCAGACAGCCAAACTATCGCATAAACGGTCACGATTTTACTTTATCTCTGGGTGAAGGTGTAATGTACATCGGCTGCTACATAGACCGAAGAGAAAAGTTTTACCCCGGTTGGGACAAGTTTGGAAGTTTTGCAAATAAAGTCACTTCCTACTGTATCGAAGATGGTATTTTTGGCAGCGTATCTAAAGTGGGCGTGCGTTATATCAACTTCTTCGAGGAATCAGGACTTTTCGACAAAACCAAGATAGACCTGAAAGTCGCAGGCAGTACTATTGTTGATCCAAAATCAAATATCTATTTTGAGCACAATGAAGACAATAAGAATCTTAAGGTGCAGCTTGCGGGTGAGGCGAATGTTAATAGCCCAAACTTGGGTAGCTTAAAAGGTGCTGTAATGGACATTAGCAGCTCTAAAGAAGGTCAAATAGAGAAGAGTGAAGTAGCTTCTCTCATAGATAGTTTGCATACTTTCGTTGAGGATCATTTCTTTGACATAATGAAGCCTGATGCCCTTCCAGAAGGTGTCGAGAAAAGAGTAGGCTGATGTTATACAGCATCCCAGCTCTCGAAAGCGTGGGCTACACACGCTACACAACGACTGAAATTGACGGCTCTATGGTGTTCTCTGAGCCAAACGAAATAACAGGGTTGTTTGGTGAACTCTATGTAACTTCGACACTGCCGTGGCAGTGGGCATTATATGCAAGATCAAGTGGAGACATGCAGGATGTCTCGAACTATTTGTTAGAAAATAGAGTTAATATCGATCCAGAAATTGCTCAAGCGATAAACAAGTACTTCTGGGACTTTTAGCGACCTAGTGCATGGAAGATCACATACCTAAAGCTATACCTAGCTCTCTCCAGGAAATGCTGAGGAATGCGTTTGCAACAGGTGCCGTGAGCGAGATTCATAATAATTTTTATCAAGCAGTTAACGATGATACGGAGCCATTTGATCAAGGCAATGGTGTTGGGGGCTTGCCGTTTGTTAACTTTCCTGACAAAAAGATATCTAGCAAGTCAGCGCTAGTTATCTCGAACTCATGTGATACGTCTGACGCGAACGAGCAAGATATTTCAGCACGGTGCACCTATTGTGCTGTCCGTACGCTAGCCTCACTCAGGACGATGCTCCTTGAGAAAGCAAAAATAAGCGAAAAAAAAGTCAATAAACTAATCGACGACATAAAATCTCAGCGCGTGAGCGATATGATGTACATACCACGAGGATCGGGAATGACAGAGGAATCGGTAGCCATGCTATCTTTTGTGATGTCTGCCGACGCAGAAGCTGTTGAGGCCACTCATAAGCCCACGATCGTCTTTACTCTGTCCCAGAACGCTCTTTACCTACTGCTAACAAAACTGTCTATACACTTCTTGAGATTCGGAGAGATAAAGTATAGCTAGCAGTTAGCTAGCTACCAGAGCACTATCTCTGTTAAGGTTAAACCACCTTACGAACTCTGTACAGATCTGGTTCCAATTCGACTGCACCTGGGCAACTAAGAAAAGAGTCCCAACACAGTTGGTTCTTTTTTGTTAGTGAGTCAGATTAGGCCAACAGTGTTCCAAGCTGATCCAAAGCCTGATTCAGCCCTGGCTCCATGCCTTGCAAGTACTGGTCGGCGTTTGGTCCTGCGGAAAGCACCTCGGCAGTAATGTCGAAGGTTGTCTGACCATCAGACTCGGTTAGGACGATCGTTTGCTGAGTCGTAAATAATTTGTTGCCGTCGACATCAAGCGGAGAGCTGACAGTGACTAGTTTAGATGGTTCTTCCACGACAGTATATTCCCCCGTTACAGGCATAATGTTGCCATCTGGATCCTGCGTATCAATCCTTATAGCACCGCCGGGGCGGACATCTAGCTCACATGCGGGAATGCTAAAAGGCGCGGGCATGTACCATTGCTTAAATTGGTCCGGCTGTGTCAGGGCATCCCAAACAGCTTGGCGCGGTGCCGTAAATGTCCGGGTAATGTGTAATGGTTGGTAGTCGCTCATGATCTTATCCTTTCTTTAAATGATTTTCTAAATTATCGAGCCGCTGGTACCAATTTTTTTGGAACGAGTTAGCCCAATCTTCTAACTGTAAAAAAGGCTCTGCTTTCAGCGCGTAAATCCGCTGTTGCGCAACCGGCTGGACGGTCACTAGGCCGGCATCGGCAAGGGTGTGCAGATGCTTGGAGGCTTGTGGCTGGCGCAGGTCCAATAACAGGGCAACCTCATTTACTGAACGTGGCTGTACGCGTAGCAACTCCACGATTTTCAATCGGGTTGGATCTGCTAGGGCGTTAAATGTTACTGCGTTCATATTTCCAATATACCCCAAGTTGAATATTCTTGTCAAGGAATATTAAGTTTTCAGAAGAAAGCTATAAGAACAGCAGTTCGGGAAGTTAGTGGGCTAGTATGTTAGTTAATGCCAATGGTGACCAGGCCACCAACTATAAATGCCACGCCGACCCATTGCATAGGCGATACCCTCTCTTTAAAGAAGAAAATACCAATCAGCACAATAGGTAGTACAGAGGCACTTTTGATGGCTCCCACATATCCTGCGTTAGGGCTCAATAGCTTTGCCTGGAAGGTCGCGAGCAGGTTCAGGGTGTAGGTAAGGCCGATGATAGCCAGTGGCCATAGATGGTTCCGCACACCGGTTTCTAATTTCTGCCAGTAGTCAGCATGATGATCACGTCTCTGCCTGAGCACCAGAGCAGTAACAAACAGGATTAATGGAATGCTCACAAGAGACGAATAAAAGTTAAACGTGGTTGGGTTGCTAACACGGAGCATGTTTACCTCAATGTTTGAGTAGTAGCTGCGAACTACAACTGAGATCAGTACTAGCACCAAAGCGATCTGGCTATTGCGGACATCGACTTTTTGCCGACGCTTAGCCAGGTTAATTAGGTAGGCACCAGACATAATCATGAAGGCGCCTAGGACACCCATGCCAGTAGGTGTCTGCCCGAGCACAAAATAGGCTCCGGCGATATTACCGACTGCAACCAGCGATAGCAGTGGCGCCACATAACTGATATCAGCAATGGTGATTGCTTTAAAGTAACAGTAGACATCGATTGAACTACCGATGGCGTAGATAGCCATCAGCTGCCAAAAATGCACCGGCAACTGATCCGGCCAATAAAACTTAGCCAAAAAAAGCGAAATGATAATAAATGGCATGCCCGCAGCCTGCTGAATCCAGGTGAGCGCCATGCTGTCGATATTTTTAGCGACTCTTTTCTCGGTCGAGCGCCGAGTCGTCTGCATGAGCAGGGCAGTAATTGATAGCACGAACCACATTCGTGCAATTATATGCTAGCTGCCGCTAAACCGCACCATGACTTGCATGTAGCCGTCTTCGGCGATAAGTGCCCCTGATGGCACCCAGCCGTCATCAATTGAGGCGCGTATTTTTGAGACCAATGCTTGCGGCGTGTCACTCTCAACAATTTTATAGTCTATAACTTTCTGCAACATTCGACCTCCTTTAGTTACTGAGGCGATTATCATGCACACTGAACTGTTTCGAATAGCGGTATTTTTACAGCAGGTTGCTAAAAACAGTCGACATTAGTGTATGCAGCCTGCCGTGGTCGGACCAATACACCATCCGCTGTTCGGTAAAGTAGCCGGCGCTAAAAACAACTAAAAAGGTTAGGGCAAAGTTTAATGCACGGAAAGACAGTTGCAGGCGCAAACGCAGGTGCGATAAATCAAACTGTAGAATGCCAAGGCTGCGTTGCTGCCAGGCATATTTGACGTAACGCACCATGGCAACTGGTAATATAACCATCGATTGCAGGAAAGCGTAAGCCGGGAAGAGCAAATATTCTTTTCGCCAGCCACGGCCGATGTTGGCCACAAACATGTAGAGCCAGGCAATGCAGGTTAGCAAAAAGAAAGTCAGCGGATAGTTTACAAATTCCAGCCAACGCAAAGGCAATAGCAAGTACACCAGCAGCGAATTGTAAAAGAGGATAAAGTAGTGCTGCCAGCTAAAACTACCGATGTTAACTACGTGGTGCCGGACGCCACCAGCAAACCAAATAACCCGCTGGCGGTACCACTCGCCAAAGTTTGCCGGTACTTCGGTGTAGAACGTAAACGAAATGTGCCCGACCCTGTAGCCCATAATGTGCGCCAGCTTGCCGATCTCAATATCGCCACCAGCAAAAAAGTTAGAGTGGTGCTTAAACACGTGCCTAAATACCGAGGCTTTAGCAATGTTGCAGGCACCAGAAGTGAGCCACGAATCCGAACGGCGGTTATCCATGGCTAGGCGGTATTCGTAGGCCTGCAAAACTTCAAAAAGCTTGCGTGGGTTCTTAACTTCACAGCGCAAAGAGGCAATGTCGAGGCCGTTTTTATTAAATGTCCGGACGAGATTATTGAGGTTTTTGGGCGAGTCAGTATCGGCATCAATCAAGATGCAGGGGGTTGATCGTGGTACACCTAAGCGCCTAGGGTTACTAAACGCCCCCTTGTAAATCGTGTAAGCATTTTTGATTGGTTGGCCGCCCGTTTTGGGCAAATCGACTGTTATGTAGCGTAAGCCGTTCGCTTTACAGATGGCGCGCAGGTCTGAGTAAAACTCCTTGGTTTCGTAGCGCGAGGTACAAATGATAACTTTATCGGCGTATTTTTTCAAAAACCTGACGTTTTTGAGGTAACTTATATCGCCGTATACGGTTGGCATCAAGAGGTAGTTGGGCTTTTTGTCGTAGCCTGGCTTTACCCGGATCAGTGGCTTACTGGCGTTGATCAATTTTGGTACGTAGTCAATCAGGGCGACAAACGCCAGGGTAGTAAGCAGTAATAAAGTTAAGTTGTTCATAAAATAAATATGAGGAGAATTTTGGTTCTCCTCATATATCCGGTTACCCGTTGTCGCGGGCGACGCGCCTCCGGGCCAATAGCCCAAGAAGCAGCAATACTAAAACAGAGATTCCTCCGTATAGCCAAGCTGTACGGTGAGTGTTTGTTGCAGCAAGTGCGGCCGTTCCCCCAACAACTGAGGTTGTACCTAGGACGTGTCCATCGACGCTCATCAGGTTCTCCCTACAATTATTTGAAACTCGATTATCATAACAATATTATGCAAAATAAGCAATTTAATTCTCTAATAGCATGAGCGCTATATTTATGCGAACACTAGGGTTTTTGGCTGAAAAGTTATATAATAAATGTAACGATATCTCAAAGAAGCAATCTCACCCAGCGGCCTGCTCCAAAACAGTGACTCGTCAGGTAATTTAAGTAACCAGGGAGCACAGAATGCCAAGGGACAAAGGCCGTAAAGAAGTAAAAAAACCAAAAAAGGCCACACAGGTTTAATATGGCGCTCACAGACCGCCAGTACAAGCGCACTTTCCTCGAATCCGCAGAAGCGGCTGTTATTAAAGTACAGCTCGAAACCATGGTTAAGGATCCGATGTACAACACCCAGTCGTTCTATACGACCCTGCAAGTCGATGACTTTACTTTTGTCGAAAAGCACTTGGCATACCTCAGTGACCACCCTAAGCTCAAGGCTACAGAGTACATGTCAAACCTGCGCCTCAAAACAAAATCCCGTAAGTAGTCGGCTACCGGGTGTCACATATTTCGACTCTACGCTACAATGAGGGTCATGGCTTTAACGACTACTAACGCAACCGGTGCCCAAACTCAAACCCAGAGCCCACAGTCTGCTGGCTCGGCCACAACCGGCACCCAAAGCTCCAGCATCCAGCCTGGAACTGCGGCAGGTGCCCTGACCAGCACCGGTGGTGTTCCTTTGCAAAACACAGCGCTTTCAGTGGTGCCACTAAGCACCCAAAGTACTGGCGCCACCCAGACTACACCGGTACAGCATCATACAAACCCGGTCCTAACAGGGGTTTCGATTGTGCTGTTTCTTGTTTCTGTCGTATTATTCTCTCTGTTAGCACGCGATGACAAAACCACAACAGAGTAATCAGGCATAATGCTTGCGCTTAAGTAAGCCCGAGGGCTATCATAAACATGATAACTAAAAAATAAACACTTGGCACATACTCGGATTGACAAATAAGCAAAAGCGTGTATAATACATAGTGTTAGTGATCACAAACAAAAACTATTAACAAAAAACAAAAAGACAGGAGCGACTAGTGAAAACCGCTGGCCTCGCATTTGAGTTTGCTACTACAACAAACCAAGGCATCCTCAAAATCGATAAGTTACTCAAGAAATTGTAATTAACCTATCACTAAAAGCCCGATTTAAACCGTCGGGCTTTTTGTTTGCCTCAAAAACCGCTGGTAATAGTTAAAGGCCAAGCTGGCAATTAGGGTTAAGCCGTAAAACCACCAAACTTTCATAAACCAACCGTGCTGTAGCTGGCTGCCGAGCCGCAGCCCGTGGTAGAAGATGGCAACCATAGCTGCATCGCCGGCGTATGTTACATAACGCCACCAGGAGCGCTTACTAAACCAGGGCCGTAGCTCGTAAGTCAGAAAAACCAGCAGGCTGACAGAGCCAAGTAGGGTTACCCAGGCTAGGCCGGGTGCAACGTAGTGCTCGTAGCTGCTAGGTGGCAAGCCTTGGCCGTCCCTAAACAGCCGGTAGATCAGGATTCCGGGGTGCAAACAAATGCAGGCCAGTACAATAAACCGCGTTACCGCAAAGTAGCGCTTGAGGGTATGAAAGTCGAGTCCTAGCAATCGCCGGATAACGCTGGCAACGTAGTGTGACCACATGGTGCTGTATGCAATCAGCCCCAAAACAGGGAAGACCTGGTAGGCGTTGAGCTGGCTGAAGTGATACGAGTGGTCGCTGCCCCAGGCAGTAATGGCCAACGCGACTGCACCAGTGGTGATGAACCAGGCTAGTACTTGGCAAAATAGTTTCAGTTTGGTGGCGCTTGATGGCTGGTTCATGGGATAGCTTCAGCGTATACTGATTACTATTAGGAGGCAAGTTACATGAAAGATAAGAAATCCTTAGTACTAATTCTGGTAGTGGTAGCTGTGGTAGTAATAGTCGTTGGAGCAGTACTAGCTTTGGGCGGCAACAAAAAGTCAGACCAAATGGGTTCCATGCAAATGACCAACACAGATACTTCACAGGCCACCAAAGAGGCGGCTCAGAGTACCAATGCCATCAACATCAAGAACTATGCATTTGATCCGAGTAATGTCACCGTTAAAGTCGGCACCACCGTTACCTGGACTAACCAGGACAGCATTGGCCACACAGTTACTTCAGACGATAGCGATACTAACACTATGAAGCTGGAGAGTAAGTTGCTATCCAAAGGCGAAACTTACAGTGTTACGTTCACCAAAGCCGGCACCTACACCTACCACTGCACGCCGCACACTTACATGAAAGGCACAGTCACAGTTACCGAATAGTAGTTTTAATCTACTTTTCAGTTTTCTGGCTATACTAATAAAAATGAAAGAAGTAATCCTTGATGAGGCTGAGCTCTCGCCGGCCGCACGCATCATCTTAGCCAAAAGTGGCGACGCCACAATGGCCCACGAGCTTCCTGACGGCACAGAAGTTAATGGCACTGTCCGGGAAGCCTTTGAGCGTTGCCCGCACTTGTTACACCTAGGTGCGGCTGGCCTGACCTTGGCCATCCAAGAGGGGATTGACCGTGCCGCCGCAAACGGTGGGGCTTAAGGGCTGTTATGGGGGTGGAGGTTGCTAGCTTAAGACTCGATGAAGACCCAGAGTTGCTAGCTCTAATCGCCGCCGAGGAAGCTGAGCAAGCTGCCCGCGCCCAGCTGCTAGGCGACCAGCCAACAGAGGCTCGCAAGTACAACATTGGCGGTGAGCTATATGACGAAGAATCCCTTCGTGCCGTTTGTTCTTACTTTAGCAAAATGGGCGACCTGGCGTTTAAAGCCGTTATTTCGTCATACGAAGTCCACGGCCAAATTGAGCTTCCTGCTCATCACCAGGAGCCAAAACCAAAAGCCGAACCAAAGGCCGAACCAGAAGTTGTGCACGAAGTTGAACCGCCACAACCTGCTGCCGAGGCACCGGTCCTGACCTTTGAGCAGGAAATTTTTAAGCGTGAGTTAGCCCAAGAACAGGCCGAGCTAGTAGTTTCACCGGAGGCTCTTGTCCCCGCAGTCGCCATTAAGCAGACAGCTGAGGCTATTACGGAAGCCATTGAAGGCGCCAAGGATCAGCCGCTACAGGTTATTAGCTTAGTAGCAGCTCCGGAACGTCCTCAAACGCCAAGCGTGCCGGAAGTTCCAGGAGTTCCAGAGCCAGTGGCTAATGAAGTGGCCGATGAAGTAGCTATAACAGAGCCAACTGCGCCACTTGCCGAGGTGACCAAAATAAACCCAGAGATTATTACAACTCCGGCAATGATTGACCGCGAATTGCTGGCCCAAGTTGAGCCGGAACTCTTCCAAGACTTGGAGGCGATCATTGAGCACGTTGGTGAAGACATAGTAGAAAACCAGCCAGAATCCGTTTTCCCGGAAGAAACACAGCAGGCAATCGAAGACTATATTGCGGTTTCTACCCCGGAAGAAGCAGTCGTTGTAGAAACACTTAACATGTTAATTAGCCTGGCAAGTGAGCGCTTAACAGACTTGATACAATCTGACCAAACCGAATCCATAGAGTCGATTGAGATACAAAAGCTCATCATGAACTGGTACCAAGGACTTGCCGAGCGCGGCCTCACTCCAGAAAACCTTACGGCCGAAGCTTTCGTCGAACTCATAATGTCGCGGAGCCTAAAAGCTGCTGAGTTACCATTACCTCTTGACACTGAAGAGGAAATAGAAGAACCGCACGAAAAAGGTACCCTCGAAAAAGGTGCTAGCCAAAACCAGCTGGGCTGGCAATTTAGTAGTTACGGCCCTGACAGCACACCATATCGGTTGCCATTAGGCTGGTTACGCTCACAGGTTGCTTAGCGGAAAAACCCGGCAATCGTGGCAGCCAAAACAAGGCCGCCTAGGATCCTGCGGAACAAGCTGCCGCCGCTCGTAAGCTCCATGTAAGCCCAAGCCAGTAGGCTGGCTGTGCCAAGGGCCACCAGGCCGCTGTGTGTTTTGCCATGCTTGAAAACCCGTGAAAGTATTTCGCAAATAATCCATAACCACAACGGTGGATTAGGTATTTGCATGATGACAATTTTGCCGCTGCGGTTCTTAAAAAACTTATCAACAATTTGGGGCATAAGTAGATATCATAGCAGCTCTGAAAAGCTGTGCCTGTTACATATCTGACAGTGCATGTACAATAGCCGCTATGAACCGGGCCGTTTACAAATACCTTATGAGCACTTATGGCAGTGCCCCAGGCATCTGGTTTGCATTTGTCATGCAGGCTATCTCGGTGTTTATTATCCGGGTTTACGTGGTGGTAGTTATGGCCCAGGTGACCTCAAATGTTGTTTCTGGCGATACGGCAGCGGCTAAACGCCATCTGCTTATCTTTCTGCTTGCTTATATTGGAGGCGCGATTATTGGTTCGGTTGGCGAGCTGGTTGGTATGCGCACCGAGAACAGTACGTATTACAACCTCCACCGAAAGTTTCACGGCCGGATGATCGAAAAGGACATGTCGTTTTTCCGTGACAACCAAACAGGGTATTTGGTAAGTAGCTACCGGCAGCACCTGGACTCGGTTATTATCCTAATCCGCTTGCTGCGTACTGAGGTTTTGGCAACGGTGATTTCCTTGACGGCACCGGTTGCGGTACTGTTTTTTGCCAACGCCAAAGTTGGCTTTATAGCACTCGCCATTATTGTCGTACAGATAGCCTACGTACTATGGAGTTCTCATAAAGCCGACAAGTACCGCCACCTGACACACGAACTCTACCGTAAAACAACTGCTGAAGTTTCTGATGAGATCACCAACATTGTGGCCTTTAAATCGAGTGGTGTAGAGTCGCAGGCCAAAAAGCGGCTGGCTGCTCTGTCCCATGCCGAAAGCCATGCCTATTGGCAGCGTCGACGCATTGCGGCACTACTTGACCTGCCACGCAGCATTACTACTTCGATTGGTATTTCGCTGGCAATTTATGTGGTGGTATCCGGTGCTTCGGCTCATGACCCTAAGTCGCTGGGTATGATTGTGCTGGTGCTGACCTATATGTTCCAGATTGTCCGCAACGTTGCGGTTTTGCCTGAGCTAATTACTAACCATGATGACCTGGTTACCAAGATGTACCCAACGCTTAAGTACCTTACCACCGAAGACGAAGTTATCCGTGACCCGGCCAAGCCTAAGCCGCTGGCTATCACTAAAGGGGCGATTAGAATTAATAAAGTGACTTTTAGCTACGAGTCTACGCACCACAAAATCTTTGATGGCCTATCAATAAGTATTGCCGGTGGCGAGCGCGTTGGCGTGGTGGGCCTGAGTGGTGCCGGGAAGAGTACGCTCGCAAACTTGCTGCTTCGCTTCGACGAGGTGGACGATGGCTCAATTGAAATTGACGGCATAGATATTCGCAGTGTCCGCCAAAGCGAGCTACGCCAAAAGATCGCCTACGTGCCCCAGGAGCCACTACTTTTCCACCGCTCGGTCCGCGAAAACATTGCCTATTACGACGACGAGGCTACAGACAAACAGATTATTAAAGTCGCCAAGGCCGCCCATGCCCACGAGTTTATCCAGAAATTGCCGCACGGCTACGACACTCTAGTTGGTGAACGCGGCATTAAGCTGAGCGGCGGCCAAAAACAGCGCGTTGCCATTGCCCGCGCCCTACTAAAAAATGCGCCTATCCTCTTGTTTGATGAAGCCACCAGCGCCCTCGACAGCGAGAGCGAACAGATTATCCAAAACGCCCTACCAGAAATCATGGGCAAACGTACAGCCATGGTTGTAGCCCACCGCCTGAGCACCGTTGCCGGCCTAGACCGCATCATCGTCATGCACGATGGCAAGGTCGAAGAGCAGGGCACCCACGCTGAGCTGCTCAAGAGAAAAGGCCGCTACTATGCGCTCTGGCAAAAACAGACCAGGACCGAATCAGGTGTATAGTAGGTGGAGATGATAAAGGTACGAAGCCTCACTAAGCGCTATGGTAAAAAACTAGTCGTAGATACTGTTTCTTTTGAGGTCGAAACCGGTAAAGTCACTGGTTTCCTTGGCCCAAATGGAGCGGGCAAGTCTACGACTATGCGTTTAATGCTAGGCCTCGATAAAGGCGGTGGTGCAACGACATTTGACGGCAAGCCGCTGCGGTCCTACGCCGATCCTTCTAAAATGGTCGGCATCTTACTCGAAGCCAAGGCTTTTCACCCAACCAGAACTGCCGAGAACCACCTAAAAATCCTAGCTACGTCGGGCGGCATCCCAGTCTCCCGGGTCGCTGAAGTGCTGGAGATGGTTGGCCTTAAAGAAGTCGCAAAGCAGAAGCCTGGTAAGTTTTCGCTTGGCATGAGCCAAAGGCTGGGGATTGCCGCGGCGCTACTCGGCAGCCCAAAGTACCTCATGCTAGACGAGCCGGCCAATGGCTTGGACCCAGAGGGTATCGCTTGGCTGCGCGAGTTTATCAAGGACTATGCCTCAAAAGGTAATGGCGTATTTATATCCAGCCACTTGCTAAGCGAAATGGCACAGATGGCCGACAATGTGGTTGTTATTGGCAAAGGAAAGCTCATAGCCAGCACCTCGGTCAAACAACTAACCACCGGCACCAGTAATTCCTACGTTTTTATCCGTTCAAACGATTCTAGCGGCCTCAAAGCCGTACTAAAACAGCTTGATGCCTCATTTGTAGCCCGGGACGGCGGCTTTGCTGTCAGCGGTGTTAAGACAGATAAAATTGGCCAAGCGGCCTTTGAAGCCAAGGTTCCTGTTCTGGAGCTCAGTGATCATATGGCAACCCTTGAAGAAGCTTTCCTAGAACTAACAGCTGATGCCGAAGAATTTCACGCCCAAGGGGTAGGTAAGGATAAAACTACATGAAACGCGCACTAACTGCTGAATTCCGAAAACTTCTTACCGTACGCTCAACTTATGTACTGACGGCCATCGCATTACTATTTGTGAGCATCGGCTCATTTTATGGCAGCGGCTTTAAGAGCGGCGTGTACGACACGCACTACCTAGCTAACGCTGCTTTAAGTAGCGTGCAGGCTATTTCATTCTTTGGTGCCATAGTTTCTGTCCTGTTAATGGCCCACGAATACCGCTATAGCACCATTGTCTACGCCTTAACGATGACCAATAACCGCAATAACGTCCTGGCCGCCAAGATACTAGCGGTGCTTGTCTATACCATAACCATAACCGTTGTGGCGCTTGGCGTGAGTGTGGGGCTGGCAACACTCGGTGCTTCCATAGCAGGGCATCACATCCCACATCAGGACTTTGATGTCTTAGCCTACTTGGCCCGAAGCATCTTTTACTGTTCCGGCTTTGCTCTCGCCGCACTGCTGTTTACGACGCTGCTCCGTAATATAACTGCCAGTATCGCTGTATTGTTTATTGTTCCAAATACTTTAGAAACCCTGCTCAGCCTGCTGCTAAAAGGCAATGCAAAATACTTGCCGTTCACAGCTCTGCAGAACGTGCTTGCCGCGCCCACGGCTCAGCCCGGCCTGCAACGGCTTTCGCCGACCCATAGTGCAGGTGTTTTCTTTGCTTACATTTTTGTTGGTTGGATCATAGCCTGGTGGCTTTTCCTACGACGTGACGCTAACTAACAATTCAAAACCTCAACAAACAAAAAACTCCTAAAAGGAGTTTTTGGTATTCCGTAATGGTAGCGGCGACAAGACTTGAACTTGTGACCCCAGGCTTATGAGTCCTGTGCTCTAACCAGCTGAGCTACGCCGCCTTATCTGTGTGAAATACAGGGGTGATTGTAACATGATTTAGGATTTATGGCCAGCCCTTACTTGAGGCGAAAGGCCAGGTAGGTAATAGTTACCAGGCCAATGATAATCACGGATATGCGCGTCCAGTGGGTTGATAGGCGTTGGGCAAGCCGGGCACCAACGTAGCCGCCAATAAAGTTGCCAGCGGCCATGATACCACCAAGGTGCCAGTTAATTTGGCCAGTGCTAAACAAGCAGACAATCGAAACGGCGGCTATAACCAAGCCGGCCAGGTTTTTAAGGGCGCTCATTTGGTGGGTATCGTGCATGCTTGTAAAACCAAGAAAGGCCAGCATCATAAACCCAAAACCGGCACCAAAATAGCCGCCGTAGATGGCCATTGGCAGGATAGCAAGGCCAAGCGCAAACATAGGCTGGGCTTGTTTGCGGGCCTTTGTTTTCTTAATGTGGCTGTGCAATTGGAAGTGTAGTAGCGGCTGGAAGGCAAACAGCACCACGGCTAGCAGCACCAGGCCAGGCACGAGTTGTTCAAAGCTATGCGGCGTGGTGTATCGCAGAATGAGCGCGCCAATAATGCCGCCAATGAAACAGGGAATCACCAGAAATAAGTAGCGGTTGGGGACTTTTGCCAAATATTTGCGATATCCAAAGATAGAGCTGATTTGGCCGGGTAAAATCACAATGTTACTGGTCATGTTGGCCGCTAATGGTGACAAGCCGGCCGCCAGTAGTGCCGGGAACCCCAAAATAATACCACCGCCAGCGATGGCGTTCATGCCGCCGACAACAATGCCGACTAAAAATAGAAAGAAATCTTGGAGCATATTTGTTTTAGCAACTCAGTTCACAGTATAACATCACTGTCGGTGTTATTATTAAGGTTATGGATATTCAGGTACAGCCTGGACGCTATGTTGTAGCAGTCAGTGGTGGGGTCGATTCTATGGCCTTACTTAGCATGTTAAGTGTTTTGCCAGGCCTTAAATTAACAGTAGCGCATTATGATCATGGTATAAGGGAAGATTCAGCTGAAGACCGGCGCCTGGTTGCGACCGAAGCCCAAAAGTACGGCTTACCATTTGTCTATGCCGAAGGTTCACTAGGATCCGATACCAGTGAAGCCACGGCCCGCAACGCACGCTACGCTTTCTTGCGCAAAGTTCAGCAAGCCACCAATGCCCGCGGCATCATCACGGCCCATCACCAAGATGACTTGTTAGAGACGGTGATTATGAACTTAATCCGTGGTACTGGGCGCAAGGGCTTGAGCCCGCTGGTTAATGTTCATGATTTGCACCGCCCGCTGCTACATCTTTCAAAACAGGATTTATGGCTGCATGCGTTAGACAACCAGTTAATTTGGCGTGAAGACAGCACCAACCAAGATCTACGCTATATGCGTAACTACCTGCGCCATAAAGTTATGCCCAAAATGTCGCCGGCTGACCGCCAAAAGCTGGTTCAGCTGACCCGGAGGCAAGCCGAAATTAACCACCAAATGGATACTTTACTTGCTAACTATATGCATATTCAGGACCAACGAGAGGTTTTAAAGCGCCAATGGTTCCTAGATTTGTCGCATAAAGTAGCCCAAGAAGTTATGGCGCATTGGCTGCGTACACACAGTATTAACGACTTTGATAAACGGGGCATTGACCGCTTGGTTGTAGGGGCAAAAGTGACCAAGCCAGGCAAGACTCTGGACATCGTAAAAGGCAACCAATTGATCATAACGCCAAACTATCTGTTGTTAAAGAAGTCAAACCGGTAGAAAAGGCTAGGTTAACAGCGTATAATACTATCCTATGGATAAAAAACCGCTTCGACCCAACCGTAAGACTGCTAACTCTAAAAATAAGGGCATGAAAAATGCCGGTTTTATTTCCCTGGTCGTCCTGTTTGCCCTGATTGCCCTGGCGTTCACAAACCAGGCTCCAAATCTCAAGCAAATTGATTCAACACAGGCTATTAGGGACGCCAATAGTGGCCGCTACAGCAAGATTGTTAAAACTGGCAACGAACTGATCATTACCGAAAAATCGGCAAAGCCTGACCGTACTGGTAATGTAAAACCAACGCTAAAAGCCTACGTTGACGGCAGTGCAAGTTTGAAAGACCAGGGCTTTGACACTAAAAAAGTTGCCATTAGTTATAGTCCCGAAGCGCAAGGTGGCTCCAACTGGGTCAATCTTGCCGGACAGATCGTCCCTGTTATTTTGATTGCTGGCTTCCTGTACTTTATGATGCGCAGTGCCCAAGGCCAAGGTAACCAGGCTATGAGCTTTGGCAAAAGCCGGGCCCGTCTTTATGGCAATGAAAAAGATAAGGTAACCTTTGCCGATATTGCCGGCTCTGCCGAATCAAAGCAAGACCTTGAAGAAGTTGTAGAGTTCTTAAAGTTCCCTAAAAAGTTTGCTGGCATGGGTGCCCGCATTCCTAAGGGCGTTCTGCTAGTCGGCCCTCCAGGTACCGGTAAGACTATGCTGGCCCGTGCTGCTGCCGGTGAAGCCAACGTGCCATTCTTTAGCATTTCCGGTTCAGAATTTGTAGAAATGTTTGTTGGTGTTGGCGCTAGCCGTGTCCGCGACCTGTTTGCCAAGGCCAAAAAGAACGCGCCATGTATTATCTTTGTTGACGAGATTGACGCCGTTGGCCGCCGCCGTGGTTCCGGCATGGGCGGTGGGCACGACGAACGTGAGCAAACCCTCAACCAGATCCTTGTAGAAATGGACGGCTTTGAACAGGGTGAAAATGTTATTGTCCTAGCCGCAACCAACCGGGCCGATGTCCTTGACCCAGCCTTGCTACGCCCCGGCCGTTTTGACCGCCGCGTAAATATCGGCCTACCAGACCGTAGGGACCGCGAAGCTATTCTTAAAGTTCATTTTGCCAAGAAGCCCCTGGCTAAAACCGTCGATATTGACGCCCTAGCTGCTAAAACCGCCGGTTCTTCAGGTGCCGACCTAGCTAACATCACCAACGAGGCAGCTATTATTGCAGCCCGCAACAGCCGCTCAGAAATTACCCAACACGATGTTACCGAAGCCTTTGAGCGCGTTGCCATTGGCCCAGAGCGCAAGAGTAAAGTCATGACTAACAAAGACAAAGAGGTGACCGCCTACCACGAAGCCGGCCACGCCCTAGTTGGCCATGTCCTGCCAGATAGCGACCCAGTGCACAAAGTTACGATTATCCCACGTGGCGGTACCGGCGGCGTAACCTGGTTTATCCCGCCAGAAGACCGTATTTACGTCTCGCTTGTCCAGTTTAAGGACATGCTTGCCCGTGGTATGGGTGGCCGTATTGCCGAAGAAGTTATCCTTGGTGCTGACCACATTACAACTGGTGCCGGTAATGACCTGCAGAATGCCGCCGAACTGGCACGCGACATGATCATTAACCAAGGTATGGGCAAAATCCTACGCGACCAAGTCTTCCATGTTGAAGATGCCATGATGATCGACCGCATTGTCCACGAACGCGAATACTCCGATGACACCGCCAAAGTTATTGACCAAGAAGTTGAAGCCCTGATTACCGAAGCGGCTAACCGTGCCCGTGTTGTCATCAAAGCCAACCTAAGCCACCTCGAAAAGCTCAAGGACGAGCTGCTCGAGAAAGAAACCGTTGACGCCGACGATGTCCTAAAGGCTTTAGCAGGTTCTAAGCTACCTCAGGCAGCCGCCCTGTATTAAATCTGTCAAAGGTGAGAAAATAAAAACAGTAAGGGTGGTATTTTCTCCACAATGAGCCGTTTTAGCAACAAGCAAACCCCCAACAACATCGAAGCTGCCGGTGTTGTTTTGCTGCTGCAAGTGCCGCGGACTAATGAAAAGAAAGAACTAGCCGCCGAGCAGATGTTTGCCTCGCTGCACGGCCTCCTAACGCTGCCGTCGCACAAACGCTTCCAGGTTGCTACCCGCGAACGCCTGAGCTTTGAGGTTGCCGTACTCAAAAAACGGATTGGTTTTTACGTCTGGGTCCCAGAATACCTCAAGGGTTTTGTTGAAGAGCAGATTTACGCCCAGTATCCGAGCGTCCAGATTTCAGAGATAGAGGACTACTCAAAGTCTGGGGATGACCAGTTTGCCACAGTTCTCAGTACCGAACTTAAGTTTTCGGCTAATGAGGCGTTGCCAATCAAGACCTTTCAAAGTTTTGAGGTTGACCCCCTAGCTGCCATCACCGCCACGTTGTCAAAGTTCGAGGCCGACGAAGAAGCCTGGATCCAGATGGTTATGAAGCCGGCCGCCAGCGGCTGGCACAAAAAGAGCGAGCGCTACATTTCTGGCCTGCGTGGCAGCAAGACCAGCACGACCGGCCTACTGAGTGCCCTATGGTCACCCCCAGAAACCAAGACCGAAACTGCCAAGCTGACCGAATACGAAACTGCCAGGGCAGGGTCTGCCGAAGAAAAAAGCCACAAACTGGCGTTCGAGTCAGTCATGCGCATTGTCTACCGTGGCAACGTGCCAGCACCCCAAGCCAAACTGCGTATGCAGTCAATCATTGCCAGCTATAAGCAGTTCAACACCACCTACCTCAACGGTTTTGAGCAGAAACGTATTACTGAAGATCCGCGCCAAATCGATATATACCAAAGCCGTAACTTCGTAAAGCCCAGCCTGCTGCTCAACATCGAAGAAGTCGCCACCCTCTACCACCTGCCGCACACCAATGTGGAGACGCCGTATATTCTCTGGGCGCTGAGCCAAACGGCAGAACCGCCAGCTAACCTGCCGATCGTTACCGATGCCTACCGCGGTGATATTAGCCCGGTGGCGGCAACTAACTTCCGTGGCCACAACACAATGTTTGGGCTGCCACGCGTAGACCGCGGCCGGCACTTATACATCATTGGCCAAACTGGAGTCGGTAAGTCCGGTATGCTTGAGCTGCTTACTATCTCAGATATTTTTAGCCCCTACGGTTTTGCGGTCATTGACCCGCACGGCGACTACGCACTCAATGTCATGTCACGGATTCCAGCCGAGCGGGCAGGGGACGTTATTTATTTCAACCCGGCAGATACCGACTTTCCGATTGCCTTTAACCCAATGGAAGTCACCGATCCCAAGCTCAAAACGCACACCGTCTCAGAGCTGATTGGCGTGCTAAAGCGCATGTTTGAATCCTGGGGGCCACGGTTGGAATACATCCTGCGCTACACGCTACTAGCACTGCTCGATTACCCGGATGCCACCATGCTCGACATCACCCGGATGCTAACAGATAAGAAATTCCGCCAAGATGTCCTCAAGTACGTCGAAGACCCGGTGGTACGCAACTTCTGGACCATCGAGTTTGCCAGCTGGAACGATAAGTTTGCCGCCGAGGCCGTTGCGCCAGTACTCAACAAGGTTGGTGCTTTTACAGCTAACCCACTGGTGCGTAATATCATTGGCCAACCCAAGAGCAGCTTTAATATCCGGCACATTATGGATGAGCGCAAAATTCTAATCGTCAACTTGAGCCGTGGGCTGGTTGGTGAAGATAACGCCGCCTTGCTGGGTGCGCTGCTAGTTACTAAAATCCAGCTGGCTGCCATGAGCCGGGCAGATATTCCTGCCTCTGAGCGCTCACCATTCTATCTTTACGTCGATGAGTTCCAGAACTTTGCCACCGATTCGTTCGCGACTATCCTCTCGGAAGCCCGTAAGTATGGCTTAAATCTGACAGTGGCCAACCAGTATATTGCCCAGATGTCGATAGAAGTTAAAGATGCCGTTTTTGGTAACGTCGGTTCAATCTTGGCTTTCCGGATGGGTGCCGATGATGCCCGCAGCATGCAGCGCTATTTTGAGCCACGCTTCCTAGAATATGACCTGGTACACATGCACAACCGCCACTTTGTAGTCAGCCTAACAATCGAAGGCGAAAAAGTGCCAGCTTTTTCAGGTGTGTCACTCAACCTGCCACCACAGGCAGAAGTTGGTAATGTTGAGGAAATTATCAAACGTTCCCGGGCACAATACTCTGTAAGCCGTGACTTTGTTGAGCGCTACGTTGGCGAACGCTACCTAATTAAGCAAGAAGAAAAGCCAACGCCACCACCGAAAGCAGCACCAAAAGTAGTTGCCCCTGCCGTAGGGCACACCGCTGTCGGAACACCAACCCCACCAGCGCCCGAAGAAGATAAGCCAAAACGTAAACGTACCCGCAAGCGCGGCAAGAAGAAAACCGGCGACCAGCCGGCGCCAGCAGCCAAAGATTCAAGCGAGCTGAGGATTAGTCACTAAACCCTTAGAAACTGCTGTCATCTACCCCGTTACTGGGCTATACTGGAAGGCGTGAATCCTAGCGTCCCAAGCGGCAAAAAACGTCTCATTAACGTCGGTAATGCCGCTGCTCTATTAATTGCAGCTTCGCTGATTGGCCAAGTGCTTGGTTTTTTGCGCACCAAACTCGTTAACGGCAACTTCCCGCTCCACGGCGGGCAGAGCACAGACGCCTACTTTGCAGCCTTTAGCATCCCTGATTTTTTCTTCTTTACACTCGCAGCTGGTGCCTTGGGCGTGGCCTTTATGCCAGTATTATCCGACCACCTGCAAAAGAACGACCGTCGTGGCGTATGGGAGTTGTCAGCCAGCTTACTTAACTTACTGGCTATCATCATGGCCATTGTGGGGGTGGTCATGCTGGTATTTGCCGAGCCGCTCATCAAGTATGTTGTAGCTCCAAACCTGTCCCCAGAACAATTACACAATGCTGTGATTATCATGCGGTTTTTGTCGTTTAACCCCTTAATGTTCACGATCGCCGGTATCTTAACGAGTGTGCAGCAAACCATGGGCCGGTTTTTCTTCTACGCTGTTGCGCCACTGTTTTACAACTTGTCGATCATTATTAGTATTTTTCTTTTCCGCGACAATATTGGCATTGTGGGACTGGGTATAGGGGCATGTATTGGCGCCTTCGCCCAATTAGTAGTCGTGTTCCTAGGCTCGCGCAAGCTTAACTTCCACTGGCATCCGGGGATTAACTGGAAGCAAAAAGACTTTAAGCTCATCCTCGGCAACCTGCCAGCCCGATCACTAGACCAGGGCATTGACCAGCTCAACAGCATCGTTGAGACGCGTATCGCCAGCACGCTTGGCAGCGGAAATATCTCTAACTACAACAACGCCTATACTCTCAGTACAGCGCCAATCTTATTGATCGGTACAGCAGTCTCCACGGCTGCCTTCCCGCGGCTTAACCAACGCCTGAGCCAGGGCAGGCCGGACCTTTTCCGTAAAGATTTCTTGATGGTGCTCAGGGCTATGGTATGGATTAGTGCGCCAGTCGTGGTCATTTGTTACTACTGCCGGGGCTATTTAGCCCGTCTTATCTTTGCCAGTGGCAACAACGAAATCGCAATTATCTTTGGCTTCCTAACCCTGGCCATCTTTTTCCGCATCCTGTACTCCATAATCTCACGCTGGTTTTATGCCCAAAAAGATACCAAAACCCCACTATTTGTCTCGGTGTTTACGATTGGGCTTAATGTTCTCCTGGCTTACAGCCTGGCCAAACCGGAATCCTATAACGTTGCCGGGCTGGCCTTGGCACAGTCAATAGTAGCCGTAGTCGAGGTTACCATCTTATTTACCATCATGCTCATTCGCGACCATCACTCATTTGACCTTAACTTTTGGAACGGTATCATTAAGATTTTGTCAGTTACCGGCTTTAGCGTGGTTGCTGGCTTTATTATGATTTCGCTCTATCCACTTGGCGCTGGTGACCGTGGTTTTATCACGCTCGGCAGTAAACTGGCATTTATTAGTTTGGTGACAATGGGTACGCATATAGTCGTCTCTGGTATCTTTGGCCTGGAAGAAGTCAGGCCAATTTTCCGGCGCGTTAAAAATATCATGTTAAAGCCAATCAAGCTTTAATCTGTTAATAGGGTATAATAACACCTTGAACTAAAGAGAGGCTGTCTTGAAGCAAGACCACATTCGTAATTTTTGTATTATTGCGCACATCGATCACGGCAAGTCCACATTGGCTGACCGCTTGCTCGAGATGACCGGAACTGTTGATAAGCGCGATATGAAAGCCCAAATGCTCGACAAAATGGATCTGGAGCGGGAAAAAGGAATTACCATTAAACTTGCGCCGGTACGAATGGAATACAAGGGCTACGAACTCAACCTGATCGATACACCGGGCCATGTCGACTTTAGCTACGAAGTTTCGCGTAGCCTTGAGGCTTGCGAGGGTGCTTTGTTGGTGGTTGACGCTTCCCAGGGTATCCAAGCCCAAACATTAGCTAATGTGTATCTGGCGCTTGCCGCCGATTTGACTATAATTCCGGTCCTAAACAAGATCGATCTGCCAGCTGCTGACGTTGAGCGGGTGAGTGCCGAGATTATAAGTCTGCTTGGCTGTGCCAAAGAAGACATCCTGCACATTTCTGCCAAAACAGGGCAGGGGGTTGATGCAGTTTTGGAGCGGGTAGTGGCCAGTGTCCCCTGCCCCAAGCCGCCAGCAGGGGAGCAGACCCGGGCACTAATTTTTGACAGCTATTATGATGATTACCGCGGCGTTATTTTGTATGTCCGGGTGTTTGATGGCTCAATTACCAAAGCCGCCCAAATTAAAATGCTTGCCACTAGCGCCGCTGGCATCGCCCTGGAGGTCGGGGCATTAACACCAGGGATGAACCCTCGCCCTTCCCTGCACACCGGCGAAATTGGCTACATTGTCACCAACCTTAAATCGACGCGTGAAGCCAAAGTTGGCGACACGATTACACTTGTCAGTAGCCCGGCGGTAAACCCCCTGCCCGGATACCGTAATGTTCAGCCATTTGTCTATGCCGGCTTCTTCCCGGACAGTAACGAAAACTACCAGCTCCTTAAAGATGCGATAGAAAAGCTATCATTAAGTGACTCCGCCCTACAATATGTGCCCGAAAATTCGCCAGTACTCGGTTTTGGCGTGCGCGTTGGCTTCTTGGGCTTGCTGCACATGGATATTGTCCGGGAACGCTTGGAGCGCGAGTATAACCTTGAGCTGGTCGTCACAAACCCCTCCACCGACTACCAGATTAGTCTCAGTAACGGCAATGAACTTGATATTAAAAGTGCTGCCGACTTGCCAGACCCGGCACAGATTACCGAGATCCGTGAGCCTTGGATTAAGGGCGAGATTGTCGTGCCACAGGATTACGTTGGCCCAATTATCCAGCTTATTTCTAACAAGCGCGGCCTGCAAAACAATATTAGCTATGTCGAAGCCCGGGCTTTGGTAAGTTTTGAGGCTCCCCTAGCCAACTTGCTGACAGACTTTTATGACCAACTCAAGAGCCTCACTAGCGGTTACGGCTCGTTTAACTACGAACTCGACAATTACCGTGCCGAAGACTTAGTACGTGTAGACTTTTACGTTGCCGGCGAAATGATTAGCGCACTGAGCCTTATGGCGCACCGTAGCGAGTCACAATCCCTGGGCCGAGAAGTTGTTGGCAAACTCAAAGAAGTTATTCCACGCCAAAACTTCCAGGTGGCTTTGCAAGCAGCCATTGGCGGCAAGTTTATTGCCCGCGAAGACATTTCGGCCTATCGCAAAGACGTTACTACCGGTTTATACGGCGGCGACGTCTCCCGTAAGAAGAAAGTTCTCGCCAAACAAGCTAAGGGTAAGGCTAGAATGAAAAGATTCGGCAAGGTTGATATCCCTGCCGAAGCTTTCACAGTCATGCTCAAGCGCGACTAAACATTTGTCTTAAAAGATACTGGGACTTTGCAGCCTCTTAGCTGTGGTTGTAGTTCCAAACAGTATATGATCCAGCTGCCTGGGTGCTGCCACTTGGTGTGAATGCTATACGGTAGGTTTGGCCTTTGGTAAGACCCCTGAAGCAAGTGTGGTCTCGGTTGCCATCGTGATGGAACTCACCAGTAGTTGAGCGGGTAGTCCAGCTACCGTTCTTTGACTGCTGTATGGACATCCTGTACTTATCTATATTACCTACGCCACCTAGCTTATTGTTGTTGATAGTATTGGCGGTACAAACATAGCCGTCGGCACTTACAACACTACTGCTGTACTGAGTAGTACTACTGCTCAGGCCCCAACTGACGGTACCACTAACTTCTGTTAAGCTTACAGCTGGTACGGATGCAGCGGGAGTTGGTTTACTGCGAGCAACGCCATTGTGTGATTTGCATGCGGCAGCGGAAATATGAGCATCTTCGATAGTACGCTTGCCTGGGTTAAGCGTGTACGTGCAGTAAACGAGAGGTGATGGCTTGGCTGTGGTTGTTGCAATAACTTTTGTACCAGTTAATGCTGCCCAGGTCTTTGGGCCTACAATGCCGTCAGCAACGAGGCCATGACTTTTCTGGAAGGCCATAACCTTTGCTTTGGTACCTGGGCCAAATTTGCTGTCTTGTGTAGCACCAACCTTGCTCTGGACTAACTTAACACATGGCCCAACATTACCAACTCCAAGGGTCGGGGTGCCGGTGCAGGTAGTAGAGGGAGTGACTTTCGGAGTGCTGCTGGATTGGGCACTAGCTGATGCGCTACTGCCAGTTTCAGGTGCAACCTGGGCATGGCCAGCAACTGCTTGGAATGTAAAGGCAGTAATAATGCCCACGACAACAAGGGCTAATACAAAGTGGTGGGCGATGCCACGCGAGTCGAGTCGTTTGATTTTCATCTGATTTCCTTTTATGTTTGGTGTTGTATTTTTGTTTTTTAAGAGGTTATGGTCGTGATTATGGTAGTGGTTACACTATTTGTCAAGACAAACTTAAGAAAAGCTGAAAACTTATCCACAAGCAGCCGCAGCCTGTATAATGAAAAACGTAAGCATTATGAATACAGAAAGCAAAATCAATCATCGTTTAATCGGCTACTTATTTACGCCATCCTGGCTGAGTGCTATTTTTTGTGTCACCGTTGGCTTATTAGTAACGGCTGCTACTATAGTGTCACTCCAATTCAGGGGCAGTAGCCTTAAGTTGTTGTACGAAAACTATCAAGAAACCCATGCAACTACGGTTCAACCACTGGGCAGCACAGGACAGGTCTACCAAACTGACGGCCTGCACATGCTCATAAGCAACGCACCACTGCTGGTATTTTGGGCGCTGGTGGGAATTGTTGTCTACTTGTTAGCGATCAATGTTGTTGGTGCCCTCCAAAAGGCCCGAGAGCTGAACCTTGAGCTCGAATTTACCAACGGCAACCGCCGGCGTTTACTGAAAACGGTGTTTTTACACTTTGCTGTGCGCTGCCTGGTGGTTGCTGTTTGGTTACCGTATATCTACTTTTTCCTCCACCACGTTATCCCGTATGTTTTGACCGCTGCAATTGCTGGTGGCTTACTAACGTTGGATGGTGCGCTTGATGCCTTTTTGGCGTTTGCCGTTATGGCCGCAGCCCTGCACGTACACATATTTTTATTGCGTGTCTTGCTCCTCCGGCCCCGGGTGCTGAGCCGGGTGCTGTATGTTAGCTAGTTGCTAAATCGTAGAGAAAGTTAAGAATATCGGCAGTAACTTCAACTGCTGGGCGCTCGGTGCTTATTTCGAGGAACATATTGGTTTGGCGGTAGTGGTTAATAACAGGTACGGTTTTATCGCGGAACTCGTCGAGCCGGACTTTTATGATTTCAATAACATCGTCAGTCCGGTCACCCCGGTCACCTTTAGAGCGTTCTTCTTGGCTTTTGCGCCAACGTTCAAAGACGCCAGCCTCTGTTATGTCTAGGTGGATAATAGCTTTAAGTGGATGGCCCGATTGCTTCGTGGCTTCCACGACCCCATCTTCTTCGCCATGCCAGCGGCCAACTGAACTTAAAATAAGCGGATGGCCGCTAAATTCTTCTTGGCTTAAGTAAGGAAGCACGATATTTACATAATCTTCTGTAGGAATGAGCTTACCCATGCGCAGTGCTTCTTGGGAGCGCTCTGGGATAATACTGCCTCGCAAAATATCACCACCGCCAAGCAGTGGGCAGTCAAATAGTTCTGACAAAATCCGTCCCTGGGTGTCTTTGCCGGCAAAAGGCATGCCAAAGATATTTATTGAACCCGTGCCGAGCCAATTTTTGATTACTGCAATCTTATCGGTGTCGAACTCGTGTGCCATATCTAGTTTCTCACTATAGCATAATTTAAACACTCTGGCACTCTTGTGTATTGAGTGCTAAAATGTGCGCATGACAGAGCGACAGCAGAAATTACTGAGTGCTATTGTTGAGCAATACGCCGAAGTTGCCAGCCCAGTTGGTAGTTCTTTGTTGGCCAAGGCTTTCAATGTTAGCTCGGCTACAGTTCGCGCCGACATGGCCGAGCTGGAACGCCAAGGCTACATTGCCCAACCTCACACCAGCGCCGGCCGTGTACCAACCGACAAAGGCTACCGGTTGTATGTTAATAGCCTGGCAAATGGTGAACAGCCAAGCCTCAGCGAGGGCCGTGGCGAAAAGGCCCTTAGTGCCCGTGTCCAGCATGCCGGCACACCGGAACGTATGATCCGTAACTCGGTAGACACACTGGTTGAGCTAACCCACAACCTCGGCCTAGCCACTATTGGCAACCAGCTTTATATGAGTGGCCTATCCAATTTATTTGGCCAGCCAGAGTTTATACAGGGCGGCCAAGTCCAGCAAGTTGCCCGTCTGCTCGATAACCTCGAACCCTGGTTGCGCGAGGCCGCACCCAACGAACCCCTCAGCGTCTATATCGGCCAAGAAAACCCAATTGGCCGCACTGCCGGCTGTACGCTTATAATCAGCCGTTTCCGCAGCCCATTCTCAGACAGCAGCTATATTGGTATCCTTGGACCAACCCGCCAAAGCTACCGCGATGTCATGGCGCTAGTGGCCCGCGCCGGGCGCGAACTTGAGGAGGTACTTTATGCATAAAGTCGAACGCTACCCCGTATACTCTGGAGAAGAGCAGGCCTTACGTCACCTGACGCTGTACACACTTGCGTTTTATGATATGTTTGAAAATGATCCAGTTCAAGCCCGGGCCTACTGGCGCACAGTTGAGCGCGATGTCACCCAACAATTTGGCCTAGAGTATGAAGACTTTGACGAGCTCGCATCCAAGGCCGACATAGCTGCGCAAGATGCGCATTATTCATTAGATTTTGAGTTAGGAGAGATATCCAATGCCAGACAAGAAGCCTAAAAAAGGGACTAACCCTGCTGCCGAACTTGAGCAGCAAATTGCCAGCCTAACCGAAGCGCTGCAGCGCGAACGTGCTGACGCCATGAACTTGCGCCGCCGTCACGACGAAGATATGGCCAGCGTACGTAGCCGCGTCAAATCTGCCGTGGTTGCTGACTTGCTGCCGGTAGTCGATAACTTCGAGCGTGCCCTCAAGCACGTTCCCGATGACCTGGCTGACAACCAGTACATCAAAGGCGTTCAAGGCGTAGTAAAACAGTTTGAAAAAACCCTTGCTGACATGGGCGTTGAGCGCATTAAAACCGTTGGCGAACCGTTTAACCCAGAACTACACGAAGCTGTAAGCATGGAAGAAGGCGAGGGCGGTGAAGAAATCGTCAGCGAAGAACTCCAAGCTGGCTACAAAATTGGCACCGACGTAATCCGCCACGCCATGGTAAGGGTAAAGGCACAGTAATGGCTCGGATAATTGGTCTCATGGCACCCGATAACAAAGATCAGTTTGCGCCGTTAGCTGAATACCTCAAAGAAGATGTAGATGAATTCTATGGATTAGTAGGCGATCAGTTGATGAAGGATTTGACCGAAAAACCAAAAACAATGGAGCGCTCAGGAGCATTTTTGATCGAAGTTGACACAAAAGACCGACGTATCGTCTGTTTTCCGTTTCGAATAGCCGAAGTTGTTAGTGTGAATGAAGCTTAAGTTACAACAGTTAGCACTCTTGACACATGAGTGCTAATTTTCTAGACTAGAAGTACTAGCATTTCCACATATTTCGCTAAACGAAAGGATATATATGGCAAAAATCATTGGTATCGACCTCGGTACAACTAACTCGGCAATGGCTGTTATGCAGTCTGGTAAGCCGGAAATTATTGCAAACTCAGAAGGCAACCGTACTACACCATCAGTAGTTGCCGTAAATAAGAACGGCGAGCGCCTGGTAGGCCAAGTTGCCCGCCGCCAACAGGTGACCAACTCCAAGAACACCGTCTACGAAGTAAAACGCCTGATCGGCCGCAACTTTAACGACAAAGAAGTCCAGCGCGACATCAAGCTCATGGGCTACGAAATGGTCAAGAGCGGCAACGGCGTTAAGGTAAAAATGGGTGACAAAGAATATAGCCCAGAAGAAATTAGCGCTATGATCCTAGGCAAGCTTAAGGCCGACGCCGAAGCTTTCTTGGGGGACACCGTAACAGAGGCAGTTATTACCGTCCCAGCCTACTTTGATGACTCCCAGCGCCAGGCCACTAAAGACGCCGGTAAAATCGCCGGCCTAGAGGTAAAGCGCATCATTAATGAGCCAACCGCCGCCGCTTTGGCGTATGGTCTCGATAAGGCCGACAAAGCCGACGAAAAGATTGCTGTTTACGACCTTGGGGGTGGTACTTTCGATGTTTCTATCCTGGAACTCGGCGACGGCGTCTTCGAAGTTAAATCTACTAATGGCGACACCCACCTAGGTGGTGCCGATTTTGACCGCGTTGTCATCAATTACTTCGCAGACGAGTTCAAAAAAGCCCACGGCATCGACATTACCGAAGACAAAGCTGCCATGCAGCGCTTGCGTGATGAAGCTGAAAAAGCCAAGATTGAGCTTTCAACAGCCCAAGAAGTTGACGTTAACCTACCGTTCCTAACTGCCGACGCCGATGGCCCAAAGCACTTTGAACACAAACTAACCCGAGCCAAGCTTGAGGACTTGGTTGGCGACCTTATTGCTAAGACTGCTGGCCCTTGCGAAAAAGCCCTCAAAGACGCCGGACTTAAAGCCAGCGAAATTGACGCCGTTGTTTTGGTTGGTGGTATGACACGCATGCCCGCCGTCCAAGAAAAGGTCAAACAGATCTTCGGGAAAGATCCAATGAAAGGCGTTAACCCTGATGAAGTCGTGGCTATTGGCGCAGCTATCCAGGGCGGTGTCCTCCAGGGTGATGTTAAAGATGTCCTGCTGCTAGACGTAACACCTTTGAGTCTCGGTATCGAAACCATGGGCGGCGTCATGACCAAACTGATTGAGCGCAACACCACCATCCCAACCAGTAAATCAGAAGTTTTTTCTACCGCCGCCGACAATCAGCCACAGGTCGAAATCCACGTTGGCCAAGGTGAGCGCGATATGATCGAGGGCAACAAGAGCCTTGGCCGCTTCATACTTGATGGCATTCCACCCGCACCACGCGGCGTTCCACAGGTCGAAGTAACCTTTAACATTGACGCCAACGGTATCCTGCACGTGTCCGCCAAGGACAAGGGTAGCGGCAAGGAGCAAAGCATTACCATCTCCGGTTCCGGCAACTTAGATAAAACTGAAGTTGAAAAGATGGCCAAAGAAGCCGAAGTCCACGCCGATGAAGACAAGGCTAAGAAAGAGCTCGTAGAAACCCGCAACTTACTCGACAGCACTGTTTACCAAGCCGAAAAACTGGCCAAAGAAAACGCCGACAAGATTAGCGACGATGACAAAAAGACCCTTGAAGAAGCCACTGAAGCCGCCAAGAAAGTTGTTGGCAACGCTGAAGCCACCAAGGATGAACTAGAAGCAGCCGCCAAAGAACTCAACGACAAACTGATGCCGATCGGCGCCAAAATGTATGAGCAGGCAGAGGCCGACGCTCCTGCTGATGGTGGCCAAGAAGCCGGCAAGCCAGCCGACGAACCAATCGAAGGCGAAGTTGTCGACGAAAAAGAAGAAAAGTAGCATAATGTGGGTTACCCCGTGCTGGCCACTGGCCTCAGCGGGGTTTTAAGTAGGATTTACTATGTACGCATATATTGATGGCGAAAACTTTAGGCACCGGCTCGTAGAAGGCCTTAAGGGCGCGCGCTTACTCGAAAATGGCCACACGCCATTCCGGTTTAATGTCCCCGCCCTGATAACTAAAGTTCTCGGGCAGCGCCCCATACAGATTAACTACTACACCTCGCGCGTTAAGCAACCAACTTTCCCAATCCCTGATAAACTGGCTGAACAAATAGATACTATTAGCGAAATCAACCGCCGCTGGATCGCCGACTTAACAAATGAGGGCGTAAACGTCATCAAAGCTGGCTTCCTGAAAGTCCACGACAGCACGCGCTGCATCCACTGTGGCGAGAAGACCCAAATCCTGCAAGAGAAAGGCGTTGATGTCCGTTTAGCTACCGACATGGTACTGGCCGCCGCCCAGGAGCACATCACCCACATCATCCTATTTAGTTCCGATGCCGACATGATCCCAGCTATCGACCACTGCCGCCAGAACAATACCAAAGTCACTTATGTCTGTTTTGAGGAAGAGCTCAATAAGGGTGTTTCCGCAGCCTGCGACGAAACGCTAACCTACAGCCGCCAAGATATTATTGATGTATATAACGGAGTACAAGCATGAACGACACTATATTCGTCGAGCTACAAACTAGCTGTGCTGACCGCCAGGAAGCCGAAAAGATTGCTGACGCCCTGCTTGCCAGCAAACTTATTGCTTGCGCAAAATTCTTTCCAATAGACAGCAAGTTTTTGTGGAAGGGCGAAGTACAACAGGGGTCAGAAGTGATGCTTAACATGTTAACTATTCCTGATAACTTCGAAAAAGTTAAATCAGCCATTACCGGACTCCACAGCTATGACACTTTTGTACTGCAGCAAGTGCCCTTAACACGCGTATCAACTGAAGCCCAGGCATGGCTGGACGAATCGTTAGGGGTCTAGGATGTACGGCTTGGGCATGAATTGGCACAACATATCAAGAGCGTTTAAACGTACACCTACAGAAGCGGCCAAAACTCCAGAGGTCTTGCTGCCCGGCCGCTTGCAGTTCAGCGAAGCGGAGATAAAGAAACGCTTTAACGGCATAGCGCTGCGGGCCGAGAGGCTAGACAGGGCTGCAATGGACATGCGCGGTGTAGTCGGAACTTATATAGAGTCAGCCCAAAATAACCAAGAACTAGCACCTATACGTGCTGCATTCTATGACCGCCAGGAACAAATTGGCAGGCGATACAGCTTGGAGATTTATGAAATGGACCAAGTTGTTAACTATGCTAAACATCTAGTCTTTGAATTGCCTGAGCAACAGCAAGCCAAGGGGGACGACAATGAGTAAGCGTGATTACTACGAAGTCCTGGGCGTTAACAAAGACGCCAGCGCCGATGAAATCAAAAAAGCTTTCCGCAAAGCTGCCGTTGAGCACCACCCGGACCGCGGAGGCGACGAGGCCAAATTTAAAGAGGTCAACGAAGCCTACGAAGTTCTCAAAGACCCCAGCAAAAAGCAGCGCTACGACCAATTTGGCCATGCTGGCGTTGGCGGTAACGGCGGTAGCCCATTTGGCGGCGGATTTGGTGGCCAAGGCCAAAACGTTAACTTTGACTTTGGCGACCTTGGCCTGGGCGACATTTTTAGCAGCTTCTTTGGCGGCGGCGCTGCTGGTGGCCGTCCGCGTGAAGCCCGTGGCCGCGATGTTGAAACCAGCGCCACCATCAGCTTTGAAGACGCCATTTTTGGCACCGAAATCGATCTACAGCTCAACCTCCAAGACACCTGTGACCACTGTAAAGGTAAGACCGTTGAGCCCGGTTATGAATTAAAAAAGTGCGACACTTGTGACGGCCAAGGCCAGGTTATGAGCGTAACGCGCACAGTGTTTGGTAACATCCAACAAGCCACTATTTGCCCAACCTGTAAGGGTAGTGGTAAAGTGCCGGAAAAAGTCTGTAGCGTTTGTCACGGCAAAGGTACCGAGTCTAAAAAGCAGTCCATAAAGCTTAACGTACCGGCCGGTATCGACGACGGTGCCACTATTCGCTTGCGCGAACGCGGCGAAGCCGTTGCCAACGGCCCCAAGGGCGACCTCTACGTCAACTTGCGCGTCAAACCCCACAAGCATTTCACCCGCGAGGGCGACCTTATCTTAAGCGAAGAGCACATCGACTTTGTCCAAGCCTCCTTGGGTGCCGAAATCGATGTCCAAACCGTTGATGGCGCCATCCGCATGAAAGTCCCTGCCGGCACCCAAAGCGGCGCAGACTTTAAGCTAAGCGGCCATGGCGTTCCGCACATAAAGGGCGACAGCCGCGGCCCGCACATCGTGACTATTGTTGTCGACACCCCAACCAAGCTCAACAAAAAACAGCAAGAACTGCTTAAAGAGTTCAACCAGGCTGGCGGCAAAAGTAGCTTCTGGGCCTAAGGGCGGCGGCGCACATAGCTAAGCCGGTCTTTTTTGATATCGTACATAGCGTCATCCGCTTCAAGCAGCATTGTGGTTAGCACCTTCAAAGGGTTGCAGTCATGTGCCAAGTGCACTTCACTGTGCCCAATCGACATCCCAAAGTTATCTTTAGTTACATGTTCGACTTTGAGTGCTGATTCCGTGCAGCTCACCTGCACTTTTTGAATAACGTCCGCAGCATGCTCTGAGCTATCAATTTTGTAGAGAATCGTAAACTCATCACCGCCAAAGCGGGCGACAATATTGCCTCGAAATGCTTCCTGCAAGCAGCTGCCGATGCTTTTCAATAGTTCATCACCTGTATCATGGCCGTGATTATCATTAATGTCCTTAAACTTATCGAGGTCTGCAAAGAGCACAACAAAACGCTCAGTGGGCAGGGCGTTTTGCAAGCTATCCTGTGCTGAATCCAAAAAACCGCGGCGATTGTACAAACCCGTGAGGGAATCGGTAATTGCCTTTTGTCGTTCAGATTCGCGCTCAACCAGCAACACCCCCGCTATAAGCCCGTGGCGGAACGACGCTTCGTGCACCAGTCGTTCGGTAGATGTAGCATCGGTCCAGGCGAGTATTGGCACGTTAGGCTCGTCCTTATCGAAGACAAGGGATTGTCTTAGTGTCTCCATTAATAAGTATTATTTTGGATTTTCAAGCGAAAAGCTATAATAAATATCACAATGACAAAGCTTAAGCAGAACGAACAGGGGTTTATCCCAATGCTGATTAGTATTGTCATCATTCTTGTGGGCATTATCTATTTTGCCTACACACGAGTCTCACAACACTAACTTGCAAAAAAAGCATAAGTGTGTTAATATAACACCTAATGGCCCACCTAAATGCCGACGTTGCTATTCTCATGCCAGCCCTTACTGACCTCGAACGTCATACAGAACGTTACGGTGGTTTAGTTAATGAACTCGCCGCTCTGTCTATTAAGAGCTTCTTTGCGCCCCAGCACGTCAGCTTTGATAGTGATGCTGAAACCTTTACGAGTCCTTATGACATCAACCACAAAGTACTTGGCGAAACGGCCTTCGCCCCAGTTGTTCGCGACTTGACCATGCCTAAAGAGCGTAAGCCACTCTATGAATCTGGTCTTATGCTTGTCCACCACCCAGCATTGAATGACTTTTTAGCCCACAAAACTAATATGACGTTGGCAGCTCCAGAAATCCAACCCGCCACCGCCATTGCTGATGCTTCAGAAGTTGCTGGTGTTCTCGATACACTCCCCGGCAACAAACTGATCGTAAAGCCAATTCGCGGTATGCGCAGCCAAGGCATAGCCGTAGGCGACAAGGCCACGCTGTCTAAAGCGGCATTTGAGCCGGGACAGTACCTCGTGCAAGAGTTTATTGATACCATCGGTGGTATTCCGGAATTCGGCGTTCAAGGCATTCACAATATTCGTGCAATTTCGATTGGCAATAAGCTAATTGGTGCAATTTCACGCATTGGTGGCACGAGTAATGACTTACTACTCAATGATGCATACGGTGTATTTATTCCCCCCGAAGACCTGCCAGAAGGTATGCAGCGCATTAGCGACACCGTTCATACTGTGCTTGCAGCTCAGCCTGGCAATGGCGAAAACATCATTGCTATCGACATGATGCGCGGTATTGGCGCCGATGGTGAGCAGGTTGACGTCCTGTGTGAAGTTAACCGCCGCCCACAGCGCATTAGCCGCTATGACACTCATGATGCCCGCAACCTCAACAATGACGCGCTACTGACAATTGGTGGGCTGTGGGATAGCGCCGAGGCCGCCTTGCTGGTACGCCAGCTCGAAAAATAACGTACACTTAAAACTATGAAAAAACTTTTAATCATTGGCAGCCCGCTCGAACTCCAGGAGTCAGCTAACCCTGGCATTGCTGAGTTTGCCGGCCGCGCAATTAACAGCGGTGAAGTTGCTATTAGCTACTGCCGTATTGACCAAATTGTTTATGTAGTCGACAACCAAGCAGCCCGCATGATTAATGGCGTTACCGGCGAAGATATTTCCGAGAATGACCTCGTCTGGCTGCGTGGCCGCCTGGCATCATCGGTTAATGATGTGGCTAATATCGCCAATTACCTCAAGGACAAGGGCGTCGAGTCTCGCAATAGCTTCTATAGCGGGCGCCGGGCCGTCGGCAAGATTGCTCAAATGTACCTGTTAGCGCGTAATAACTTGCCAATTGCCCGCACTGTGGTTGCGCCACACGAATATGTCACCGAATATGTCGAGAAGTTTTTGACGTATCCGTTGATACTTAAGGATTGCTATGGATCTCATGGCGAGCAGAATTACTTGGTTCGTGGCCGCGAGCAGCTGGCGCAGATTTTGGCCGATAATCCCGGTGTGCGCTTTATGGCCCAACAATTTATTAAGGGAACAGGCGACTACCGCATTCTATTTGCCGGCAGCGAACACTTGATTATTCATCGCCGTGGCTCTGACGATACGCATCTCAATAATACCTCTCAGGGCGCTAAAGCCAGCTTGATTCCAGACAATGAGTTCCCACAGCAGATCGTGGCCGATGCCCGAGCGTTTGCCGACCTGCAAGAATACGAAATTGCCGGTGTTGATGCCATCATTGATGACGAGACTGGCCAGCACTACTTCTTAGAGATTAATTCGCAACCACAAGTTGAAAGTGGCGCCTTTGTTCCGGAAAAAGAACAGCTACTTGGTAGCTACTTCCGCAATTTACTCGGGTTGTAGTGGCTTAAAGTCACGATTAGCCAGAATAAATAGCACATTCCGGTGTTCGGAACCGTCGAGCGTCCGCTTATCGGGCTGTGGAAAATTATTTATTGTGTCGATTAGGAAGGTGCCATCAGGAGAAACTGACCGTTCGGCCTCAGCAAAAATCCTTTGCTCAAGGCTGGTTTGGTAATCTGCAATTTTGGCTGCCACCAAGAACTCAAACTTATTATCAAGATTAATGTCGTCGTAATGCTCGTCAATAACGCGCTCTAAGTCGGCAACCATGGCCTGATAGGTTGCTCGATTGCTAGCCGGCAAAGCGCGGTAGTAAAAGAGCGATTCACCGATGATACAGTGTGTATATAGGTAGATATACAGTTGCAGGCCCATACGATCCGATAAATCATAGGCGTCTTTACCGACTTCATACAGCTTGTCGATGGGTAGGCTGGACTCATCCTCGGCGATGACCCGATCGTAGAGATAAAGGAAATTAGTGGCGTAGGTGGCCAGTACGCGCAAGGCTTCGTCATCTTCCAGAAGCGCAGTGCGCATGGCTTCAACCTGTTCGCGCGGGCAAAACGCATAAAACTGATCGCGTACGTCAATGCCGTAGACATGTTTTAAGAAAGTAATGCGGAACAATAACAGGTTGCAGGTGCGCAGCAGCGGGTATTTTTCAAAAAATGGCCGGCGCAGCTCACGGGCATTATTTACTTTGGCAAGAGGGGCGTTTTGGGCTTCGTCGTAGACGGTTTGCAATGACGCTTGGTGGTCTCCGTCACCGGTAAACCAGTCAGTTAACTTGTTAAGTAAGTCTTGGGCCTGGGGGTCTTGGTCCCAAAAGTGCAGGCGAGTACCCAAGTGAAACTGGGCATCTGTTGGGAGCTTATCCAGATGCTTAAAATAGTAGTCGTAAATGCTCTTGCTTAAATTACTCATTCGTGTTATAATACACCGGTGTTATATGAAGTTGTTATACACCTTATTTAAGCAAGATTTCTATGAAAGAACCAGTAACAATCATCGGCCGTTCTGAGCCTGTAGACTTTCCCGAGTTTCGGTTAAAGGCTGTTGCTGCACGCATCGATACCGGCGCCAAGACATCCTCAATCTGGGCATCTAACATCGTAGAAACTAATGGCAAGTTGCACTTCACCTTATTTGATAAGCCGAGTGCCCACTATAGTGGTATTGCCGTTGTCGCTAACGATTACGCCATAAAGGTTGTTGCTAGCTCTAACGGACTGGCAGAAGAGCGCTATGTGGTGCGCTTACAAGTAGAGCTGGCTGGCCGCAAAATCCGCGCCCGCTTTACGCTTGCTAATCGGGCTTCCCAAGCTTATCCTGTGTTAATTGGGCGCAACATTCTCCGCGGCAAATTCCTAGTTGACGTCGCCCAGGGGCATCCGCTCCATGCCGAAGAACGCCGCCGCAGTAAAGAGCTTCAAGCCAAACTTGAAGCACGAAAGGAGCAAGCATGAATATCGTTATCCTGTCCAAAGGTCCTGGTAATTACTCGACCAAACGCCTAAAAGAAGAAGCGCTTGCCCGTGGCCACGAAGTCCGGATTGTTAACTATGCCAAGTGCTACGTAACCCTAGAGAGTGGTAAGCCAGTCGTCCGTTACAAGGGTAAAGACCTTGGTAAAGTTGACGTTGTTATCCCGCGCATCGCCTCTAGCCTGACCAAGTATGGTAGCTCTATCGTGCGCCAGTTTGAGATGCAAAACGTGCCAACTATCACCAGCTCTATTTCCATCGTCCGTTCCCGCGACAAGCTGCGCAGTATGCAGCTTCTGGCCAAGGCTGGAGTTGGCATTCCAAAGACCGTCTTCGCCCGTGAAACTGCCGATGTGGACGACGTCCTTGAACAGGTAGGCGGTGCCCCAGTAATTATCAAGGTTGCCCGTGGTACGCACGGCAACGGTGTTGTACTGGCCGAAACCCGCAAAGCCGCCAAGGCGGTAATGCAGGCCTTCTATGTGGAAGGCGTGAACTTCTTGGTGCAAGAGTTTATTGAAGAAAGCGCCGGTGTTGATATCCGTGCCTTTGTAGTTAACGGCAAAGTTGTGGCCAGCATGATGCGCCAGAGCCTTGACGATGACTTCCGCTCCAACCTCCATCAGGGCGGTGAGGGCATTGCCGTCAAGTTAACCGACGAAGAGCGCAAAACGGCCCAAAAAGCCGCCAAAACCATGGGCCTGGCCGTCTGTGGTGTGGATATGATGCGCAGTGCCCGCGGCCCGCTGGTTCTGGAAGTCAATTCCAGCCCGGGCTTTGGTATCGAAAAAGTTACCGATCACAACGTTGCTTCAAAGATTATCGATTACGCCGAGCAGGTTGCTAAAGCCGGCCGTCGTAAAGATAAAGTCGGCGCTTAAAGCGCTCATGCTATAGTGGGAGTGTGACTCCCGAAGTAACCCTTGGCGCAATAATTCTTGTCCCTGTAATCATATTTATGGCGTTGCGCGTCAACGCTACGCTAGTCTTTTTGAGCCTGTGTTTAGGTGACGTTTTGGTGCAATTTGTGGCACCGGATGCCGGCTCGTTCCTGGCAATGTTTTCGGCGCATGCGATCCAGACCGAGAAGCTACAAGGTAACAACGTCAGCATTGGCCTGCTGCTCTTGCCGGTACTGCTAACAACGGTGTTTATGATTAGAACGGTTAGCGGAAAGTTTAAATTAGCGCTCAACTTGCTGCCTGCCGTAGGCGCTGGCCTGCTTGGTGCACTGCTGATTGTGCCGCTTCTGCCATCTGGCTTATCAACCAATATAATTAATTCGTCGCTATGGGCACAGGTGCAAAGCCTGCAGAACCTGATTGTCGGTGTGAGCGCCCTTATTTGTCTGCTTGTGCTCTGGCTGCAACGGCCAAAAACCGGCGAAGGCAAGCACGGCAAACACCATAAATAACTTGCTATACTACGTTATATGAGTGAAGTTCTCACTGTAGTCGATATGGCTGTAGGGCATATTGAGGCTTTTGGCAAAATGATGGTCGACATGGCCGCAGAAGCACCACGAAACTACAGTGTAACGCCCGAATATCTTGCCGAGTACGTTTCCGGCCAAAGGTTTATGGACGGCATGGCCAAATCAATTGCTTCCAACAAAGCCGGCCGGTTTGTGGCGCTCGATGGGCAGGATTGCCTTATGGGTGCAGTAGAGACTGTGGCAAGAGACGATAGCCTACGTATCGGCAATATGTATGTTGTGCCGCCCGCCCGCTCGCACGGCATTGGAGCCTTGCTGCTCAGCGCCTGCGAAGAACGCGCTCTCTACGATGACTGCCCCCGGCTTTCGCTAGTCGTTGGCAGCGAAAACCACGATGCCCGAAGGTTCTATGAATACCACGGTTTTCACACCCTTAACCCGCCCGAATTAGTAACTTGGGAAATACATCCTGGCGTGTACGGGGAAACGCTCGCCAAAGAATTATAACGAGCAAAACATCAACGGTGCTGTATGCTATAATATATTTTATGAAATTGAGCAATAGCTTTAAGCCAATTAAACCCCTGTTCGCTCTGCACCGCTTGCACTGGGCTTAAGCCCTTTATTTTATTACTATTTGAATCATTCTATTTTTTAACCTAGGAGTAATATCTCATGCCCGCCATTGGAATACTTGGCGGTATGGGTCCTCAAGCTAGCGCAAAACTCTACGAGTTAATTATTAAGGGTACACAGAAATATAATCGTGCAGCCATTGATGATAACTACCCAGAAATTGTATTGCTTAGCGTACCCATACCGAATTTCATCTCAAACAAAAACGAACTACCAAAAGCTAAGCAAATGCTGATTAAACGTACCAAATTACTTGAGCAGGCCGGTTGTACGGTTATCGGCATTGCCTGCAATACCGCACACATACTATTGCCTGAATTGCAGGCTGCAACCAAGGTACAATTTCTATCCATACCAATACTGGTTGCTGAGCAAATTAAAGTTGCTGGTCACAAGCGAGTAGGCCTACTAGCTACGCCTATAACTCTACGCTCAAGCCTGTATGATGAAGCATTAGCTGGCATTGCCGACATAGTGAAACCAGACACAGCTTTTGCCAAGCAACTTGAGGGGTATATCTATAAGCAACTCAACGCAAGCTTGTTAGAGTCTGACCGGCAAAAGCTTAAGGCTCAAGTGCATAAGTTTAGGCATAATAACAGATTAGATGCTGTAATTTTAGGTTGTACTGAATTGCCTTTGGTATATGGAGAAAGCAATAAGGATCAGACAGTGATTGATACGCTACAGCTGCTTGCTGAGGGGTTGCTCAAAAGCTATTTCGTTGAATAAATGTTCATCGAGATTAATTTATGGCTGCGAAAAATAAAAACAGCCTCCGAAAAGGCTGATTCAACGCGACTGGAGGGCCCAGTGGGACTCGAACCCACGACACCCTGCTTAAAAGGCAGGTGCTCTAACCGGCTGAGCTATGGGCCCAAAAACTCATTTTTGAGTTTTTGTAGGCTTGAGCAATAAACCCAAGCCTAGGCAAAATTAACTCCTTACATTATCCGTATTTTGGCCAAAAAGTCAATCGTCTTAGGCCTTGATTAGAGTTCTGAAATAATGCCAGACTTCTGAAATAAATCTTAACTTGAGTAACGGGAACACGCCCGGGGTGGTACAGTCCATCTATGCGATTGCTGTCTCGTCACCTCCGTCGCACAACCAAACTTGGCGGGATGGCGCTTGCGTTGTTGGTTGGTCTCGGGCTTGGACGGCTGCAAGACAGACCGCCTATTTGGTGTGCAGTGATAGTAATAGGCTTGTATGTGGGTTTTTGGCTATGGCACAAGCCCGGTTTGGGGTATGTGTGTGTATTGCTGCTGTGTTTGGCCGCTGGAACAGAGCGAGGAAGTAACTACGCCCAGCAGCTGGGTCTCTATACCCCGTATGCAACGCACAAGGCCACCTTTACGGTGAGCGCCTTAACCGATGCAGTCTACGGCAATAACTCGCAGCTCAGTTTTGATGCCAATCAGGTTATCACTGAGGAGGGGACAACCTTAGTGGGAAAAATTGCTGTCAGTGGTTTTGGCGAAAATGCCATTTTTCAGGGTGATGTGGTTGAGGTTACAGGCAAGCTGCGGCCGGCGAGTGGCAGCTACCAGGCACGGTTGTCGTATGCGCAATTAGATACGCTCGGGCATCATCAATCGCTGGTTAATGAGTTAAGGCGTCGGTTTGGGGCAGGTATTGAGTCGGCATTGCCGGAGCCGGCCGCGCCGTTTGCCCTTGGCCTGCTGATTGGCCAGCGGGCCACGCTGCCGGATACAGTTAAACAAGACTTACTGATGGTTGGGTTGACTCATATTATTGCCGTTTCCGGCTACAACCTGACAATTATCTTGCAGGCCAGCAAGAACCTGTTTGCAAGACGCTCAAAACGGCTTTCAGTCGGTTTTTCTATATTCTTGATTGGTATATTTTTGCTTATAACAGGGAACAGTGCGTCGATCATTAGGGCAGCAATAGTTAGCATGTTAAGTATTGTGACTAGTTATTATGGACGTAATATCAAGCCGCTGAACCTGATATTGCTAGCTGCTGCCGTGACTGCCTGGTGGCAGCCAAGTTATGTTTGGGGTGATATGAGCTGGTACCTAAGCTTCCTGGCATTTTACGGGGTTATTGTCTTGGCCCCTCTAATTGAACCGCGGCTGCCGGCAAAACTGCGCGAGCGGATGCTCATAAAAGTTGCCATTGAAAGCGTCTGTGCCGAGGTGCTCACCCTGCCAATCGTGCTTTTTGTCTTTGGGCAGATGTCGCGCGTGGCGCTCATTGGTAATTTAATTATTGCGGTGGTGGTGCCGATCGCAATGCTGTTTAGCTTAATTGCCGGTTTAGCCGGTATGCTTCTGCCACAGCTTGCAGGTTGGATTAGCTGGCCAGCGGCGCTGGTGTTAACTTACATGCTCGACACGGCGCATGTGTTGGCCTCGCTGCCGCATGTGTTTGTTGAGGGTATAGGGTTATCGCTACAGCAGATGCTGACGCTTTACATGTTAATTATTGCAGTAACACTGGCACTATGGTTCAAAATGAAAGCCAAAAGTGCTATAATAACAGATATAAATCATCTACAAAGCTAAACGGAGCAACGCTCATGTCCGGACATAGTAAATGGTCGACCATCAAACGCGAAAAGGGTGCCAAAGATGCCGCCCGCGGTGCAGTTTTTACCAAGCTCGGTAACGCTATTGCCATTGCTGCCCGCTCTGGGATTGACCCAGAAACCAACTTTGCCCTTCGCCTAGCCATAGATAAGGCCCGTACCGCCAATATGCCCTCGGCTAACATTCAGCGCGCCTTGGACCGTATTAAAGACAAATCTGCTGCCCAGCTACAAGAAATTTTATATGAAGGCTACGGCCCCGGCGGCACAGCCATTCTAGTTGAGTGTGCCACAGATAACATTAACCGCACCTACCCAGAAGTCCGCCTGGCGTTTAGCAAACATGGTGGCAACATCGCCGAGAAAGGCTCGGTTGCTTTCCAGTTTGACCGTAAAGGCGTCATCCGTGTCAAAGCCACCGGGGACGAGATCATGCTACAGGCCTTAGAAGCTGGCGCCGAGGACATCCAAGAAGAAGACGGCGACTCAATTGTATACACTGACCCCAAAGCGCTAGCCAAAGTCCGCCAGGCCCTTAGCGACGCTGGTGCCGATGTGGCTGAAGCCGAACTGAGCTATGTCCCAAACACCACAGTAGAAGTCACCGACGAAGCTACTGCTGGCAAGCTCATGCGCCTCATGGACGCCCTCGATGACTGCGACGACGTCGTCAACACCCACGTCAACTTTGACATCGACATCCCTGAGAGTCACATATAATGAATTATGATTCCGAGCTAGCTTTTGCCAAAGAACTGGCAATGGAAGCGGGCAGAGTCATGCGGCAATACTTTTTATCTGAAGATCTTGCAACAGAGTGGAAGTCAGATAATACACCGCTAACAATAGCCGACACCACAATTAACGACATGGTAATTGAGCGGGTCAAGGCAGCATATCCCAACTACGCTGTTATTGGTGAAGAATCAAGTCACGATGCCAATGGTGAATATGTCTGGGTGGTTGATCCAATCGACGGGACTATGCCGTTTAGTATTGGCATACCAGTAAGTATGTTTTCGCTGGCACTTGTCTCAACCAGTGACGGCCAGCCAGTAGTTGGCGTGGCGTACGACCCGCAACTTGACCGTTTGTATGCCGCCCAGCGTTCTGGGGGTGCAACGCTCAACGAATTGCCGATTACTACTTCAAAACAAACAGGCCTAGAGAATACATACTTGTCCGTTATGGGATCTGTCCTGGTACCTGATAAAGGTTTTGCATATAAATCTGGGCACTGTGCTGATCTAGCTCGTCAAGCTGGTGCCAAGCCACTCAACCTATATTCCCAAGTTTATTGTGCTACCAAAGTTGCCAGTGGTGAGTTTGTAGGTTCTATTTTTGGCTATGGCTCGCCATGGGACTCGGCAGCTGTGGCGCTGATCGTAGAAGAAGCCGGGGGCATAGTTACTGATATGGAAGGCAAGCCGCGCCGTTACGACCAGTGGGGTGCGGGTTGTATCTTGGCTTCATCACCACAGATCCATACCCAATTACTGGAACTAGTTCAAGCTTCATTATGAGAATCCTAGGCATTGACCCTGGCACCGGCATCCTGGGCTTTGGGGTTATTGATGTTATCCGGGGCAAAGCCATACTGGTAGACGCTGGTGTAATCCGCACGCCAGTCAAAGAAGATGATGCGGTTCGGCTGCTAACGATTTATGAAGAGTTAACGGAGATAATTAAGCTTAATAAGCCAGAGATGATGTCTGTTGAAAAGCTGTTCTTTTCCAAGAACGTTACTACGGCTATGACCGTCTCGCAGGCCCGCGGTGTGGTGCTGCTTTGCGGCCAGCAGGCAGGCATACCAATACACGAATACAACCCAATGCAGATTAAGCAGGCCATCACCGGCTATGGCAAAGCTGACAAAAAACAGATGCAAGAGATGGTCCGGGTTATCCTAAACCTCAAAGAGATACCTAAGCCCGATGACGCAGCCGATGCGCTGGCAGCGGCAATTACGCACTCAATGAACGTACGCTAAAGCAGGTGTTTTAGCCGGTCTTTGGTGGTGACGGCTTCGCCGGCTGAACAGCTGGCTGGGTCTTTAGTGACATCGTAGTGATGGGCAGTTTTTGGTACGCTTGCAAACTCCTTGGTAAGTACGGTCTGGTCTGAGGGGCCATAGCTGATTAGTAAGCGGTCCTCGTCTTTGATGACACGGTCGGCAATTGAGCCGAGGCCGGTATAATCCTGGCCGTTGATCCAAATGTTGACCTTATTAGTGTCATCATTGCGGTAGACTGTGCCATCGTCAGTTTCGATCAGGTCATTGGTGACACTCCAGCCTAGGTTGTCAAAGAACTGGCCCCAGGTAACGGCGTGGTCGTGGACATGAACCACGGAATTAATCTCGTCGTGCATGTGGGCACGTTGCTGTGGGATGGTTATGCCACCATCAGCGCTACAGATATTAACTTCTTGGTAATACTGAGGCGCTTTAAACTCGTCGCGTGTTCCGTTTAGGTAAACCGCCCAGTTAGCGTGGTAGTGGACGTGCTCTGGAGCGTAGCTAAAAAAGCGGACACCAAGGATGACAAGCGCGCCGAGCAGCAAGCCGGCAATAAATAATACGTAGGGTTTTTTGGCAAAAGTCAGGAGTTGTTTCATGTAGCTAGTATACTAGATGCATGATCGCAACTCTAAGAGGGATTGTTAGTGAGCGCTTGGGCGACGTGGTTGTACTTGATGTGCAGGGCGTTGGCTATGGCCTACTTACGACTACCGAAGACCAGAGCCTGCTTATTAACGGTGAAGAAACCAAACTTTACGTCCATGAACACATCCGCGAAGACGCCCACGATCTCTATGGTTTTACGGCACTCGATACCAAAAACCTATTTGAGCAGCTCCTGAGTGTAAAAAATGTTGGGCCAAAGGTAGCATTGGCTGTTCTGGGGATTGGTTCGGCTGCCAGGGTCCGCGGTGCTATAGCCGCAGGCGACGTTAAGCTTTTGCAAACAGCTAAGGGTGTTGGTAAACGGGCCGCCGAGCAGATGGTAGTTGAGCTACGTGATAAAGTTGGCCTGTCTGCCGGTGCCGACGCCGAAAGCCTGGTAACCCGCGGTGGTGTTAATTTGGCCGATGAAGCAGTGCAAGCCTTACTGGCGCTTGGCTATACCGACGCTGACGCCGTTTTGGCACTTCAAGACATTGACCCCGAACTTTCAACCGAAGAACGCATTACCCTGGCACTAAAAGGCGACAAATAATGGCCCTGCCAGAGATAACGCTTAATACAGGGAAAAATATCCCGCAAATTGGCCTGGGCGTTTGGCAGGTTAAGGATGACCAGGAGTTCCAAACAGCTTTTGATGCTGCTGCAAAGGCTGGTTACCGTCACTTTGATTCTGCCCAGTTTTATGAAAACGAACATTTGCTTGGCAACGCCTGGAAAAACTCCGGTTTGCCGCGCGAAGAATTCTTCCTGACAACCAAAATTGCGCTGGCTAACTTTAAGCCTGCCAAAGTGGCCGCCAGTTTTGAAGAATCACTTAAGAAATTGCAGTCTGACTACGTTGATTTACTACTTTTGCATTTTCCGGTGACCATTTTACGCAAAAATGCCTGGAAAGCCCTGGAGCAGATTTATGCTGAGGGCGGCGCCAAAAGTATTGGCGTTAGTAATTACACTATTCGCCATCTCAAAGAGATGAAAAAATACGCCAAGATCACACCAGCCGTAAACCAGATTGAGCTGCATGTTTTCTTGCAGCAACCAGAGCTTATCGAATACTGTCAGAATGAGGGAATTGTTGTTGAGGCTTACTCACCACTGGCCCACTCCCAAGATATGAACGACCAAACTGTCCAAAAGATTGCCGACAAATATGGCAAGACCTACGCCCAAATCATGCTGCGTTGGTTGGTCCAAAAAGGCCTGGTAATCTTGCCAAAATCAGTCACTCCAAGCCGGATTGTCGAAAATATCTCAATTTTTGATTTTGAAATTAGCGACCAGGACATGGCCGTACTCGATACCCTCGATAAGGACCTGCGCACTTGCTGGAGTCCAGTCTACGTTCCATAAACAATCATGCTCAAACATCACTTCACAGAAAAGGGTAAAGCCATATCAGTTAAGGAGCTAGCTGTACTCGCTGCAACAGGTAGCCGTCTGATTATTGGTGGCTACATGGCACGCAACGTTCTGCACCATAAGCCCGTACTTGGAAGCATGGCAATTTTTCTTTTAGCAGACCATTTTGACGGCGTTCTTGCTCGCAAAATGGGAGTTGATACACCAAAGCGGCGAGTCATTGATGCGATGGTGGACCGAGCGGCAATAGCCATGAACTTTGCAGCACTGGCAGTAGTAAATGAAGAAGCCCGGCCGTTTATTGGCTTGCTTGCGGCGCGCGAAGCAGTTGTAGGCATGGCTAACTGGCATGTTCTGAAAGAAACCGGGGCTGTAGTTCAGGGTGCGGGTGCCCAAAAACTTGGGTCATTATCTGTAGCGCTATTTGGTGTAGCAGGGGCGCAGTATCCAGAATTTACTGATGCTGCAGGTATAGCTACGGTGGCCATTAACACCGTGCTGGCTACGGAGTATGTTGAAAATGCGCTACATACTAAACCATAAGCTATAATAGTAGACAATGATTGATCGCATTGTTACTGCCGGCAACGAGCCAGAAGATCCAATTGAGATTGAGCTTGAGGTAACACTACGGCCCCGGGACTTTGCTAGCTACATCGGCCAGGAGCGCCTTAAGCAGAACTTGCAGCTGGCAATTGATGCTGCTAAAAAACGGAGTGATCCGCTTGATCACATTTTGCTTTACGGCCCACCCGGGCTCGGTAAGACTACTATGGCCAGCGTTATTGCCCACGAAATGGGCGCCCAAGTGCGTATTACCAGTGGTCCAGCCATTGAGCGGGCAGGGGACCTGGCTAGCTTGCTAACCAACCTCCAGGATGGCGACATCCTGTTTATTGATGAAATCCACCGCCTCAACCGCACCGTCGAAGAAGTGCTTTACAGCGCTATGGAAGACTTTAAGCTGGATATTATGATTGGCAAGGGGCCGTCAGCTCGTAGTCTGCGCCTGGACCTGCCCAAGTTTACGATTATTGGTGCTACAACCCGGGCAGGTGCCCTGGCTGGTCCGCTACGTGACCGTTTTGGCCATATACACCGCCTGGAGTTCTATACACCAGAAGAAATCCAAAGGATTATTATCCGCGCTGCCGGTATTTTAAATGTCAAAATTGACGCCCCGGCCGCCGCATCGCTGGCTACCCGCGCCCGGTTAACGCCTCGCATCGCCAACCGCCTGCTTAAGCGTGTCCGTGACTACGCCGATGTTAATGGCGACGGTATTATAGACAGTCACATCAGCTCGCAAGCACTTGGCCTGCTCGAAATTGATGAGCTTGGCCTTGATCCGGCAGACCGACTATTACTAGCAGCCATTATCGACAATTATGACGGTGGCCCGGTTGGTGTAGAAACGCTGGCAGCCCTGACTGCCGAGGAGCGGAGTACTATTGAGGACTTCATTGAACCGTACCTGATGCAGATTGGCCTGCTAGAGCGCACACCACGTGGCCGGAAAGTAACCCGCAAGACCTATAAGCACCTTGGCAAGACACCCAAAAGCCAAGAGCAAGCTTCCCTGATATAATAAAATTATGAATCCAAGCCAAGAACCAAAAAACCCCATATCCGTCATGCAACAGGGCGAACAAACAGTCGCCGAAATCCGCCGCCACCCAATTGGCATTATCAGCGTTTATGTTGTGGCCGGCCTTGTGCTGGCGGCGCTTGCCGGCATTATTTTTGGCTTAGGGCCACATGTGCTAACCAGCTATAGCCACAGTCAGGTTATTGGTATGGGCGCGGTTGCCTATGCCTTTATCGCACTGTTGACAGTCGGCTTCTTATTTATCGCCAACATTGTTTACTGGGGCAACCGCTGGGTTATAACTACCGATAGCATCACGCAGATTACCCAAACCAGTCTGTTTAATACCCAGTCTAGCCAGCTAAGCTTGGGCAACCTCGAAGACATTAGCGCCGAGAAAAACGGTATCCTGACGCACATATTTAATTATGGCGTCCTCAAAGTTGAAACTGCTGGTGAGCACAGCAAGTTCCAGTTTATTTATTGTCCAGATCCAAACACCTATGCCCAGAAAGTTATTGCTGTCCGTGAACAGTTTGAGCAGAAACTCGAGAACCGCGAAGGCAACACCGGCCTCAATGTCAGCCCAGCGCCTGTGACACAGCAGCAGGCACCACCACAGCCTCAGGCTTAGAGACTACTCGTTAAAGGGGTTATTGCGCGCTTGTTCAAACAGCGTTTGAACGCTGACGCTATTATCGCGCAGGTCTTCGAGCTGTTTCACGACTGCTTTATCAATCTTTGGGATATGAATAGCCGTTACTTCACTATTAACAGAAGTGTCGGATGGCTGGGCGCTGCTTAAACGGTTAATCCCGTACAGGGTGTAGCCATAGACAGCAGCAATAATAACCAAGAATGCAATTACCCGGTAACGGCCGGCGCTTTCTAGAGTGTTTAAAGCAGTCTGCTTAATATTTATTGGTTGTTTTTTCATGGCTTTATGTAAATATCCAATACTAGGCTAAATGAAAACTTGTTGTGGAATGTGTTGTCGGGTTGGATGCTAATACTGCTAACTAATGCAGTTTGGCGGTTATGCTCGAGGGAGGACAGGAAGTTAATTAGCTGTGAATAGCTGGCCAAGGTGCTGGTGCTGCTGGTGATAGTTAGCTGTAGGTCGTAGACGCCAGGGATTGTTAGTACTGGTGTTAGTTGGGACAGTTGCGGGTTGGTGCCGCTGGTGGCTGAAGCACCGGCTACAGAGCCAGTGGCTGCGGTAGCGCCCTTGACTGGGGCAGCACCGTTACCAAGCGTCGAGGCAGGGAAGTTGATCGAATCGAGTAGAATCTGGTTGTCACCGGCAATCTTAACAATCTGCCGAACAGCTTGGGCCTGGTTCTTATTTTCTGGGACAACTACCTTGGCAATATTATAGAGGTCAGTAGAGGCAGTGATATCTTTTTTAGCCTGCTTTAGGGCAGTTTCTTGGCGGCCAAGGGCATCAACTTTGGCTTTGAGGCCAACCAGCTTATCGGACTCTTTCTTAAGTAGCACTTGGCCAACGTAGGTACCGCCAACGATACCCGTCATAAGCAAGATAACCAAAGCGCACATAACGTAGAAGCTTCGTTTGGCGCTCATGATTTCTTCCCTTGGTTTACAAACAGGAACGGATTGTTGGTGTTAAACAGGGCACGGAGATGTACGGTACAAGGGTAGTTTGGATCACGGTTGTTGTCGCTTGAACAGCTGACGTTATCAATATCAACTTTTGAGAATATCTGGTTTTTGGGGTCGGCTAGATTAACCTGAACCTGGGTGGCTGTTGTATAGCTGGTAGCGGTGGCACTGAGCGTTAGCCCGCCAGACACTTTGTTAATGTTGAGCGAGGTGAGGATGCTGCCGTTTGGCATATTGGAACCGACTTGGGTAATAAGTTTTGAGAAGAGCACTTCTTGGCCCAAGACCTGAACGGCTAACTTGAGACTGTTGCTAATGTCCTGGGCCTGCTTCTTAGTCTCATCCAGTTTTTCTTTCTTGAGCTGGGCTTGGGCTTGGCTGACCTGCCGAGAGTAATCTTTAATAGAGGCTTCCATGGTAACCAGGCCAAATGTAACGATCAAAACCAGGCCGAGTAGGCTAAAGAACAAGGTTGACGCCCACTTGCGGAGCATAACATTGCGCCGGGCATAGCCGTAGCTGTCTTTCAATTCTGGTGGCATGAGGTTGAGCATCATTTAAAGAGCTCCTTGGGCTTAGCCAAGCTAAGGCCAGCAACAGTGGCGTACATTGGTTTATCGGCTTGCGAAGGCGGCTGAAGCCCCTTGTAATTAAACGACTGCCAAGGATCTATATGGCGAACAGCCAAACGGATGGCATTGGTTAAATATTCGCTCAGCCCGGGCATGTTGGCGCCGCCACCAAGGGTAACAATTTGGCTAATTGGCCGGTCGGAGCCGTAGCGCTCTTCGTAGTAGCGCATCATGCGGCGGATTTCTTTTACAATGTCTTGCAGGATGGGGTCGAGAGCTTTTGTAATCTCTGCCTGGCGCTTGCTTGGGCCAAGCCCATACTTGGTTTTAATAAGGCCTGCTTCTTGGTCAGTTACACCCAGGGCGGCCTGGATGCTATTGGTAAATACATCACCGCCACCTTGGACAGTACCAGTTACCATGACATGTTGGTCATAGATGCTGATGTCGGCTGACAACGAGCCAAAATCAATAATCACGGTAGCGATGTCACTGTGCTGGTCGGTCGAGAAAAGGCGGCCCGATGAACTGAGTGTTGGCTCAATTAACACTGGTTCAAGGCCTGTAATTTGGGCAAAGTCCAGATACGAATCAACGATGGTTTTTGGAACGGCAACCACAAACAGCTCAATATTTTCAGCGTCTTCTTTAATAATTTCATAATCTAGGTACAGTTCTGCGAGTGGCATGGAGATGTATTGTTCGGCTTCGAGTTCAACGGCATTTTTTAGCTCTTTGGGCTTGAGTTTTGGCAGCTGCAATGACCTGGTGTAGGTGCGGTAAGCCGGAATGGCGAGGGCAGCGCGGCGGGTAGTGATATCGCCAATCAGGTGCTTATCAAATAGGTCAAAAGCTGCCTTGGCAATCACTTCTGGCTGGACAATGACGCCGTCTGATTGGGCGGCTTTATCGAAAGTAGTAAAACCGTAGCCAATAACTTTTGGATGATGGGCCTTGCTCCCATCGGCCGAAATCTGCATGACCTTGAGCGAACCATGGCCAATATCCAACCCGAACAGGGGTTTGTCATGGAAAAATGATGATATTTTTACTGTTTTATTCATGCTGCCCACCGTAGGCTAAACCTTTATGCTTAGTATAGCAGATAGTGCGGTAAATAACAGGGATCATAACGTCGGGATATCGGCCGGGCAAGTGTTGGTGTAGCTAGTGCCGCTTATCGCCCATTTGCTGCGTAAATATTCTTGTATTGACTGGGTTTCAGAGCAGGTTAGGGCGTGGTCGTAGACGATCAGCTCAGCATAATCGCCATTAAAATAAGCGGTGCCACTGCCGGGCATGGCGCCGGTTCGTGTGCCCCCAAAGTACAGCTGGTCGATACCATAGGTATATGGGCTGCCGCTTGGCTGATAGTTGTCGGCTTCGGTGACCAATGCTCCGTTGGTGTATAGGAAACTATTAACTTTGGCGCTGTCCTGGATTTCGAAACGGCTGGCAAAGATGTTGGCAACATTACTACAGGTAGTGCAGGCGTAGCTTGTCCGGTAGACACCGGCGGTTGTGCCGGAGTAAATGCTTGATATGCCATTACCGGAACTGTTGCGTAGTAGGGCGATTATCGAGCTGCCGGCGGTTGTATCGTTATTAACGCCTGAGCTGGTGCCACTTATGACACGGCCATCAGTGGAGCTGGTGGAGTAATTTGGCTTAATTACGGCAAAGGCGGTCATTTCACGCTTGCCGGCCAGGGCGGTAGTTAGGCTGGACAACAAAGCACCGTTATTAAAGCGTACAATCGGTTTGCTATTGAGGGCATTATCGACGCGCGTTGGCGAAGTCCCGTAGGTAAAGGCTGCATTGTTGCCGTTACCGGATTTATCAATCCACAAGCCAACACTATCACCAGCATCGGCCTGAGAAATTGTTGTGGCCGAATATGAAATGCTGAGCTGGTTACTGGCTTTGCTTAGGTGCCGGCTACCACTTCCGGATACATACTGGATAGCCAGTCCCAGCCGGCCGACACTAGGGTCCCAGTTACTGTTGTTGATGATCTCTTGGACTATGCTCGTGACGTCATAGGTGGTGTTGTTGCCTGGAGGACAGTTGTTTTCAGATACAGTAGAAGACGCAACGGTATGTAGGTTGGCGGTTGCCAATGGTGTTTTTAGTTGGTTAGAGCCGCTTTGGGTGAACAAGTCAGGGCTGGGGTTGCTAGAAGTTTTATAAAAGCCATATAACTTGTGGGTTACAGAACCGCCGGCACCCGCCGGATTGGCACAGGCCAACGTCAAAGTTGCATTGGTAATGGTGGCGTTTTTAGGAACGCTGACGTTGGAATATACCAGACCGATGTTGAGGTATTTAGAAGCATTGGTAGTACAGATCGAGTTACTGAACTCAGCAGCATCACAGATGTGCATCTCGAAGTCGTTGCTTTGCCACGAAGCGAGCGTCTGGGTACCGTTGTCAGCCCGCTCTTCAAGGGTGTCGCGGGTGGTATCACTGACATTGCCAAAGGTCGTGGTTGGCACGGCAGTCGTGGTAGAGGAACCGACTTTTTTGAGTGTTACATAATCGCTGGCATCAAGCCATACTACCGGAGCGTAGTTATCGGGGGTTTTACAGGTCGCAAAACTGTTGACTATTTCGGAGCGGATGTTAAAAACGTACCGGGCGCTGACAGAGTTTTTTGGCAGGTAGACGCTACCAGTCCCCTGGATATTCTTGGTGAGGCCATCAGCGGAGGTGCTTATAACGTCAGCTTTAAACGTCAAGCGGTACTTGCTGTTACTCACCAGGTCCGTTTCGGCGGTTCCGGTATAGTTGCCGCAAGCAGCGTTATCAAACTGTTCCTGGGCGTAGTCAATGGCCGCCTTAGAGGCCATACGGGCCATTTGGGAGTACGATTGGCGATAGGTTAACGTCAAGTTGTTACTGGCAGCACCCAGTACGGTATAGGCAGTAATAGCCATCAGCGCCATTAACAGGATAATGACCGGGAGGGCAAAGCCACGGCTATCGAGTTTACGGCTCATTGGTTCAGCCTCCTGAGGGTTATGGTTGAGGTGGCGCTCACAGGTTCAGCGAAAGCCGTATCGGTTAGGGTTAAGTTGATGGCTACCAGGGATGCCTGTTCGGGTGTGGTCACAACCGTGCCGGAGCTATTTTTGTACGTCACTGTCATGCTGCTGAGACGATCTGTTAAGAGGATATCGGCCGGGCAGCTGGGTGAGGCATTGGCAGCCGGGCATGTCTGCTTACGGAAACTGGTGCCACAAGTAGCCATGGTGCTTGGCGCCGTTACGATACGTTTGTAGAGGTTGGTGCCACTCGTGAAGATAATGATGTTCTCATAAAGCGGGTCATTTAATTCTTTGGTGCTTTGCGGCGAACAGCCAAGGGTATTTATGTATACCGCTGAACGGCTGGCTGAGCGGTGGCTGCCAGTCTCGGCCGGCGTGGAAATAATAAACTTCAGCGGGTTGCTCGAAGCAACCCAGCCACCGCTTGGGGCATAAGAATCGGTTAGGCCGGTATTGAGGTCGCTAACAAATGCGTTGGCAAAGAAAACATCGTCTTGCAGGTTAAAAATTGCCGCTTGGGCAGTCACCTGGAGGTTCACTTGGGTGCTGTTTTTGGTTAGCTCACCAAATTGCCGGAAGAGGTAGCTCATCATAAAAGCAATGACTGCCATCAGGATCGGACAAATTACCATTAGTTCGACAATGGTAAAGCCTAATTCGTTGCGGCTGCGTCTCATCTTAAAGCCCATTCCTCTGTATAAAGTCAGCATATTGGACGGTGCGCTGGGTATTGCCACTGCCATATTGGATATTGACGACAATTTGCTTAAGGGTTGGCGATACGCTATTCACGTAGACGAGGGCGGTGCGTGGCTTGGGTACTGTGGTTGGTAATGTGCTAGAAAAGTCTTCAACCTGGACCAGGGTACCACTTGGTGACGTGCTGGGAAGGCTGGCAAACGGCGTGTTTTCATACGACTGGACTTTGGCAAAGGCCAGCTGGTTGGTACTGTTGAGGTCTTTTGCCATCTTATTGAGCTGCTGTATGGTGCTGAAGCTCGATGCAAAAGTTGTGAACAAAGTGGCAAGCATCACGAGCATGACAATTAATTCAACAACCGTAAACCCACCATCGTCCATATGTATTTCGCTCATGCTTTTCTCCCATTATACAAGGGTAGGGGCAAACTAAAAACCCCGGTTGTCCGGGGTTTTTATTCAGAGTGAACTTTTGGCTAGTTCAGGCTGCTGATTGCGTAGGTCGACTGACCGTTGATAGTACCTTCGTAGGTAGCTGTCAAGGTGTACTTAGCACAGTTAACGTCGTTACCAGCACCGGCACAGCTGTTACCACTGGCGTCGGTTACTGCGTAGGCGTAAACCTTAGCTGCTGGAGCTGCGACTGGGTCGTTGCTCTGGGTTGGGTTTGATGGGTCAACGAGTGAGTTGAGGTCAAAGCCTTTCATGTTAGCTGCCAACCAAGTGTCGCTCTGCATGTCGGCGAGGTTTGGATAGTAACCGTTGTCGTTGTAGAAAGCTTCGAGCTTAGTTTGTAGGGACTTAAGGTCCGTCTGGCGCTTAGTATTACGTGCTTTGGCTTGAATGCCGGCGTAAGTGGTGATGACAAGCAATGCCAAGATACCGATTACGACGATTACGATCAAAAGTTCAACAATCGTGAAGCCTTTGTTCTGTTTCTTAAGTGAGATCATAGGGGCCCACCCTCCTTGATTAATGTTATTTACTTTTTAATTGATACGTACAGCAACGCGGTGTTGCTATAACTATCTGGGTATGATTATAACCATAAGTACTAACAGGTCAAGCAACCTGTGGATAACGTTGTACATTATCCGCCGATATTTTTACTCAAATTAGCAATCGGGCCCATGACGCTGGCGGCGATTAAACCAACGCCAGCGCCTAAGAATACGATCATAATCGGTTCGATAATCGCTGCCAGCCCGTCGATCATGACAGTGACTTCCTCTTCATAGAAGTCGGCGATTTTAGTCAGCACGGTATCGATTTGGCCGGTTTCCTCACCTACGAGCAGCATCTGCGCGACAATTGGCGGGAAGTGTTTGCTCTGGCTGATTGGCTCACTGAGCTGCTTACCATTACGGACCTGCTCGGCCGCTTCTTTGAGCTCCTTTTCGATAACTTTGTTACCAAGGGCAGCGCCAGTCACTTCGAGGGCCTCTAGCACGCTTACTCCTGATGACATCAGTGAGGCAAAAGTGCGCGAGAACCGGGCAATGGCAATTTTAAGGATTATGACCTTAATAATAGGAATACGCAGCAATAGGGCATGGAACTTGTACTTACCACTGGGTGTTTTGATGTAGCGCAAAGTATAAACGGTGATAACAGCAAATATGCCCATGAGCACGATAAGGTTTGGCAAGCGGTTCAATACTGGTATGGCACTCAGGCCGGGGATTGCTTTGACAATTGTAGCGTGGACACAGAAGTTACTAAACTTAAGCAGCGCTACAGTGTAAACCGGCAGCTTGGCATTAGGGCCACCAAGGCTCAGCAGGATGGCGCCGATTTTTGGCACCACAAACAGCATTATCCCAAAGAAGGCCACCACTGTGACACTCAATATAACAGTCGGATACATCATGGCGCTCTTAATCTTTTTGCGGATAGAAGCATCTTGCTCGACCTGAATAGCCAGGCGGTTTAAGATTTCATCCAAAATACCGCCTTCTTCACCGGCGCGGACCATGTTAACGTAAACTTCCGAGAAGACGTTCGGGAACTTTTCAAAGGCGTCGCCCATGGAAATACCGCTTTCGACATCTTTGGTGATGCTAGCCAGGACCTCGCGCACGTAAGGGTTGTCGGAATCGTTTTGTAGGGCGGACAGGGAGCGTGCCAGGGGTACGCCAGCCGAGATCATGGTTGATAACTGGCGGGTGAAAATGACAAGGTCGGCGAGTTTAATCTTTTTCTTTTTGCCAAATAATGAGCCACCCTTAGACTTTTCTTTTTTGCCGGCTTCGATAAGTACCGGGTGCAGGCCTTGTTTCTGAAGGATTGCCAGCAGCGCCTGTTTGTTGGCAACTTCGCTGGTTCCGGAAACAGTTTTGCCTTCTTTGGTGGTAGCTTTATAACTAAATAACATAATTATTCCTGGGCAGTAACGCGCAAAATTTCCTCAATAGTAGTCTGGCCGCGGAGTGCTTTTATGAAGCCATCAAGCTGCATGGTTATCATGCCTTCTGCGATGGCTTGGTTTTCAATAACTTCGCTCGCGGCGCTAGTAACAATCGACTTCTGGATCTCAGTGGTGTTGTTTAGGATTTCGTAGATGCCGATACGGCCCTTGTAGCCGGTATGATTGCAGGCGTCACAGCCATCATTATGGGCCTTAAATAGGCGCTGGATAGCGGTGGCGCTGGTGCTTAAACTGTCCGTGGGACTGGCTTTGGCGGTAGTAGATTTGCCGATGCTGTCTTTTAGGGCTGATTCTTCTAACTCATGCATGCGCTTTATGCCGCCGTTATCACTCAGCTTGAACATCTTTTCAATTTCTTTAACAACAACTGCGTCCGGTTCAAAAGCCTCACGGCAATCAATACATAAGCGGCGCACAAGCCGTTGGGCAACCACAATCCGTACGGTGCTGGCAATCAGGAATGGTTCCACGCCCATATCCAGGAGACGCGGCAGGCAAGTAGCGGCATTGTTGGTGTGAAGCGTACTAAAGACGAGGTGCCCTGTTAGGGCGGCCTGGATGGCTAGGTCGGCGGTTTCACCGTCACGGACCTCGCCCACCATGATGATGTTTGGGTCTTGGCGGAGTAGGGCACGCAAGCCATTGGTAAAGGTCATACCGGCAATCGGGTTAACCTGGACCTGGTTGGCACCAACAACATGGTATTCAATTGGGTCTTCAACGGTGGAGATGTTGACGTTTGGTGTGTTAAGCGAACTTAAAACGCTAAATAACGTCGTCGACTTGCCGGAACCCGTTGGCCCGGTCACTAGCACCATGCCGTGCGGCTGGATAATCGCCTGCTTTAGGTCAAGAAGCGCGCTGCCCCAGAAGCCGAGTTCGGTAAAGTCGGCTGGCTTGCTCGATTCGTTGAGGATACGCATAACCACCTTTTCACCATCGAGAATCGGCAGGGTAGAGACACGCAGGGCATAAAGCTGGCCGCTAACTTCAACTTTAAACCGTCCATCCTGTGGCGCTCGGTGTTCGTCAATTTTCAAATTACTCAAAATCTTGATACGGCTAACGAGGGCGCCAAGCAGTTTCCGCGGCAGTTTATTGGCTTCACGCAACAGGCCGTCGATACGGTAACGGACGACCACATAATCTTCGCGCGGCTCAATGTGGATATCGCTAGCGCCAGCCTTAACACCGTATTCAATAATAATGTTGACGGTTTGGGCGACGGGCGAATCCTCGGCGACTTCGCTTTCGTCGACGTCTTCAATTTCTTCAGCTGCATCTTCTGCGGCAATGACTTTTGTTAGCTCGCTGCTAATGTTGCCACGGTACTGGTCGAGGGCTGCCTGGAGCAAGCTCGAGGTAGTTATGTGTACTTTTATGTCGGTGCCAAGCTGCTTTTGCAAGAAGTTAAGCGCCTGAATATCATCCGGGTCTTCGACGGCAATGAGTTTGGTGCCTTTTTCTTCAACCCCAAACACCACGGCGTTATATTGCCGGGCAATACGCTCTGGGAGCAGCTTGAGGATCTCGTGCTTGATCTCTTTGGCATTGAGCTCGACAAATGGCACCTCGATCTCGTCGGCGTACATTTTCGTCAGTTCTTTTTCGGTCAGGAGGTTTTCTTTAATAACCAGGTCTTGAAGCGGCTTTTTCTCATCGGCTTCTTTTTGGCGCAAGCCCGTGATTTGTTCTTTAGTGAACTTACCGCTGTGGTTTAAGAGTTTTTCAACAAGTGAGTCTGGAATACGCATAATTAACCCCGGTAAATATCCTTGGCTGTGCCGCAGTTAATACAATATCCGGCATGAGTTATTGGGTAATTCTGGTGCGCTCGGCAGGAACCGCTAATACAGTAGTAGACCGAGCTATAGCTATCCCAGCTGCTGTCGACCCATTTTTCTTTCGGGAAATTCTTTTTACAGGTCGCTTCGTCACCGGAATCACAAAAGCGGATACTTACCTGGTAGGTTTGCGCATAACCATTAGCCGTGTCAGCTGGCCAGTTCTCCCAGTCGTAGTAACTGCCAGGCCATGGGGCATTGGGCCAGTTATTGTTTTGGCCGTTAGCCTGGATAAACTCCATGAGGCTTGCTGGTATGCCACGGCTTTGGTCAGCCGGGTAGCTATTGTATTTGGCCACGTATAGCTGAACCGCGTTGCCCATAGTGTTTAGCTCGGACACAGAACGGCTAAAATAGGTACGCTCATGCCAGTTTGGAATAACGGTGGTAGCCGAAATAATTGCCAGTATACCCATAACCGAAATAACGATGATAATTTCGACGAGAGTGAACCCACCACTTAGTACTTTTGTGTCTTTGCCCATCACTGGTTATTCTAACAGTTCGTTGTTAAAAACGTAAGCGTATTTTATTCGGTCGCCAAGTAGCGTAAAATATTAAATCCAACTTAACTTTTGCCATATTATGCGCGCTTATGCTTGCCCTAGAGACAGCAGAGAGCCTAAGGTGGTAAAATAATAGTAACGGGTGGCTTAAGACGGGTAACAACTGACGAGGAGATTATATGGCGAAAGCAGAAGCAACAAAAAAGACTGATGACGCGGCAACTGACGGTAAATCCAAAGCACTTGGTTTAGCGCTTGAGACCATCGAAAAGCAATTTGGCAAAGGCTCAATTATGAAGCTCGGCGATTCTCAGACCGTTGCTGTAGAGACAGTATCAAGCGGTAGTATCTCGCTTGACTTAGCTCTCGGTGGCGGCATTCCTAGGGGCCGTATTGTGGAAATTTATGGCCCAGAATCATCCGGTAAAACCACACTTACCTTACATGTCATTTCCGAGGTGCAACGTGGCGGCGGCACGGCAGCTTTCATTGATGCCGAGCACGCGCTTGACCCCTCATATGCCAAGCGCATCGGCGTTGACGTCGACAACTTACTATTAAGCCAGCCGGACAACGGTGAGCAGGCGCTCGAAATTGTCGAGACCCTAGTCCGCTCCAACGCCGTAGACATTATCGTTGTTGACTCCGTGGCCGCCTTGGTACCACGTGCCGAAATTGAAGGCGACATGGGCGACAGCCACATGGGCCTCCAAGCGCGTTTAATGAGCCAGGCACTCCGTAAGCTGACCGGTGTTATTTCGCGCTCTAACGTCACGGTTATTTTCATTAACCAGATCCGTATGAAGATCGGTGTCATGTTCGGCAACCCAGAAACCACAACTGGGGGTAACGCCCTCAAGTTCTACGCCTCGGTGCGCATGGACATCCGCCGCATTGGCCAGATCAAGCAAGGCGAAGCCGTCGTTGGCAACCGCACCCGCGTTAAGGTTGTCAAAAATAAGATTGCGCCGCCATTCCGCGAGGCCGAGTTCGATATTATGTACAACCAAGGCATCTCCAAATCTGGTGACATTCTTGATCTAGCAGTTGCTAAGGACATCGTCGAAAAAGCCGGTGCCTGGTTTGCTTACGGCGAGGGTAAGATTGGCCAGGGCCGCGAAGCCGCCAAGACCTACCTCGAAGAAAATCCCAAGGTCATGGACGAAATCGTCAAAAAAGTTCTCACTGCCACTAAAGAGACATAAAGTAGCCAAAACTCAATCAGTTACTTTTTGAGTTAGAATAGTGCCATGACCGCAACAAACCACTTCATTACTGGTGCTTTGATAGCAGCAACTGTGCAGCGGCCGCTCTTAGCGTTGCCGCTGGCTTTTGTTTCGCACTTCGCACTCGATGTTATTCCGCACTACGGATACGGCACTATGCCGCTCAAAGAGCGAGATCAAAAGAAGCATTTCATATTAAAACAGGCTGTCGATATTTACTTCGCACTTGGTTTATTTTGGCTCTTACCTTTCTTGCTGCGGGATCGTCAAGCACCGATAGTGACCGCTCTCTGCATGTTCGCTGCGTTTGTGCCAGATGCTATTTGGTCTGCTCAGTACGTTATAGCGCAACGCAGGGGCGGCGCGTATAAGGAGCCTAGTGCCTTTAACCGTTTCCACAAGGCTATCCAATGGTGTGAGAATTCATGGGGCATCTACATTGAAATTATCTGGTTCGTTTTAATCGCACTCGGCATTAGACATATAGCGGTATGAAAATCACGGCCATCAAAACCCAAGTTAAGCGGGCAGGGCGCTATTCGATATTTGTCGATGGCGCCTACTCATTTTCTTTGAGTGATATGGCGCTGCTAGAAAGCAAGCTCGTAGCCGGGCAAGAACTTACACAGCAAGAGGTTAAGGACTATAAACAGCTGTCTGATGACGATAAATTGTATGGCCGCGTTTTGCAATATTTGGCCTTGCGCCCCCGTTCGGAATGGGAAGTAAAAACTTATATGGAGCGCAAAAAGGCCTCCCCTGCCCTTGTCACATTAATACTTAACAAGTTAAGTATTAATGGTTTATTAGATGATAGGAAGTTTGCAGAATCATTTGTGCGGGACCGCCAACTGCTCCGCCCTACTTCCAAGCGCAAGCTGACATTAGAACTTCGTAAAAAAAATGTTCCCAGTGATATCATCCAAGAGGTTATTGTCGAAGGGGGCGGTGAAGACAGCACTGCCCTGCACGAACTTGTGGCCCGCAAACGCAAGCAGACCAGGTACCAAGATGACCTCAAACTCATGCAATACTTGGCGCGCCAAGGCTTTGGTTATGGCGACATCAAAGCTGCCTTGCAAGTAGAATCAGAAGACTAGGCTGCGGTTGCCGGCGCTGGCATTGGCGAGGTTTTTAAAAGCTCATTAATGATGATCTTTTTTGGGGTGATTTCGTTGACTTGGCTGCGGTCAATGCTCAGCGATCCGCCAGTCAGGCTCTTCATTATTGATTGGCTAACGTAGATTTTTTGGATGTACATCGATTCTGTTTCGGCGGCATAGTCGCTAACTTTGCCGACTTTTTGCTTGGCCAGCGTCTCGACTTGTTTGCCGATCATCTGAAAATCCAAGGCAATAACATCTTTTAAGCGGACCAACTCTTCTGGTTCAGTAAGTACGGCGTGGTCGTTCACGACGTAGCCTTGCGGCAAGACTTCACGGATATCCTGGCATAGCAGGACCAACTCTTCTTTGCTAAAGCGGTCCTCGCAGTAAAAACCTTCAATTTTAAGGTTATTGGGGTTGATGATCGGTGTGGTGATGGTGGCAATTGGGGTGCCGGTGCGGAGACTGAGGACAGACTTGCCAAGCAGGGATTTGCTGAGTTGAAGCATGCTTTTAGTATAGCGCTCCTCTGCCCCTTACACAGCGGAAATCTTAACTAAGTTCAGAATTAAAGTATTTTCATTACGCACATGCTTGCCCCTAGCATGGGCTGCTTCTACAATCCGGCACATGAATAACTTATCCCTTGTCCAGCGGTTAGTTGTAGCAACCCTTGCCTTGTTGGCAAGTTGCCTGAGTATTGTCCAGGTTAGGGTGCATGCCGATAGCGCACCGCCACAGATAGTTATCAACCAATTTAAGATGACGAGCAGCAATGGCCAGTTCTTTATGCTCTATAACACCACCTCCGGCCCGCTTGATATGAGTAAGTTTGAGCTTGAGTATTTTAATAATTTCGACATCGCTAAATCGACCAGTAGTAAGTTTATCGGCCTAAGTGGCACGTTGCCAGCTCACGGCTACTATTTGGTCAGTGATGCCACTACGGCCGTTTGTTACCAGGCAGTTGTCGATTCGATATCACTTGGGCTTTCCACCACTTCGGGCATGATTGAGGTATTAAGCTACACCCAAAGTAGTCCCGGGGGCTCAATCATGCCTACCCTCCAAGATTATGTGGGCTGGTCTAAAACAGCGGCTAGCGGTGCCCAAACATTGCCAACCAACGCCAATGCATTTTTGCAGCGCCAGCCAATGGATGTAGCAAACAACCCCAATATTAGTGGCCCGGGCAATGGTAGCTGGCAGCAAGTTCAGCCCGATCCAGCCAACCCTTGTAAGATCACTACCGTACCAATCGGTAGCGGTACGCCAACTGCGGTGCCGGGCGGTGGCCAGTTGTTACCGGCATCACAACCGTCCGCCACAATTATTAACCTGGATTTGGGCATAGCAACAGCACCAAGCTTACCGGCCGCCGATATTGGTTTAAAAAGCCCGCTGATTACCGAGGTTTTGCCTAACCCTAGCGGTACAGCCAATGACGGTACTGATGAGTTTATTGAGCTGTATAACGACAACGATGTGCCTTTTGACCTGAGTGGTTTTAGTTTACAAACTGGCTTAACCTCGCTGCATACCGTGAACTTTCCGGATGGCACTCAGCTTGCAGCTAAATCGTACACTGTCTTCTACTCAAAAATCCTGGCACTGAGTTTGAGTAACACAGCCGGCCAAGCAATTTTGATTGACCCAACCGGTGCTGCAATTAGCCAAACTGACAGTTATGGCACGGCCAAAGACGGCCAAACCTGGGCACTGGCAAACGGTAAGTGGTATTGGACGACCAGCCCAACACCGGGGGCAGCCAATGTCATAATCTTGCCTGTAAGTAGCAGGGCGTCCGCAAAAACCAAGGCTAAAGCAGCCACATCGGGCGCTAAAACCACACCGCTCAAGGCAACAGCTAAGTCCGGCACGGTACTGGCTAGCAACAGCGCAAAGCCGCTGGACAGAGTTCCAATTCATGGTGGTGTACTTGCCCTAGTTGCCGGCCTCGCGCTACTATACGGTGCATATGAGTACCGTGCAGACCTTAGAAACAAGTTCTTCCAGCTTAGGAGCTACCTTAGCGCTCGCCGAGCGCATCGGGTCTAGGCTCCGTGGCGGCGAACTAATTGAGCTGGTCAGTGACTTAGGGGGTGGTAAAACCGCTTTTGTCCGTGGCCTGGCTCTGGGCCTAGGCTCCAAAGACGCCGTCAGTAGCCCATCATTTACGATTAGCAACCAATACCAGGCTGGCGAATTGACGCTACACCACTTTGACTTTTACCGCTTACACGAGCCGGGTATTTTAGAAGCCGAGCTTCAAGAGCTACTACAAGACCCGCAAGCAGTAGTAGTTATCGAATGGGCGGATATTGTTGAAGGCGTGCTGCCGGCGGAACGTGTCACAGTTACCATAAGGCCAACCGGGGAAACCGAGCGCAATTTTTCAATTACTTACCCAGAAACAGTTGCTTATTTATTCGAAAGCGAGGCTTAAGACATGCTGTTATTGACCATTCGCACCGACAAACCAGAAGCCGAGATAGGCTTATATAATGACAACACCCAAATTACCTACGTAGCCTGGGAGGCGCACCGCGCGCTCGCTGAAACTTTGCACCAAAAGATAGCCGACACGTTAGTAAGCGCTGGTAGCGAGCTGAAAGGCATTCAAGGAATTGTGGCCTATCAGGGTCCGGGCAGTTTTACGGGTTTACGCATTGGGCTTACAGTAGCCAACGCACTTGCTGACAGCCTGGCTGTGCCAATCGTGGCCCAGCAAGGGGAGCAGTGGATCCGAGATGGTGTTACCAGAATTATCGCTGGCGAAACAGATAATCTTGCCCTGCCAGAGTATGGCGCGCCGGTACATATAACTGCGCCAAAAAAGTAATCATTCTGCTTGGATCACTGCAGGGGTGGCCATGGCCGCAGATTGAGTTGCGGATCTATAGAAACTAGGCGTATAGTTTATTTTAGGAATTTAGAACGTTTGAGAGCGTCTACATCCAATTTTTAAAGAAGTTGTAATAATTCGATATTCAGACACACAGCCAGAGCTAGAGAGGTGATAGCGATGCGACGGCTGGCGTCTCTGCAGGAATAGAAAGGAAAGATATGGAAGCAATAGTGCTCGCTATCGTTGGGCTTGTTGCTGGTTTTGGCGCGAATACTGTCATTACCAAACAACGCCTGGGCTCAGCCGAGGAAAAAGCCTTAAAAGAGCTCGAAAAAGCTAAAAAAGAATCACAAAAAGTTATCGAACAGGCCCGCGAGGAAGCCAACAGGCAGGTGGACGAAGCCCGCAAAGAAGAGCATACGCGCCGCCGCGAACTAAAAGATCTTGAACAGCGCCTGGTAAACCGCGAGGAATCCCTAGATAAAAAGCTCGATGAACTCGACAAGCGTAATGAAAACCTCCGTAAAAACGAAGATGAAGTTGAAGCGCTTAAAAATGATATCCGCGAAATCCGCAGTAAGCAGCAAGAAAAGCTCGAAAAGATAGCCAAGCTTACTAAAGATGATGCCGCCACAAAGCTCATGCAAATGACCGAGCGCGACATCAAAAATGACCTTACTGGCCTGGTTGCCAAAATGCAGAACGAAGCCAAGGAAAACGCCGAAGAACAGGCAGCCCTAATTATCACGACTGCCATGGAACGCATGGCCAGTGAAGTTACTGCTGAGCGTACTATCACCAGCCTCAAGCTGGTCGATGAAGAAATGAAAGGCCGCATCATTGGTAAGGAAGGCCGCAACATCCAAGCCTTGCAGCGCGCCACTGGCGTCGACATTATGGTTGACGACACCCCTGGCTACATCGTGTTGAGCTGCTTTGACCCAGTCCGCCGCGAAGTCGCCCGTCAGACCATGGAAATGCTCATGAAAGATGGCCGTATCCACCCAGGACGAATCGAAGAAGTTGTTGCTAAAGCACAGGCTACTGTCGAAAAAGACGTTGTCCGCGCAGGTGAAGATGCCGCCCGTGAAGTTGGTGTGATTGGTATTCCAAAAGAAATCCTGCACCTGCTAGGCGAGCTGCGCTACCGTACCAGTTACGGCCAAAACGTCCTCAAGCACTCAACCGAAATGGCTCACATTGCCGGTATGATTGCCGAAGAACTAGGTGCCAACGTTAAGACTGCCAAGTACGCCGCCCTGGTCCATGACCTTGGCAAAGCCCTGACCCACAAGATCGAAGGCAAGCACCACCACATCAGTGGCGAAATGCTCCGTAAATATGGCGCTCCAGAAGAAGTTGCATTGGCTGCCGAGCAGCATCACGACGATGTTGATGCCACGAGTGTCGAAGCCCTGATTATCCGCGTTGTTGACGCCATCAGCGCCTCGCGCCCTGGTGCCCGCAACATCAGCGCCGAAAACTTTGGCGAACGCATGAAAGAACTCGAAAACGTTGCCAACAGCTTTAACGGCATCGAAAAGTCCTACGCCATCAGTGCCGGCCGCGAAGTCCGTGTCTTTGTTAAGCCACAGGCCATTGACGACCTCAACGCCATCAAACTGGCCCGCGATATTGCTACCAAAATCGAATCGACCATGCAGTACCCTGGCACGATCAAAGTCAATGTCATCCGCGAAACCCGCGCCATCGAATTCGCCAAGTAGCATCAGATAAGCATTTTTGTTATGCTTATGCTAACAAGGTGGGAAATGCAAAAGCTACTCTTAACTAAAATTCGTCTCAGCACCTATTTCTGGATCTTTTTTGTGGTGTTTGCGTTGGTATCTGTGGCGGTTCCGGGCCATACTTTTGACTCTGGTGCACTGACATTGTTCTCGGTTAACTCGTTCCTGTACGGTTTTTATATTGCGCCAATCCTGGGTGCCCAAAAAGCCCGTATTGAAGAGCTGCACCGTATTATCCGTGGCGAATCCAATGCGTTGTTCAGCATGGTGCTGCACCTCAAAAAGTTACCACCAGAGCTACGTAATGAGCTACAGGCCATGGTCGCACAGTACGTCCGTGCCAAGCTCAAATATAAGCTAGCTGTATCCGGTGAAAAAGAGTACGAAGCACTTATTACCTACTGCATAGAATATAAGGGCAAACACCAGGCAGAGATTGATAAACTACTCGATGGCTTAATCGCCAACCAGCAAAACCGCACCAACTTTAGCATGCAAGCCGACAACAAAGTGTTTGCGAATGAGTGGCACATTATGGCCATACTCTTTTCGATTACCCTTGGCTTTATTCTCAATATCAATATTGGCCACTCGGCAATTTTTCACATTGTCCGAGCCTTACTTTGCACCGGCCTAACCATGCTCATTTTGATCCTCATAAAGCTCAGTACTATGACTCACAAAAAAGCCAACATGATGTGGGCACCACTCAAAAAACTAGTCGAAACCAACTTCTACCGCGTTGATTAACGTATAATAAAGGGGTGAATATCCTCTATATCGGTGACATTATGGCTGACGCAGGCATTGAAGCTGTTGAAAAAGTTCTGCCTGGACTACGCAAACAACACCAGTTTGACCTGGTTATTGCTCAGGCCGAAAACGTTACCAACGGCCGTGGCATTACGCTGCTCGACTTTAATCGGCTGCAAAAAGCCGGCGTAGACTTCTTTACCGGCGGCAACCACATTTTTGATAACGATAGTATTTTCCCGGAACTAAGTGATCCGGCCCGGCCAATTGTTCGCCCGGCTAACTATCCCGTTGGCACGCCAGGCCTTGGCCACAAATATATTGATACGCCGGCCGGCAAGGTACTGGTAGTCAGCTTGCTAGGCCAAATTGTTGGCAAGCAAGCAGCACACGCACTCGACAATCCACTCAAGGTGATTGATAGTATTTTGCAGTCGCAAAAAGACGTAGAGCGTGCTGCTACGGTAGTAAACTTTCACGGTGATTACAGTAGTGAAAAGGTCATCATTGGCCATTACCTAGATGGCCGCGCCACAGCAGTCATTGGCGACCACTGGCACATACCAACCGCCGATGCCAGGGTACTACCTGGCGGTACAGCCCACATTACAGATGTTGGTATGTGTGGTGCACTTGATTCGTCACTTGGGGTTACTTATGACAGCGTCGTGTCGCGTTGGCGCGATGGCACACAGACGCGCAACATGATGGAGACTAGTGGCGCCCGTCAGTTTAATGCCGTGCTTATTGAAACAACCGATACGGGATTGGCAAAAAGCATTACGCCAATCCGGCAAATACTCTAGCTTTATACGCTGTTATACGGTATAATTTGCCCCTGTAACTTGCACTAAGTTTACGGGGATTGGCGCAGTTGGCTAGCGCGCTCGGTTTGGGACCGAGAGGTCGAAGGTTCGAGTCCTTTATCCCCGACCATATAAAAAGGACTAGACTCGCTTCTAGTCCTTTTTCTTATCACAGATGGTACCATGAGAGCATGAGCGAGGTATCCCCTATGACAAAAACCACTACAGCAGCACCGGCAAAAGACAAATTACTTCCGAAACTGACCGGCTTCTTCTTCCAGCGACCACGGCTGACGGCAGCAATTTGGATCGTCCTGCTGGGCTTCGGTATTCTCAGTTATACGACGTTACTACGGCGTGAAGGCTTCCCGAGTATTACCGTACCGGTGGCGATTATTGACGGTACTTACGCCAGTGACAACCCGGCTGAACTCGATAGTCTGGTTACGCAGCCGATTGCCAAGGCAGCACTCAAGCAGCCCGACGTCAACACGGTCATGACCAAGACTGCCGGCCACTTCTATAGCGTCGTTATCCAGTATAAGGATGGGGTCGACGCCAAAGCCGCGACCGCCAAGATCAAGACCGCTATCGCCGATGTTAAGTCGATTCCGAGCACGGCCTCGGTAAAATACGAGGTACCGTATTTCGGCGCCACCGGTGGTGATACGCAGCAGATTGACATTGCTGTCTCGTTCTACGACCAGAACAATAAGGCGACGACGACCGAACTTCTGGCCAAAGCCAAGCAAGCCGTCTCGGCACTGAACGCGCAACATGTCGCCGGCGTCAAAGCTTTTAGCGTCAAAAATCCCTATGCAGAGGTCACCTTGCCTGACGGTAGCAAAACGGATGTGCAGCAGAGCTTCGACCGCATCAGTTATCTGGAAGCGGGCAAGTATACCGATGCCAACTCGGTCCTCATCACAGTCCAGGCTGATGGCAGCTCGGATGCCATTAAGCTGGACGCCAATGTCCAGAAAGCGCTCGATAAGTTAGCTAGTAACCAGCAGCTCGGCGGCTACGGCACACGCATTTCAGCCAGCTTCGCGCCATCTATCAAGGACAATATTTCCGAACTGCAACGCGTGCTGCTTGAAGGGCTGGTGATAGTCTTGATCGTCGGTTCGCTGGTCATTGCCGTCCGCGCTTCGCTTATCACGGTGCTGTCCATGCTAACAGTCATCGCGCTGACCATTGGCTTACTATATCTGTTGGGCTACACCCTGAACGTTATTACGCTGTTCGCGCTGATCCTTGGTTTGTCGCTGATTGTCGACGATACCACGATCATGGTGGAGGCTATCGATGCCGGCCGGCGTCACGGCAGCGACCGGGGGGAGATTGTCCGGAAAGCCGCACGCAAAGTCAGCCGCGCCATGGTAGCGGCCACGACGACTGCCGCTCTAAGCTTCTCGCCGTTCCTATTCGTCGGCGGCATCCTCGGCAGCTTCATCCGGGCGATTCCAGTGACGATTATCTCGTCCCTGGTTATTAGCTTGCTGGTGGCATTGATCTTCATCCCGTTCTTCGCGCGTTTTACGCTGCTGACACCCAAGCAACTCAAAAACCGCAAACACAATGAGCTGGCGGCCAAACTCGAGGCCAAGATTGCCGCGACTATTGCCCGGCCGATGCTTTGGGCGCAACATTCCCGCAAACGCCTCAGCAGCCTAGGTATCTTGGGTGTTATCGTCGGGCTCGGCTTCGTGATGGCTGGTGGTTTCCTGGCCAGCAAAGTCGTTTTCAACATCTTCCCGCCCTCCAAAGACTCCAATGCGTTGGTAGTAACCCTCAACTATCCTGGTGCCACGACCATCGAGCAGGCCCAGGCGCTGGCCAGCAAGGCCGATCAGCTGACTGCCAAAGTGCTGGGGGACAACCTGATCCAAAGTAGCTACTACGGGCTCGGTAATGCCCAGACTGCCAGCGCCCAGCTGGAAATCATTTCCTACACCAAGCGCGCCGCGACGGCACCACAGCTGGTAGATACGTTGCAGACCGCTTTCGACAAAGATTTTACGGGCGCTAAAGCCACGGTAGCTTCAGTCGATCTAGGGCCGCCATCCGCCGCCTTCACGGTGCAAATTAAAGCCGACAACCGTCCGGCAGCCCTAAAAGCCGCCAATGATGTGGCCACCTATTTGAAGACCCAAACCTTGACTCGTACTAGCGGCAAAACCGCCCACTACACCCATGTCACGCCGCCCAACCCACTGGTCTTCACCGGCACCAAAGGCCAGGTCAATGTCGATGTGACCGCCAGTTTCGACGGTACCGACACTACGACGCTCGTCAACCTCGCCCAAACCAACGTCAAGAAAGAGTTCACCACCGCCAAGCTGCAATCCTACGGCCTGAAAGCCGGCGACCTGAGTTTTGACATCGGCCAGGAATCCCAAAACCAGGACTCCTTCAAGACGCTCGCGCTAGCGTTCCCAGTCCTGTTGGTGATCATGTACCTGGTGCTAGTCATCGAGTTCCGCTCCTTCCTGCAGCCAGTACTGATCTTCATGGCCATCCCGTTCAGCGTCTTTGGTGTCATGTTCGGCCTCTACTTCACCAATAACCCCATCAGCTTCTTCGCAATGCTCGGTTTCTTCGCCCTGATCGGCCTGAGCATCAAGAACACCATTCTGCTGACAGACTTCGCCAATCAGGCCCGCCGGGCCGGCGCCAACCCGGTCGATGCGGCAGTAGCCGCCCTCGAAGAGCGTTTCCGCCCGCTGTTCGTCACCAGCCTGATTGCCGTGCTGTCACTGGTACCGCTGGCCATCACCAGCCCATTCTGGCAGGGCCTGGCCGTCGTCCTGATCTTCGGCCTAATCTCCAGCACCATCCTCGTCCTGACCGTCTTCCCGTACTACTATCTTGGCGCCGAATTCCTACGTACTAAGACCGGCCGCGGCGCCCGCCGCCTCTTCCGCCGTGCAAAGAGATAGCATGACATCCCAAGAACACGTGCTGCAATCGATGCGATAGTGAGGACTTCACTAATGTCCTCAAGCTGGCTTAAGTTAAGAGTACAATGGTAAGCATGATCTTTATTCTCGCTGTCGCCGTTGTTTTTGTGCTGTTAATCGTTGCCGAGGTTTGGTGGCGGACCAGGCCTGTCCACGGCGAGTTTAGCCGCAAGTTTGTGCACATTACAGTTGGTAGCTTTGTGGCGTTTTGGCCATGGTTTTTAAGCTGGAACCAGATCAGGTTTTTGAGCCTGGCGTTTCTGATTGGTATTAGTATCTCTAAAGCCTTTAAGATTTTTAGGTCGATTCATAGTGTTGGACGCCCAACTTGGGGGGAAGTATTTTTTGCCCTAGCCGTTGGCCTGACAACATTTATCACGCACGACAAATGGGTTTTTATGGCGGCGCTGCTGCAGATGAGCCTAGCTGATGGGCTTGCAGCTGTTGTGGGCGTTCAGTATGGGGCAGCTAACCGTTACCGAATACTGGGCCATGCTAAGAGCCTGGTTGGCAGCCTGGCGTTTGTAATTGTCTCGCTTGCCATACTGCTGTTATTCCAGGACCAGAGCGGGGTGATGGTAGGGGTTGCCCGGCTTATTAGCCTGCCGCTGCTCGGGGCAGCCGTTGAGAATTTTGGTATAGCAGGGCTCGATAACTTGTTTGTACCGTTACTGTTTGCAGCTGCACTAACCCACTAATTTGTTGCTGTGGGCCCGCATGGCGTTAAAGATAACCACAACGTCAACAACTTCTTGGAGAACAGCACCCAGCAGTGGTGAGAATTTGCCGGTGGCAAACACACTCATCAAGATGATGCTGAGGGCAATGCCAACTACGATACTTTGAGTAGCAATTTTGAACGTCCGGCGTGCAATGCTGGCGGCAATGGCAACATGCCCTACGCTATCAGGCAGAATCACAAGGTCGGCCGATTCGCTGGCAGCAGTTGAACCGCGGGCACCAAGTGCAATGCCTACGTCAGCAGCAGTCAGTACTGGCGCGTCGTTTACGCCGTCTCCCACAAATACCAGTGGGCGCAAAGTTTCTTTTTCGATTACGTACAGCTTGTCGGCGGGCAGCATTTCGGCGTGGACCTCACCGATCCCGAGTTGCTTGGCGACTGAGTTTGCAGTCGTCTGGTTGTCGCCTGTAACCATTAGGGTGTGGCTAAAGCCCAGTTCGTTTAGGCGCTTAAGGGTGGCGGCACTCTCCGGGCGGAGCTCGTCTTTAAATGTCATGGTGCCAGCCAGATGGCCATCAATAGCAATGTATAGGGCTGTTTGGTTAACAGCTTTTTTGGTGGTGCCGGCAGGAAGAATAATGTTGTGTTCCTCTAGCAAGCTTAGGCGGCCAATTAATACCCGCTGGCCCTTGACGGTAGCGATTAGCCCGCGTCCGGAAACTTCTTGGACGTTCTTAGCCTTTATGAATTTAAGCTGCTTGGCAGAAGCTGCCCGCGTTACGGCTTGTGCCAGAATATGGCTGGAGTTTTGCTCAGCACTAGCTGCCAGGGCCAGCAAGTGGTCCTCGGTGTGCTTGCCGTAGGCTTTTATGGTGTCCAGTTCAAGTTCGCCCCTGGTTAGCGTGCCAGTTTTGTCGAAGGCAATGGTTTTGGCTTCGGCCAGTTTTTCGAGGGCCGATCCGGTGCGTACGATAATACCGTACTTGCTGGCCCGGGCCATGCCGCTAATTAATGCAATAGGTGCTGCCAGCAAGAGAGGGCAGGGGGTAGCGACTATGATAACTTCCAAAAAGCGTATCGCGCTGCCGGTAAGCACCCAAACGGTGCCGGCAATGGCATATGCCGCGAAAGTAAATGGAATGCTGTAGCGGTCAGCCAGACGCACAAACGGTGCCTGGCTAGCGCCTGCACCTTGGACGAGGCGGATGATCTGCTGGTATTGGCTGTCGGCTGCTGATGCTGAGGCCTTTGCAGTAATAGCACCTTCTAGGTTAACCGTACCACTAACGATACCACCGCCAATACCACGGGCTTGTGGCAGGCTTTCGCCGGTCAGGCTCGATTCGTCAAAACTGCTTTCACCTTCAATTATGACAGCGTCAACCGGTACGACTTCACCGGGCTTGACCAAGATTTTATCACCGGGCTTAATGCTGCTAACTGCTACATCAACAAGTTTTCGGCCTTGATAGATGTGGGCTTTTTGCGGAGCGTGTTTGAGGAGCGCATCAAGCTCGCTATTGGCGCGGTGCTCGGCAAAGTCCTCTAACGATTCGCCACCAGTAAGCATCAAAACAACAACCAGCGCTGCCCAATATTGGCCTAAAATTACCGCCGTCACAATGGCTGTAGCCGCCAGGATGTCAATACCGTAGGTCCCGGTGCGTAGATCTTCGACCATGCCCCACAGTAGCGGGAACGTTTCTATAATAGCCGTTGTGCCCAGTACCCAATGGGCGGCGGTGTGCCAGCCTTGAAGCTCTAGTGCTAGGCCAATCAAGCCAGCGATTAAACCAAAACTAAACAGCTTATACTCGCGCAAAAAGCGGGCAACTCGTTTCATGATGTCTCCATTTATCGTTCTCATTAGTATAGCAGTTTAGACGCCTGAAAGATGCTGGTGACAAGTCTCCCCTGTTGCTATATAATGTATAGCTTAACCCGGAGGTACTTATGAAAGCAGCACAGATTACCAGTTACGATGGCCCAGAAGCAGTGACCGTTAACGACGTTGAAACGCCAGAACTTGCACCAAACCAAGTCCTTATAACAGCCGTAGCCGCTGGTGTTAACCCGTTTGACTGGAAAGTTACACTTGGATACGCCAAAGACTGGGTGCCGCTTACGTTCCCAGCTACCCTTGGTGGCGATGTTGCCGGGACCATCTCACAGCTTGGTGCCGAAGTGACCGGTTTTGAGGTTGGCCAGGCAGTGTATGGCTCGGCAAACAGCCTGAGCGGTAATGGTGCCTTTGCCGAACTTGTACCCGTCGATAGTGATAAGATTGCGCCGGCACCCGCAAGCATTGACCTGCATGCCGCCGCCGGGTACCCGCTGGCTGCTGCTAGCGCCTACCAATCACTGGTGGATACTGCCAAGATCCAGGCCGGCCAGAAAGTACTAATCCATGGCGGAGCAGGTGGTATAGGTTCGATGGCCATTCAAATGGCTAAAAATGCCGGTGCCTACGTTGCTACAACGGCCGGTGCTGAAGACTTAGACTATGTAACCAGCCTGGGTGCCGACGAGGCAATTGATTATAAGTCACAAGACTTCTCAACTCTGCTTACTGGTTACGACGTCGTTTTTGATACAGTGGGTGGCGAAACCTACAAAAAATCTTTCGAAGTACTAAAGGAAGGCGGCCAGCTAGTCTCGATGGTTGAACAGCCCGACGAAGCCTTGGCCACCGAGCACAAAGTCGCAGCCAAACACATGATGACCGGTGCCTCTACCGCTACCCTGACTGAAATCACTGCTTTAATTGATGCCGGCAAGCTCAGCGTCAACATCGACAAAGAGTTTCCACTCGACGAAGCCGCCGCTGCACTGGCCCATTCTAAAAATGGCCACGTCCGCGGTAAAGTCATCATCACAATTGCCTAGAAAACCCACTGCCACGCGGCGTGCTAATCTATACATATGCACGTCTCTCACCGGATACAAACATTCCATAACAAGTACCCGTTACTTGGGCCAGCTTTCTGGTTGCTGAGCCTCCAATATTTTCTGGCCCAGTTAGTGGTCAGTGCCTACTGGGACAGGCCGTATAGCTGGCTTAATAACACTATTAGTGACCTTGGCAATACAGCCTGCGGCGACTTTAATAGCCGCTTTGTCTGTTCGCCGCAGTATGCTTTAATGAACGCCTCGTTCATCCTATTTGGCGTAACTATGCTGCTTGGTTCGGCGCTGCTTTACCACGAGTTTAAAAAAAGCCGCCTCTCGGCACTTGGTTTTGCCGGTATGGGACTGGCAGGGATTGGCACGCTGTTGGTGGGGGTTTTCCCCGAAAATACAGTAGCTTTTATGCACGTTTTTGGAGCGGCACTGCCCTTTTTAATCGGTAATATCAGCCTTGGGCTACTTGGCCGAGCACTTGATATCCCTAGGCCGCTGCGTATCTATACTGTGCTGACTTGCATCATCACTCTTAGTGCCCTGGTTTTATTTGTGAGTAAGCACGACCTTAGCCTCGGTATAGGCGGCATGGAACGCCTGGTTGGCTATCCGCAGACGTTGTGGTTGATTGTCTTTGGTGTGTACACCTCGCGTAACGAGTACCGGGCTCGGCTAGCAAAGGAAAAATAAAAAGGCCTCCTACAGAGGCCTTTGAATATACTTTTGGGGCGGACTAGGGGTCTCGAACCCCCGACCTTCGGAACCACAACCCGACGCTCTAACCAACTGAGCTAAGTCCGCCATGTTTGCGTATGTGTCACGTAAACAGGGGTGATTATAGCTCAGTTGGCGCAGTTTTTCAACAGTCTCTAATGGTAAACACGAGCCCGGTTGTGATCGGTAATGTGAAACAGCCGTGAAAGCAGGAAAGCGACAACGGCGTAGACAGCCATGGCAACAAGTGTGTAAGTCTCAAAACGGGAAACGCCATACTGCAAGTTGTAGCCAAACAAGTTAAAGAATGGCGCTACAAACGGGTGGCTAACTGTGTAAATAAAGTTAGCAAACGCATTATTTGGATTAGCACCCAAGAGGGCAAGCGTAAAGCGGAATGCTAGCAGTATGAGCAAAACGCTGGCGATGAACCAGACGATGCGCTCAGCGATTGGTTCGCGTTCGGCTACGTAACCAACATTGGTGGCTGGGTCTTCGTCAATAACTCGCGTACTTTTTGCTGTCCGGGTGCCGGTGTCATCACTAACCTGGCGGGCTTCTTCAATTCGTTGGACCATAGTTCCTCCTTAGGCCGTTGCCTTGTTACGTTTACTTCCAGTAATGGCATCTTTCTTGCCGGATACAGTCTGTAAGAACTCCTCGCCAGTCTGCTCCAGTACATCAATGCCAGCGCAAACGCTAAATTCAAGCAAAGCTAAGCTATCAAGGAATTTCATGCTGTTATCGTAAGTGACACCAAGTGTCCACAGGCCGGTTACTAGTGCTAGCAGCCCAATACCCTGCCGTAGGATGATGCTACGCGGCGGTGCCGTCACCAGCAGCATGCCAAATGCACCCATAAGTACCAGCCGGACAGCTGCAAATTGGTGGGATGTAGAGGCGAGCCAAACGGCTGGATTATCTGGCCATAGCAGCCCGGTAATAAAAAGTAACGATACGCCAATAAATGATAGGAATAAGACAGATTTGTGCATGTGGGCCTCCATTCTTGTAGTTGTTCAGTATGGAATAATTGTAGGCCACAATTGCCGGTCAGGCTGTAAGGAAACTTACATGCGAATATATTTTGACTTTGTCAAAGTTCTGTTTATCAATTATCGATTAACTGTCGACATATCGGGGTAGCGATCACCGCTAAATGATCCCCGCGGTGCAATGGCTTCTAGCCGCTGCAAGTCTTCTTCTGTAAGCGTAATCTCGGTTGCGGCAATGTTTTCTTGCAAATAGTTAACATGTTTTGTGCCGGGAATTGGGACAATGTCATCACCTTGTGCGAGTACCCAAGCAAGTGCCAGCTGGCCGGCGGTAACGCCTTTTTCGTTAGCAATCTCTTTAACCTTTTCTACGAGGTCAAGGTTCTTCTGGAAATTTTCCGGGCTAAAGCGGGGCCACCGGCGGCGGCTATCGTCTTCGTCTAGGTCATCTATCGATTTGATCTGGCCGGTTAAAAAGCCACGCCCCAGAGGGCTATAGGCTACAAAGCCTATGCCCAGCTCACGGCATGTCTGCAGTAGTTCGTCTTCAGGGTCACGTGACCATAAACTATATTCAGTCTGCAGGGCAGTGATCGGGTGGATCTTATGTGCCCGGCGGATTGTTTCTGGCGCAGCTTCGCTTAGGCCAATGTAACGGACTTTGCCTTCTTTAACGAGTTCGGCCATTGCCGCTACCGTCTCTTCAATTGGTACTGACGTGTCAACACGGTGCTGGTAGTAGAGGTCGATATAATCAATGCCCAGCCGCTTAAGGCTATCTTCACAGGCCTTACGAACATATTCTGGCTTGCCGTTAATGCCCAAAAAGTTTCCAGCTGCATCGCGTTCGTTGCCAAATTTAGTAGCAATAATAACGTCTTGCCGACGGCCTTTAATAGCTTTGCCAACCAGCTTCTCGTTGGTGAATGGCCCGTACATGTCGGCGGTGTCTAAAAAGTTAACACCATTATCGAGTGCGTAGGCTATAGTTTTAAGCGCTTCTTCTTCATTTCGTCCACCATAAAAATCGCTCATGCCCATACAGCCGAGCCCAATTTCTGAAACAGTTAAATCACCAAGCTTTCGGGTTTTCATAAGCACTCCTTTATCCGATGATTGACAGTATAGGCTCAGGATGGCGTGCTGGCAGTAAATAAAGATACAATGGTGCCCCGGGGTGGATTCGAACCACCGGCCTTAGGCTTAGAAGTCCTCTGCTCTATCCAGCTGAGCTACCAGGGCTTATGCACCAATCGTGTGGTGCAGCACGATGACTAAAGTTATAACGATATCTCGTAGTCACCAAATTGCTTTACCGAGCGTATTATAACAGATACGAAAGCAATTTTATTCGAGTTGCTTTTCTGATAGCTGATCAGTATTATGATGGAGAAAGCAAGAACACAGACATGCCCGAAGATAACGCTAATAAGCCAATAGAACAACCGGTAATTGTTGTGGGTTCAAATATCGAACCACAATTCCAACCCCAGGCAATTCCACAGTCAGCTCAGCCTGCCAATAGTAATCATAAAGTGCTTAAAGCGTATCTGGTAACATCGCTTGTTATTTTAATACTCAACGCAGGCCTATTATCACTAACGCTTATACCATTTGCTGGCGTATTCATAGCGTTGGGGGCCACGCCAATATTTTTAGCAACTGGCGTGATGGGACTAGCCAATCTCTTTATTGTTTCTAAGTCATTGTCCAAAAAATATTTTATAGGCAGAACCAGAAAAATTGAGATTATACTCTTGGTGCTCAGCATAATAGCAGCCCTATGGGCAATACCTTCTCCTTTTATCCTGAAAGCTCAGCACAAAGAAGCTGATAAAACCCAAAAGATACAAAATCAGGCAAATAATGCTTATTCCGAAGTAACCGTTGAGAAAGCGACTGAGTTATTAAACAGCTGCCAAGTTTATCAGTTTTCATATAGCAATGGTAAAGGAAATGATTGGGAAAAGACTCCTGAAACAACACCTACAGGAATTTTAACTTACGCAGCCCCAACAAAATATGGAGCACCCTCTCCTACTGGTAGTGGCTGGGCCGGTGGCACATATATTATGTATGTTGCAGACAGGATGGTAAGTACTATGGTGCCTATAGCACGTCAGGCACAACACACATGTGGCATACAATTTTATCACGAGGGTACTAGCGAACAGTGGAAAGACGGGCATTGGTACTTCAAAGGTAATCTAGTCGAGTAATCCAGTCATTGACCTTATTTGATACAGATTCTCTCCATGACCGGTAAAAGTTGAAACCGACCAGCCGATCAAGGGAGCAATCCCTGGTGTCACAATGGTGCGGGTGCGGAGAATCGAACTCCGATCTCAAGTTTGGAAAACTTGCATACTAACCGCTGTACTACACCCGCGCGTAACGGGGGTAATTATAGCATAGATACTCTAGAGTTCGTGCAGGATTGTGATGTGGGCGCCAAGGCTGTTGAGCCGCTCGGCCAGGTCTTCGTAGCCGCGCTGGATGGTGTAGATGTTGCGCAGCATTGATGTGCCGCTGGCGGCGAGCATGCCAATTAGGAGCAAACTGGCTGGGCGCAGGGCAGGGGGGCAGACGATATCGCTGACAGTAAAGCGGCTGGGACCGGTTACGTAGACACGATGCGGGTCGGCAAGTTCGATCTGTGAGCCAATCTTAGTGAGTTCGGTGTAGTAGATAGCGCGGTTTTCGTACATCCAGTCATGGATCAGCGTACGGCCTTTGGCAACAGCAGCTATTGGCACAAAGTAGGGGAGGTTGTCGGCGTTGAGGCCAGGGAAGGGAAGTGAGTGGAGTTTGTCAGTAGGGGCGCGTAGCTCACCATTATGCTTGTGGATGGTGAGGTCTACCAGGTCGGCTTGGCCGTTGGCAGCTTTGTAGCGTTCGGTGCGGTCAACTTTAAGACCCATTTTTTCGAGCTTCAAAAGCTCTACGCTCATAAACTGGATAGGTACGCGCTTGATCGTAATCTTGGAGTTGGTCGTGACGGCAGCCGCTGTAAAGAACATGGCTTCAATTGGGTCTTCACTAGGGGCAAACTCGACGTTTTTCTTGATCACCGGGATACCCTGGACGGTCATGGTGGTGGTGCCAATGCCGCTGACTTTGACGCCCAGTTTTTGCAGGAAGTAGCAGACTTCTTGGACGGAGTAGTTGGCGCTGGCAAACTCAATGATGGTTTCTTCTGGTGTGCGGGCGGCAGCAAACAAGGCGTTTTCGGTGACGGTATCGCCTGGTTCATAGAGAGTAATTCGGCCAGCAGCATGTTTTTTGACATTAACGTGGTAATAACCGGTAGTGGCGTTAATATCGACGCCAAAGTGTTCGAGGGCAAATAAGTGCGGCGCTACGGTGCGGCTACCTAGTTTACAGCCGCCAGCGTAGGGGATCTTAAATGATTTTTCGTCGTGCATCATCGGGCCGATCATCATCAGGACTGAGCGGGTCATGCGGGCAGATTGGGCATTGAGGCGGTCCAGCTTGAGCTTAACTGGACGGCGGATTTCAATGTCATTGCCAGGCAGCCATTTAACAGATACACCCATGCTCTCGAGAACTTCGATAATGCGGTAGACTTCTTCAATTCGTGGAAAAGCTTTAAAGCGGGTGACCCCGTAGTTGAGCAAGCTGGCACAGAGTAGACCAACGGCGGCATTTTTGCTGGTTTTTAGGGTAATTTCGCCGTGTAGTTCGTGGCCGCCTTCAATGCGCAGGTTTGTTGCGCCGCTACTGCTGAGGCTAATCAGCTGCTTGTTGAGTACATCACTAATACGGCCCAAAGTTTCCAGGCTCAGGTTTTGGCGGCCGTGCTCCATGCGGTTAACAGCCGACTGGCTGGTGTTGAGTTTGCGGGCAAACTCGGCTTGGGTTAGGCCTCTCTCTTGTCGTATCTGAGCAATTAAGTGGCCGATTTTCTGATTAGCGTTATCCATACGTCAATAAATAATATCATCTATGGTATTTTTTTTGCAATGTAGAAAAAGCTTCAAATCTCCCTGCTATACTTATAGATAACCAACGGAGGAGATAGTTATGGACGACCAGATTATTGCTGATTTGATTGCTGCCGAAGAAAAGCGCCAGCGCGAAGGCCTCGAACTTATCCCCAGCGAAAACTACGTTTCCCGCGATGTGCTCACCGCCATGGGTAGCGTTTTTACCAACAAGTATTCTGAGGGCTACCCCGGCAGGCGTTATTACGGCGGCAATGAGGTCACCGACAAAGTTGAACAGCTGGCCATTGACCGCGCCAAGCAACTGTTTAAAGCCGACCACGCCAATGTCCAACCCCACTCCGGTGCCCCAGCCAACGAGGCTGTGTATAGCGCCTGGCTCGAACCCGGCGACACTGTACTGGCCATGGATCTCAGCCACGGCGGCCACTTAACACATGGTGCACCAGTCACCCGTTCGGCCAAACTCTACAACTTTATCCGCTACAAAATGAAAGACCCGGAAACCGGCGAGATTGACTATGACGAACTGCGTGCCCTAGCCCTTGAGCACAAACCCAAAATTATCTTGGCCGGCTTTAGCGCCTACCCGCGCGAACTCGACTATGCCAAGTTTGCCGCGATTGGTAACGAAGTTGGTGCCCTGCTCATGGCTGACATGGCACACATTGCCGGCCTGATTGCCGGTGGGGTTGCCAAGAACCCTTTCGACTATGGCTTCCACGTCATTACAACTACCACCCATAAAACGCTCCGCGGACCGCGCGGCGGCCTGATCCTGTCTATGGGCGTCGTAGGTAACCCGCTTAAAGCCCCGGAAAAAACCCTCGAAAACATCCCAACACTGATTGACCGGTCAATTTTTCCGGGTATGCAGGGCGGCCCGCACGAGCATATCATTGCCGCTAAGGCCGTTGCCTTCGGCGAAGCCCTCAAACCAGAATTTAAAGATTACTCAGCACAAATTGTGAAAAACGCCAGCGTTCTGGCTGACGCCCTCAAAGCCCACGGTTTTAAGCTGATTACTGGCGGCACCAGCAACCACCTAATCCTGGCCGACGTTTACACCAGCTTTGGCCTCAATGGTAAAGTCGTAGAAGAAACCCTCGATAAAATTGGCCTGACCCTCAACAAGAATGCTATTGCTGGCGATACGCTGCCACCATTTAGCCCTAGTGGTATCCGCCTTGGTACACCAGCACTAACTACCCGCGGCCTTAAGGAATCAGATATGCAAAAACTGGCTGATTGGATGAAAGCAGCAATTGATAACTACCAGGACGAAACTACACTTAACAAGTTAAGAGATGAAGTTAAGTCCTTTGCCTTGGGATTCCCACTACCGAGCGACAAGTAACTGGAGGAGTTCATGGCAGCAGTTCGGGTTCCTGCTCGAGTGTAATGCCAAACTTGGCATGAACCGCATCAACAATTTTTTGTTTAAAGGCTAGCAAGTCAGCGGTGGTTTTAGCATGTTCGTTTACCAGCACTAAAGCTTGCGCCGGCCAGGTTGCCATACCGGTTTCGGGATCGTGAAAGTCTTTAAAGCCGGCTTGCTCTACAAGCCAGGCTGCAGGCAGTTTAATGCTGCCCGGCTGCATGGGCCAGTGCGGCACGTCAGCATTGGCGTCGGCCGTAATTTGGGCTAAGACACCTTCGGAAATAATCGGGTTGGCAAAGAATGAGCCGTTGTTATGGACGACGGCCGGATTCGGTAGGCGGGAATTACGGATAGCAATGACGGCCTCGCGGATAGTTGCCGGTGTGTATTCGGTAATGCCATGCTCGCTAAGGTAGCCAGCCAAAGTTTTGTAAAACGGTGGCTGAGGATTGCCTTTAGTAAGGTGCAGCGTGATGGCTGTAATAAAGAACCGGCCTTTATCCGAGGTTTTAAAGCGGCTGGTGCGGTAGCCAAAGCCGCAGTCGGCGGCTGATACTGTCACAAAGTCCCGGGCTTGGGTGTCGAAAGCTTCGATTGTAACCAATGTTTGGGCAATTTCCTGGCCATACGCCCCAACATTTTGGATAGGTGTTGCCCCTGCCGTGCCAGGAATGAGGCTTAGGGCTTCTATACCGGTATAACCTGCCGCCACACAGCGCTCTACAGCTGAATCCCAGTTTTCACCGGCACCGATGGTGACATAGACGTTCAGCTCGTCTTCTTCAAATACCTCAAAACGCTGGACCTTGTTAATAATAAGCAGGCCAGGGAAGCCTTCGTCGCGCCAAAAGATATTGCTACCACCGCCGATCATCAGCGCCGGGATATTTTTTGTTTGGGCCCAGCTTAGTGCCTCAATAACTTCCATGCGGTTTGTAACCTCGACAGCAAAAGCCGCAATACCGCCTAGGCCCATAGTAGTGTAGGCTGCCAGGCTGACGTTTGGGACGTAGTTCATACCCTACAGTATACATATACCGAACGCTTGTGCTTGCACCGCGTACAGCTGGAGCGGTACTATGGAAGTGATGAATGATCACGCACCATACGTTAGCCTAGGGAAACACCTCAAGTATGTCCGCGAGCAGCAAGGACGTAGTATTGCTGAAGTCTCTGGTGCTGTCGAAATTGATGACCATCAGCTAGAGCGCATTGAATCAGGCATAGAACGCCCCAGCGAAGACATCCTCCTCCTGTTAATTAGCCACTTTGACGTTCAGGACCAAGAAGCCATCCAACTCTGGGAGCTTGCAGGTTATGACGGCGATGTCCCAGAACAGTTCCGCCCGGGCGTTGATATCCAAAATGGTAAGGCAACGGTTATGTTGCTGGCGCTCGATATGCGCACCCAGTACAGCGACGGTATTCAGGTCGATACTACCCCAGCCGGCCTAACGCTTAACTTTACGCAGGCAAACGGTAAACAAAACCCATCGGTTGCTAAGGTCGGTATGAGTTACGACCAGGCTGAGCAAGTACTTGTTGAGCTGCAAAAGGCAATTTTGCAGGGGCGCTACCAACGTGTGCCTAAGCAACTACCCCCGTCAAATCAGTAATTATACTCTTATGAGTCTGTAAGAATTATTACAGCATTACTGTAATAATACGCTTATGATTGCAACGTATTTCAGTTAGTAAAACAGAAAGGGATCGTTATGACGATTGAACAAATGCTAAGCGGACTTCACGCTTCTGCTAAAAACACAGCCCCAAAAACCATCAAGCCCAAAAATACTATTTAGTTAGTGTCCGGACAACCCCGAAGAATTCAGATTCTGTAAAGTTCTTGAAAGAAGTAAAGAGCTCAGTCGGTAAATTATCAAAAGTCTCCCAGTGCATACTCAGGCACTTGTCCGGTTCCATAATGCGCGGTTCGCCACCTAGCCAATCGCTGGCTATCCAGACAGTAATGTAGTGTTTTTTCTCAGGCTCAAAAAAGTCATTAGTGACGCCAACAAGCCGCATATTGGTGATTTCTAGGCCGGTTTCTTCACGGGCTTCCCGGGCGGCGGCTTCGGTAAATTCCTCGCCAAACTCAATGTGGCCACCCGGTGGTGCCCAGCTGTTAGCGCCGTGCGACCCGGTGCGCTGACAGAGTAAAAGCTGGCCTTGCTTAAAGACTAAAACGCCAACCCCAACGCCGGTATGCTTACTGCTCATAGGATGGCATGTGATACTCAGCCCGGTAATCAGCCATGGCAAAATTTATCATTATTCTAGCAAAATCATGTGCATGGGAAACATGGGGCAAATGGCCGGCACCAACAAATTCATAGGCCTCTGTGCCAAGTATGGCCAGGCTGGCAGCTTTAACGTAGGTTGGCATAACGACGCGGTCTATTGTGCCAAAGTGTGCCCGTTCTGGTATGCCTAAGCGTTCCGGTAAAACAGTATCTTCTTCGCGCTCGACGTTTGGCCGCAGGTCCTTAACAATTTCCCAGGCTTCGGACGGCAGACAGCCAAAAGCGATCGTTTTTAAGCCAACCAGATTGTTCATTTGGGTTAGCCCGGGCCGGCCAGGAACATATTCAATGCCCGAGTAAAACAGGTCGCCGTGCTTTATCGGCAGCCCCTTGAGCTTCCCAGTGGAAATGTCGGCTTTGGTTGCCGGAATAGTTCCGCAAACGTAATCAATTGCTGATATATCTATGAGCCTTGGCATGAGAGCGGCAACATTGCACATCCGTGAATTGGCGATAATGCGGGGGCGTTGTTCTTCGTATGGTACCAGTTCTTTAGCAGCCGCCTCGGCCATAGAGCTGTAGTCTTGGCCTAGTTCATCAATTGGCAAACGTACAGCTATAAGTTTATGGCCGTACGCTTCAAAATAACGGGCAGTTTTCAAATACTGGCGTTCGGAACCCCATGCACCGTGAAAAGCACCAAACACAAAAGATGGCCCCTGGCCTCGCTGCATACCTAATCCTGACCTTTCTAATAAGCCTCGCTGTACGGGTAGCGTAGAGGGGAGACGTTCAGAAGCGTGTGACATATGGTAACCCTACGTTATTACAACTACTATAATATAGTGATCAAAAAGCAGTGTGGTTTTTTATACACAGGTTGTTGTAATTTTAGAAAAGCTGAAGCAGCTTGGCAGCCGTTTTGTAGGTGCGAATCGTCATGCTATTTCAGTTCGTCGTGGTGCTGGTAGCCGCCATGGCCGCTGTCATTCATGGACTCTACTTCATCCCAGCTTACGGCCTCGGTTTTTATAATCATGCCTTGGACAATTTTATCGCCGGCCTCAACAGTTACCGGATCGTCAGTAAAGTTGTGCATGAACGCCAGGTTTTCGTCGCCATCGCCGCAATAAAACGGGTCAACTACACCAACACTATTGGCGAGCATTAAGCCTTTGCGCAGAGGCGTGCTGCTACGGACAAATAGGAGTAAAGCGTAGCCGTCGGGTACTTTGAGTGCAAAGTTCTGCTTAATGGGCTTAATTTGGTGTGGCGGGATGGTGACCGTTTCGCGGCAGATCATATCGAAGCAGGCCGCACCAGGCTCAGGTGCTGGTAGTGGAAAACGGGTGTCAAAACGTTTAATTTTTATCTTCATAGCAAGCAGTATACCCTAACAGGAAACCTCTAGATGCAAGAGTAGTCGTAGTCTAGACCGCCAGAGACATACTGGGTGAGGCTTACGGTACCTCCCGATGTCAGCGGTGCGAGCGAACAGTACGACTTGGCGCTCGACGACGATGCGCCTGCGAGCCAGCTCTGTAGCCCGTTCAGGTTACTGGTGCTGGTAGTTGGGCCAACAATCTGGCCCCATTGGTAACTGGTCGAATAAATGCCTACCCGGGCGCCTATGGATTGAAAATATGCCGTCATGCCTTCTAAGTCTGCTGTGTTCGCAGCTTTGTTAGCTTCCCAACTGTTTGTTGTCTCCACATCGAGCCACCACTTATAGGCCGCAGGGTTGCTGACGCCGCGGACATTGGCGTCATCGTAGGCTTTAGCATAGCCATACATGTAAGCGCAGGCAGCATTGTCGCTGCCGTCACAGGTGCCGTATGGGCTGGTCACAGTAGTGCCGCCATAATAATTTGATGTTGGCCACCAACTGCCGGTAAGCCCTGGGTTAGCCGTGTTTACGTATAGAGCGGCTTTATCCTGGCCGGTTTTGCCGCTGGATGCCTGAGCCCAAGATAATTCAGTAGCAAAGCATGGGTTGGTGGTGTTGGCGAGGCCGTTATTTACCCCCACAATACCAAACGCCTGGCCTTTTGGCAGGCTCTTTCTACACTGTGGATAAGAAATGTCGTTGCCGAGCAGCACTGGGGTGCTAGCCACTGGCCTGGCGGCATAGACTGGGCTGGCACCCGAAAGCCCAACTGTAATTAAGGTTAACAATAATAAAAAAGATCGAAATGATTTTATACGCATGTGCTTTATTATAACAGGGAAAATGGTACACCCGATAGGAGTCGAACCTACGACCTTTGGTACCGGAAACCAACGCTCTATCCAACTGAGCTACGGGTGCATGCTCAGTATTCTAACAGATTACACTCTAGAAGCTCAGGCTAAAGAGCCGGTCTTAACATCACCAGCACGTTTGTAGGAGGCTATAATTACGCCGCTTGGAGAGGCGTGTGATTCTAGTAAGTCATATGCGGCAGGTATAGTGCCATCGCCAAACAGCCGCTTGCCGCTGCCAAGCGTCACCGGAAATATTTTGAGCCAGAACTCGTCAATTAAATCTTCCTAGAGAAGTGTCTGTAGCAAACTGCTACTGCCGTGAACCTGAAGTATTGGGCCGTCTTCGGCCTTTAAATCCTTGATTTTTGTAGCGACATCGCCGGTTATGAGGACTGAATTTTCCCAGCTCAAATCAGGTGAACCGCCTGAAACGACATATTTCTTAGCTTTGTTGAGCTCTCCGGTGCCTAGCTGGACTTCGGGATCCTGCTTTGGCCAAAATGAGTAAGAATTGTTACAGAATTGAGCGCCTAATGCGCCTATGCTTGGTGTACTAAACGTGGAGGGTAGTATGGCAACAGCAATAAATCTTGGGCGCCAACGGCTGCGCCAAGAACATGGTATAGGCGGGACGCTTAATTATGAAAATATGGCACGGCAAGCTGGGGTGATGGCACTGCGTGCTCCACAGATACCACATCAAGAAAAAACTGCCCCCGAAGAGGCAGCTATCGCATTTACTGACGAGCAGCTTCGCGCGCTGGCTGGTCCAGCCATTGAGAAAACCGCTGAATTAGTTGACGCTTAGTACCAAAGCGCCAATAGAACACTGTTGGCAACCAGTACTAATAGGTAATAGCCCTGATTAATTTGCCACAACCGCATGCTGCGGCCAGTGAACATGGTGTCGGAAATAGTGCAGGCAGCAACAAAGCCAACCCACAGCAAAACGCCTAGCTCTACTGCTTTGCCAACGGTGGTAACAGCAAGATTGTGCACTAACACTGCCAGCAAAAATGACTGCGCCACAGCTGCCACGGTGGTCATTGTGTAGGCCGCACCGGCATTGTCTTTCATCATATCTTCAAGTTTCACTTTAGCTGCAGCAGCCCACGGCTTACCAAACCCTTGCTTCGAGTACCAAAAAGACCCGACGACCATATTAATGACGGCAGCAACCAGTACCGCCCAATAGTTAAGGTTTTCTACATTTAACATCTTCGTTTTCTCCTTATACCTTTGGTATACGCCCAAGGGGCTGACAATGCAATGCGTCATTTATCACATTGGCGTATACTGAGATGTATTATGACGGCAACAGATACGACGGCACCTGCTGGCTTTGATTATGAAGCTTTGGCTAAGACCCTCGCCAATTCCACCCCTGACAACTTGCATTCAACTATTGTAAATGCGCCGTTTAGCTGCCCAATGCAGGCCGCTATGCTTTTCCTGGGTATTGTCGTCTTGCTGATTGTCGATGAAGAGGCTGGTACTATAAACCGCGTCGCCTTATCAGATACCGAACTTGCCAAAAACACCACTGACGTTTCAATGGTGCCTTTTGAGGAGATCAAAATCCCGCTGAATAACGACGAGAATATTATTGCCCAAGCTATCCGTAGCGGTGAGCTGCATGACACAACCGACTGGCGATTCTTATTCACGCCAGTTTTAAACGCCGAAGACGCCCGTATTAACCAAGCCAGCGGTGGAATAGCATACAGCGCCGTCTATCCGCTCAAAACCACGCCGCGAGCAGCTATGATCTTTAGCTATTTCCAGTACGCCCACGACATTGGTGAGCAACAACACGAGTTCATGAAGCTCTATTCTGAGTTGGTCGCTGCCCAGCTAAGTCGATAACAGCTGCATGCTTATCGGCAACTTTACCAGCCTCAAATAGTAGGTCTTCTATCTTGTGAAGTTCTCCCTTGATTGCAATATGCCCAGCACCTATGGCTAGATCCTTGCAGCGGCTATCGTTAGCGCGGCAGTACTCTTGGAAGCCAAGGTTAGGAAAGAGGGGATCATAAATGAATGCTCGGTAACGGCCGCGTTTATGCCAGTGTTTGTAGTAGTAAAGGGTGCGTGGATTTGTTGATTGTACCCAAGCAAAATCTTTAATAAGCAGCAAGCCCCCAGGTGCCAGGAATTCCCGGGCCGCCCCTATCATGGTTTGTCGGTCGTGCTTGCTGAGTTGGTGGAGGACAGTTGACATAGTTATGAGTTCAAAACGCTCACCATCGAGCTTGGCACGCAAGGTTTCGACATCTTTCTCGTCTGTTAGATCAAGCCGCTGATAACTAAGTTTTGGGTGGGGCTGAGCTGCAAGTGCGTCATAGGTTTTCATAAATTCTGGGTTATCCAACTCGCTACCCCGCAGTAACCCGCGGGCCCATTTGTAAGCATGGTCCTTACGGTAGGGCTCATTCAGGTCAACTGCCAGCACCCAATCGATAGTATGGTCTTGGGCCAGCAAGTAATTAGCACCGGCGGTCAGTTTTGTCGATACTGTCCATTCTGATTTGCTGTGGCCCAACCCAGTGCCATCGTAAACATTTATGGGACCCATGGGGTGGTCATTTTTCTGCAGGATCTGATTTACGGTAGTAAGCATACCAGCACCACAATCGAGCATTCGCACGCCATTTGGCCAGCGCTCGGCGACTAGCTGCATGAGTACTTCATCAGGATTCGCCCGGCTAAATGGACTGGTATCGACTGAATCGGCGACCAGGTTCATTTGGACCCGCTCTGCACGTCCACCCTGAGTTATATCGGGCTCAGGCTCCTTAACAAGTGTTACTACCTCCCTGATTGGTTTGAGCCAGTCATCGCGGCAGTAATATTTCTGCGGTTGGTTCCCAAGTTCGAGCTGATCACCAAAGAGCGTGCCGCGGATGTTGCCGGCTACCTCGGAAGCACCAAGATCATCGTTTTTTAAGCGCCGGATAGCGATAGTGTCTTCAAGTACTTCACCAAGCTCGGGATTCATGAGTGATTCGTAGTGCAATGCCTCAAACATAGCCGACATAGCGAGTTCGCCATTTTTCTTCCAGTAGATATGCTGGTCGTGAAACTCTTTTTTAAGCGTTTCAAGGCCACCAACAGGCGATAATGGCTCACTATCAATCAGCGGCCGCCTATTGCTCATAACTACCTTGAGCCCGAAGCTGTTGTACGGTGCAGTCCATACTTATAATTTTACACCACTTTACAGGTTAAAATCCAAGCTTTCGGCCAAATTTATGTTTGCTCGTGTGTAAAATCGGTAGAGACTCGTTTAAGAAGTTGGACCATTTCATCAATGCTGTTATAGCCAAGGATGCCTAGGTCGGTGCTAATTTGTTCCGTGAGCAGTTGGCAGTAACGGGTATATTGGCCCTGTTCAAGGGGCAGCCGGTCAATTGTCAGCGGTGCCAGGCTGCCGGCTGTCAGGAGCTCAGCATAGAGCTGAGTTTGCTTGAGCAAGTCCTGGTAATGGCCCGATAGCTGGCGTTTCCCGAGAATTACTGGGTCTTGGTCAAGGCAAGCCAGTAATCCATCGTACAGATACCCTGTAAAAGCTTTTTCGAGTTCGGGATCGGCACTGATAAAGTCTGGCCGCTCCGGTGCCACAAATGAAGCTATTGCGGCCGCACCAAGACGTTTTTCTGGTGCCTGCTTGGCTTCGAACGCGCCTAATTTGTCGCATAAAAAGTCAAATGCCTCCGGCGACAAAAATTGCGGCTGTGATGAATCTTGAATGAATTCCGACATAGGCTTTAACTATAAGCAATAACGTAATGATTGTGAGTAAGCTGTTTTACAGACAGCACATGATCTTGCTAGCTAGCAGGTGTAAGATAAGGTCATGAATGTCATCGACGAATACCTCAAACCCCTATCGCCCGATACCCGTGCTGCCCTGGAGCGCCTGCGCAAAATTGGCCACGACAACATTCCTGGTCTCAAAGATGACTGGGGTTACGGCATTCCGGCCCTTAAACTGGGCGGTAAAACAGTTTACGGCTTTGCAGCCCGCAAAACCGGGATCAGCCTCTACCCCTTCAGCGGTGAACCGATCGCTATTCTCAGTGAGAAACTAAAAGATTACAAATGCTCAAGCGGGGCAATCCAGATCCCTTTGGATAAACCGATTTCCGAAGAACTCGTTAAAGACATCATTGTGCTACGTTTGGCAGCGCTAAAAACAAAATAATTGGTGCGCCCGGCAGGACTCGAACCTGCGACCCTTTGGTTCGAAGCCAAATACTCTAATCCACTGAGCTACGGGCGCGCATAACGTATACTATCTTATCAGAGAAGTAAAAGAGGCGATAGCTATGAAGATCACGAACTTTACCGAAGCTAACCATTACCTAGAGCAGTTTTACGCCAATAACCGCGAGTCGTATAACCTCGACACCATGCGCGAACTATTGGCGTTGCTGGGCAACCCTCAGGATAGACTAAAGGTTATTCATGTGGCTGGTACATCTGGCAAGACATCCACCTGTTACTATGCTGCCTCGCTGTTAACGGCTGCGGGCTACAAGACGGGCCTAACGGTATCGCCACACGTTGATGAGATAAATGAACGCGTCCAAATTAACGTACAGCCCGTTGGCGAAGCCGAGTTTTGCTCTGGTCTGGAAGCTTTTGCACAGGTTATCGAAAGTAGCGGCACCAGCCCATCGTGGTTTGAGGTAATGGTAGCTTTTGCCTACTGGTATTTTGCCCGGGAAGAGGTTGATTACGCGGTAATTGAAGTTGGTTTGGGTGGCCTCCTTGATGGGACTAATGTTATTACTAGACCAGATAAAGTCTGCGTTATTACCGACATTGGTTTTGACCACACCCAAGTGCTAGGCAATACGCTGGCAGCCATCGCCGGGCAAAAAGCCGGCATTATCCAACAGGGCAACAGCGTGGTTTTATACCAACAAGATGCAGAAGTTATGGAGGCCGTGACAAGCCGCGCCCAGGCAAAACAGGCAAGCTTGACCGTTATCAACGATTTTGCCGAGATACCCGGCCTGCCCGTATTCCAACAGCGTAACTTTGGCCTGGCCGGGGCAGCCGTGAGTATGCGTTTGGCGGCAGACGCTAAGGCCGAACTAACCGCTCAGGCCTTGCAAGTAGCCAGCCAAACCTACATTCCAGGCCGCATGGAAGTCATTACTTACCGCGGCAAGTCGATAGTGCTTGATGGCGCACACAATGCCCAAAAATTAGCCGTTTTAGTGGATGCTTTACATGTTAAGTATCCAGGACAACAGATAGCAGCACTGGTTGGTTTTGTGGAAGGGGACAAAGATCGGCTCAGTGGCGCTTTGGATGTATTACAAGGTATAACGTCCTACTGCGTAGCGACATCGTTTATAACGGCAAAGGACTTCATTAAGGCTTCGGTTGACCCGCAGTTGGTTGCAGAGCAGGCAAAGTTTGAAGTCGTTGTTGAACCAGACGTTGCCAAAGCCTTTGGTCAGCTCCTAGGACGACCAGAGTCCGTACTACTAGTGGCCGGCTCTTTCTACTTGCTCAATCACATCAGGCCGCTTATGCTTAAAGGATGATTCGACTGATTGCAGCTGTGGACTGGAAGCGGGGCATTGCCAAAAATGGCCTACCACCATGGTCGCTGCCCAGCGATATGCTCAACTTTGTCGAAAAAACTAAAAGTAACGGTGGCATCGTCTTAGTTGGCCAAAAAACCTATGAGACTTTCCTTCATGCCGGCCCCCTAGAAGGCCGACGCACCTATGTGTTAAGCCATGAGGCAAAAACCGGCGATGGCGTTATTTATATCCAAGACCTCGATGAATTTTTTAACCAGCAAGCAGAAGATGTATGGGTAATTGGTGGCGAGTCGCTGTTCCGCCAAACCATTATCGTGGCCGATGAACTATACCTGACGCAAATTGAAGCCGATTTTGGCTGTGACCAGTTCTTTCCAGAGTACGAGCACGTCTTTGAACTCAAAGAGTCCAGTGACCTACACACCGAAAATGGATTTATCTTCCGTTACAATACTTACGGCAAACTTTAACTTATATCTGTCTCTTCAAACTCACTGCTTGGCAGGCTGGTCTGTATAGGCCGTTGCTTTAGGTCATTCACCGATTTGCTCTTCTTGGTGAGATGTTTGGGATGCCCACTCGAGTGTAAGAGTCGCTCAACGTCATTTATCATAAGGGTCTCCTCATAGTAGTTTAGTAAATACCTGTAATAGTTTATGAGACATCTCACAAGTGATCTGTTAAATAATTCATAGTAGCAAAATTACACAACCTTTAAGCTAAGGGTATTACTAACGTAAGCAAGGAGTAAGCAATGTCTAGGGACCTCGAAGAACTATGCCGACCCGCCATAAAGTCATACTTTGACTTTAGTCAGCAAAACGACCGCACTTTGGCTATTGCTTAAGCTGTTGCGGCATAAACAGGAGGAATAGCATATGAGTTTATTAGTTGCGATTATTTTAGGTGGACTAGTAGGCTGGATTGCCTCGGCCATTATGGGCCGTGATGAAGGTGTTTTTGCCAGCATTGTAATTGGTATTATTGGTTCATTCATCGGTAGCTTTGTTTCATCATTGTTCACCGGTAGCGATAAATCATTCCTAGCATTTAGCTGGATGGGCCTATTCTGGTCACTGATCGGTTCGGTCATTCTTGTGGCCATCATGAACGCCATGTCCCGTCCGCGACACCACACAATCTAATCTAGACCAGCAAACCCACTGGTAGGTGCAACACCCCCGTGACCACGGGGGTGTTGCTTTACGAGGGTATAATTACAGCATGCACAAATTCTATACATGGGTGGCAGCAGGTGTCATCATTACAGGTATTTTTATGACTATTTATGGTGTAGGCCAGCAAGTGCTACGCCAGTCAGCCAACGATCCGCAGAGCTATATAGCCGAGGATATAGCGGCCCAGCTCGACAAAGGCGCCCAGCCGACAGATTTGCTCGGGCGCAACAAAGTACTTGAGAAAGAGTCGGCACCATTTACCGGCATTTATAACCTCAAAAGTCAGCTTTTAGTAACCGATGCCACGTATCATGGCAAAGAGCTCAAAATACCAGCAGGCGTGCTGGGACACGCCGGCAGTTCAGATCCTTATACCATTACCTGGCAGCCCGCTAGCGACTTGCGCCTTGCCAGCGTCACCGTAAAAGCCAAGGGATATTACGTGGTGACTGCCCGTTCCTTGGCTAATACTGAGTCACGCATTGATATGGTTGGCCTGATGGTGCTTATAGGCTGGCTAGGCTCGCTTGTAGCACTGGCTGTTGCCTTGTTTTTGCACCGGCGCATTCCGGCGTATACTAGAAGTAATGAGTGAGTTTGGGGCGAAGATTTTTGGGGCACCGCTGGTGTTTGTCGATATTGAGACTAATGGGCTAAACCACGTCCGTGGCCGGGTGATTGAAGTTGCCGCTATACGGGTAGAAAACGGCAAAATCGTCGGTTCTGTTAACACCTTGCTTGACCCAGAAACCGAACTGCCATATTACATCACCAGCCTGACGGGCATTACGACTGATCAGGTTCGCAAAGCGCCTACTTTTGACCAAGTTGCTGATGAGCTCAAGGAACTGCTTGATGGCGCGGTGTTTGTGGCGCACAACGTCCGTTTTGATTATTCGTTCCTTAAGCAGGAGTTTGGCCGGCTAGGCATGGACTTTCTGCCTAAACAGCTGTGTACTGTCCGCTTATCGCGGGCACTATATCCGCACGAGCGTAGCCACAAGCTGGAATCACTGATCCAGCGCCACGGTTTTACTTTTGCCCAACGCCACCGGGCTTATGACGACGCTGCTGTGCTGTGGCAGTTTTTGCAGTATATCGCCAAACATTTCCCGCCAGAACAGATTGACGCTGCCGTTGCCAAGCAGCTCAAGCAGCCAGCTATTCCTAAGCAGTTGCAGCCAGAACTAGTACGCGACCTGCCAAATACCCCTGGTGTCTATATTTTTGAAGACTCAGAGGGGCGACCACTTTATGTTGGCAAAAGCATCAATATTAAGCAGCGCGTGCTCAGCCACTTTGGCCGTGACCATGCCGAAGTTAAAGAATTTAAAATCTCACAGAATATTAGCCACATAACCACCCATCAGACACCAGGCGAACTATCTGCGCTACTGCTAGAGTCGCGGTTGGTTAAGGAGCTGCAGCCGCTCTACAACCGCCAGCTACGCCGTACTAGCAAGCTCATTTTGGCCGAGCAACAGCTTGATAAAGAGGGCTATCTCCAGGTGCAACTCACCGAAACCGCTGCCATTGAGCCCGAAAGTGCTACGCAGGTGCTGGCCGTTTATCCACGCCGCAGTAAAGCCAAACAGAACCTGCTAGAACTGCAAAAAACCTATGACCTATGCCCAAAACTGCTCGGGCTCGAAAAAGCGTCCGGCAGCTGCTTTTTGTACCAACTGAAAAAATGCCGCGGTGCCTGTATTGGCCAAGAATCCGCCCCCAGCTACAACCGCCGCCTGCACGAAGCCTTTGATCACCAACGCATCCAAGCCTGGCCGTACAGCGGCGCTGTACTCGTTGAAGAAAAGACGCCCGATACCACGAGTAGGGGCATTGTTATTGACCAGTGGTGCGTTATTGGCGAGCTGACACAAGAACCATACTGCGAGCCACTACTTACAAGCCAAGACAAAAGCTTTGACCTTGATACATATAAAATCTTGCAAAGTTTCTTGGCTAATAAGCTCAATACCTTACGTATCCAAGCGGTCAGTTTAGAGCAGCTTGGAGTGTAGCACACGGCTGCAACCGGCATTTTAACAGACAGCGCTGCCATGCGATCATATAATAAATGTACTATAAACCTAAGTGGAAGGAGAATAGATTATGGCAGACAATACTAGCAACCGTGGTTTCGCCTCGATGGACGAAAACAAGCAAAAAGAAATTGCTAAAAAAGGGGCACAAGCTCAACCAACCGAGGCCAAGGCCAAGGGTGGTAAAAACAGCCACCGTAACCAGTAATTTCCACATCTGACTGTGCTTCAAACCGCCCTTCGGGGCGGTTTTTTTAGTGCAGCCAGTTATTAAAAAGCCAGCCCGAAACAACTGCGATGTTGCAGCTAATACCTACAACTTGGGCGACGATCAGCGGTTTTTGGCGGTGAATAATTGCATAGGCCAGCCAGATAAAGCCAATCCCTACAAATAGTAACCAGGTGAGTACTGCCAATCCTGGGGCATCGCTCTGCCAGGCTTTAATAATTTGCGGCAGCACCGCAATATTGCCGGCCACGCCTACAAAATAGGCCATGCCATCAATTGCCCGGGTATTTTTCTCTGGTGCATTCATGGAGATTCGTCTGCCGCCTTTGCTTTCTTGTACTCAAGCCAGACTAGGTAGATGACAAATAGGTCGTAGACAGTAAGTAGAGCGTAGCCAATCGATGCCTTAGCAACCGTGGCGTAAATCTGATAGATCGCAAAACCAGAAAATACTGCGATTGCAGCCGGATAGGCCCACTGTTTCTTAAATAGTAACGCTATAACAATCCCAATCTTAAGCACCCCATGGCTCAGGAGGTAGATGGCTCCAAATAAAGTAGAATGTAACCCCAGATGGCTGCTCCAGTGCATCAAGTGGCTGGCTATAAAGTCATGAGGGTCTTCAAGCAGTTCTGAACGCGTTATGGCTGCTACCACTGATTGGATTTGCACCGGTGAGATAAACAGTAAACCAATGCCAGATATGCATTCAATCAGTCCTCCAATTGCTTTGAGGATAATGCTGAATTCATAAACGTCATCAATCAGTGACGTTGGGTGAAAGATTTTTTGAGTAATGCGCATACATGCCTAGTATTGCACGTTGCATAGCACCTTCCAACCACCGTTTTGGTGGTTCAGCAGACAGTTCCGCTTCATCTACTAACTAAGCACCTTTTAGTTACTGTACTTTTTTGCAAAAGGGGCTACACTTGCGGCATAAACTGCAAGGAGATACGTATGGAGTTACTTAAAACACTGTGGGCACAGGTACAAGGTGACCCGGTTTTCATGAGGCGGGTCAACGGCTGGTTCACGATCTTTTGGATCGTAATGATTCCTTTGTCCTTTTCACTACATTGGCTGAGCAGCGTGACTTTCGTCTCGGCCCTGTCGCTTTGGGCGCTAGTCTCAGGCCACTGGTCGGCATGGCAGGCCGCACGAGTCGAAGTTAACCAAGAAGCCGAAGCCAAGAAACGGCTCAAAGAAGACATCCCCAAGGAAACAGCTAAAGAAGTTACCAAAAAAATGCGCAAGCGCTAGTTTTTGGTAATCTTCATTTTATATATCAGCCAGGCGGCAAAGCTAAGGCCAAATAAACCAGCACACACGCCAATACCACGAACCGTATTACCAATTAACGTATCCAGTCCAAGGATATGCAGCCGTCCAAACACAAAATGCCAATCATGAGTCGCAGTGTCACTACCTGAGAGGGCGCCTCCCAGGCTAACAAGGTTGAGTTTTTGCGCCCGGGCATCAGCCATGTAAATTCCGGCGCTTTGGCAAGCTAACATTAGCCACAAAGAACAGATCATACTGGCAAAATAGCCGCGCGTTTTAAATGCACCAAAAACCAGCAGGCTTCCCAGCAGTATTTCTGATAAGGACCCGGCCGAAGCTGTAATAACCGCTGGCAAAAAGGCTGTTACTGTATGCGCCATTTCATGAAGAAAGAAATCGAACGATTGCGCCGGCATGATGAGCAGCGACGACTGCTTATTGGGGTTGAATTGCAAGATTTCAAAGAACAGGTACAGGCCAACAAACCATCCGGGTACATACCAATACCAGGTTTTGTTCTGTACGTATTTGCCTATGTCACTTTTTATTTTGGCGATCGTCATCTAGCCCTATCATAACAAAAAGACTTCCGGAGAAGCCTTTAAATGAGTTTTCTGTAGGTGCACCGCGGATACTACCGCAACTAATGTTAATCAAAATATATCTCTATTTTGCATCTCGGCCCAATGCCCGAAGGCTTCTATGAAAAATTCAGAAAGATTCAGTAAGTGAATTATTATGCTAAAGTATTTTTATGACTAAGGTATCTCCAAAAAAATGGTATATACCTTTCGCGATTATTGTCGTACTGCTTCTAGGGGGAGTTACGGTGTATGCGTTCAATAATGACACTTCAACTTCGGTCAATTCTTCTTCACCGGTAGCGTCTCCTGCCCATCCAGAAAAGCCAATCACAGTAGATGGTACAGTGGAATGTCTGACACCGAACAGTACCACTAGTACACAAGCAAGCTCTTGTGCCATAGGCCTGAAAGGAGATGACGGTAAAAACTATGCAATAACCGCAACTGACCCTACCACAACAGGGAGCCTGCCGACCGGAACACACGTACAAGTAACTGGCATGGTGAAGCAACAAACAACCCAGTATGACATCTCGGGCATTATCCAAGTCAGTTCTGTTAAGCGCCTGTAACTATTTGCCCACATCTAAACAAAAAAGACCCCTCAATTGAGGGGTCTTTAATAATTCTTGTGCTTGGAGGGCCAGGAGGGACTCGAACCCTCGACACCCTGCTTAAGAGGCAGGTGCTCTAACCGGCTGAGCTACTGGCCCGGGCTATCATGCAAAAAGCAAAACAACAGAGGCTAGTCTAGCATTTTCTGCGTTATTTTTCAATACTCAGCCGGTAGTAGAACAATTTACCAAAAAAGCTGGTTGTCGGCGTCGAGTGCGTCTCGTACCTGACGGCGGTCTTTACGGTGCTCGCGAAAATTGTCCAAATTAAATATTGCCATACAAACTACTCCCTTTACCGTATAAGCATACAAAGTTGTAGATTATGACGCTGTACGGAATTTTACGCTGTTTTCAGGTAAAATAGATGAGATGAAAGTATTAAACGGCAAAGAACTCGCTGAGTTTATCAAAGAACGGCAGGCGCGCCAGGTACGTGGCTTGCGCCAGGCTTCGGGTATTGCTCCTAAGCTGGCCATTGTCGTAACAATAGATAACCATATAATTGACGTCTACATACGGCTCAAAAAGCAGTACGGCGCAGACATTTTGATTGATGTGGATGTGTACCGTGTCTCGCAAGCCGAAGTACCTGATTTGCTTAACAAGTTAAGTGATGACGACACAGTTCACGGGGTTATTGTGCAACTGCCATTACAAGATCCAAGCAAAACGGACGAAATTGTAAACATGGTTTCTGCCAAAAAAGATGTTGATGCGCTTGGTTTAGCACCAGATTTTGACCCAGCCACACCAATGGCCATCATGTGGCTGCTTTCTGGCTATAATGTGGACCTTCGCGGTAAGCGCGTACTGCTTGTTGGCCGCGGTAAGCTGGTTGGTGCGCCATTAGAGCGGATGCTCAAAGCCTCAGATGTGGATGTGCACGTAGCTGACCGCAAGACTGAGAACCTGGCCCAAGAGACCTTGGAGGCTGACATTATTATTACTGCTACCGGTAGCCCAGCAATTTTATACCCAGACATGATTAAAAATGGCGCCGTAGTAGTTGATGCCGGCGTGGCCAGCGAAGACGGCAAAACCGTTGGCGACGTTGCCTCAGAAGTCTACGACCGCGATGACCTCACAATTACCCCTGTAAAAGGCGGCGTTGGACCATTAACGGTCTGCGCATTGTTTGATAACGTTATCCGGGCTGCCCGCCGGGTTGCCGACGCGCAAGAGGCTTAGCGGAGCTCTTGTTCTAGGAGAGTAAATATCTCGGGTGGCATGCTGTGCTCACTCCAGGCACGGAAATCGTAGCTTTCCGGAATATCGAAATTATAGCGGGAAAGCTCAGGATATTTTTGTTGCGCTAAACGCATTGCTGCCCGAGCTTCTTTAATCTCGCCAACGCAATCAAAGGGCTTGTCGCCCTCAATGCCAAGAAGCTGCTTGTATGTCTGTTGAAGTGTGGGATCTAGAAGGAGGTTTTTGCCGCCCCACAATTGTTCGAGATCAGCTTGCTCAATAAAAGGGGTGAGTATTAAGAATACGAAGGCGCATTTTGCACACTCACCGCACCAAAACATATGGTTTTGGTCGTGGGTAAACGCCCGGTTACAGGAGCTAAAGACGGTTTTATATTTTTCGTAGCCATTTTGGGCAAATAGTTCGGCAATGTGCAGCTCACTAAAGGGCCTCAATAAGGAGTAATAACGAAGGCTGCTGCCAAATAAACGGCTGAGGCAGGCTTGGAAATCAATTTCATATTCCAATGATTTTGAATACTGGTGGTTAATGGATTGACCTTGGTATTCCATGGTCGGTTCGCTGGCGGAGCTTTCATTGGAGACAATTGCGTCGCGTTTACCACTCAATATCGACACTATGCTACCCACGGCCGAGAAAATGGCAGAGATAGGCACGTGTCCGTTCAAAGCGCCTTGTTTGTTGAGGCTTGCAATTTGCGGGTCCCAAGTACGACCAACCCATAGGTGGTGCGTGCCCAGAACAGAAATTAAAGGTTCAAGTTGCGAGCGGTGATTTAGGCTCCAGGTGGTGATGACCGTCGTAGCCTTAAGTAGCTCTGCGGAGAGTAAGGAATCCTTACCGCCGCCTATACCAACGAGCAAGCCCTCGCTATTAGTTGCTACAGGAGCCAAGGCCTCCGTATTGATTGGAAAATCAATCGGAGTTTGTACATCTAGCTGGTTAACTACAAAAAACTCGCCTAGACCTTTTTGGTAGGTTTTTGTAAGAAAGGCGGCCAATGGGGTATCAATCTGGCCAGTCTCTACAACAATTTCAGGGGCCAGGTACATTTTGTAGTAAGAAACGCCAGCAATAAAAAACAAAAGTTGGAGGGCACGGTCGAGGGCTTGAGGGTCATAATCCACAAAAGGGAAGTCAAAATGGTAGGTTTCGGTAAAATTCAGGGCTTCGTCATAACCGTAGTTAAAGCTTAATAACCCCGTTGCGGGATCAAAATCATACTGCTTGAAGCGAAAAGTAGCGTAATCACTCATAGCGCTAGCACCGCTGCCTTAAACTGGACTCCGCGGTCTTCAAAGTTTTTAAACATATCAAAACTAGCAAAACCCGGGGAAAGCAGTATGGCGTCGCCATCGGCCGCCAGACTTTTAGCTTTGGCCACCACTTCTGGCATCGTTTTAAGATCAGTGGCATCCACAAAGTTACTGTAGCCCTGCGTATTTAATGCTTCAATCAAGCGGATGCCGCTGGCACCAATTATCATCAGTGTTTTGATGCTGTTGGCATTAGTTTTTAAGAACTCCATAAAGTGATCGAGTGGCAGCATGCGGTCATAGCCGCCCACAACTACTACCTTGGGCAGACTGATGGAGGCTATAGCCGCTTCTGTGGAATGTAACCCTGATGAAAAAGAGTCATTATAGTAGCTCACTCCACCAAGCTCACGTACCAACTCCAAGCGGTGCTCTAAACCGGCAAATGTGGTCAAAACTGACCGCAATGCAGCCACATCCTGTGTGACCTGCCAGGCGGCCGTTACGGCAGCGCAGGCGTTCTGCCAGTTGTGCTCACCGAGCAGTTTGAGTTCATCGGTTTGGCAAATAACCTGGTCATCAATGGTAATGGCGCCGTTTTCTACAACTGCGCCCGGCTTTTCGTAGAAAGGAATCTGGACGCCCATGCTGGCATCGGCAATACTTACCGAGTTTTCATTCTTAGCGTAATAAATCGCCAGGTCTTCGTCGTCTTGGTGCATAAACAGTTGCTGCTTGGCGGCAATGTATTCTTCAAAATCTTCATGCCAGTCCAGGTGTTCTGGTACTACCATCAGGCAAACAGCGATATGCGGCGAGCTTTTAAGGTCAATTAATTGGAAGCTTGAAAGCTCTAAAATGACCCAATCATCTTCTTGGATGTCGTTTTTGAGCAATTCTAGTGCCGGAACGCCAATATTGCCTCCAAGGTGGACAATTTTGCCGGCTTGGCCGAGCATGTTGGCAATCAGTGTGGCGGTCGTGCCCTTACCCTTGGTGCCGGTCACGCCAATGATGTTTTTTGTGGGGCAAACTTTCAGGAATTCATTGGTGTTGCTGGTAACGAGGTCTAAAACACCCGGTCCGGCCGCCTCAACCAGCTTGCTGGGGTGCACAAACGGCGAGCGCACTATTACATCAAAATCATTGAGGTTATTTAAGTAGCTTTCACCAAACTGTGTAGCAACTCCCTCGGGGGCGCTGACCTCATTTTGGTCGCAAATGGTAATCTCATTGTCCTTTGACCAGTAGTCGTAAGCAGCCTGGCCCTCGAGGCCGTAGCCGATAATTGCGATCTTCATATGTATAGTTTAAGCAGCAAGTTGCTTTTTGACCAGGTCAGCCACCTGGCGCGGAGTCATATCAGCTTTCAGGATTACGGCGCTCACCCCAAGGTCTTTGACCTTTTGAGGGATTTCTTGCTCGCCCATATTGGTCAGGATGATAACTTTCATATTCTTGCCCCAAGTGGTGGCGCGTAGCTTCTCGAGCATCTGGTCACCGGTCATTTCTGGCATCATTAGGTCGAGTAGAATGATGTCTGGTTTGAGTTTTTCGGTCAGTTCGAGGCCGAGTAGGCCGTTCTCGGCAGTTTCGACGTTAAAACCTTCCGCCTCAAACTTAAAGCGATACATCTGTGAGATGGCCTGGTCATCCTCGATAATTGCGATATTTGTTGGCATTACCGTCATTATACCTGTAAACGCCCTCTATAAAACCCTTGATAAATTAAAATGTTTATGCTATAATATTGACTATGATCGAGAACACAGCGTCTATAGCTCAAGCTCTCTGGCTTACATACCATCCAGGTGTCAAGCAACATCTCTCTGGTACTATGCGACAAGGCAGGGCTGTATTAGGGGTTACGAGCAAAGCTTTAAAGGAAACTGCGAAGCAAGCATTTCGTGAAAGTAAGACTCGATCCGTTGGTAAAACTGCTCTGGCTGCCTTTAATGGTGCTTGGCTAAATGGAGAAGATGTCGCCTGGTTTGCGGGAACTGATGCTCTTTTAAACACTGCTGGCTCGAGTGTTATAGGTAAGACTGCTGCATTGGCAACATCGGCCGCAATTGTTGCGACAGCAAATACAGCGCTAAGCTTTAATAATATTCGTTACTTTAACCCGACTGGCAACACTGAATCTTCAGAAGATGCTAACAATGAGTCCAGTATGAGAAAGCAATCACGTATCGGCAAACACAGTCGTAAATTTGGTATCACAATGGCTGTCGGCGCTCCCATCAATGCAATGCAAGAAAAGTTTTCTAAAAAAGAAGTAGTTATACATAACCTTGGATATGCGGCAATCGGTACTGGTATTATTGGCGCAGCTTACGAGGGGATTAGTAAGTTCAGCGCTTTAGAGGTGCTTGAAAGCCCATTGGCAGTTTCAGCTATCGCTACTGCAGTCGTTGGCGCTCGGTATGTGAATAAGGTCTGCAATGAGGCTGCTGGTACGGAATCTACCGCTGCTGACCAGCAACTTCCAAACCAGATCTATATACCCCTTCATCAGTTACAGCTCATTGGCCGTGAACACGAGTACAGAGATCACTAAGAGTTATTAGCGAGCCCGAGGCAAGAATCGAGATTTTTTCGTATTTGCTTCTGGCCTAAGATTTTCCCACTCACTTGACTCAAAAACGGCAACGACTAACGCACAGACTGGAAGTGCGACACATTTCTTGCCCACAACATGCATGTTCACGGGGCCAATGGTTGTGCCACGGTTTGCTTGCAGAGCCTCTAGGCTATTTTTAATATCCGCTCGTACTTCAGCTTCCGAATGACCCTCGTGCTCAACAAAAAGACCCTTTTTAGTTTCGGGGTCTTGAACCCAACCAATTCCAGCCCAAACTTCCTGGTTCCGTTGCGAAGCACGTTTTTGTGCCATTACAACGTAGAGCTTGTCTCCCCAGCCACCTTTTGGGACGACTGAGCGATCAGAAACAACAACATCACACCCAGGAGGAAGTACAGAACTTAGATAAATAAGGTTAAAGTTAGCAACGCCAGCGTTTACAAGCGCATTATCGAAAGCTGAGAGTTCTGTTGGTCCGACGCCGGTACCGCTGTTAATGATTATCTGCATGTTCTTATAAATTATTGGTGAATTATTTTTGTTTTTGCTAAATCAGTATAATAATAACAGTATTCTAGTACATAATGATTAACTTAACAAGATTACGAGCAAACTATGGCAGCAGCTGAAGCTCCCGAATTAAATGAATCGATAGATAGAAACTTTGCATATATATATGCAAATCTTGAAGCCCCAAATTGGGCTCCATGGTTACATTTTAGTGAAGCTGAGCTAGCGGCCCAAAGCCATGTATTCCTGGATGGGCAATTTGAACTTGAAGAAGAAGACCTGCCCGTAGCCATACTGGCGACTAACCGAATTGATTGGAATGGAGTAGCCGCTGATTTACCGACTTGGGATGATATCGCCGGAGTCAATATGACGTTTGAGGATACATATTGTCCGCAAGGCAATACACTAGCCTTAATGTCTATGAGTGTTATGTCTGACAAAAAAGGACAACATCTCCCAGAAAGGCTGATAGGCTTACTTAAGGACTATGCCGTTGCGCAAGAGGTAGATCATATTATTGGCGATTTTCGGCCCAGTGGATTTAGTGAATATAAGCGTATAACAGGCGACTTTGATTTCACGAAGTACATAGGATTAACACGGCCAGAGGACAACTTGCCAGTTGATGCTTGGCTCCGCAATGTAACACGTCTGGGTATGCAACCACTACGAGTGGATAACAGAGCGATGGTTATACCAGTATCTATAGATGAGTTTGAGAGCTATCAGCAACAATATCAGCCTGAGCAATGGCGACAAATAACAGATGAGAATGCTATAGGGCAGCTAATGGGCCAACACCAACCAAAACAGGACATAGAGCAAATTAGTGAGGTGTGGGAGTGCGGGGAAACGGGAAGTTGGTATGTTAACCGTGAGGCCGGAGCGGCTGTGTACGTTGAAAGTAATTTGTGGGGCGAAATTTCTCATTAAGTTGCAGTGCCTAATATTGATTGATACACTGTGCTTATGTTTCCGGTCTTTCTCAAAAGTAAACTGACCCAACTCCTTGTAATCATATATCTTGGCTTAGTCGCTTGGTGGGTAGAAATCAATGCGCATCATCTTACGACGTCTAAGCAAAACATGTACTTCGGTTTTACATATGCACTAGTCGCACTTTTGGGTGGCTTAAATGGCTTGCGTGTTAGCCGCGGATGGGGAGGCTTCAAGAGCGTTTTGGGCCGAGGTTTGAGTTTTTTCTCGCTCGGCTTACTTTGTTTAGGTATCGGGCAGCTCATTTTTAGTTATTACAATATTGTTGCGCAAGTCGAGATCCCATTTCCATCAGCTGCCGATTACTTCTATTTCTCGATAATTATTCTCTATATTCTCGGCTCAGTTACACTTTTCCAATCTTCTGGGTCACGTTATTCACTAGGCACAATAAAAGGCAGAATCGTCGCATTTATAATCCCTGCTTTGGCATTAGCGGCATCTTGGGTGCTACTACTAAAGAATCTACAACTTGACTTTTCAAGTCTTCACAACGGGTTGGTTACTTTTCTGAGCTATTCGTCACCACTCGGCGGGGCAATCTATATTTCAATTGCTATTTTGACATTCCAATTATCTTACCGCACTCTCGGTGGTGTTTTACGTAAACGAATATTATTCTTGGTTGCCGCACTAATTCTAGAGTACTCAGCAGAATACCTATTTGCTTACAGAGCTGCAAAGGGAGTTTATTTTAACGGTGATGTAGATGATTTAATCTTTGCAACATCAGTAGTAGCTATGTGCCTCGCGCTAAACGCTTTTGCATTACAAAAGAAACAAACACAGGATAGTACTGCAGATAAAGTTGCACCGGCTTTGGAAGTAAGGGGTTGATTATGAATGACGACAATGCGCAACAATTGACGCCAGCCTCAGTACCAGGTCTTGACAGTGTGTTTGATCAAATCGTAGCCAAAATCATTGAGCAGCAGGAAGCAATTATTGGGCCAATAGCTGTTGATCGAGCCAAGCTGGTGAGTGAACTCAAGATTGACTGGCCGCAACATCACATTGATATCGAAGGCAGTCCCCAAGACGCGGTTAACGAACTTGTTGAGCAGTACAAAGAATTGTTTGGGCAGATTGCCGTCGAGACCTGTAAAGAGGCTGTTGCGAGCTTGCTTGGCAAGTTGCCTGAAGACCAACAGCCCTCATCTCTGAAGTAACTCTTAATTTTGTGGGGTCTGGTAGGCGCCCGGTGTATACTTAATATTAATTATGACTACCGACGTAATTGATGATCATGAGCATAGAACGGCATAGCCAGTAGGACTCCCGGTGGAAAATACACAAGAAAAACAAACAAAGTTGCCCGTAAACTTCGTCCGTAAAAAGACGTTGCAGGCAACTTTGCAAGAAGTCTCGCAGCAGATGTATTTGCGCAACAAGGAGTTGGCGGAAACCAATAAGACCTTGTCGTTACTCAGGACAATTGATGGTTTGGTGCTGGAGTCGCATGCTTCAATCAAAATGGTTTGTGAACGGATTACACAGGCTATTACTCAGGCTACCGGCTATGGTTTTGTTGGTTTAATGACGCGCTCGTCCCACATTCGGGAAGAAGTGGCGCTGTACGGCTGGAGTGCCGGCGGCGAGCAAGTAGAAGATGCCAGAGAACAACAGCTTTTTGCGCACCCAATGCATCTTAGTTTAGACCATGAATGGTTTTCAACCCCAGAGGCAAGCAAGATGATATCGCTTGATAGCCTCCCTGTTGCAGCGGTAGCTCGCCTTTTGAATGTTGAGGAGACTGAGGTTCGCAAAGTTATACGTAAGCTGGCCATTAAGTCTGCCTATATCGTGAAGCTACAAACTAGGCAGCGAGTAGTAGGCCTGTTAGTGATTGGTTTTTACAACCCGATTGAACAGATCGCAGAGAGCGATACCCTACTTATAAACCGGATCAGCGACAGCATCGGCGTAGCCCTAGATAACAAACTCCTGTTCGAAGAGAACCAGTACGTGCTAAAGCAGCTCAAGGAGTCTAATGCTAAGTTGAAAGCGCTGGATGAGGCTAAGGACGACTTTATTAGCATGGCGAGCCACCAACTAAGGACGCCTCTGACCAGTATTAAGGGGTACCTGAGTATGGTGATGGAGGGCGATGCCGGTGAGGTTAATGAGATGCAGAAAAATATGCTGGGGCAGGCGTTCTTTAGTTCGCAGCGTATGGTGTATTTGATTGCCGACCTGCTCAACGTGTCACGGCTGAGGACGGGCAAATTTATTATTGAGACTGCGCCGGTTAACTTGGCAAAAGTTGTTGAGGAAGAGATTGGCCAGCTCAAGGAAACTGCTAAGTCCCGTTCGCTGACCCTCAGTTATGACAAGCCAAAAGATTACCCGGACATTATGCTCGACGAGACCAAAACCCGCCAGGTCATCATGAACTTCTGCGATAACGCTATCTACTACACGCCAGCAGGCGGTCACATTACAGTCAAAGTCATCGACAAGCCAACGACCATTGAGCTGCGGGTCGAGGATGACGGCATCGGTGTACCTAAGTCAGAACAGCCGCACTTATTTACTAAGTTTTACCGGGCAGGCAATGCCCGTAAGGCACGGCCAGATGGTACGGGCCTTGGGCTGTTTATGGCCAAAAAAGTTATTGCGGCCCAAGGAGGCGCGCTGATTTTTGAAAGCCAAGAAGGCAAGGGCAGCACCTTTGGGTTTATCTTTAGTAAGGCTAAGGTCGCGATACCAAAAGAGCTGCCGGCCACTGCAGCAACAACAGAAAACGACGCCAAAAAATAGGCATAACGCAAGCAATTTGCCACCAGTGCAAAAGCATTAGCATAATCTGAAAAATATGGTATTGCATTTATTTTAAGTTTGTTCTAAGATTCGAATAGGTAGTAACTTTAAATCAGCAAGAACTGTGAGGTGACACATGAACGTACTCAGCGACCGTATTACTCTACCAAACTTCTTTAGAGCGGCCGCGAACGCGTGCTCACACGTCACCAAGCAAAAACAGCGCTTCACGGCGCTGTTTTTTGTTGCCCTATTAATTTTCCAGGGAATAGCAGGCTTTGAACCACTATTGGCTCATGCCAATGGCGGCACGCCAGACCCACTGAAGCAAGTTGAGAAAGCAAGTGACTTGCCACAAGCAGTCAGTAAAGCTCCAAAAACTGCAGCACAGGCTGGCAAATCGTTTAAGCCCAATGAGTCGTTCACCAAAAAGCCTGCTGATAAAACGGTGGTAAGCGAAGTCCCTACAGATGAGTACAACACAGTCACTACCTACACTGACGGCTCACAAAAGATTCACTCTAGCGCAGTGCAAGTTAATGAAAAGGACGGAAAAGGCTTTACGCCAATTAGCCGCCGCTTAAATGAAGATGCGCTGACGACCAAAAATGCAGCTGGCCAAACGCTCGACCTAACAAAGGTTATAAAGCAAAGCGGGCAATTTACGCCAAAGTCTTTTACTGGCAAAAGCAAAGTCCGTGGTTTTAACTTCCCAACGCTAGATGGAGGGCAGGGCATTACCCTAACTTCCAATGGCAAAACAGTTACTATCTACCCGCAAAATGCGAATGCACTTATTATTCCTACAAAGCACGAGGGTAAAAGTAATGACTACATAGTCTATGAAAACGTTTGGAAGAATGTTGACTTGCAGTACGACTATCTGGGCACTGCAATTAAAGAATCGATTGTCATTAAATCAGCCGATGCTGCCAATGAGTTTAAGTTCAAAATTGCCGGCGGAACAGTAGTCAAAAAGCCGAGTGGTAACTACAGTATTGAGGGCACCGACATCAGCATTGGCGAAGTAAAGCTGAGCCTATACAACCAAGGTGTAGTTACGGCGCCACTCAGCGTCAGTAACGACGGCTCAAGTATCAGCGTGACACTCGACGGAAACTACCTAAAGGGCCTGAAGCCGACTGACTTTCCGGCAGTTATCGATCCCGACTATTACGCAGGCTCACCAAGCGTCGATAATAATGGTGCAAACTACGTAAACTTTGATAACTACGGCAACCAAGTTAATTCATCCCAGGACTGGATGGATCTTGGTTCAACCCGCTGGAGTAATGGCCAGATCCACGATTGGCACACCATTTTTCACATCCCGTACGACCAAATATTTAACCGCCAACTCGACTACGCGCAATTTAACACCGCCATGCGTTTTGACGCCCGTGCCGGCGCCGGCTCGCCATACAACTGGGACATGTGGCTGACCTGGGCACCAGCCTTTAGCTTTAACTATGGCTGTTGCGGCGAACCAGCAGCACACGGCATCATGGGGCAGTACGGCTCAATTGACGCTACCGGCTTGTTTAACTGGATGAAAGGTAACGTTGGCAACGGCGGCTGGATTGAGCTCTGGAGCAACGAAGGCAACGGCGCTTCCTACAAGCGGCTCGACCCGTACTCAACCGATATCGACTTTTACGTTGAAGACTATAACTCCCAGCCAAGCGTGCCCGGCATCGTCACCCCAGCCAATGGTCAGGTGTTTGCCGACCAGCAGCCAAGCTTTCAAATGACGCCAAGTACTGACGCCAACGGTGATCCGCTTAAGTATTGGTTCCGGGTAACCGGCTCTAATCCCGGCAACTGTTCTGCACCGGGTAACATCCTGGTTGATAGTGGCGAAATTGACTCTCTCCAGTGGACCGTTCCTGACGGCGTACTCAAAGACGGCGACAATTACTGGTTCTGCGGCTATGTCCACGACCAGGCGGAAGGGACGACACACTCAGCAGGTAACAACTTCTGGAACTGGACGGCCCCGATACCGTTTAAAGTAGACCTGCGTCTGGGCAAGGACAAAACCCAAACCTATGACGATGTTGGACCATTCAGCGTTAATTACTCCAACGGTAATGTCACCATGAGCGCTGCTTCGCACACCATGAACGCGCTAGGTGGTTCGATGGGAGTCAACTTAGAATACAACTCGCCGTATGCTAGCCGCTCCGGGTTAAACGCGGCCTACTACAACAATTCTAGCCAAAGTGGCGCGCCTGCGGTAAGCCGCGTTGACGGTAGTGTGGACTTTGACTGGAGTACCGGCAGCCCTTCACCAAACATAGTCAATAATGATAATTTCTCTGCACGATGGACAGGCTACTTTGTGGCACCCGAGACCGGTAACTACACATTTGGTGGTAAAAACGATGATGCCATGAAAGTCATCATCAATAACAATATTGTTTATAGCAATAACTGTTATAACTACCAGGTTTGCTGGGGCGGTACACCAGTAGCATTGCAGCAGGGCCAGGTTGTACCAATATTGGTCGATTTCACAGAAGCTACGGGACCAGCCTACGTCAGCCTCTATGCCAGCTTCAACGGCAAGCAGCAAGTTGTACCAAAAGCTTGGTTGCGTACGGAGCCAACCGTAGTCCACACTGGCAACGGCTTGACCGGCCGCTACTTTAAGCTTGAATCAACTGATCCACTAGCCATGCCGACTGATGGCCGCCAGCCATTCTTAAGCCGCAACGACACTACAGTCAATTTTGACTGGGGCGTTGGCTCACCAATCCCGGGAGCGCCATCTGACCGCTTCGCTGTTCGTTGGACTGGCTTCATCACAGTGCCGCAAGACGACAGTTATACTTACTGCGTTGCCTCAGATGATGGCATGCGCCTATCGTTCGACAATGTTGTCTATCGTGAATCGTGGCAGGACCAAGGTGGTAACCAGTATTGTGGGGCTGCTCTAGGCTGGAAAGCTGGCGAAACTCATGCTGTAACTCTGGAGTACTACGAAAATGGTGGTGGTGCGGCCGTTCACTTCCAAGTTGCCTACGCCAACCGCGCGGCCGATATTGTTCCAGCAACTTGGCTAACGCCTAGTGTTAAATCGGTGCCAGACGGCTGGACGCTTGGTATCGACCCAGACGGCAACGTCAGCTACGAAGCAATGCAAGTTGCCGGCTCGGGCAACGTCACCCTATATGACTCAACCGGTGAAAAACACCTCTACACCTGGACCGGCAGTGCCTACACACCTCCAGTCAATGAGCACGGAGTTCTGGCTCGCAACAGCGACAATACCTACACCCTGCAAGACGATGACGGCCGAACGTACATATTTAACCAATCCGGTGTACTAATTACTGTGACGACGCCACAAGACGACCGTCAACCAGCAGCACTGCAATATACCTATGGTGGCACGCCGGCGCGGATTCAAAAGATTGTCGACGGCGTTGATACCAGCCGTACCATGTCAGTCTATTATGGTGGGGATTCCAGCTGCCCAGCAACTGCCTCAGGTTTTGATGCCACTCCGCCTAATATGCTCTGTGCTGTTACTTCCACCGACGGAAACTACACCTACTTCCGCTACCGGGCTGGCTTCTTGGCTCGCATCGAAACGAACGGTGGTGTAGTTACCGATCTGGCCTACGACAGTCTCGGCCGCATTATCCAAGTCCGTGAACCGTTGGCTAACGATGCACTCGGTGCCGGCGTTCGGGCTATGGATGATTCTGTTACAACCCAAATTACCTATGATGCAATTGGCCGGGCGGCAACTGTGACGCTGCCAGCCGCCACTGCTGGTGCCACCCGCGGTGTCCACACCTATCAGTACACAAGGCTTCCAGATTCCAGCGGCCTCGGCACCACCGCAATGCTTGATACCAATGAGGCAATGCCGCTTGGCTACTCCCAGAAAATCGATTACGACACACTACTGCGCGAGGTAAACAGTTACGATAAGCAAGGCCTCAAAACCTATACTCAATGGGATCAATTTAAAGATCTGAGCTTGGCTACTGTTGACCCGACCGGCCTGGAAAGCACCACACTCTATAACGATGCTGACCTGCCGACGGATACATACGGCCCGGCACCAAGCGGCTGGTTTGACACCAGCACCCGCAAACCTACCACCGTTAGTGGTACCGATTACACCTCCCAAGTCCCACACACCCAGACCCAATACGACCAAGGCATCACTGGTCTCGCTGTTACATATTTTGCCCGCAAGACACTTACAGGTGCCCCTGGCCAGCACGCAACCGGCTTCAATAATGCTCCGGCAACCTCGATGAGTTACGCTGATGGCGTATATCCAGTTACACCAACCGATGGCTTTAGCCTCCGGGCAACTGGCAAAATCCGCCTAGCCGAAGCCGGTAACCATACTTTCCGCGTTGCTTCAGACGGAGGCGCCCGCCTTTACATTGACGGCAATGTTGTCGTTGATGATTGGACCGATGGCGGCGTTCGGAGCCACCCAACCGGCAATTACAATAATGTGACCGGCGGCACGCTGCACGACATTACCGTGGAGTACTACCACAGCGGTACGACTGGCCCTGGCAGTGTTCAGCTCTTTAAAACCAGTCCAGGCGCTAGCGAATCAGGAGATTTGACCGGTATCCTTAGCCCAAATTACGCGCTGACAACTGCTACTACTGTCTACGATTCTCAGCAAGGCAATATTACGACAATAACCAACTACGGAAGTCGACCAGAATTTGGCCAAGCGCAGAGTGTTACCGAAGATAACGGCGGCCTCAATCTAACAACGGGCTACACATATGAAGCACAGGGAACGGGTAGCTATCTACGCCAAACCAGTAAGACACTACCTGGTGGCGCCAAAACGCAATATCAATATTACAGCGCAACAGATACACGTGATAACCCTTGCACCACATCGACCGAAACATACCATCAAGCAGGAATGATGAAAGGAAAGGTTCAACCAGACCCGGATGGGTCTGGTGCCCAACCATCAATTACAAGTGAATCAATCTACGATGATAGTGGCAGGGTAGTAGCAACTCGGACCAATAGTGATGCTTGGACGTGTACGTTCTATGATGCACGAGGAAGAATTGTCAGCACTTCAATTCCTGCTGTAAATGGACAGCCGGCCCGTACCATTACGAACAATTACTGGGTCGGGAGTAGCCCACTCGTAACATCATCAGGTGACAGCAATGGCACGGTCACTACTGAAACAGATTTGTTTGGTCGGCCTCTGAAATACACGGATGCACGTAATAATGTGACTACCTATACCTATGATGCTGCTGGGCGCTTAATGTCACGCACAAGTCCACTCGGCTCTGAAGCGTTCACCTATGATGGCTATGATCGACTTACTGATCAGATGCTTGATGGTGCAACACTGGCACACGTAAGCTACGACGCTTACGGCCGTATATCTTCAGTTAACTATAGTGCTGGTGCACAGCAACTTTCATCTGTAAATCGGGACAATTTAGGACGCACAAACGGCTTGACATATAAGATAGCAAACGGTCAGTCTATAAGCGATGTAATAGTTCGTAATGTCAGTGGCGATGTGGTTAGCGGTACAGAAAACGGCCTGAGCAAAACTTACGCATATGACACAGGAGGTCGACTACTTACGGCTACACTGGGAAGTAATAACTATAATTACGACTACACAGCGCCAACATCGAGCCAGTGCAGCCAAGCATCGGCTAACTTGAATGCTAACAAGGATGGAAACCGCACGAAGTACATCGTTAACGGCGCCACAGCAACTACCTATTGCTATGACCAAGCCGATCGTCTAATCAGTTCATCTGACCCAACCATTGGCACGCCCGTATATGATGCTCATGGCAACACAACTCAACTTGGCTCCCCAGGCAACTCAGTTACGGCATTTAATTACGATGCTTCGGACCGCAATACGGGCATAACTCAAACCACCACGACCCAGACCACCACGACATCTACAAAAAACAATGTTGGCCAGACAACAACCACAGTGACCACAGTAGTCAATACTAAAAAGATAGTCTACACACGTGATGTCCAGGGGCGTCTCACGAGTCGTGTTACGTCAGGGAATACCGCTACAACAACCAAAACAACCACAATTACAGGTACCACCACAAAGACCGCAACCACAACAGATACCCCCACAACTTCTTACTACGGCTACACAGGATCGGGTGATACCCCAGACTTTGTACTCGACTCTAGTAACGCAGTCGTAGAAAAATACCAGCAATTGCCTGGCAATGTCCTACTGACTATTCGACCAAAAGAGACAGATGCAACTAAAAAGACAGTCTACTCTTTACCAAACATCCATGGTGATATTTTTGCTACTACCACCTCAACGGGAACCCTGGGCACAACTTACTTAACCGGTCCTTTTGGCGAACAAATTGCTAATCAGGCTAAGCCAGCAAACACGCTCGCAGGTGCCTCATTCGGTTATGTCGGCCAGTATGAGAAGCTGACAGAGAGTAACCTAACTCTCAACCCCGTACAAATGGGTGCCAGGGTTTACATACCATCCCTGGGTCGCTTCTTGCAGGTAGATCCTCAAGAGGGTGGCACTGACAATAACTATGTGTATAGCGGTGATCCAGTAAACGAATTTGACCTCGATGGCAATGCAATACCTTGGCGTAAAATAGGTAAGGGACTAGTATTTGCCGCTGGGATTGCCGGCGCAATCGCCTGTGGCGCTAGCATTGTATGTGGCGTGGCCGTTGGGGCCGCAGCTGCGGGTGCAGCCTACGCTGCCACAAATGCAGGAACCAAGCACTTTAAATGGAGCGCTTTGGGTAAAGAAGCGGCTATAGGTGGAGCGCTTGGCGGTGTTGCAGGGGGTGCCCAGAAACTATTCAATGCTGCAAAAGGCGGAGTCTACATCGCCCGTACGGCTACTAAACAGTTATACGTGGGGCAGACAAATAATTTTGCAATAAGAGCTGCACAGCATGCGCGCGCCGGAAAAATTGCAAGCAATTCAATGAGGGTTCAGATCCCTATTGCTAGCAAGTGGGGCAGAAATTTTGCAGAAAGATCAATTTACAATGCACTTGGTACAAAGAAAGCGCCATGGTTGGCCAATAAGATTAGGCCACCACACTGGCGATAAAGGAGACGAAGCATGAACCTATTTAGTAAGTTTAAGACCTCAAAAAAGACAGACGTTTCGCAAGAATTCGTATACGATGAGGCAGTCATCATAACTTTGCATTTAGAAGACGTCACATCAGAAGACGAGATAAAAAAAGTGGAGCAACTCGAAGCACAAATCAAAGAGTTGCTCCCAGACGGTTCAGGAGTTGACGGTCACGAGTTTGGTGATAATGATTGTATTGTTTATATTTATGGCCCCTCAGCAGATAAGGTTTGGGAGAAGATAGAGCCCGCCCTAAAAAAGAGTGATTTTAACCATCCAGAAATAGAGCTACAGTACGGCTTACCCGATGATCCTAAAACAAAATCGAAAAAGTTTAGTATGTGAATGAGTGAGGCATCTGACATGTACCCAGCAAAACACTTTTCACTATCGCTCCCACGAGGCGAAGGTCAAGATAATATACCCGAACTCCTAAAGCAGCTAGCAAAAGAACTTGAAGCCGTGGATGGCATGGAAGTTATGGACATAGTTTTTCGTAATGAAATTGACGAAGATGGTGTCGATTGGCCTAGCTTTACGGTCTACCTGAATGACCTCCGGCAGTAGTGCCGCTTATGCCTATTTACATCCGGTATAAATGTTATGCTTAATATTGACATTTTTGTCAGTATGTGTTAGTATTAGGGCATCCTTGTTAACGGGTGGGAGGCAGTTAAGCCCGTTACGGACATTTACAGTGGTGGTCTAGTCGTCAGCGCAGCAATGTGCTGGCTTTTTTGCCGCTTTGTAACCTTGTCCAGAATCCGTGTAACAGGGGTACTTTAACAAGTCGAATCATTACAGTTCATATGGCGCATCCCCCAAATGTGCCAGCGCTTACAGATACCCGTATCTGGGCAGAGCAGTGCCAATGACCCGGCTAGCCATTCAATGCTAGCCTCCCATGCAACAGGGGTCGTTACTACTGTTCTGCCCTTGCGGTTGAGGCTCGCCATCCAGTACTAGTACCGGGGCGAACTCCTGTAAGTGCAGAATGTGACAACACCAAACGTACGTATTTCCAGAGCCCGCAACAGTAAGCGCTTCGGATGCGATGTGCTGATTACGCGTTAATCAGTAGGTCGCATCCGGAACCTCACTCGAGTAGGTTTTTGGATCAAAGGGCCGCGTCTTCCGACGGGGTCCTTCTGCCGCGCATTTCGCGTGCAGAAAAAAGGCACTGGCAAGTAGTCAGGCCTTCCCTGAAGGGGGACACGGAAAAATGACCGCACCCGGAAACGGTAACCACAACCTCGACCCCAACCTGCTCGCGCAGGTCGGTCAGACGATCAACCTGCTGGAGCAGGCACGTCAAGCAGACGAGACCGGCCTCGGGCTCCTCGTTGCCGCTGGCAGCCAGTTCGCAACAGCAGAGAACAACCGCAACCAGGTCGGCACAGCCGTCCAGGCCGCTCAGGGCTTCGCCGCTCGCGTCAGCGTTCCTTCGGGGATCCTCGCGCCCGCGGCTGTCCAGCCCGGTCAGGTCAACGCTCCGGCGCCCGCGCCGCAGCAGACCACAGTCACCACCGCACAGAACCGCAGCACCAACTTCTGGCCGGCCGCCATCGTGGCGTTCGTCTTGACGTTCGTCGTTGCGGCGATCGTGTGGGCCATCGGCGCCAACATCGCTGGAGGCCACGGTGGCTGGGCTCATGACGGCAGCTACCAGCTGTTGTTCGCGCTCGTCCTCGCGGGCGGCGTGGCTTGGCTGGTCGCCAATCGTGTCCGTGACGGTCGTCCCCCGGTGAACATCACCGTCAGGGCAGCCGCTCCGGCCGCACCCGCAGCTCCGGCTCCCCAGCCGCAGCAGCCCGCCCCCGGCAACCAGCCGTAGGCGGAGTACGACTCCCTACGACACCTGAGGAGGTGTTATGTCCAGCACCATGAACCGCCGCGGTCCTGTCGTCCTCATCGGACTGGCCGTGGTCCTCGCTCTGGCGGCCCTCCTCACGGGAGGCTTCGGCAGTGGCGGCAAGGCAAGTGCAGACGGAACCCCCATCGACAACGGCCCAGCGCTGACAAAGCTGCTGACCGTGTCAACGTCGAGCGTCGACTGCAAGTCGGTCGTCAGTGAGACGGGTGGAAAGGTCGATGGCAACATCGTCGGCTATGTCATCGGGGTTCTCAAGTCTGTCCCTCCGCGCAAGTGGAGCGATGCACTGAGCACACCGCTCGCAGGAAGCACGCCCGCTGAGAAGCGACGCGCGCTATACGCAGCGGTCTGTGAAGACCCTGAGCTCGGATCGTCCATCGCGAACATGCTCGCCCACCTCACCGTGGACGGCGTGAACGTCGGTTCGTTGAACTCGTGGCTGAGTCCCTTCGCGGGCGACGCTTCGCAGATCAACGACATAGCGGCCAGCTACATTCCGCTGATGGATGTCAAAAAGCCCACCTCGGCGCAAGTCAAGGTGGCAGCCAGTAAGAACGTCGAATGGCAGGAGGTCGCCTCTAAGGTGGACACGCTGATCGGTCGTTTCAGTCTGGGTGATGTGCGCTCGCTTGCGAGTGTCACGAACTATCACCTGACAGCTGGTGGGCTGAGCGTTGGCGGACTATCCGAAGTGGGAATCAACCCCCATCAGGAGAACCTGCCCGCCCTCACGATGTCCGTGACCCTCAAGGGAGGCTGTGCCCCCCTGAAGGTGATCGGCTTCAACGTCGGTGACAAGCGCCCGGAGGTCTTCAAGACTCCGACGTGTGTCAAGCCGCACAAGCCGTCGAAACCGGGTCACCACCCGACGCCGACGCCGTGCAAGCACAACTGTGGTCCGACCCACAACCCAACACCCTCGTGTACACCTTCCAAGGTGCATGAGCAGTGCGGCAAGGACGCGAACTTCGCGCCCCCAGTGACTAAAGCCACTCCGGTCAGGACCCCGCCCCCCGGTGGATACTGCCCACGGCCTGTCACTAAGACGAGCGCATGCTCGCCTACGCCGTACACCCCGCCTCCGACGGCGAACCCCTCCCCTGGTAAGGGAGATTCGGGTCCTGGTGCCACAAACACCACACCACCCCCGCACACGTCGAGCCCGGGCCCAGCCCCGAGTAACACGAGTGCCCCGCACGCCACGGCCACGCCCTCACCGGCCCCGTAGTGTGCAGCAGTGCCCCTGAAGTAGCCAGTCGTCCCCACGACTACTAATGGCTTCAGTGAGGATGCAGAGAATGGTCTCCCCCGGGACTATCCAAGCGCGGCAAGCGCAAACTCTGCCCATACGTACGGCTTCGCTGGATCCTCACGGATTCGCAGCCTGGTGATGTCACACTGGAGCGGTCTTGAGACGAAAACTTGTTGGCTTTACGCCTTCACTTAATTTCTTCTCAAACCGCTCCTCTCCACCATATTTATATGTATTGTAATGATTTGATTTGCCGCAATGTTAAGTAGGGCTTGCCTTACTGCTAACGTTCCTTAACAAGTTAAGTGTCCTAAACACCCCTGTAAGCATAAGCGTAGTATTGACATATGTTGATCATTATGCTAAAATCGCTTTAATTGCGTAGGAGAGCTTGCAGGTGGAAGCCGCTCAACCTATCGTTATTTAACAATTCGCGAGCAAATCAGTTAGTCACAGTATTTATTTTTTGATTTACCAATCTCATAAGGAGGTTATATGAAACTACTTTCACGTTTCTCAAACCGTTCCAAATTGCTCATTGTCGGTGCACTGCTCGCCCTAGGCGTAGTTGCAGTTCCTACCGTTGCAAAAGCAACTCTTGGCTCGGATCGTCCAACCAAGGTATACACCCAAGGTGTTGCCGGGTTTGACCACCCAACGTTCAACTCGTTCACCAACGTTCCAAACATTGGCGACGAACGCAACTTTTTCAACGGTCTGTACTCAGACAGCTCAGCCTACACCGACCCTATGCCACAGGTTAAGGATGGTGAAGTCCTGACTCTCGAAGTTTACGTCCACAACGGCGCCGACCCATCACTGAACGCCAGTGGTGTTGGTATTGCCAAAGACACTAGTGTCCGTGTTGCCCTTCCAGGCACTACTGCTAAGAACCAGCAAGCCGAAGCTTTCATTAGCTCAAGCACTGCTTCTCCAACAGTTGTTAGTGACACGCTCGACATGGGTGCCGCAAACGGTGGGTTCTTCTCACTGGCTTACGTCCCCGGTTCAGCTCACATTAAGGGTAACTACATTGACGCAGCCCTACCTGACACTATCGTTGGTAGCGGTGCCAAAATTGGTACCGACGCACTTAACGGTGACGTTAAGGGTTGTTTCGAACAGATGGTCGTTGTGACTATCAAAGTCAAAGTTAACATGCCACGTTACAGCATCAACAAGAAAGTTGATATCGTAAACCAGACCCACGCATGGGTTGACACCGAAAACGCTAAGGGCGGCCAAAGTGCTGCTTGGCAGATTGGTTTCACCAACACTGGTGCAACTACCCTCAGCCACGTTGACATTGTTGACCAAGTTCCTGCAGGCCTGACCGTAGTTCCTGGCAGCGTTAAGCTTGTTAACGGCAACTACCCAGCCGGTACGCCAATTTCTGACAGCGCAATCCAAGACAATGGACGCACTGTTCATGTAAACATTGGCGACTATGCCCCAGGTGATAACGCCTACTTGTACTACACGACCACAATTGACCAGCCTGGTAGCGACGTTTGTACGCCAACCACTTTGGTTAACAAGGCCTTTGCAACCCCAGAAGGCTTTGGTGCGATTTGGGAACAGGCAAGTGTTACCGTTGCCCCAAGCAACTGTAATCACGAAAGCCCAACCTACAGCTGCAAGGCCTTTACGCTCACCGTTGACAAGGCTACCCGCACTGTCACCGTTGCTAGCGCAACAACCAGCCAAAGCACTGGTGCCACCTTTGACAACTTCACCATTGACTGGAGCGATAAGACCGCCCAGCTAATGAGTGACAGCCCTGTCGGTAAGACACACCAGTTTGCAGCTGATGGTAACTACACTGTAACTGCAGTCGCACACTTTACGACCGCAAACGGTGCAGCTACTAACACCAACGCAAACTGTGCCCAGACTGTCAGCTTTAGCACCACACCACAGCCCCCAACAAAGCCTACCACCCTGGTTAACACCGGTGCCGGCGACGTTGCAGCCCTGTTTGGTGCAGTTGCAGCCGCAAGCGCGTTTGCTTACCGTTTGTTCCTCGGCCGCCGCGTTAGCGAATAAGCCGCCTGTGGATAAGCACTAGCGATTTGTCGCAAAATGTGCTATGATGCAGCCAGTTTAAGAGTAATCGTGACTGACCGCTCATAAAGAACAAACAATCTAAAAAAGCAAAATCCCTCCGGATTTTATATTCGGGGGGATTTTCTTTTGGCCTCTGTTATGGTACTATTTATCGGTTCTGCCGTCAGGCGGATGTACCTTACAAACTATCGGCCCTGTATGCTTTGCATACAGTAGCCACGTGCTCGGAACAAGATTATATGCAAGCATACAATCGTCGTTCCTGCGCCGTGGCCCCTTCGTCTATCGGTTAGGACATCAGGTTTTCATCCTGGTAAGAGGAGTTCGACTCTCCTAGGGGTCACCAAATGAGACTCATCACTAAATGATGGGTCTTTTTTGATGGTTGCCAATCTGTAAAGCCTGCTCAATTTCGACGTTCCAAATTCGTTTTTTGCCAAGTCATACTCTAAGCCCTCGGGGAACACTAATCTTTGGTAGATTATCTGATGTTCTATAGAGGCGTTGCTCCATATACGAGGAGCGTTCGACATAAACTGCAGTGCATAATCAATTGTGTCAGTTTTTAGTCTGGACATTGAACCTACGCTTGCAAGTTGTTTTTCTGTGGCATCACTCTCTTCATTAATTTTTGTGGTTAAGCCTCTCTTTTCTTCAGGTGTGATCTCACCAGACACAAGCATCTCAATTACCTTCGTTTTACGTTCTGTGAGCTCTTCTAGGGCTTTGTGAAGCCTCTTCTGCTGCGTAGAGAGGGTCTGAGTTTCTTCACGCCAGACACGCACAATAACCTCTTTTAGAAACTTCTCCATTCCTGGGTCTGGAGCTAGAGAAGCTAATAAATGTAAGAACTGCTCATGAAGCTCTTGAGGATTAATCGAGGGCACTTTACATCTAGAGCAATGATAGCGTGGAGATGGCTTGCCTGACCCGCTCCTTGGACTACTCCCAGTGATCGGCTTATGGCAATTTGAGCAATCTAAGAAGCGGCGTAGCGGAAACTCTGGATTATTACGCTTGTACTTAGCTGCAGAGTTCTTATTCTTCCTTAACAAATCTTGATTTCGATAAAAGACAGTAGGAGTTATAACACCTTTAAACCTAGATGGAATAAGCTGTCCGTCCGTATGCGCGCTTTGTTCGAGCCCTGCGTAAGTAGGGTTTCTGAGCATTTTACTAATAATCTGAATTTTCATAGGCTTACCAGAAGCGGTTTGAAGGCCTATCTCTTCACACAGTGTGAGTAGACTAGCCACCGTATATGCCCCCGTTGCATACGCCTCGAGAATTGCTGTGACTTTATCGCCTACACCTTCCATTGGAGCTAGTGTAGATTTTCCAAGTACGTCTCTAACATTTTTGAGCCCATGTGGTGCTTTGCTCATGCGATAACCCTCTTTCGCATGACGCTTCATGTTATCTCGGACACGTACCGACTTTACTTTATTATCATGCTGCGCTAGAACGGCTTCTATACCCTGAATAAGCTCATCATTAATACTTTCTTCCAAGCTCGAATTAATATTCTTGTACTCAACGCCTATCTGGGATAGGGTGGCACGAAGCGCAAAGAAATCAGCAGCGTTCCTTGTTAGTCGATCTGTTTGATAGGTAACGACGTAGCTGACTTTCCCTTTGTTTGATTCTAAATAGCTGAGCATCTCTTTCATGGCTGGACGGTCTAACGTCTTAGCTGAAACACCGTCGTCATGATATATCTTTTCCACCAGCACTTGATTTCGAGAAGCCCAGTCTTGGCACGTCATCTGCTGTGTCTCAAGGCTTGCCCCTTCGGTTTGCTTTGTCGTAGAAACCCTTAGATATATGACAGCACGCTTCATGATTTTCTTGTTCCTTTAGCCCTCATGATATCATTATTTTTATCATTTATGGAACAGACATATCGACGCACGGCAATCCGTACCACTGTTTCTGTGTCATTAATAAGCTGAAATAACTCTTCGTTGGTTAAATCTTTTGCTGATGCCCCTAAGAGCTTCCGAGCCTCTTTTATGGATATTATTGGTTTTCTTGGAGATAGTAAATTAACCAAAGTGTCATAATGACCCTTCTTGCTCGTTCCCGTCCAATCACTCTCGACGCGGGTTTATTATCTGTTTTCAGACGAACTTACAAAGTATGGTTAATGAACCTTATAGGCGAATGTAACCTAATTATACCATCGTGTGCGTATTGCTGCTTTCTCTAAGGTATAATCAAGGACAAGTCGTTCATTCGACCCACGACCTAAACTCGTAAGGGCATGGTCATCAAATCTACATGGAAATAATAAGCTCGTCGTCAGAGCGCTATTTCCATGTAGTTGCATTCCGAAAGGTTTGTAGGTGGCTTCGGCCATCGCTGGCGGCGAGCTTTTTGGTTGCCGCCGATATTACATAAATAGGAGATGGCATGACCAAGAACCAAAATCATTCTAAAACGCTTAAACTGACAATTATAATCTGTATAACTTTAGTTTTATTAGGGGCAACTGGCTCTTGGGTATATATTCAAAAGCAACAAATAGACCAAAAGAATAGTGCGCTTCAACAACAAAAGCAGCTGGTTGAGTACCAACAAGAACAGCAAAATAAACGTGATGCAGCAGATAACAAAGCAAAATGCCAAAACGTGCCAAGTAGCAGTAGCGACAAATTTAGTGGTTTATTCTGCTAGTAAAACTTAAATTTTAGGGTAACGAATAAGCTAACTATGCAGAATATGCTTCTCTTTCATAATTCAGATATGCTTTTTGATAGTCTGAAACCACCTACAGATACCAAACCTTTATTTTATTGGTATGCGGATAGGTTTTGCTCTATTCTCGGTCCTCAAAAATACTTGTATTTCTTTGCCTTTAACCCTAAACGGGATGGGATAGAACTAAGGTCTAGAACAGAAGGACTGGGCTTCAGCGACCTTCATAAGCAATATTTAGAATATGAGGCATTCTGCGAAGGCGAGAGACCTGACATCACTTATGAAGAAGCGGGTATTGTGATGTCGTTCAGCGAAATGAAGCCCGTATTGATTTTAGAGTTCGACGGGAGCGGAAAACATAAAGTCCTAGGAGCGAAAGGTACTTTTGAGATTTTCGATAGCCAAAATAAGCCGATCAAGTTCACTGCATTAAAAGAGATAGTCGAGCTAATACCTGATATTAATATGTGCCTACCAATTGCAAATCCAAAGCAAGTCAGCAACGGAGATTATAGGTACGATGACTGGCTTCCTATGGAATCAAAAATGAATGGTACTTGGCTTTGATTCAATAATTTGAATAACTCTTCCTAAGTGCTAACATAAAAGCGTAAGCACTAAGAAAAAAATAAAAACGATTATAATAAGGGTGTGCACTCAATGCTAACGTACGAATCAGAGATGTTGCCCATCTTATCCGCCAACAAGCACAAGCTGGGTAGTTTTAAGTATGAGGCTCGTGAGCTCCCATCAGGCTATGGTATAGCGGATGTAGTGTTTTACAACCTAGATAATCGGGTAGCTCGTAAAAGAATAAAGACTGGCCCTATAAGCTCGACTGACATCTTGCGCTTGCTTACCGAGTTGTCTGGCTATGATGAAATTATCAATGTCACTATGTTCAAACAGAGGATAGCTTCGGTATCGACGAGGACTGAAGCTATAACTTACCTGGTCAATAACGGCTACATCCAAGAACTTGAAGATGGATCTTTCAAAAGAGTTAAAGATTATAAGATTGGCTTCAGTGATGTCGTAGCCATTGAAGCGAAGTTGAAAGATTGGCGTAGAGGGCTGTATCAAGCTTATAGATACAAAGACTATGCTAACAAGTCATATCTCGCACTTTACTCTCCTTATGTGCACAGGGCGTTAAAAGAGATCGATGAATTTAGGAAATACAATGTAGGTCTTATTGAAGTTAGTGACGAAGGATTAGAGATATTATTTGAGCCTAGTAGGTCTGAAATAAAGCCAAATTTGTTTGCTGCAACTGCCTATGAAAGCACGATTGCAAATGTCTAAGTCAGCGTATCACGCCATACTTCGATAAAGCTTCCTTTATTTTGGGCATCTAGAATAATGCCCGCGCTATCTAATTTAGAAAAACACTCTTCAGCATGATCGAGCATATCGTATACGACCTTTTTACGATCTTCAGTGCCTACAGGATGCGCGGCGATCTTATCAATCTGTCCACCGAAGCTATCCATGAAGTGCAGTGTGCGCAAGTCGGTATCTGTCGTCTTAAAGCCACCAACTCCGCCTACTTGTTTGGAGTACATCGAGTCACTCCCCATGTTAAGGGTTTTGTTTAAGTCGTCGAAGCTGTCCTTACTAATATCTCGATCAATATCGAGGTCACTGAACAAATCGCTAATGTAGACACGGTTCCTAATATTTTCACTCAATCGTCGCACTCCGCGAGGACGTGGTTTTATGAAATACTCTATGTCGTGCTTACGGGGCTCCTTCGGATTAATAGCAATTGCAAAATTGTTGCTTGCAAAGGGGCAGACTACGGACTGGTCAATATTAGATATCATCAATGCTTTAAAAACTGAGATTTTATCTATGAAATCGCTGATGCCTGCTAGAATGCGCTTATCCTCAAACGGTAAGTGACTGGCTTTAGGCATTTCAAACTGAACATACAGGTAATCAAAATCAGAATGCATAATCAACTGATCTATCAAGTCGTCGAGATATTCTTGATTCGTTAGTATTTGTTTTGAAATAACAACGCCGAATGCGAGAGGCTCATTATGATTCTCTCGTTTTAAGATTTTATCGGCCATTTTATAAGTGTTGAAGCTCAGGTCTAACAAACTGTCAGAAGGCTTTTCAGCGTAAAAGTAAGGAGCGATGTAGTAATTTGGCTCAAATTCAATTTGATGCTTAATTACGCTCTCAGTAAAGTCGCCTATTTTTATAGGGTCTGTAATAAAGTGCTCATCGATTCGATCCAAATAGTAAGGAAGTCGCGCTAATGGATCTTCATGATTATCGCTGTTAAACTGCATACGATAAGTTAATGGATCAACCATAATGCTGACGCCTTTATCTTTCATGCTAGTGATAAATTTCTTGGTTGAATCTGAGCATTTTTTTGAAGGGATAACCATGCCCAGCGAAACGTCAGGATGATCCTTCAGGAATGTTTTCATCGGTTTCTGAGATGGTCCATATATCCAGTATTGTCTAGCGTAGGAATGCGCATTAATAGGAATGTTGAAAAGCGCACTACTTTTGATGGTTCTACTTGCTACGCTTATTTCTAGAAGTGCCGCAAGCTTCTCTCGAAGAGCCTCATCTTTAATATCTAGTACCTCACCTGATCGTATTTTGTCTGAATAGGTGTGTCGCTGACTTACATCCCATGTCCTACCAAAACCATGACCGCACAGCAACTCAAAAGCTACTACTCCTAAAGAGTAAAGATCGCTGGCAAATGTAAGCTGACGTTCATTTTTCGGGGCTTTATGTAGAGCAAGCCTAGTCTTTTCTGGTGATAAATAGCGTGCTGGCCCTTGGGGTTTCGCAAGTTCAGGGCGGCTGAAATTTATAAACTTCGCAATACCTAAATCAATTACCATGTAGCCATCAGAACTTTTAATAATATTTCCAGGCTTAATATCTTGATGGATTATTCCAAGTTCTCGTAGGTCATTTATAACTCTTACACCAAAATCAACAAATTTATGTACTTCTTGCTCTGAAAAAGCGCCCGACTTGGAGATGCAGCGAGCCAAATCAGCACCATCGATATAGGGGAATACAAGGTAGGGCATACTCATTGAGCCAACCTTTAGAGTACCGAAAGATAGTAGTTCTCCAACTGGGATATCACGGCCAGAACTCTTGATAGCTTCGTGCGCGTTCTTTTCCTGCTCTAATTCCTCAGGTTTAACATAACGGGTAACCCTAAGAAGTTTTATGACCACTGGTGTTTTATCAGAAAACTCTACCTTGAAAGTCTCGCTGTTAAGCCGTTTGTCTGATCCAATCCTTGAAACTTTTGTCGCATCAGAAAAGACAGTTTGCACTGCCTCAATGATTAGTTGCTCCTTATTTCCTGCCATCTCCGTTCATTATAGTTCAAGGCAACAGCTTTGAGAACTAGTCAAGAACGCTTTGAAATTTAATTCGTACATTTGTTATGGAGCGCTTACCAAACATTTGGTAGTGCTTCATCATCATATCTATAGCTTTTAATTTATCGCGCGTCGTCTCACGCTCATTATTAATAATGGTGGTCAGCTTGAGTAATAACAGTTCTGGCTCCATAGTTTGCATTTGTCCGAGTTTTTCCGATAACCACTTGGGCCGATTGTGCGTCAGATTACGAGCAGTCTCTGAGGTGTAGCCTGCGCTCATTGCTGACTGGTAGCAATTCCCAAACGTTACACTCTCTGCTGTAAAGTAGAGCTCAATAAACTTCTCTTGTCGCGGGTCTAAAGCCGTTATAGCTGTCGGGAGTACCCCTACCGACTTTTTTTCAGTTTTTGCTTCAATTAACATCATTTTTTCAGTTCCTATAGCTGCTGGTATGTTAATACCCTTGTTGACTGAACTAATGTGGTATACCAGTTGTCTAGTTCTAACAGTATTGCGTTCCAATTCGAACGCAAGTAGTTCACCAATAAAAACGGATCACTGCAAAGTGGTCCTTTTTTATTGGATGTTCAGGTCCGTAGTAGGCGCTTGCGCGGCAATTTGAGTTCCCAAGCCGGCCCCTGGATGACACGGCCGGCAGCAACTAGGTCGTGGAAGTATTTCCAGCGGGCGTCGCGCAGGGCCGGGCCTTTTTCGTGGTCATCGCCACCGCGCGGCATGCCTAAAATGCTCTGTATGATTGGCACGGTGACTCGGCCACCCACTTGGTTGCCAATCCATTCGCCCTCGGTGGTGGCTGCTTCAATAATGGTCAAAATAGCTTCTTCGACGGCTGGCTTCGGGTTGAGCTTATGAAATGGAAAACTTGGGCGGAACTGGTTGCGGGCATCAAAACCAAGGCTGTCAGAAACATTAATTTGGCGGGCGGTGATGAGCTTTTGCCGCGCTTGGCAGCCGGCCTTAAATACTCGGAATACCTCTTTGCCAAATGTCCTGTCAATAATGCGGTAATTAAAGTCGCATTCACAGGCCAGGCGGATGCCAGGTTCGAGCGGGTCGGAGCCGTTGCTTACGCGGGCTTTTGAACCTTGCTGTACGCTGCTCGCTAGCCACATTACAGACTCACCGTCGATAGTGTAGGTTTCTAGGGCCTCGAACTGTTTTCCTAGGGCTTCGCCATGTTGGGCAAGGGTAGGGAAGGGTGCAACTTCTTTGAGGAGGGTGTTGGCTGCAGCCATGCTCATTTGCCAGTAACCAGCTTCTGTATCGGTAATAGGCAATTCCCAGTTGGTGTAGGTGCTGCTGGGAGTTGTCTCAAGACTCATGCGCCCTATTATTCACGGACGCTACGCCGCTTGCAAGCATAAGCGTATCCCTGTAAGGATTTTTACCAAAGAATGCAGAGGTAGGCGTATAATTTAAAGTAAGTGGGCTTCATATAATCAGTTTTTCTTAAAGAGGAGTCAACCATGCAGCAAAGTCGTAGCCAAAAAATCCTGACAGCAGTCATTTTTGTAGTGCTCGTTGGCTTTTTAGTGTTTGCCGTTTTGGCATCGCGTCATTCAAAAAATACGCCAGCTCCGGGCATATCGCGTATTCGCGGTTCGCAGGCCGGATCTAACACCCCTACGTCGACTACCCCATCAAATCCAGCGCCATCAACGCCTTCAACCAGCACCAGTTCTTCGGCTGCAGGTTCGACTAGCCAGCTTGCCAATACTGGCCCAACTCAGACTGTAACGCTTTTTATTGCGGCAGTAGCCACCGGGACGGCTGTGGCTCACATTCATCAGCGCCGCGCGCCGGTCAAATAACAGGTTTATTTTTACGTTAAACAGGGTATAATAAGCTTAAGTAGAACTAGTCTAGGGTGGAACAAAAATGCATCAAACCGACATAGCGCCCAAAGTGCCGCTGCAAAAATTTAAACGGACCAAGACCATCGCAACAGTTGGCCCGTCTACCAATACCTACGAACAGATTTTAGGCCTCATTAAAGCCGGGGCAAATGGCATTAGGCTCAACTTTAGCCACGGCACACACGAGGAGCGCACCCAGCAAATCAATTGGATCCGTGAAGCCTCTGAGGCATATGGCAAGCCAGTTGCTATTATCCAGGACTTGCAGGGACCCAAGATCCGTCTTGGTGATTTTGATGGCGTCGTTGAAGTAAAGGCGGGGCAGGCACTCAGCTTTGGTTACCACGCTAATTATATAGAAACTGGCCACCTGCCAACGCAGTACGACCTAGCCAAAAAAGTTAAAGCCGGCGAGCGCATTTACCTGTTTGATGGCCGGGTCCGGACTACCGTTACCCAGGTCAGGCAAGGCATTGTCCACACCAGGGTTGAAAATGACGGCTTCTTGCTCAAGCGCAAAGGCATGAACCTCCCGGACACTGATTTTGGCGGTGACATTATTACGCCCAAAGACCGCGCCGACCTCATTTACGGTTCAGCCCAAGACATTGACTACGTGGCCCTAAGTTTTGTGCAGACCGAAGACGACATCAGCCGCTTGCGTACCCTACTCAAAGGCATGAAGAGCACGGCCCGGATTATTGCTAAAATTGAGACCAAAGCTGCCGTTGATAACCTAGACGCTATTGTCCGCGAAGCCGATGCCGTGATGATCGCCCGCGGCGACCTGGCGGTTGAAACTCCGGCCGAAAGCGTGCCAATTGTGCAACGCAAAATCATCGGCCTCGGCTTGCGCTATGCCAAACCCACAATTGTTGCCACCCAAATGTTGGCCAGCATGGTCGAAATGCCCGAACCTACCCGCGCCGAAGTATCGGACGTCGCCACGGCTGTCCTGATTGGTGCTGACTGTGTAATGCTCAGCGATGAAACAGCCAACGGTAAATACCCGATTGAAGCAGTTGAGACCATGAAGCGCATTGTCCGCTACACAGAAGATAATGCGCCACTCAAAGTCCAATACCCTGAGCGTGAAGACCATAGCCGCCAAGCCTCAATCAGTAAAGCTATTTTGAGCCTGGCAGATAGCATTGAAGCCAAAGCCATCGTGGCCGAAACCCGTTCCGGGGCGACAGCCTTGCAGCTGGCTGCCCGCCGGCCAAACGTGCCAATTATTGCCGTTACCAGTGACGTCCGCACTACGCAACAGCTAGCGATTGTATTTGGCGTAAAGAGCTATACCCGTCCAATTGATGCCCATGCCGCTACCAAGCTGACCAACTGGCTGCGTGATAAAAAAGTGCTACACCGCGGCGACATTGTGGTCACGGCTTCTGGCAAACACCCAGGGGTGGTAGGGACTACAGACACAATCAAGGTACGCGTGTTAGAATAGGCGTAACATAAGCGGTAAGGGTGGGAATGTTTACCAAACAAACAGTACGAGATATAGATCTGCACGGCAAAACCGTGCTGCTTCGTGCCGACTACAACGTTCCCCTTGAAGACGGTAAGATTACCGATGATTACCGCATTCAGCAATCATTGCCAACTATCCACTACCTGTTAGAGCAAGGCGTGCGGCTGATTGTTTGCTCACACCTTGGCCGTCCAACTGGTCCTGGCGATACCGAAAACAGCCTATTCCCAGTTGCTAAGCGTTTGCAACAAATCCTCGACAGGCCAGTAGCTTTTGCAACTGACTGTATTGGCGAGCCAGCCCGCAAAGCTGCTAGTACGCTCAAGCATGGCGAAGTCTTATTATTAGAAAACCTCCGTTTCCATCCTGAAGAAGAAGCTAACGACCCAGAATTTGCTAAGCAGCTGGCTGATTTGGCCGACGTTTTTGTCCAGGATGGTTTTGGTGTTGTCCACCGGGCCCACGCCAGCACAGAAGCGGTGACCCACTACCTACCAAGTGTTGCCGGTCTGCTGCTGGAAAAAGAAGTCGATACCATTACCAAAGTCATGGAAGCCCCCGAGCGGCCACTGATGGCGATTGTTGGCGGCGCCAAAATTGCCGAAAAGATTGATGTATTACACAAATTTATCGAAATTGCCGACTTTATCGCCGTTGGCGGCGCCATGGCTAACACTTTTCTGGCTGCCCAGGGCGTTGCTGTTGGCGATAGTTTATACGACAAGGCCGATGTGCCGGTAGCCCGCGATCTTCTGCGCCGCGCCGCCGCCGAAGCCCGTAAGCGGCCATTTGTCTTCGCTGTACCCCATGACGCCGTAGTAGCCGAAAAAATTGATAAAACCGCACCAACCCGTATAGTCGACTTTAGTGCCCACGTTATTGCCGATATAGAGAGTTATCCCAAACGGGCCACAGCTGCTAGCGGCAAAGTCCATGCCCACGAGCACATCCTAGATATTGGCCCTTTTAGCGGCTCATTTATTGCCGGCGGCGTCCAGCTGGCCAACACCGTTATCTGGAATGGCACCATGGGTGTTACCGAAACTGCCGGGCTTCAAGGCCCAATTGGCCCCTATGCCCACGGTACCGAACTGGTTATCGAAGCCTTGCTCGGCGAATTTGGCCACAAGCCGTTTACGGTGGTCGGTGGTGGTGATACCGTTGGCTATGTTGAAGCCCGCAAACTTGTTAAAGCCTTTGGCCACGTTTCCACCGGTGGCGGTGCCAGTTTAGAACTAATGGGCGGCCGTAAATTGCCTGGTGTCGAGGCTCTTAGGAATACGTAGTACAATAAGCATGAACACTATGAAGAAAAAACTCGTCGTCGCCAACTGGAAAATGCATCTCTCTACAAGTGAAGCCAGTATTTTGGTGCACCGCTTGCACGAGCACATCAAAACCCATCGCACGATCGAAGTTGTGTTGGCGCCAAGTATGCTCACGCTGCAGCCAATTAGTCTCGAGATCGATAGCCGCCGCTTTAAGCTCGCTTCCCAGGACGGTTACCCTAAAGATGATGGCCCGTACACCGGCGAAGTGTCGTTTGCCATGATGCGCGACCTGGTCGACTACTCAATTATTGGCCACTCCGCCCGCCGGATTTACTTTGAGGAAGGCTTAGAGCTAATCCGTGACAAAGTCCAGGCTGCTGTGCGCAACGGTATTACGCCCATCCTCTGTGTTGGCGAAACCAAGAACGAACGTGCCCAAGGCGAAGCCAAGCGCGTTATACATGACCAAGTTACCAGTGCAGTTTCCAACCTGACAGCCGAGGAAATCGAAAAAATAGTGATCGCCTATGAGCCAATCTGGGCAATTAGCACCTTTGACGGCGAGCCTTCAAAGCCAGAAGACATGCAGCGGGCCATGGAGTATATCCGCCAAATTATTAAAGAGTTATATGGTGAAGCTGCCGCCAGCAATGCCCGCGTTTTGTACGGCGGCAGCGTTGAGCCGCACGATGCCCGGGCTTACCTGAGTTTGCCGGGCTGCGACGGTGTACTTGTGGGGGCTGCTAGCCTTAATTACCGGCAATTCACCGATATTGTAGAGATTGCTTATGACGTCCAAAACCAAACTGAAGACCATGCCTGAAGCAAAACGTAAACCCAGCGCCAAGCAAGTCATTGACGTGCACAAACCCGGCAAGACCCCAGCCGAGGATACTTCCAAGCCGGTTATAGTTAATAACCGCCAAATTTTGCGCGACCCGATGGTTACCAACGAATCCACAACCCCCGTTCCCGAAGTAAAGGGCGCGCCAGACCTACCAAGCAGCACACCTATGCCAGGCACCGTTCCTGGATCTGAACAGGTAGTAGAGGCCAAGGCAGACGTCCTTGTCCCAGAAGCTCCGGCCGAGGCTGAAGAGCCAGCCGCTGAGCCTAAGCACAATATTGTTATTGCACCACTGACAATAGAAGAACCTGCAAAAACTGAAACTGAAGTTGAGCCTGAGGCCGAACCGGCAGCTACCGAAAAGCAGGACCAGCCCATATTGGCACCAGATAGCAGTGCTGAGGCTGTTGAGGCCGAAGCCGAGGAAGCCGAAGCTAAACGCCAGGTTGAGTTGCAAAAACTGGCCGATAGCAAGAAGTACTTTTTGCAAATCAATGCTATAGAGCAAAAACGCGCCGAGCAATTCATTGCCCTGGGCATACTACTGGGCCTAGTGCTGGCACTCGCCTGGCTTGATATATCACTTGATGCCGGCCTGATCCATATAGATAACATCCATCCGGTGACGCACTTCTTCTCAAATTAAGTTACAACAGATTAAAATCGCTGTTTTTGCTAAAATATATTGATGCATGATGATCTGTTAGTTGGGCTCAATCCAGAGCAGCGCCGGGCCGTCGAAACTACCGAAGGCCCGCTGTTGATTCAGGCTGGTGCCGGCTCGGGCAAAACCAAGACCCTCACTCACCGCATTGCTTATTTAATTGCCACCAAGCGTGCCACGCCATTTAATATTCTGGCAGTCACCTTTACTAACAAGGCCGCCAAAGAAATGCGCGCCCGCGTAGCCGAGCTTCTCGGCCAAAATGCCGACAACCGCGGCTTTATGCCATACATGGGCACGTTTCATGGTATTTGTGTCCGCTTACTTCGCCAAGACGGCGATCACATTGGTATACCCCGTAGCTTTGTTATCTTCGACGAAAGCGACCGCCAGGCAGCCGTCAAGCAAGCCAGCAAACAAATAATGGTAGACGAAAAGGCGTTTCCAGCCCGGGTTATCTCCGGCATTATCAGCAGCGCCAAGAACGATATGATAGGACCGGCCGAGTTTGCCAGTACTGCAGGGAGCCCCGCCCAAAAAGTTGCCGCCCAGGTTTACCCTCTATATGAACGGGCGCTCAAGGATGCCTCAGCCCTAGACTTTGACGATTTAATCAACCGCACAGTAAGCATGTTGCAAGCCCAGCCCGAAATTCGCAAAAAATGGCAAGACCAGTTCAAATACATCATGATTGACGAATACCAAGATACAAATGCTGCCCAATATAAATTAGTTAACATGTTAACTAATGTTGATCGCAACATTGCCGTCGTTGGTGATGACTGGCAATCGATTTATTCTTGGCGAGGAGCCGACTTCCGGAACATCCTCAATTTTGAGCGCGACTACAAAGACTGCACTGTCATTAAACTCGAACAAAATTATCGCAGCACCGGCAACATTTTAAAGTCGGCGCATGCAGTGATTACCCGCAACGCCCAGCGCTCCGATAAGCAGCTGTGGACCGATGCTGGTGACGGCCTGCCGGTACAAATGCTCCAAGTCTCTAGTGAGCGGGCCGAAGCTGAAGCTATTATTCGACGGATCCGTAACGGCGTTGACGGCGGCATGCGGAAATATAAAGATTTTGCGGTACTATACCGCACCAATGCCCAGAGCCGTTCGATAGAAGAAGGGCTGGTGCATTACGGTATCCCATACCGGATTGTGGGTGGCCAGCGTTTTTATGACCGTAAAGAAATCAAAGATTTGCTGGCCTACCTACGGGTAATTTTTCAGCCGGAAGACCGGATTAGTTTTGAGCGCATTGTTAATGTGCCAACCCGTGGCATCGGCAGCAAATCGGTGCAAACCTTTTTTGCCTGGCAGCAGCTGCAGGGTTTAACTTTGCTGCAGGCGCTAAACCGGGCTGGTGACTGCCAGGAACTGACGCCCAAAGCCCGTAAAGGTTTTGCCGAGCTTGGTGATATGTTCATGGCCATGCGCGTTGTCATGGAAGATGCTAGCGTTTCTGGCCTGATTGACTCGCTGCTCCGGCGCATCGACTACCTACACTATCTTGACGACGGCACGCCGCAAGGCGAAGCCCGCCAGGAAAACGTCCGTGAACTGCTCAGCGTTGCCCAAGAGTACCAAGATGTTGGGCTCGACGGCTTTTTGGAAGAAGTTGCCTTGGTTAGCGACCTGGATAGCGCCGATTTTGATGGTAATGCCATAACCCTGATGACGCTGCATGCTGCCAAAGGCCTGGAGTTCCCGGTGGTATTTATGACCGGCCTAGAGGAGACCATCTTTCCACATTCACGCGCCCTTTATGACCAAAGCGAGATGGAAGAGGAGCGCCGACTCTGTTATGTGGGTATGACCCGCGCCCGCCAAGAACTCTACATGGTTTATGCGAGCGGCCGTTTATTATATGGTGGCGTCCAGCACAATCCGCCATCACGGTTCTTAAGCGAAATCGACAGCAGCTTTACAACTACCAACGAGCACGAGCCGGAGTTTAGTTTTCAGTCATCTTATTCTGGCGATGAGCCACGCGTTGTGGCTGACCCGAGCGAGATGCGCTATGTGCCAGACCTGCAAGAAGGTGACGGTGTACGGCACCAAGTTTTTGGCGTTGGCACGGTCATGGAACTAGATGGAGACACGGCAGTCATCTACTTTAAGGGCAAAGGCGCGCGCAAGCTAAACATTAGTTTTGCGCCACTCGAAAAGTTATGATGCGCGCCTGGGCTTACCTAGGACGGGCTTTGTACTTTGTTGTACGGCTGGTTGTTGGGCGCCTACTGCGCGGTACGCTGCGGACTCGGATTTTGGTTGTTCACGGTGACAGCCTACTACTTATCCAAGATTGGATTGGCAACGGCCAGTGGGTGCTGCCTGGCGGCGGCCTGCATAAGAAAGAGCCGGCTGCTAGTGGCGCAAGCCGCGAATTACGTGAAGAAACAGGGCTAGCCATTGACCCGTCTATCCTGCAAGATGCCGGCAGTTATGAATACAACCACAATAGTTTCCAGTTCCGGTACCAGCTATTTGCGTTAAGGCTCGTTGAGCAACAGCCTGTCAGCGCCAAATGGCCAGAGGTTATTAGTGCGCAATGGGTTCCGCGAGGCAAGTTAACTACCCTAAAGGTTGCACCCGAAGTCCTGACCGCTGTTGAGCACTGGCCGCAGTAGCCAATTTTTGCTACAATACAGGGGTATTTCAGGGAGTTTCCATTGCCTACGACCATTCAGGATCTTAAGTTACGTTTTATGCGCTACCGCCGGGTACGTTTGCCGCGGCGCATTACGAAAATGAAAATCATGAGCCGCCACCCGTTTGCGGTACCGTTTTTTACGTTGACATTTTTAGTACTTATTACTGGTTTGGTTTATGTACTGGCGCGGCAAACGCACCATTTACCGCATGATGTAGGCTCAAACATCGTTATTATTTCGTATGACCATCAGCAACAAACTGTGCCAAGCCGCCACCAAACTGTTGGCTCGCTGCTCAAAAAGTTACATATTCCGCTGGCGCAGGGTGATGTGGTAGAGCCTTCTGAGGCCACGTCAATTGATCAGGACCAGTTCCGCATTAACATCTACCGGGCGGTTCCAGTCACTGTGATTGACGGCCAAAACACAACCTTTGCTTATAGTGCCGCTACCACCTCACGCAGTATTGCCCAGCAGTCCGGCCAAACCGTCTACCCTGAAGATAAGCTGATCACTTCGCCTGTCCAGAACTTTGTAAAGTCCGCCGCCATTGGCGAGCAGGTAGTTATTGACCGCGCCACACCAGTAAACGTTGACCTGTACGGCACACCGGTAGTACTGCGCACCCACGCTAAAACTATTGGTGATATGATGCGCGAAAAGAATATTTTGCTGCAAAAGAATGACCAGATTGTACCGTCAGTAAATACGCCAATTACTGCCGGCCAGCAAATCTCTTTCCTGCGCACCGGCACCAAGACAGTAACGACCACCGAAGAAATTCCTATGCCCGTTCAAACAATCGCCGACGATACGCTAGCCTATGGCACTAACGCTGTTCGTCAGCAGGGAACACCCGGCCAGCAAACAGTTACCTACCAAGTCAGCCTGGAAAACAACGTCGAAACGGGCCGTACACTTATCCAGAAAGTAGTCACCAAAGATGCCGTGACGCAAATTGTAGTTGTTGGTACTTCTTTAAGTGGTATTAAGGGCGACATGGCCTTGGCCGGAATTGCCGCCAGTGATTACCAGTACGTTGACTACATTGTGAGTCATGAGTCCGGCTGGTGCCCAACCAAAATTCAGGGCCAATACGGCGGCTGCCCACCACTCACCGGCGAGGTCCCAACTTACGGCGGCTACGGCCTTTGCCAATCCACACCACCACAAAAAATGGCAACAGCCGGCGATGACTGGCGGACTAATCCCGTTACCCAATTAAAATGGTGCTCAAGTTACGCCCAGCGCCGCTACGGAAGCTGGGCTGCCGCTTATCAACACTGGCTATCGAGTCACAACTGGTAGCTATGACAGATACCCCCTTTGCCAAAAAATCACTAGGTCAGCATTGGTTGCACGATGCCGCTAGTTTGCAAGCCATGTGTGATAGTGCTGCAATTACTGCCGAGGATGTGGTCCTAGAAATTGGACCTGGTCTGGGCACACTGACTGAACTGCTTGTTAGCCGCGCCAAGCACATCACGGCCGTCGAGTTTGATACCATTTTGTCCAAGACCCTACCCGACCGCGTAAAAGCCAGCAACCTAGACGTAGTTTCGCAAGACATTCTAAGTTTTGACTTTACAAGCATGCCCGCTGGCTACAAAGTAGTCGCCAATATACCGTACTACCTAACCAGTAATTTAATTCGCGTCATGAGCGAAACCCCCAACCCGCCCAGCGTGGCTGTTATATTGATCCAGAAAGAAGTTGCCGAACGCGTAGCCGCAGCTCCCGGAGCGATGTCTATTTTGAGCGTCACGGCCCAGATCTATTGGGAAGTCTCACTGGGGCTAGAAGTACCGGCCCGGTTATTTACACCGCCACCAAAAGTTGATTCGCAGATTCTCGTCCTAAAACGGCGCACTGCGCCCATGTTTGCCGACTTTGATATTAAAACTTACTTCCACGTCGTTAAGGCGGGTTACAGCCAAAAACGTAAAACTATCCTCAATAGTTTAAGTGGCGGTTTGGCTTTGGATAAGGCTGTGATTAAGTCATGGTGCGAGCAAGCAGGCATAGATCCGTCACGCCGGGCCCAAACCTTGTCATTAGAGGATTGGTATTGGCTCAGCAAAGTGTATTCTGCCAACACTTGACATGTTAAGTATGCAGTATTACAGTTACCAATATGGGACCTACCAACAATCTCGGTTACCTTATCCAGCACCTTGCTGCCGTTATTGGTAAGCAGTCAGACCAAGTCTTGCAAGAACAACTTGGCATTGGCTTGAGCCAGTTCAAAATCTTAATGGTGCTAGAATGGAACCCCCAAGTTCAACAAAAGTTTATAGCTGAAAGCCTTGGCCAAACCGAAGCCAGCGTTAGCCGCCAAATTAAACTGCTGCAAAAAAAAGGCCTCCTGACTACCCGGATCGATAAAGACAACAAGCGCAAACGTATCACGGCACCAACCCCACTTGGCATGCAAGTTACAGAAGCTGCCACGGCCATACTACGCCGCAGTTTTGGGCCAGACTTTTCCATGATGGGTGAAAAGCAAATGATGCAACTAATTGCCCAACTACAAAACCTGCACTTTGTTGTCTGCCGTCCGGGCAAGCTCGGTGCCTGCGACCATCCGCTTGGCTTCTAAACACTAGCGTGATATTGACAAAAGTGTTATAATGTAAGTTCGTCGTAAGACGCATACGGGGCTGACTTTAAGCTTGACGTTGGACTTTATCGGTTAGATCAGCAGGTCGCTTGTCAGCGTATAGGCACACCTTTACAGATGCAAATCTTAAAGATTCACTGTTAGCTCGCTTTGGTAACTTCCAAATGCCAGCTGCAGTACCAGTTTTAGCTTAATTGCTAATTCCGTGTCGCGCATGATGCCTGATAGTGCAAAGACACGCTATATCTTCAGGACGCTCAGTTAGAATTATCCTAGCTAGCTGCTAAGACTTTAGGATTGCTGGAATGAGATGTTTGTTCGTTTCGATACTCGTTCCCTAAGAAAGCAAAACGAACTATGCCTGTAGACGACTAACCAAGATAAACCGGCGGACGCGGGGGCAGTGCCCGCCAGCTCCTCCACAAGAGCCTTAGGTGTAATACCTAGGGCTTTTTTGTTGCATTTTCAGGCGGTTGCTTAGACGAACGTTGGGTATCAAGTAGTTCTTTCAACATATCTACATGAATAATGATGTGTTGCCGCCCAAAAACTAAGTAACCTTTATTTTCTAATTGCTTAATGACCTTGCCGGTTGTTTCCCTTGAAAGCCGGACCATTGAGGCTAGTTCCTGGATAGTTATTTTCATATCCAGGCGGCTATAGCTACCTTCATCAGTACCAAACCTTTCAGCTAGTTTTATGAGACGGTAGGCTATACGTTGCTTTGATTCCCCCATATTGAGGTTAACAATACGATCGAAAAGCTTAGTTTGTTGGTGCATCAGCGGCATTATGGCAGTAGGGTTATCATCTAAGAAAGCCTTAAATTCTTCGATTGGTTTTGTACGGACGGTTACGTCTGTTAGCGCTATGAAGTAGTCGCCTATTGGATGGGCCAAAAAGAGCTGGCCTAATGGGAAGATCTCACCTTTACCGTAGACGTAATGAATTATTTCTTCTCCGCTTTCACTATAAGAAATTATTTTTACGTAGCCATCCTCAATCAGATAAGCAAACTGGCTAATCTTAAAATCCTGCAAAATAGTGTTATGGCGGCGAAAGCTTGTTGGGCTGCCATTATCAAAGCTGGATTTCAGCAATCTGTTCGCCTTTTGATAGTCCATTATGTCTCCCGCCCATTCGCACCTAAGCGGATTTATTATTACTCTCGAATCAAGTTCTTCAATTAATAGTACTTCGTGAACTAGTTAACAACTATGAACTATTTCACTGGCAAAGCTTGCCAGACATGTGGCTACTAGCCGGCTGACTTATAGTATGCTGCCGGTTTACTATTGAGATCCATGCATAAAAAGCCAGTAGAACATAAAAACTTCATTCGGATAGGTGAGGCCTCAAAATTACTCGGTGTATCATCCGACACGCTAAGGCGTTGGGCTAATGCCGGTAAGATTAACACCGTAAGGCTCGACGGTAAAAACAGATATTTTAATGTTGCCGAGTTGCGGTCGTACAAAGCAAAACAAACCCTGACTACACAGCAGGCGGCCGAAGAACTAGGTGTATCTACCTCAACAGTACGCCGGTTGGAACAACAGCTCTTATTAGTACCGCAGCGCGATGCTAACGGTTGGAGGATGTATGAGAAAGAGTTAATCGCCGCCAGTAAGGCAGCCCTGAATAACAACGGTGTCTATTATTATGCCGTTTAGTCTTTTTGCATTGGTCATATGCAGTGTTATTTGCAGCATAGTATGGTCACCAAAAACCCAAGCCTATTCTTATCATGTAAACACTTCAGTTAAGCCGGCGCGTTATATCATCATAAACAGCTCGTCTAAAATAGTGGGGATAATAAGTAACACCCCTGAAGAAGTTACCCCAGAGGTATACAAAGACTGGATGGGCAAAAAACGCGTAAAACTAGAGCCCAATGTTGAGGCTCAGTATCAAAAAATCAAAAAACAAATTAGTTTTTCAAAAACTGGAATTGTCTATAGAAAAGCTGCCGGCAAGAGCTAAGCCGCTTACTGCGACACCTGTGTAGTGCCACTAGTAGAGTCGTTGGACTGCATCATCACGCCGCCGCCTGAGGAGCTAAAGCCAGGGTTGATGACAATAGTTGTGGCGATTGTAGTATCTGTGCCGCTGGTTTCGACAAACACAGAGTCGCCAACTTTAATATCACTGACATTAGCGGTTGCGCCGGCATTTAGGGCTTTAGTAGAGCTGTCGATAGTGTAGGTTTTAGTTGTACCTGTGCGCTGGCTCTGAACGCTAATACTCGTGGCGTCTACGGCTGTAACGCTGCCAATTTCACCACCGATCCGGGCGCCAAATTTGGGGCCGCTACCCGTGCCAAAGGTTGTTACTCCCGAGGAGACGGTCATCAGTGGCTTATCACGGCTTTTTTGGAAAGCAGTGCCACCATAAAAACTGAGGCCACAAAGAGCTAGGATAAAAAGCGGCAAGGTAATTAGAAGTATTGGGAAAGCACCTTGCTTTTTGTGGCTTTTGGGGGCGTATTCTTGGTAGTCGTCCATATTATTTCTTTACCAGTTTACCATCGTTGAGACGGAAGGTTTTATCAGTTTTGCCGGCAATAGACAGGTCATGGGTGACTGTGACAATTGTGGTGTTCTCGGTTTTGGCGAGTTCGTGTAGGAGCTCAAAAATCATTTCGCCAGTTTGGCTGTCTAGGTTGCCGGTTGGTTCGTCGGCTAAGATTAGTTTTGGCTTGTTAGATAGGGCGCGGGCAATAGCGACGCGCTGCTGCTGGCCGCCGCTCAAACGGGCTGGTTTACGTAGCTGCTGGTCGTCGCTCAAGCCGACCCGCGAGAGCAAGGCTTTGGCACGCTCCAAGCGGTCTTTTTTGGGAACGCCCGCAAACTCCATTGGTAGCATGACATTTTCTAGGGCGGTCAGGTTAGGTACTAGGTTGTACCCTTGAAAGACAAAGCCAATCTTGTGTGCCCGGTAGCTTATCAAGGCATGGTCATGGAGCTTGGTGATGTCTTGGTCGCCAACACTAATCGATCCGGAGGTAGGCTTTTCGAGCGCACCAAGCAGGCTGAGCAGGGTGCTTTTACCGCTACCGCTGCGCCCAATGATTGAGGCGAATTGTCCATCGGCAACACTAAAGCTTATATCGTTTACGGCATGCACTTGGGTATCGCCAGAGGCAAAGGTTTTCTTGAGGTTTTTAACTTCGATCATAGGTACTCCTTATTCCGCCCGCATGACTTCTGCTGGACGCACTTTTGCTATGAAGAACGCTGACACTGCACTGCCAACAACTGCGATCAGTAGGGCAGCTAGCAAACCGTAAAGGATGATGCTAAAGCCAACTGCGGCATGAATGTTAGCAAGCCCGCGGCCGATGCCGCCAAACTGTACACGTACAAAGCCGCCACCGCCTGGCCCGCCCGTGGGGCCGCCTGATGTGCCAGAGCTGGCGTTATTAACAAGTAGTTTTGTGATCGGGTTGCCGGCGATAGCTCCAATGACAATCCCGATAACTGCACTGAGCATGGTGAGCGTAATAGCCTCGGACATGAACTGCCCAACGACTTTAACATTGGAGGCCCCAATGGCCTTGAGGACGCCGATCTCGCGGCGGCGTTCGCGGACAATCATCACCATGGTCATGAGGATGATGACAGCACCGGCTATCACAGAGCCAATTAAGCTATATAGCGAGATGGTCTGGATGTTTTGTAGTGGTGCGACCGATGCTTGGGCGCGGGTAGAATCATTAGTGACATCGGCGACACTGCCGAGTGTTGTCGATGCGGCAGTCGTGACCGAGGCTACATTTTCGACAGAGTCGACATTTAGGATGGCACTGGTTAGTGCACCTGCCTGGCTGCTAAGTGTCTGAACCGCCACAAGTGGCATTATCACTTGGTTGTTGCTGAAAGTATTGCCAGCGTCAAAAATGCCGGCGACGGTAACAGTCTGGCCGTACGCGGTAAATGTTGAGCCAACTTTGAGGTTATTCTTGGTGGCCAGTGTACTGCCAAGCAAGGCAACATTTTCAGTGCTATTGCTGGCAAACACTTTGCCGCTCTTGAGCGTAAAGGTACCGCCACCAACGTTATTTGAAAGGTTGGTTGGGTCAGTGGATCCAACGACTGTAACTGGGGGCGTAAAGCTCACATTGGATTGGCCGCCGCCAGTACTAAATGACGAAGGCCCACCCGTAGCACCACCAGTATCAGGCCGAGGTGTAAATGACTGGCCGCTATTGCCGGCAAACCGTTGGCCAAGGCTGCCGGCATCAATTGCCGAAACCAAGTTGGTGTTAGTGGTTGTTAGGCGGTCGCTCAAGCTCTCAGTTACTGAGGTAACGTGGGCTAGTGTTTTAACTTTAGCAACCTCGGTTTCAGTGAGAGCGTTACCGCCACCATCAAAACCGCGTACGCCAGCTGGCGAAACGCTAACCGTGTTACCAACCGATGCTTTTACTGAATCAATTTTAGCGCCGACTGCTTGGTGTGCCAGTAGCATTGCTAGGCTGAGTCCAATACTCAGCCCCAGAATGGTGACAAGCGATAGTGTACGGATGACATTCCGGAAAGCGTTCCGTATTCCGCGCGTGATGACATTCATGTTTATTCCTTTGACTTACGTTATGCTTGCAGTCTGGGCTCACATGCTTAATGTTTGCTTAAAGCCGTTATACCAGGGGTATTTTAAGCGTAAATACTGAGCCTTTGCCCGGTTTACTCTTGGCAGATAACTCTCCATTCAGCTGGTCTGCAAGCTTGGAGGCCAAGCTTAGGCCTAGGCCATGGCCTTCAACATGCTGCTTTGACCGGGAGCTGTCGGCGCGGTAGAAGCGGTCAAAAATATGCGGCAAATCCTGGGCGCTAATACCAGCACCCTTATCAGTCACTGACAGCCAAGCTTCTTTGCCAACCGTTTTGGCCGAAATCTGAATGGCATTTTTTGGCTCGCTATATTTAATGGCGTTATCAAGGAAGATGCTGATCACTTGGGCTATGCTTGGCAAATCGCCCAAAACAGTAATTTTTGGGATGGTATCTTCTATGGCAATCTCTTTAGCTTGTGCAGCTTTCAGGCAGTTATTAATAGCTTCGCTGACGGCGTCATTCAGCTTAACAGGGCTTGGCGGGGAGCTGTGGTGATCGGCGTGGGCCAGCTGTAGTAACGTATCGGCCAGGGCACGCAGTCGTACTACTTCTTCGAGATTACTAACCAGCAAGGCTTTGGCTTTGGGCAGGCCAAGTTTTGAATCCCGCAGTGCGACTTCGTTTTCGGTTTGCATGGCGGCTAGTGGGGTGCGCAGCTCGTGCGAGGCATCGGAGGCAAAACGGGCTTGGGTTTCCATGGCTTCCTCTATCGGCTCGAGGGTCCGGCGGGCAAGTAAATAACTGAGTAAGCTTCCAAGCAAAAACACTGCAACGTTGAGCCAAATCAGGCGGGTGATAAGTTCGTGGCGGCCTTCGTCGATACGGTTCTGGAAGAACACGTGGGCTGTGCCGGCGCCAGTAACTTGGTCGCTAAAGAAACTATCCGGAGGAATCTGCCGGCCGATTTCATGAGCTGAGGTATGGAAAATAGTAATACTAAAAGCGACGCTCATAACCATAATAATTGCCAAATAAGATAGGGATAGGCGCAGCGTGGCGTCGTATTTTTTTAGCCAGGCACGGTAGTTGGTCATTTAAGCCTCGATCTTGTAGCCAAAGCCGCGGATGGTTCGGATTAGGTTTGGCGTCTTGAACGGACGGTCAACTTTAGCACGCAAATAGGCAACAAATACTTCGACGGTGTTTGGGAGGATATCGGCATCAAAGTCCCATACATGCCCCATAATATTGTTTTTGCTAAGCACCTTATTCTTATTGCGCAGCAAATACTCTAGCAAGGCGTATTCCTTACTGGAAAGGGTTATGGACTGGCCGCCGCGCTGTACGTCTTTTGTGACGGTATTCATACTTAGGTCACCTGCTTCTAGGACTTCACCGAGTGTTTCTTGTGGCCGGCGGAGCAGGGCGCGGACACGGGCCAGCAGCACCTCAAACGAAAACGGCTTAACCAAGTAATCGTCGGCGCCTGTATCAAGGCCCTTAACAACGTCGCGGTTCTGGTCTTTGGCTGTCAGCATTAAAATAGGCATGTGTTTGCCCTCGGCCCGGAGTTTTTGGCAAATTTCAAAGCCGTTCATGCCCGGAAGCATCACGTCCAAGATGACTAGGTCGTAGTCGTCGTACATGGCGCTGTTATAGCCTTCCTCGCCGTCGTAGGCCACGTCAACAGCGTAAGACTCTTGCTGTAAGCCCTCGCGCACGGCGTTGGCAATTTTATGTTCGTCTTCTACAATTAATATCTTCATAGGCATTACTCTACGTCCCAATACTTAAAATTATCTTAAAAGCTATAACCAGTGTAGCGCGCTCAGCGAAATTATCTTCACTGTCGGCGATATAAAAGCCTCTTAAATATAAGCAAACGAAAAGCCGCTCAGGCGAGCGGCTTAAGGTATCGGCCTACTTAGGCAGGTCAGCCGGAGAAGGGTCAGCTATCAAGTACCTCACTCGTTAGTTGAAAACGCATTGCCTGCCCGTTAGATCTAGGACTTTTCAATGGATTACCCCCTCTCTTTGTTTTGCTGTTAATACTTTTATAGTACTACCAAAATCGCCGAAAACAAGTGATATTTGCTACGATATCTTAATGAACCAGCCGGATCCATTGCCCTGCGCCGAAAAACTAGCTTTTGATACCAAAGGCCAGGCCAGCGTAGCGGCCAACGTGGCTGATTACCAGCACGGGACAAAACTCAAAGCCTACCTTTGTAGCCACTGCCAGCTATGGCATTTATCCAGTAGCTCATAGAGTAAACTATCTCACTGTTTGCAACTGTTCGCTGCGCCATAATGAGGCTGGTAAAAAGGAGCGTCAGCCATGCAACCCGATGAGCCCAACGAAGAAGAAAAATTAGAAGAACTGCCGGAAGATAACGGTACACCGTTTTCGCCGCCCGACGATGCAGCCGATAAACTCGACGATACGCATCCGGTAACAGATACCAATATTGATCCACAAGAAGTGTACGACGAAGGCTTGCCTGGCGCGGCCGAAGCTAAAGAGCCTTGACTTGAATGTAATATCGTGCTAATGTATGAGTATTGTTCTTAATGAATCCGGGTTTGTAAATAGTTAATTTTACTCGATTTCATTCATAGCAATCGAGCTATCAATCTAACTAAACAAACTAAAAGGATTCATTTTTTATGCCCTCATACAAATACTCTGTATATAATTCTGCCAAGCGCAATAACAGCCGTGGCAACAACCGTACCGGTGGTGGTAAGCGCCGTGGTGACTACATCGACCCAAGTCGTTTTATTGCAGTTGCTAAGCCACGCGCAGATGTTCAGTACACCGCCATCAACAACTTCAGCGACTTTTTCGTTGAGCCTATCCTGCATGCCAACTTAACTGCCAAAGGCTACCAAACGCCTTCGCCAATTCAGGACAAAACTATTCCTATGGCGCTCGAAGGCAAAGACATCATCGGTATTGCCGACACTGGCACCGGTAAAACAGCTGCTTTCGCAGTGCCTGTTATCGATGCGCTCATTAAGAACCCACACTCAAAAGCGCTGATCGTTGCTCCAACCCGTGAGCTGGCTCAGCAAATCGAAGAAGAGTGCCGTAGCCTAGGTAAGGGTGCTGGATTTAGCGGCGCCGTACTTATTGGTGGCGCTAGCATGGGGCCTCAGCTTCGTGACCTTAGGGCTAACCCACGTATCGTTATCGGTACGCCTGGCCGTATTAAGGATCACATGGAACGCGGTACCCTAAAGCTACAGCAGTTCAATATCATCGTTCTCGACGAAGTTGACCGCATGCTCGACATGGGCTTTGTGGCCGACGTGACAGAGATTCTTGACTCTATGGCCAAAGAACGCCAGTCATTCTTCTTTTCAGCAACCATGGACCGCCGTGTTGAAACACTGATCCAGACCTTTGCCAAAGACCCAGAAACCATTTCTATTAAGTCCGGCGACGCTAGTGAAAACGTTCACCAAGATGTTGTTTTCTACGGCGGCAAGACCGAAAAAATGGATAAACTGCATGACATTCTCCTAGACGAAAAAGTTTCTAAAGTTATTGTCTTTGACGAGACCCAACGTAGTGTTGAACGTCTCGGCAATGACCTGCTTGCCCTTGGGTTTAAAGTTGACGCTATTCACGGCGGCAAGAGCCAAGGCCAGCGCCAACGTGCCCTAGAAGGCTTTAAGAAAAACAAGGTCAACATCTTGGTCGCAACTGATGTTGCAGCCCGTGGTATCGACGTTGCCGACATTACCCATGTCATCAACTTCAGCCAGCCACAGTCATACCAAGACTATGTCCACCGTATAGGCCGTGCTGGCCGTGCTGGCAAGATTGGTCACGCTTTAACTTTCGTAAACAAATAATTTTAATTTAACCCGGAACCTTAACATGAACCCTGCTCAAGACCCAGCCAAGATTCGTAATATTGCCATCATTGCCCACGTTGACCACGGCAAAACTACTCTTGTTGACGGCCTCATGAAGCAGAGCCAGACTTTCCGCGATAACCAGGCTGAAATGTCCCAAAGCCTGATCATGGACAGTGGTGACCAGGAAAAAGAACGCGGCATCACCATTACTGCTAAGGTTACGGCCGTGCAGCATGGTGACTACCGTGTTAACATTATCGACACACCTGGCCACGCCGACTTTTCAGGCGAAGTTGAGCGTACACTCAACTTGGCTGATGGCTGCTTGCTGATTGTTGACGCCCAGGAAGGCCCAATGCCGCAGACTAAGTTTGTGCTTGGCAAAGCCTTGGCCGCCGAACTCAAGCCGATTGTAATTATTAACAAAATCGACAAGCCTGGATCGCGCATCAAGGAAGTCGAAGACGAATTGGCTGACTTGTTCCTGGAACTGGCTGTTCACGAAGACCAGCTACACTACCCGGTTTACTACGCTATTGGCCGAGCCGGCAAAGCTTGGACTACACCACCAGCTGACTCAGAATCCGATGCCGACCTGGAAGTTATTTTTGACGCCATAGTCAAAGAAATCCCGGCACCAAAAGTTGAGCTCGACAAGCCTTTCCAGATGCTTGTGACTGCTCTTGGCCACGACACATTCAAAGGCAAGTATGCTATTGGCCGCATTACCCGTGGCGGCGTTAAGCCTGGCGACCAAGTTGCCCTATGCAAAAAAGACGGCACCATCACCAAAGCCAAGGTCGACAACGTCTTCATGAGCCGTGGTGTCAGTAAGTTTGAGGTGCCTGGCGGTATCGCTGGTGACATTGTCCAGCTGACTGGTATTAGTGACGCTCAAATTGGCGAAACCATTGCTGACGTTAATGAACCAGAAGCCCTGCCGACCATCGAAGTCGAAGCCCCAACCCTGCGTATTTACCTAGGCCCCAATACCTCACCATTCAAGGGCCAGGAAGGTGAATTTAATACCTCCCGCCAGATCTCCGAGCGTCTTAAGAAAGAACTCGAAACCAATGTTGGTTTGCAAGTTGAAGAAGACGGCATTGGCTTTACTGTTGCCGGCAAAGGTGAACTGCACCTTGGCGTGCTTATCGAAACTATGCGCCGCGAAGGCTACGAATTTGAAGTTGGCCGCCCACAGGTTGTAACCCGTGAAGAAGATGGCAAAACTATGGAACCAATCGAAGAAGTCCTGATTGAAGTACCGGCCGAACACGTTGGTGCCGTCCAAATGGAACTAGGCCAACGCCGCGCTACCCTCAAAGAGCAGTTTGCTAGCCCTAAAGGTGTCACTAAACTGGTCTACGAAATGCCAACCCGGGCCCTGCTTGGTATGCGCAATATCTTGCTGACCAACACTAAGGGTACAATTGTCATGAACTCTCTAACCATTGGCTATGAAGAGCAGGGTAGTGCGCTGCAGCAGCTCCGTCCGGGCGTACTGATCAGCTTTATGACAGGTACCTCAACCCCATACTCATTACAGAACGCCGAAGCCCGTGGTACGACCTTTATTGGCCCAGCCGAAAAAGTCTATGCTGGCCAGATTATTGGCCTCAACACCCGTTCGGAAGACATGGAAATCAACATATGCCGGCCAAAGCAGCTGACCAACATGCGTACTTCATCTTCTGATGGTGTTGTGCAGCTAACCCCGCCAACTATTTTCAGTCTCGAACAGTGCCTAGACTTCCTCGAAAACGATGAATTGCTCGAAGTTACACCCAAGAACCTCCGCCTCCGCAAAAAAGAACTAGATCCCAACAAACGCAAGCGCGCTAAATAAAGTTTAATTTTCCCTTGACCGTTACCTGGCCGACCGGCTAGGCTAGGGAGATGCTACCACTAGACAAACTAATCAGATTTTCATTTCGCCCAGACAAGTATTTGACGCCGGACGAAGTTGCCGACGCCCGAAAGCACATTGCAACCTACTGGGAAAAAGTAACCCGCTTTCACCCGCAGGATGACGAAAGTCTGCTTGGCATCCCCAAGCCTTATCTTGTGCCATCGTACCAGGAAGAAACAGGCTTTGACTACAATGAGCTTTACTACTGGGACAGTTTTTTTATGGTCCAGGGCATGCTCGATGACGAGCATAAAGAACTCGTCACTGGTATCCTGGAAGACTTAATGGCGCTGTTTAAGCGTTTCAAAGTCATCCCTAATGCTTCGCGTACTTACCTGATGGGCCGGTCTCAGCCGCCCTTTTTGACGACCTTTATTTTTGATGTCTACCAAGCTTATGATCCTGGCGACGAGTGGCTGAAACAGGCAATTGAAGTTGCCAAGCAGGAGTACAGCACAGTCTGGATGGGCATGAAAAAACCCAACGAGCGCCTTGTGCACCAGGGGCTGAGCCGTTATTACGACATTAACTACCTGCACGACCTAGCCGAAGCCGAGAGTGGCTGGGACATGACGCCGCGCTTTAACCGCCGCGCCCTCAACTACCTGCCGGTTGACCTGAACGCCTTGCTCTACAAATACGAAATGGACTTTGCCCGGGCAGCCAAGATTTTTGACGACAAGCGCGAAGCCGCCAAATGGGAAGACGCCGCCGAGCTGCGCAAAAAGACCATGAATGCCTTGATGTGGGATAAAATCCGCGGGCTGTATTACGACTACAATTACATCAAAGAAAAGCGCAACACCGTCAGCAGCCTGGCTGCCTACTTCCCGATGTGGGCTGGTATGGTTGACGAAAAACAGGCCGCCACCATGGTCAAAGCCCTCCGCCGTTTTGAAAACAAAGGCGGCCTGGCTACCACTGACGCGTTGCAGGTTGGCCAATTTGTCCTAGGTTCTGTACCAACGCAGTGGGCGTATCCAAACGGCTGGGCGCCACTGCACTACATTGTCATCAAAGCCCTGGAGCGCTACGGTTACCACAATGACGCCCGCCGCATCGCCAATAAGTGGCTCAAGACCAACCTCAATTGGTATAACGAACACGGCCACTTCCTCGAAAAGTACAACGTCGTATCACCAGACAAGCCACCAGTTAAGGGGGTTTATCCATCGCAAACCGGTTTTGGCTGGACCAACGCTGTTTTTGAGCGGCTGTGCCAAGATTACATCGACCGCCCGTTATGACCAAAAGCCTTCAAGATTACCAAGACGAAATGAAACGGCTGGTATTAGAGCGTGGCTTTGACAAAGAAACAGTGCCGGAAGTTTTTACACTCCTGGTTGAAGAAGTTGGCGAGCTCGCCAAAGCCATCCGCAAAAACAATGGTCAAAAAATCGGTGCCCATTCACAGGTTCACGAGGTTGAAGAAGAGGCCGCCGATGTTTTCTGGCTGCTCATCGATATCTGTAATAGACTAGGTATAGATTTGGCCGCCGCTTTCGAGGCCAAAGAAGCTAAAAACCGTAACCGGGAGTGGAAGTAATGACTGAAATTGGATGCCCATTCTGTAACCCGCTAGAGCGCATCGTAAAAAGTAACAGCACGGCCCAAGTCATTTTGAGTGACCCGCGCAAGATCCCGGGCCATACGCTAGTTATGCCAAAGCGCCACGTTGAAAAGCCTTGGGAGTTAACCGCCGAGGAACTGAGCGATATTTACGCATTGATTTTTGACGTTGAGCAAAAGCTGATTAACGGCAAACTTGGTGACGGAGTTGATGTCCGCCAAAACTACCGGCCGTTTATGCAGCAGAGCAAGCTCAAACTCGACCATGTCCACTTCCATGTCGTGCCTCGTTCACTGGAGGATTACATTTACGCTGTTAGCGAAAAGTACGACACCGAACTGTTTGCCGAACTCGACGATGACGAGCGTGAAGCCGTCACCAAACTTATCGAAGATTAGTTACAGAGGTGGTACACTGGTAGGATGAGCAAATACTATGTCACCACATCTATTCCCTACGTTAACGGCGAACCACACCTCGGTCACGCCATGGAATTCATTATGGCTGATGTTCTGGCCCGCCGCGCCCGCCAGAACGGTGACGATGTAATTTTCAGCATCGGTACAGACGAACACGGCGGCAAAATCGCCGAAAAAGCAGAAGAACTTGGTATTAAACCCCAAGCCTTTGCTGATAAAATGAGCAAATCTTTTGCTGCCCTGGCAGATGACCTCAATGTCAGCAATGACCGCTTTATCCGTACCACTGACAAAGCTCACGAAGATCGCGCTGGCCTCATTTGGAAAGCGCTCCACAAAGATATTTACAAAGGTAAATACACCGGTTGGTACTGCACCGGCGACGAGGCTTTCTTTACCGAAACTGAAGTCAAAGCCAACAACGGCATCTGCCCCAATCACAACCGCCCCTACGAAAAAATTGAGGAAGAAAACTACTTTTTCAAACTCAGTAAATACACCGGCGCAATTCTGGAAGCCATAGAAACCGGCGCTTTTAAAGTTATCCCGGAAACCCGCAAAAACGAAATTTTGTTTGTCCTTAAAGAGGGCCTGGATGACATTAGTATCTCAAGGCCTAAGGACAAAATTACTTGGGGCATCCCCGTTCCAGGCAGTAAAGACCAGGTCATGTATGTCTGGTTCGAAGCGCTGATGAACTACATCACCGTCCTTGGATACCCCGAGCACAACGATTTTAAAGAATACTGGCCCGCTAATGTCCAAGTGATTGGCAAAGATATTATTCGTTTCCACGCTGCTATTTGGCCGGCTATATTGCTTGGCCTTGGAATTGATCTGCCAGAAAAGCTGTATGTTCACGGCTTCATCAATGTTGATGGCAAAAAAATGAGCAAATCACTCGGTAATTACATCGCGCCAAAAGACATCATAAGCAAATACGGCTGCGATCCATTCCGCTATTACTTCCTGCGCCATATCCCCAGCTACAACGACGGCGACTTTACCTGGGAAAGCTTTGAAAAAGCCTACAACAATGAGCTTGCTAACGAGCTTGGCAACGCTGTCCAACGCACCGCCGTCATGATTGAGAAATATCAAAAGGGCATCATTGGCGACATCCCCGGACCCGCGCATGACATTGCCCAGTACGTGCAGGCGCTCGACGACTGTCGCTTTGACCGTGCCCTCGACGAAGTCTGGGAGCAAGTCCGTGGACTCAACCAATATATTGACGAAGAAAAGCCCTGGATGATCGCCAAAGAAGAAGACGAAGACCACTTGCGTGAAGTCCTGGCCTACCAGGTTGGTAGCCTACTCGAAATTGCCGAACTACTAGAACCATTTATGCCCGAAACCGCTGCCAAAATCGAAGCTGTCTTTTCCGAAGGCATTATCCGCCCAATTGACGGCACACTGTTCCCTAAACACGACGCCCCGAGCCATGATTGATGCGTATTTTATCCGTCACGGCATGGCCAAAGTTAACGAGCAACACGGCTACTACGGTGGCCGCAGCAATGCATCGCCACTCAATGAAGTTGGCGTCCATCAGTCCATAGTTCACGGCTTAGATATTGCCCGCCACGGCCTCATGCCGGATGTGGTCATTGCCAGTCCTGCCGTTCGCACCCGTGATACTGCTACGCTAGCACTACAGGCCGCTGGCGTTGATCTAAACCTTCTTATTGAGCCACGTTTCCAAGAAGTTTCACAAGGCAGTTGGGAAGGGCAGCTCCGTAAAAAATGCATGACCCGCAATATGGAACGTCGTGCCGTCCGTCTAGGTGACCGCTTTAAGGCGCCTGGTGGTGAGTCCAACCGCGAAGTGCGCAACCGCGTGCTCGAGGCTGTGCACGAAGAGATTGAACCCTTGAACATTCCCGGCCAAACCAGTACCGTCTTTGTCTATGGCCACGCCTATGCCAGCAAATTGCTCTATGCCCACCTTGCCGGCTGGGATTTTACCCACATGCGCAGCCAAGATATACCCCACACCTCCATGACCCAGCTTCGCTTTGATGACCATGACTGGCTGCCGGGTGTTTTTGGCCGTATGGCATACGAGCTTGACTTAGAAAGCGAGGCCTCATGATTGAACTCGTTGACACCCATTGCCACATCCAGTCGGCCGGCAATCCGAATGGCGAGCGCCATACGGCCGAATTATGGGCAAAAACCCCCGATTTACAGGCCAAAGACCTAGTGGCTAGTGCGGCCGAGGCGGGCGTGACGCGGCTTATCTGCGTAGGCTGTGACCTTGGCGATAGCAAGCTGGCAGTCGGCTTTGTGCAGGATCAACCCGGTGCCTGGGCCAGTATTGGCATCCATCCGCACGAAGCTGCTGTGTATGCCGGCAAACAGGAGTTATTGGATGAGTTTGCCGAATTGGCAACAAATAAAAAAGTTGTCGCCATTGGCGAATGCGGCCTAGACTTTTACTATAACCACTCTCCACAGGCCGAACAGGTCGAACTTTTAAAGTTTCAGTTGGATTTGGCCAAAAAGCACGATTTACCGGCGATTTTTCATGTTCGTGATGCCTTTGAGCTGTTTTGGCCCATATTGGAGGCTCATGACGGCATCAGGGGTGTTTTGCATAGTTTTACAGATACAGCCGAAAACATGAACAAAGCCGTCGAAAAAGGCTGGTATATTGGCGTAAATGGCATCGCCACATTTTCTAAATCGGCCGCGCAAATGGCCGTTTACAAGGCGATTCCGTTGCAAAACCTACTGCTCGAAACCGACGCTCCTTTCTTGACTCCTACCCCTTATCGTGGTACTATAAATGAACCAAAGCGCATACGGGTGGTCTCGGAATTTTTGGCAGAACTACGGGGCGAAGACCTCGAGCAGCTTGCTGCGGCCACAACCCAGAATGCCCAGGCGCTATTTGGAATCAAATAAGATGGCTACACAATACGCCCCATTCTCACCAGAACACCGCTCGTCTCCTGAAGACCAAGCGGTTTCTATTCGTATGATGATGATTCAGAATGCCGATGCTTTATTCAACATGGTCCCGGTTCCAGCCGGAGCTATCGAAACCCCAACCGAAGCTCAGCGGGTTGTGCCACGCCAAGTTACTAACCCTATTGTTAACCATGTCATGAACCAGCCAACGATGGGCGAGGCGGCTCAAGATATTATCGATGAAATCTATGGCCAACACTAAAATCAGCCGTTTACTGCCTAAACTACCTGGCCGACAGGCAACTGATGACCAGCGCCGTGCAGAAGCCTACCAGCGCCTGCTCCGCCTAGAAGCTAAACTCGGCGGTGAGCTGTTTGGCCCCGTACCAGCCGGCCGCAGCCGCGAGTTCTTCTGCCTTGATGAGCGCACCTGGGTCTGGCACGAATCGTGGATTGACGCCTACGGCAACACTCAAATGATCAACACCCATTACACAGTACGTCCTGATGCTGTCCTTAAGTCACAGAACAACCAGGGCTACCAAAAAGTCTCAGCCGACGAGTTTAAGACATTGCGCCAAGCCATCAAGCTATATGTCCAGCGCGTACCAGCCGAGCTGCAGCGCTACCAATTTAGTACAATTTAGAGAGTTATGACTGTACGCTACTTTGACCACGCGGCCGCCACGCCGCTTGACGCTGACGTTCTGGCTGCCATGCAGCCTTATTTTTCGGAACAATTTTATAACCCGTCTGCCACCTACACGGCCGGCCAATCTGCACGAAAATCGCTAGAAGCCGCCCGCACCCAAGTTGCAGCAGTGCTCGCTGCCCGTGCCAGCGAGATTATCTTCACTGCCGGCGGTACCGAGGCAAACAACCTGGCGATCCATGGCATCATGCAACGCTTTCCCGAAGGCAATATCGTCGTTAGCAGCATCGAGCATGACTCAGTCCTAGCTCCCGCGCATCACTATGACTGCCGAGAGGTTGCTGTTATGGCTGATGGCCGGATTGACCTTGAAGACCTCAAGGCTAAGATTGATGACAATACGGTCCTGGTGAGCATTATGTACGCCAACAATGAGGTGGGTACCCTCCAGCCACTACGCGATGTTGGCCAGCTTATCCAAGGGCTGCGCAAAGGCCGCGCCAGGCCGCTCTATTTCCATACCGATGCCTGCCAGGCAGCAAATTACCTAGACCTTCAGGCCTCACGGCTGGGCGTTGACCTTATGACCCTCAATGGCGGCAAAATATATGGCCCAAAGCAGAGCGGGGTGCTATTTGTGCGCGGCGGGCTGGTGCTAGAGCCTCTGATTCTTGGCGGTGGCCAGGAACGCGGCTTGCGCAGCGGCACCGAAAACGTTGCTGGTGCAGTTGGTTTTGCCGCCGCCCTAACCAAAACTCACAGCCTACGCCGTGAAGAAGCCCAGCGCCTTGAAGGGTTGCAAGAACAATTTGTTGACCTGTTAACAGAGAAGATTCCCCAAGCGGTACTGAACGGCTCACGCAAATCCCGGCTGGCCAATAACGTGCACATTACGCTGCCTGGATTTGATAATGAACGCTTACTAATCCAGCTCGACGAAGCTGGCTTTTTGGCCGCTGCCGGCTCGGCCTGTAGCGCCAGCAATGAAGAACCATCGCACGTGCTACGGGCAATGGGTTTGTCTGACCAAGCTGCCCAAGCCAGCCTACGTTTTACTATGGGGCGCGCCACGACCGAAGAACAGGTCCGCCAAGTAGTCGATACGCTATCATCTCTGGTTGCTCAGTAAAGCAAAAGCGATATACTACAGTCAGAAATGACGCGTCGCCTATTTGCTTTGTCCCTACTTGCCCTGGTACTTGTACCTGGCTTATCGGTGCCTGCGTTTGCAGCTTCAAAAACTCCGGCCGCTACCCCAAAAGAAGATATTAGCCAAGCTATTACGACGAGCTATAGCGGTGATAGTTCCATCCAGGTGGGCATTATTGTTAAGTTGAAAGATAAAACCGTTGGAACGGTTGAGCCACTCCAAGAGGCTGATGCAGAAAAGATGCTTGGCGTAGTCGTGGCCCCTGACGCTGCTGCCGTTACGCTTACTCCAGAAACTGGTAACAAACAGCAGATATTTGTTGCCACATCGGGCCGTTATGACGTACTGGTTTCCAACCAGAATGGCATCATTAACCCTGGTGACTTGGTGACAATCTCGGCGGTTACCGGTATTGGTATGAAAGCTGATGAAAACCAGGCACAGACACTCGGGAAAGCGGTCAGTGGCTTTACCGGCACCCAGAACGTGATTAGCAAAGTCACGCTTAAAGACAGCCTTGGCCACCAGACCACGGCCGCTATTGGCCGCATTACTATCGACATCAGCATTATGCACAACCCGTTGCAGCAAAAGGCGACTGACTTTTTGCCAGCTTTCTTAGCACATGCGGCTACCACGGTGGCCTCAAAACGAGTTAGCGCTGCCCGCGTTTACTTGGGTTTGGCTATCCTAATGGTAAGTGGTTTTGTGACGGCCAATATTGTCTATAGCGGCGTGCGCAGCGGTATGATCGCAGTCGGCCGTAACCCGTTGTCCAAAAAGTCGATTATTAAAAGCCTTTTTCAGGCAATTGCCGGCGGTTTAATTGTTTTCATTGCCGGGATTTTTGCAGTATACTTAATTCTAAAGCTTTAGCGCTTTGAGCAAGCTAACAGTAACCCCTGTTAGCAACAAGGGAATTCACAAAAAAACGACGCGTATGGTGGGTAAAAAAAGATGACAATTTGGTGGTTAGTGCTAATCCTGGCATTTCTGGCTGCTGCCTTTGGTGGCTTTATTTGGATTATTTTGCGCCTTGGTGGCGGCTCCGGAAAGCCAAAATCAGAGATTGAAACCATGGAAGGCGCTGTTAAGAACGACGTCGAACATATTTTTAATGAGGACTTCCGTGAAGAACTGCGTAACCGCGGCCGCTTGCACTTTGAAAAAATCATTGGCGAGAACGCCATGTTCCTACAGCAGGACCTCCGCCTAACTACTTCACAGCTCAACGAGTACATGAAAACGGAGATTACCTCCAAGCTCCGTGAGGAGTTTGAGAAGTATGAACAGTCAATTATGGACGCCAAGCAATTGGCCGTTGAATCCATCCAGAAGACTAATGCTGCCATTGATGAACAGCGTGAAATCCTGGGCCAGGAAGTCCAAAAAGAGATTATGGCCGAGAAGAAGCAACTGGTTCAGCGTTTTGAACAGAATATGACCGACATTATCAACCACTACGTACTGGCTGCAATTGGTAACCAGATTGACTTGAACGATCAGCTTGAGTATATCTTGGCCGACCTGGAAGCAAATAAGCAGGCAATTCTCGAGGATATTGCCCATGGCGCCTAAAACAGCAGCTACCGCACCAGCGTTTAGCCTGCCACTCAGCGTTGTTGGGCCGGTTGATTTAGGCCGTATGATCCGTGAGCTCGAAGCGCTCGATAACGAACTCTTGCAGCAGGAATTACGTAAGGACCAACAGGTTAAACTGCCTAAAACCTCACACCTGCTCGATCAGACCATCGAGCTCAACAAATACGACCTCCTCAAAGAGGCCGACCGTAAGGAGTTAAAGCAGCAGCTGGCTCATCTGCACGATAGCGCACCAACACTGCATATTAGCTTTAGTGCCGACCCATCACCGCTGTTTATTGAGAAAATAATGGCCTGGCTCCGCAAAGAAATCAGCCCGCAACTACTACTGACCATTGGCGAACAGCCAAACATTGGTGCCGGCTGTGTCGTCCGTACCACAAATAAATATTTTGACTTTAGCCTCCGTGACCACTTTATGAAACAAAAAGTACTGCTCATGGAGAGCCTAAGCGGAGTAACGCGGCCCGCGCCTGTTGCAGCGCCAGTAGCACCACCAGCCGCTGCTGTTCATCAGAAAGTCCAGGCATGAACTCGGGCAACCAGCATTTTGATAAGCTAGTCGCAGCCGGTAACCCTGTCGGTGAAGTTATTGCTGTGGATAAGTTCTTGGTTAAAGCCCATGGCTTACAACCCTGTGCTGTCCACGCACTGATTATGTTTGAAGATGGTTCAAAAGGCTTTGTGCACCAAGTTCACCCGGACCACGTTGTTGTCCTGCACCTGGGTTCTGAAACATTGCGTGTTGGCGTGATAGCGGTTGTCCAGCACCAGGAACTCGTCTGTAAGGTGGGCAAGGACTACATTGGCCGGGTTATAACCGCAACTGGCGAACCACTCGATGGCAAGGGGCCGATTGCGGCCACTAAGACCTGGCCGGTGTTTAACGTTGCACCACCACTGTTTGAACGTAAACTAGTTGAAGACCAGGTGGAAAGCGGCATTACAGCTATCGACTCCCTTTTCCCAATCGTACGCGGCCAGCGTATGGCGCTGCTTGGCGATAGTAAGTCTGGTAAAAGTACCATGGCTACCCAGCTGACTATCAACCAGAAGAATACTGACCAGATTGTGGTGTTCTGCCTGATTGCTAAGCGTCGTGCTGATGTTGATACCTTGTTGAGCCGCCTCCGCGAAAACGGTGGCCTCGATAAAGCCATCATCGTGGTGTCCACCATGTTTGAATCGCTGATTATGAGCTACCTGGCGCCATATGTAGCCTGTTCGATGGCCGAATACCTCTGGCAGGAACAAGACCAGGATACGATTATTATTTATGACGACCTTACCTCCCATGCCCATGCCTACCGTGAAGTTGCACTACTGTCGGGCGTGAGCCCGGGCCGTGACTCCTACCCTGGTGACATGTTCTACGCCCACTCCAGCCTGCTGGAGCGCGCTGGCCGCCTGGAGCGCAATGGCCGCTGTTTGACGTGCGTGCCAATGGTTCACGCCGCTAACGGTGACATTACTGCCTACCTGCCAACCAACATCATGTCCATTACTGATGGGCAGTGGATACTAGACATGGAGATTTTCCGCAATGGTATCCGCCCCGCACTTAACATCGGTCTGTCCGTAACCCGTGCCGGTGGCGTTGGCCACAACAAACGCCAAAAGAATATTGCGGCGACCATACTCAAGACGCTTGCCGACTACCGCCAGGCGGAAGAGTTCTCGCACTTTGGTTCCGAACTGGCCCTGGAAGCAAAACGCGCCCTGGTTACCGGTAAGCGTATTTTTGAAGTGATTACCCAAAGCCCGACCGACACTTACTCGTTGGTATCCCAACAGCTAATGCTCGACATTGTGCTTAACATGGAAGATGGCGTTGATATTGATATCAATGCCTTAAAATTGCATGTTACTGAATTTGCAGCCCAAGTGACCAGCGAGGAACAATTCGATAGCGTCCGGGACCAGCTGAAAGCTAAGTGCATTATCGAGATTAAGGGCGCCGAATCAGCTAAGCCGGCAGAGCCAGCCGCACCCCCTGAGGCTGCGCCTGATGAAAAACCAGAAGATAAGAAAGAAAAGAAAGACGACAAGCACAAGAAGAAAGAACCGGCGGAGGCAAAAGCGTGAAACGCCCAAATGAAATTGAACGCGAAGAAATGGCCATGGCCACCCTCGTTGAGCTGACTAGCGTGTTTGAGGGAATTGCCAGTATGCGTATTGCCCAGATCAAAAACCAAGTACTGCAATCGACCAAGTTTTTTGACGCCTTGTGGGCTATTTATTCGCAGCTACGTGTCGACAGTTTGTTTAGTTTTGGCCGTGATGATCACACCAATGTGATCGACAAAGAACTGTACATTATTATTACTGCCGAAGGCGGTTTTAGTGGTGACATCGACCAAAAACTGATGCAGATGATGCTGCAAACATATGATGCTGAGAAAAATGAGATTGTGGTTATTGGGCACCACGGTGCCATCCAGTTGGCACAGCGTGGCGTGGCCTATAAAAAGTACTTTAAGCTGCCAAACCGGGACGCGAACATTAATGTTTCGCCGATCATCCGTGAGGTGCAGCAGTACAAGTCGACCAAAGTGTTTTATCAGGAGTATGTCTCGCTAATGGTGCAGGACGTGAAGCGGATTGAACTGTCTAGCGCCGTCCGTGAAAAGGGTAGTACATCTGAAAAATCAGATGAAATTATTAGTGAAGACAACTATATTTTTGAACCAAGTACCTATGCTGTGGCCGCCCACTTGGAGCGGTCAATGATGCAGATTGCTATCTCGCAGCTAATCCTTAACTCCAAGCTGGCGCAGTATGCTAGCCGGTTCCGCGCTATGTCCGCCTCGGCCCAACGTGCCGAAGAAAGCCGCAGCGACCTTCACCTGGAATACAACCGCGCCCGCCGGGCAATTAAGGATGAACGCTTGAAAGAAATTATTAACGGTATCAAGAAGTCAACCAGTTCGAAAGCAGGAGTAGCATAGTATGGCAGGAGTGATTGTATCGGTTAAAGACCTGGTGGTGCGCGCCCAGTTTGACGAAGATTCGCCAAATGTTAACGAACTTATTGAAGTTCAAAATGGATTTAATACCCAGCTACTGGTTGACCACCTCGAACCAGGTGGCATCGCCTTTTGTTTGAACGTCCGATCTGACCTACGTATCACTAAAGGCATGCCTGCCGAACGCCTGCATAAGGGTATTGAGATCCCAATTGGTGAGATAACCATCGGCCGTATCCTAAACGCCCTAGGTGACCCACTCGATGGCCAGCCGGCCATTGAAGGCGAAGACGTTAAGCGCAAAGACATCCTCAAATTACCAGGCCGTAGCACCAACTTTGACGTCCAAAAGTCAGAAATCCTGGAAACTGGAATTAAAGTGATCGACTTCTTTACGCCATTCGTCAAAGGCCGCAAGATCGGCATTATTGGTGGTGCTGGTGTTGGTAAGACGGTGCTGACCATGGAGCTTATTAACAATATTGCCCGGAGCGGCTCTGGCCTGTCTTTCTTCTCGGGCATTGGTGAGCGTATCCGTGAAGGCCACGAACTCTATGTGACGCTTAAGGAAAACGACCTGCTCAAAAACACCTGCATGTTCTTTGCACAGATGAATGAGAACCCGGTGCAGCGTGCCCTGGTTGGCATTAGTGCCACCGCCGGTGCCGAATACTTCCGCGACGAACAGCATAAGGACATCCTGTTCTTTGCAGATAACATGTTCCGTTATATTCAGGCCCGTAACGAGCTGGCAACCATTCTGGACCAAGTGCCAAACGAAGGTGGGTATGAGCCAACTATCTTCTCGGATGTTAAAATCCTGCAGGACCGCCTGAGCTCCAACGAGAACGGCTCCATTACGTCTGTCCAGACCATTTACGTCCCTGCCGACGACATCTCTGACCCGGCTGTACAGTTTATCGGCCACGAAATGGACTCAATCATCGTTCTGTCACGTAAAGTTGCTGAGCAGGGCGTCCGCCCAGCCGTCGACTTGAACGTTACTACCTCCTCCTTGCTGACCCCGGAAGTTGTTGGTGAGCGCCACTATTTACTAAGTGTGCAGGTCCAGGCATTGCTACAGAAATACGAATCCCTCAAGGGGATCATTGCGATTATTGGTGAGAACGAATTATCGCCAGCCGACCGTTCCGACTACGCCAAAGCCAAAAAACTAATAGCTAACTTTACTCAGAACATGAATGTTATGACCAAGCACAATGGTGTCCCAGGCGACTTCTTTACCCGCGAGGATACCCTGAAGTCCATAGAAGAAATTATTGTATGAGCGACCCGCAACCGCAAAAAATTATTGACCAATCGGTTGCGCCGGTAACACGGCTAGAGCAAGAGCAAGCAGAGGCTGCAGAGGAGTTCTTAGGGCAAAAAAATGGCACAAATGAACTCAGTATGGCCGTCAAAGTCCATTCGCCATTCAAAGATTACTACGACGGCCCGGCTTTTAGTATTAGTGCCGAAAACGCCACCGGGCCATTCGATATTTTACCCCGGCACCACAACTTTATTACCCTGTTATCCCCTTGTGATGTCATGGTTAGGACAGTGGGCAAGGGTGACCAAAAGATCCGTATTAGTGGTGGCATTATGCACGTCAAAGCCGACAAAGTCATAGTCTTTTTAGACGTCTAATTGACAATAAAGTAATCAAAACCAAAGGAAGCGCCAGTCGGCGCGGCAGTACTATCGCAAACGCTAAACTGGGTGGCGGTGCGCGTCACATAATATGAAAGCGTACCGGCATCGGCGCCAACAGGCGTCACGATTACCCGCGGTGCGTCAGTGAAGCGCTGGGCAAATGTAATGGTAAGAAAGCAGCCGGGTATGGTGTTGCTGCCGGTGTTGATGTTGATCGTGCCAGCAGTGTCAGAGCCGCTCACAGTCGAGGTACCGCCGGAACCCAAAGCTGGGCCGCTGGTCCTAGACGGTAGTGGGCCACCGGCAGTAATGTGGCTGGTTAGTACCAGGTTGCCGTTGAGCTGAAAAGTTGACGTAGTAATTTGCGGGGCGCTTAAGGGGCCGCTAAATGAGCCGCTGCCAGTAACTTGTAAACCTTTAGAAACCGAAAGTTGCCCTTGGATACCGGCGTCACCGCTTACTGCCAAGTTCTTGCCAACCTGGACTTGCCCAAAAGTACTAGTATCAGTGACATTGAGCGCACTTAGTGTTGTATTGCCACCAACTTGCAAGCTGCCGGCAGTTTCTACCGAGCTGCGCACCAAGACCTTGCCAGCAAAAATTGCATTAGCCTGGACGTTTAAAACTTGTTTGGCATCGCCAACTGTGGCGTCGCTGGTTGCCAGTTGATTGAGTACGCTGCTTGATAAATCGGCACTTTTAATAGTTGTATCAGTGGTTTTTTTGCTCTGGAAGTAGGTTAGTGCAATCACAACTCCGGCCAAGACAATGACAAACAAGAACATAATCAGGTATATGTTAAAGCGCTTAATAAATGCCTTAAGGCCGCCACGCTCTTTTGTGGCTTCCTCGGGCTTTTTATTAGGGTCGGTGGCGTCGGTAACGCCTTCGGTATCATCCGGGCGTTCGAGCGCGTCAATATCATCTGCGTTATCAGGCGCAGCTGTATTTTCCGTCTCTTCAGCGGGTTTTTGTTCCTCGTCAGCCATCTCTTAAATCGTTTACGGTTATCCTTACCATAATACCAGATATAAGCTCAAACGGATTGCCTTTTTAGCAAAATTGCAGCACTATATAGACACCATGTCCGTGTGGAAACAAACAGTAAAACTAACACTGTCGGTGCTGTTCATGCTCCTACTATTGCCGGCAGCTGTCTTTGCCGCCCAGTCCGCTTCAAGTAGCTACCAAGTGAATGAAGTGTTTTTTGGTAGTGGTGGCGAACTACAAGCCTGTTCAAGCAACTACTGTTCCAAGCAATCAGCCGGTGAAACCACAGTGGGTAATACTGCCAGTAGCAACTTTCAGGCCCAAGGCGGTTTTAATACTAACCGTGAACCGTACATTGAATTCACGGTCAGCAATACCAACATCGACCTTGGCGAATTAACAGCCACTACCACCAAGACGGCCACAGCCACCTTTACAGTTAAGTCATATTTAAGCCACGGCTATGAAGTAGTGAATGCTTCTGACCCGCCAACCAATGGCAGTTATCAGATGCAGGCTATTTCGCCACCGGATGGGTCACTAGTTGGTACCGAACAGTTTGGTATTAACCTGGTAGCCAATACTAGTCCTATCACGTACGGGGCCAACCCGGTTAAATTGCCTGACAGCAGCTTTGCGTTTGGTACAGTTAACAGTGATTATTCGGCACCTAACACCTATAAATATGCCAAAGGCGATGTGGTGGCTTATTCCACTGAGAGCAGTAGCGATACACAATTTACCGTTTCATACCTGTTCAATATTAGTCACGTTACCCCTGGTGGTGAGTATTCGCTTCATCATGTTCTGGTAGCGACGGCAACTTATTAGCAATATGTTGAGGCGCTATCTGTTAATGAACTATAAAAAAAGTCTTGCAGTCTAACCATGAGCATGTTACGATTTACTCGGAAGTTACAAAAACAAAATTCAACGATGAAATACCTACCAATTAAACGATATAGCTATGCGATTACCGCGACACTCTTGTTGCTGAGTGTCTTTTTCCCGCTTTTTAAGCCTGTACACGCTGGCGCATCCCAGTTAACCTCCCGTCGTATTACGATGAGTGACTCTGGTGCAAGTGGCCAAGGTATATCGGGTGTTGGTGGTGGTGCTAGCGTGCAATACCAAGTTGCCTTTACCTTAACGACCAATGTTGACGCCCTGGTCATCGACTTTTGTGCCAACACGCCAATCATTGGCGACAACTGTAACGCTACCAGTGGTAGCATGAGCCTAACTAGCTTTACGGCTGCAAGTGCTGCCCTGACAACCGCACCAAACGATGCCGGCCAAATCCGTAACTGGACATCTGTAACAGCCAGCCAATACCGAATCACCCTTGCTAAAGGTACGGGCGCCCAAGCAACTAGTGCCAGCCAGGTCTTTACCATCTCTGGTATTACCAACCCAAGTACCCGGGGTTCATTCTATGCCCGTATTTACACATATACAGCTGCTAACGCTGCTAGTTACTCCAGCCCAACTTCGCTCGGAACCTATAGTGACTACGGCGGTATAGCCCTAGCAATCAACCAGATTATTCGTATCACGGCCCGAGTCCAGGAAACACTGTCATTCTGTGTCACCGGTTTGAACCCAAGCCTATGGACAACCAAAGACTGTACTGACGCCACCGCCACAGCTACGGCACCGTCCCTTGTGCTAGGGCATGGTACGCCAACGGCGACGTTGGATGCCAGTCAGGACGACTCCGGAACAGTGTTCTCGCAGTTATCGACAAATGCTTCTAGTGGCGCCGCGATTGCCATGCGCAACAATAATAATGCCAACTCTTGTACTAACGGTGGCTTGAGTGCCGACTTTGGCCAGACCTGTGCTATTCCTGGTGTTGGTTCGACTGCTGCGCTGATCGTCCCTGGTATTGCTAACTTTGGCCTCTACGTATGGAACAGTGAAGCTGCTGATGCCAGCAGCGTCGGTACCGTTGCGCCAGCCGCACTCTATCGCACCACTGCGCACACGACCTTTACAACGACTGCCGGTGCCAGCCTTACAGCCTTCACCTCAGCCGCCAGTGCTTCTTCGGGTTCAAACAACTCAGGTGATATTTTCCCAGATGCCACTAATGTATTTTATGGCATGGATGCCTCAACCGGTGGCGTAACCCCATCAGCTGTCTCACCATACAACAACGTCCTGACGACCTTTGGTCACGTCGTTGCCGCTTGTACCGCCCCAGTCTATAAGATCAATAATGCCTACACCTTTACGGCTACAGCCGCACTAACTACGCCAGCCGGTATCTATACCGCAAACCTCGACCTAATTGCCACCGGTACGTTCTAAGGCCTCCCGTCCATGAAGTGGGTGACGCGCCACACTCAGCGGCCAACGCCAGCTATGCTGCTTGGTTGCGGGCTAGTGATTGTAGGGTTAGTGCTCAACCTGCTTTTTGGCTCTGTCTCGGGCGCTCAGCTCGGCAACCGTAGCCTAACGCTCAGTCATAACCAGGCCTCGGCCCAATCGGTTTACCGGGCTGGCTTTACTACTGTCAGTAATGGTCTGCTGGGATCTGTTACCTTTGAGTTCTGCTCAAATGACCCATTCCCCGAAGACCCCTGTACGGCACCAACTGGCTTAGACGTAAGTGCTGTAACTTTGACTGACCAGACGGGTGCCACAGGCTTTACCATCGGCGGCGGCACAGATGCCAATCACATTATGTTAACGCGAGGCCAGCAAAATTTGGTACCAACCCCAGTAGTCTTTACGTTTGATGGCGCAGTTAACCCATCATCTCCAGGCTCATATTTTATGCGTATTCAGACATTTGCCACGAGTGATGCTAGTGGTACTGCTAGCGACTATGGGGGGCTGGCATTTGCCATAACTAACGCCATCTCAGTCAGTGCCGAAGTTCCACCGTACCTTATTTTTTGTACCGCGATTACTATATCCGGGCTTAACTGTGCCAGTGCTATTGGCACTAACTTTGATTTTGGTGAACTATCAGCCAAACATGCAAACAGCGGGTCGTCGCAGATGCTGGCGGCCACTAATGCCCTCAATGGATATAGTATTACAATGGGCGGCCTCACGATGACTAGTGGTAACAATGCGGTAAATGCCCTAACGGCCAGCGATGTTTCGCGGCCGGGAACTTCGCAATTTGGCCTCAATTTAGTACCCAATGTCAGTCCAAACGTTGGTTCTACCCCTAGTGGGCGCGGTGTTGCAGCGCCTCTGGCTAACTATGCGCAGCCAAACTTTTATCGTTTTGTGAGCGGGGAAACGCTGGTCAGCAACCCAACGACAGACGATGTCCGGCTATTTACAGTCAGTTATATTATCAATGTGCCGATCACCCAGGCCCCAGGGGTGTACGCCAGCACCATAACTTATGTCGCCTTGGCAAACTTCTAGCGCTTTGCTAGTATTAATGTAATAACTACAAAAAGAGGAAATAATATACAATGACTGGCTACCGCGTACGAACCGCACTTATGGCTGTGGGGTTGGCAGCGCTCGTCTCTTTAGCAAATGTCTCTGGCGTCAGTGCAGCAACTGCGTCTAAAGCACCTGGTGCTGGTAACGGACTTCGGGTATCACCGGTGCGAAGCGATATTACAATTAACCCGGGCAAATCCCAGGTTATCAACATTACAGTCAACAATATTACCTCGCAAGACGCCTACTTTCAGGTTGTTGCCAATGACTTTACTGCCAGCGCCGATGAAACCGGCAACCCGGCGATTGTCTTTGACACCTCAAAGCCAGTTACGGCTCACAGCCTCAAGCAGTTTGCCCAGCCGGTACAGCCATTCCTGCTGCATTCAGGTGAGCAAAAGTCTATCGCCGTCACTTTTAAGGTTCCGGCTAATGCCGTGGCCGGTGGCTACTATGGTGTGATCCGATTTGCACCAGCAAACCCCGACGGTAGTACCAATAAAAACCTGAGCTTGGCCGGTAGCGTTGGTTCACTAGTACTTCTAAAAGTTCCAGGCAACATTAAAGAACAGCTCAGCATTGCTAGTTTTGATATCCGCGACAGTCAAAACCGTACCAGTAGCTTCTTTACTACAAATAAGAACCTAAACATCGTAGCTCGTTTCCAAAACCTCGGTGACATCCAGGACCAGCCGTTCGGTAAGGTAATTATTAAGAACCACAGTGGTCAAACGCTCGGCTCCTACGAGATTAACAATAGCGACACCCCTGCAAACGTCCTGCCAGATAGCATCCGCCGTTTCACCATCCCCATCAAAGGTATTGGCAGTTTTGGGCAATACAAGGTTGAAGGAAACTTTGGCTACGGTAACGGTGGCCAGCTGCTAAGTGCCAGCACAACGTTCTATGTTATCCCGGTCTTGCTGATTGTGCTATTTGTGGGCATTGTAGCCGTTTTGGTCTTCTTGATCTTTGGCCTGCCACGAGTAATTGCAGCCTACAACCGCCGGGTTGTTGACCAATCACGCCACGGCCGCCGCTACTAACTCTTGGCTCGGCCGCCGATTAAGGTTATGCTTAAGTAAATTACTATGAGTCGTTTTGTGCGAAATTACTTGGTTTTGGGCGTCAGTATCATGGTCGCCGGGCTAGCTCTTGCTGCGGGCACGGCTCAAGCTGCAAATTATCCCCCGCAGCAGGAATCCGGTTCGATTGGCCTAGAAGGCAAAATCTCCACCGAACCCCCTAAACAAGGGGCCACTATCACCACGCCAAATAACGGCGCTGTCTTTACGACCCTGCCGATTACCATCAACGGCCTCTGCCCTCAAGGCCTACTTGTTAAAGTCTTCTCCAACAACGTGTTTATTGGCTCAGCCAACTGTACAAACGGTAACTATTCGATTCAGACAGACCTGTTTAATGGTGTTAACCAGTTAGTAGCCCGGGTTTACGATTCCCTTGACCAATCTGGCCCGGACTCTAATACTGTAGCGGTCACCTTTAACAGCCCGCAGTTCCAGGGAGACGTTGAACAGCTATTTTTAACGAGCATTTATGCCCGGCGCGGCGCACCTCCTAGTTCAGAGATTCTCTGGCCGATTATTTTAACTGGCGGTATTGGCCCGTACGCCATCAGCGTTGACTGGGGTGATAACTCTACGCCGGATCTCCAAAGCCAATCCTTTGCGGGCACTTTTAACATTAAGCACACCTACAAAAACTCCGGCATCTACAAAGTAGTTATTAAAGTCACGGATAGTAAGGGCAATGTGGCGCTACTGCAGGTTAGTGCCATCGCCACCGGCGCTGTCAGTAAGGTCGATAGCTCTAAAGAAGGCAGTGCGACCGTCGTAAAGACTATTGTCATCTGGTGGCCACTAATTTTAATGGTTCCGCTAATTGTTGCCGCCTACTGGCTCGGCCGCCGTAGCGAACTCTATTCGCTCCGCAAAACCCTCGAAAATAGCCGCAAATAGGGCAATTAAGCTAAAATTTGATAAAATAGTACATATATGTCTAAAAAAGTATTCGTCGGTATGTCCGGTGGTGTTGATTCGTCGGTAACTGCAGCCCTCCTAAAAGAGCAGGGCTATGATGTCACGGGCGTCTATATGAAGAACTGGAGCCAGGACCTACCGGGCTTTACGTGCCCATGGAAAGAAGACTACCAGGACGCCAAGCGTGTGGCGGTGCAGCTCGGCATCGACTTTAAGATGTACGACTTTGAGAAAGAATACCGTGACAAGGTCGTAGACTACATGGTCGACGGCTACAAGGCCGGCTACACGCCCAACCCGGACATCATGTGTAACCAGGAAGTTAAGTTTAAACTATTCCTGGAGGCCGCCCTGGCCGACGGCGCCGATATGATTGCCACTGGCCATTACGCTAGGATCCAGGACGGCTCATTGCTGGTTGGCGTTGATGGCAACAAGGACCAGTCGTACTTTTTGTACCGGGTTACCGAGGATGCACTTACCAAATCACTGATGCCGATTGGGGAACTCGAAAAACCAGCAGTGCGTGAGCTGGCCAAGAAGTTCGGGCTAGCTACTGCTGACAAAAAAGACAGCCAAGGTATCTGCTTTGTAGGTAAGGTCGGCATTAAGGACTTTTTACTGGCTGAACTGGGCGTGCAGGAGCACGGTGCGATTGTTGACCAGCATGGCCGCGCCATTGGCGAACATGATGGCGCACTGTTTTACACCATAGGCCAACGCCACGGCCTGGATGTGGGCGGCGGTCTGCCGTACTACGTTGTGGGTAAAGACATGTCTAAGAACGAGGTCTATGTGACCACTGAACTCAACGATGAGCGCCTGTGGCGCCGTGAGCTGGAGCTTACCAGCTTGCACTGGATTAATGGCGTACCGGCGTTAGGGGCACTCAAAGTCCGTACCCGTTACCGCGCGCCGCTCGTTGACTGTGAGCTGATGATTAGCGGCGATAAAGCCGTTTTGAAACTGGCTGAAGATATCCGGGCTATCACACCAGGACAATCGGCTGTGATCTACGACGGTGACCGCTGCCTAGGCGGCGGTATTGTTATCTAGTCGAGGGTTTAGTAGCTGGTGCTCCAGCTGACTGGACGCTTAGGCTGGTTGGGTCATATTGGACCAGGTAGCTCAGTGGTTCGGTTAATGGCGTAACTTTGGCTGGCATCGGCTGCAACTTGAGCTGGCTAACCGATAAATCTTTGTGGCTGACAATATTAATAAAAAATTCCGGCTGTTTAGTCTCGTTATTAAAGATAAATATTGTGACAGGTGCGTCCCGGTTGATCGGGGCGTATTCGGTAAATTGGTCGTCGCCAACGCCGCTCGAAGTGCCTTGGTTGAAGATATATTCACCGCCGTAATTGGCAAAGATGCTTTGGCGGTGCAAGTGACCACTAAATGCAATGCTGGCGCAACGGCGCACTAGGCTGGCGTAGCTGGCTTTTTTATCATGGCTAAGCTCAATTGGCGCAATGCCATTCTTTTTAGTAGCAGCACAGGCGGCATCTGCCAAGCTGGAACCCTGCTTGGCGATGGCTTTATTCTGGTCTTCTGGGCTATTGGGCTGTATTGGGGTATTTGCGACGCTTTGGCGAGGGTCTGGGCTGCCAACAAATGTCAGGCCGTCGACTGTGGCAGTGAAGTTATTGCTTGAATCAAGCACACTGATTGGGCTGTGCTTTTTGCCGTTCAGGAGTTTATAGCTAATGCTGCGCATGTCCGGGGCGGTGCGCTTGGTGGAATCATGGTTGCCCATAACAGCCACCATATCGGTACCTTCTGGGTTATTACTGGTGGGTTTTAGGGCATCGCCGAGCGTGCTTATACAGTCGCTTTCGTAAGGCAGGGTGCCGGTACTAACTTCGGTATCGCCAGCGTTAATAAGGATTTTGACACCGAGGTTGTTGATAATAACTGGTAGCACGGTTTGCATCCAGCTGAGGTTGCAATGAATATCGGCAACAACGGCCGTGGTAGTGTAGTTGGGATTATTTAGGTAATTGGCAAAAACAGATGGGCTCAATTCTTTAATGCGCTCCGAAGTATTTTGGGCCACTGTGGCATTTTTGCGGTCTACACCATTGATAAAATTAATGGCTTGCTCACCGCCATTATTAATAAGGAATTCGGCGGCTGTGCCATAGACTGTCGCACCGCGCAGGTCTTTTTCATCCAAAGCCACAACTTGTTCAGACACTGGCACGCCGCCATGGCTTTCTGGGATGGTTCGCTGCAAGGCATTCAGCGACAGAGTAGTGCCTAGAGCCATGATGCCCAAGCAAGCTGCCGCCTTTTGCAGGCGGCGCTGCTTTGGGGTGAACTCGAATAACGGATGGTGGCCCACAAGGGATGCAAGCGTCTCTATGATATGTGGGTCTTTAAAAACGCCAGCAGCTTGCAGGGCCTGCATATGCTTTTCTACTTTTTCTTCGTGGACACGGCGGCGTTTACGGGTGAAGGATAGTGCAAATACGCCGGCTTCAATGGCTAAACCTTCGCCAGCCGTGGCTACGAGCGCCCCAGTAATGGTATTCTTGCGGATTGCTTGAACAACTGGCTGGCGGATCGCCTTGTCTGGGTTGTGTTGTAGTGCGGCGTACTCTGTTAACTGCTTGCGATTGGGGTTTGCAATAGTAATGTGTTGGCCAAAGCTGACCTTAACTGACGTGTGGCCAATAAGAGGCAGTGTAGAGTGGATTTGCGGCAGGTCAAAACCACCAGCCACCCCAAGGTCAACATTAGATGTTGAACCAAGCTGTGGCGTTACTTCTGGCGTAATACCAGGGGCAATTTCAACTTTAGCAGGGTGCGTTAAGCCCATAATTGCACCAGTTACCGGTGGTGTTAGGGCGGCGGCGCCCAAGAGGGCACCTTCGGCTATTCTCAGTGCATTCTGTTGCCAGCTTCGTTCCATTGGCAATCACTGTACCACTTTTATTTTGTATATGCACAAGCGCCATATGCTCCTCCTCATCTGTTATAATTACCGGGATGAATGCGCAACAAATCCGCAAAGCTTATTTAGACTTTTTTGTTGAACGTGGCCACTCCGTGATCCCGCGCGCCCTTTTAGTGCCGCAAAACGACCCAACCACGCTGTTTACCGGCTCCGGCATGCAGCCATTAATCCCATACCTGCTTGGCGAGCCGCACCAAAATGGTAACCGTTTAACTGATTCGCAGGCCTGCCTGCGTGCCCAAGACATTGAAGAAGTTGGCGACAACCGCCACACCACTTTCTTTGAAATGCTCGGCAACTGGTCGCTTGGCGACTATTTTAAAAATGAGCAGATCGACTGGATGTTTGAATTCTTAGTCGACGTCGTCGGGCTCGATAGCAACAAGTTATACGTCACCTGTTTCATTGGCGCGCCAGAGTTCGATATTCCTAAAGACAATTTCTCGGCCGAAAAATGGCAAAAGTTATTTGAGTCTAAAGGCCTGCAAGCTGATATTGCTGACATTGGTTCCGAAGAAGATGGTTACAACCGCGGCATCAAACCCGGCGAGCGGGTGTTTTACTACGATGGCAGCAAGAACTGGTGGAACCGTGGCAAGACTGGCCCCGAAACCACACCGGTTGGTGACCCTTGCGGCCCAGACTCCGAAATGTTTTATGACTTTGGCACGCCGCACGATACCAAGTGGGGAGAGCACTGCCATCCAAACTGTGACTGTGGCCGCTTTATGGAAATTGGCAACAACGTTTTTATGGCCTACCGCAAAGTGGATGCCGGCAAGTTTGAGCCGCTAGAAAAACCAAACATCGACCACGGTTCAGGTTTGGAACGCATCGCTGCAGCCGCTATCAATAATCCCGACGCCTTCAAAATCAGCTTGCTGTGGCCAATTATCGAAAAGCTGGAAACAATTTCTGGCAAAAACTACGATAGCAACTTAGCCAGCATGCGCGTCATTGCCGACCACCTGCGTGCCGCGACTTTCTTGGCTGTTGATGGCGTGATTCCAAGCAACAAAGAGCAGGGCTACGTCATGCGCCGCTTGCTGCGCCGCGCCATCCGCTTTGCCTTTGAGCTTGGCGTTGAACAAAACTTCCTAGAACAGGTCGTCCCGATTATCGCTGACCTCTACAAAGACGACTTCCCAGAGGTGGCCGAGCAGCGCCAGCATGTTATAGACATCCTTGTAAAAGAAGAGAAAGTTTTCCGCCAAACCCTCCGTGCTGGTGTTAAAGAGTTCGCCAAACTGTCAGCCGATGGCTTTAACGGTGAGGTTGCCTTTAAGCTCTACGATACTTTTGGCTTCCCGGTGGAACTCAGCCTCGAAGAAGCCTATAAACAAGAAGTAAACGTACCAGAAGATTGGCGCGCGCAGTTTGACGCCAAGATGACCGAGCAGCGCGAGCGCTCCCAAACCGCCAGCAAAGGCACCTTCAAGGGTGGCCTTGGCGGCCAAACTATGCAGCACAAGAAATACCACACTGCCACACACCTGATGTACCAAGCGCTGCGCCAGGTTCTCGGCGACCACGTCGTCCAGAACGGTTCCAACATTACTGAAGAACGCCTACGGTTTGACTTTAGTCACCCAGAAAAAGTCACCCGCGAGCAACTCGATGAGGTGGAAAAAATCGTCAACGAACAGATCAGCAAAGACCTCAAAGTATCATTTGCCGAATACCCCACCAAGGTTGCAAGGGAAGAGATGGGCGCCCTCGGCCAGTTTGGTGATCGTTATGGCGAGACCGTCAAAGTCTACAAAATGATTGCCGACGGCGCCGACAAACCATTCAGCTTTGAAATCTGCGGCGGGCCACATGTTGACCACACCCTGCAGCTCAGTGAAGAGAATAAAACGTTCAAGATTATAAAAGAAGAAGCCAGCTCAGCCGGCATCCGCCGGATTAAAGCGGTTCTTCAGTAGGGCGGCGCGGGCGGCGGCGTTCGCGGATTTTCCAATAGCTTGCTTCGGCGGCATCAAGTTCTTTGTTGTTGCTTGCCGTCTCGACCACAGCCTGGATGATATCATGCAAAGCTAACGCTTCGTCGTTGCCAATCTCGATTGTTTCTGGGGTTTCTTGCTGGATTTTGCTTTCTAGATCGCTGTCCTCTGGATCAAATTTTCCAGTCCAGGTTGTTAGCTTCTGGAGCTTTTCTGAGGTTGGCATAAGCAGTGAGGCCGTTGAAAACCCGTCACCAGTACTGACAAAATCAGCGCTATAGCGCGTAATGGTGTCGTCACTGTCATCGTCTTGGTCGTTTTTTGTGAGCAGATGAATGAGCGTAAAATTGCGTTCCAGTGCATCATCTGAGCGGTTTTCGGTAAATACTAGCGAAGCATATTCGTTATATGGGTTACGCAGTGTGGATTCACCAATCTTAGCGGCAAGCCGGGCCCGACGTGTGGTGATAATGGAGCGCTCTGCCAAAAGGTCCAGCAGTAGCTCATATGCCCGCTCGTAGTTTATTTTTGTAGCTTCTGGTTGCGAATTAATCAGTTGGCCAATTTTTGGCTCATCTGCCAGAGCGCTTAATAACCTGATCATGGCAGCTGGCTCCATCTTACCCAAACTGTCACCGTACTGGCTGCGAATATAGTGGTCGGGCTGGCTGATATCTTTGGTGATATCAACAGCAACCCGCCGCTCATCCCGTAGGTGCAAACGCATGGCTGTGCCGACGCCGTGTTGATACGAAATGCCACCAACAACATCAAGGCCATAGGCTCGAGTCGAACCTAATTGGGAGTCCCTAAATAACAGTTCCAGCAAGCCAACATCACTACCGTCATTCTCAGAGGGCGCATCAATCAGGGCACCCATCGTAAAAGCGTTTTCAACGCCTGGGGGGAGCCCAGGCAGTTCACTAACACTTACTAAGGCCTGAACGTCAGTTAACCTAGTGTCTGCATATTTCAGCACAAGCTCAATTAGCGCATCATCATCACCCAGGCTTGCCAGATGGGCACGGGCGTCCATGAGGCGCTTTTGCTCTTCTGATGCAAGATGAGGGAAAGATTTTGCATACTCTGACATATTTGATAATTATACCATATTATGTCAAGTAAAGCAACCGTATCTGTTGACAAGGGGTGGAATGTGCTACAATTAAAGCGTTAGCACAAAAACAAAAAACAGAATGCAAAAACAGAGTAGCCAGCACGGCTTCAGCCCTCATCACCATACTGGACATGTCTTGCCTCGGCATCGCACGTCTTTTCCTGTATTAGCAATGATTTTGCTCTGTGTTGGCGTGCTGCTTGCGGGCTGGACGCGCCTGGTAACTGCTGACCCAGTTACTTACTCCAAATCCGACAGCTACGTAGTGCGCGCCAGTGTCCCCGGGCCAGCGCCTAGCGTGGCAGCCACAATTGATAACCCAACTGATAGCGAAAAGTTTACATCCACCCCCGTAAACGTCAGCGGCACCTGTCCGGATAGCACCTATGTTGTGCTATACCGCAACAATGTTATGAGCGGCGTGTCGCTGTGTGACACCACTGGCAACTGGCACGTTACCTCTGATTTATTTGTTGGTTCAAACAAGCTTAAGGCGATTGATTACAGCTTTACTGATGTTGCGGGCCCAGATTCGGCAATCGTCGCGGTGAATTACCAGCCCTCGGTGCCTTCAGGCACGCTGTCCACTGAATCTAAGCCCACCGCTAGTTCAGGTTCGCCAGAAACCGTGCCAGCCGGAGCTACACCGCTGGTACTTAAGAGCGACTTCAGCTTCCAAGGCTACTATGTAGGCAGTGAAATCGAGTGGCAGCTGATTGTTGATGGCGGCAACGCCCCTTACGCCGTTGCAGTTGACTGGGGTGACGGAACGAATGGCCTGGTTAGCCGGCCAACAGCAGGCAGTTTTGTCTTCAAGCACACTTATAAAAAAACCGGTGGCTACCATGGCAGCTATGCACCAATCTTTACGGCTACAGATGCCGATGGCCAGCAAACGGCGCTCCAACTGTTAGCAATTGTCAGTAACCGGCCTACTCCAAGCGCAGCAACCAGCACTGACCAAGGCAATACATTTAGCGGCATGGCAGCCATCAGTGGCCAAAATATAGCACGATACCTGAAGTATGTTTGGCCAAGCTACTTCATCATTGTGCTCATGCTCGTCAGTTACTGGCTCGGCGAGAACCGCGAATACCGCGTACTTAAGCCACGGCTACGTAAGACGGGGCACTAGGGGTATGGTAGAATAATGGATATGCTTGATAAGTTTAAAACCGCGGGCGGCCGCGTTACCAAGCGCGCACTTGAGGGTGCCGGCAAAGCCTCCGCCAGCGTTCGCGCCAAAGCCAACAAAAAGTCCAGTGACGAATATCTGGTCGCCCTTGATATTGGTACCGAATTTGTCAAAGCCCTGATTGGTAAGATTGGCCAAGACGGCGAGATCGAAATCATCGGTGTTGGCCGCGCCCATCAAGGCCTAAGCGACATGCAGGCCGGCGCTATTGCCGATATTGCCAGTGTCGTCGAAAATTGCGACAAGGCCTTAAATGAAGCCGAAAGCAAAGCCAACGTCAGCGTCCGCACGGCCATCATTGGCATCGCCGGCGAACTTGTTAAAGGTACAACCACCACTGTAAGGGTGTCGCGCAAAGAAGCCAGCAAGCCCCTAGACGTGGCCGAAATGGAAAAAGTTATCAACATGGTCCAACGCCGGGCCGAAACCCGTGCCAAAGAGCAGCTGGCATGGGAACTGGGCGGTAAGGCCGTTGAAGTCCGATTGGTCAACAGCGCCCTCGTCAGTATCGAAATCGATGGCTACCCCGTTACCAACCCGATTGGTTTCCAGGGCAAGGATGTTGTTGTCCAGCTTTACACCGCCTTTGCACCGATGATTCACATTGGCGCCTTAGAAAAAACCGCCCAAGAGCTTGATCTTGACCTGTTAGCCGTCGCGGCCGAGCCATTTGCCGTTGCCCGGGCCATTATCGGTAATAACCCCAACCAGAACCTCAGCGCCATCTTAATGGACGTTGGTGGTGGCACAACCGACATCGCCGTTATTAATGATGGTGGAGTCCAAGGTACCAAGATGTTTGGTATTGGCGGCCGGGCTTACACCCGCGCAATCGAACGCGAACTCGGCGTTGAGTTTGAACAGGCCGAAGAACTTAAGGTTGGCCTCAGCACCAATAAGGTACCATCGCAGAAGCGCCCCGCCATAGAGGGTGCGCTCAATAAAACTGCCGACACCTGGATTGCCGGGATCGAACTGGCGCTTGCCGAGTTTACTAAGCTAGACCACTTGCCGCACCGCATGTTCCTCTGTGGTGGTGGCTCATCACTCGACCTGCTCATGGACCGCTTAGAGCAAGCTGAGTGGTACAAAACGCTGCCATTTACCCGCAAGCCAAGCGTCCACCTGATCAAGCCAGGCCAAGTTGCTGGCATCAAGGATACCACCGATGAAGTTAACGACCACACCTTTATTACGGCCATGGGCCTATTGCGTGTTGGTATGGATACCTTGCAGTTTAGTAAGGCCAGTGGCGGATCAATTAAAGATAAACTAGATAAAATGTTAAGCGTATAACCATGACTGCAGCAGACAAAGACACCATTTACATCGACATCGATGACGAAATCACTGGCATTATCGACAAGTTCAATGCTAGCGATGGCAAAATAGTTGCTCTTGTCCTGCCAAAGCGCGCTGCCGTTCTGCAAAGCATCGTCAATATGAAGCTTCTCAAGCGCGCCGCTGACCAAAGCAAGAAAAACCTAGTCCTAGTCACCACCGAAGCCAGCCTGATGCCACTTGCTGGTGCTGTTGGAGTGAACGTTGCTAAAACCCTGACTTCCAAACCAGAAGTCCCTTCGGCACCAGTCACGGATGACCGCGAAGAAACAGTTGATGAAGCTGAAGAAGACGGTGAAACCCCGGACTTTTCTAAATCAGCCGCCGCTGCAACAAGTGTTGGGGCTCTTTCAGGCATGCCACCAAAACCACCAGTCACCGATGATGTCGAAACGCTTGAACTCGACGATGACGACGTTGAAGACGAAGACGCTGCCAAGGCTGCTGCCGGAGCCGGTGCAATCGCCACTGCCGCCAAGGTTAAAAAAGACAAGAAGCTGCACGTGCCAGATTTTGACCGCTTTAAGTGGATGCTTTTGTTGGCCGTTGTACTTGTCCCACTACTTGGCTACGGCCTGTTCTACGCCTTGGCCGTTGCGCCAAAAGCCGTTATTAACATCAGCACCGACGCCGTGAACGTCAACGCCAACTTTGGCCTGACCGTAAGCACCACCGCCAAAACCGTCGATACCCAGCAAAACACCGTCCCAGGCAAGCTGCAAACCATGTCTAAAACCTACACCTCTCAAGGCAGCTCAACGGGTCAAAAGAACCAGGGTGACAAGGCCAGCGGACAGGTCACCGTCACGAACTGTAGTGGCGATGCTATTCAGATATCAGCCGGAACCGGCCTGAGCTCGGGTGGCCTGACATTTATTGCCCAAACAACAGTTGTGGTGCCCGACAGTAACTATAAATCGCCACTACAAGGTGGTGCCTGCAAAAATGACGGCACAGCCAGTGTAACGGTTAAGGCCCAAGCAGGCGGGGCGTCTTACAACCTAAGTAGTGGCGCCAAGTTCACCGTTAGCGGCGAGAGTTCCTCGACTGTAACTGGCGTTGGCGGGGCTATGACCGGCGGTACCGACAACATCATCAAAGTTGTTAGCCAAACAGATATAGACAACGCCAAAGCTAAGATCAGTACCCAGGATGCAACTGTTAAGCAGACGCTGACTACGCAGCTGCAGCAGGCTGGATACTTTGCCATCAAATCTGCCTACTCTGCCAGTGACCCAACTATTACCCCAACCGTACAGGTTGGCGACCAGGCAGAAAGCTTTACGGTTAATGAAACGATTACCTACAACATGTTTGGTGCTAAGAAAGCCGATCTGGCCAAACTGGTTGATAACGCCATTTCTAGCCAAATTGATACTACCAAGCAAACTATCCTCACCGAAGGCCTCGATACAGCCAGCTTTAACGTCACTAATATGGATGACAAGGGTGCAACCATAACTCTACAGACCGTAGCCACGGCTGGCCCGGGCTTGGACGTTAACACCATTAAACAGCAAGCGGCTGGCCAAAAAGCTGGTGGCATTAAGGGTTCGCTCGAATCACAGCCAGGTGTTACCAGTGTTGAAGTAAAACTTAGTCCATTCTGGGTAAGCAGTGTCCCTAAGAAGACCAGCAAGATTACCGTTAATATTTCTAAACCAACCTCTCCCGCAAAAAATGGTAACTAACCTCCTTGCCCTCGATGTGGGTGGGGCACGGATTGGCCTTGCCGTTGCATCGAGCATTGCCCGGATTCCGCACCCGCTTATCACGATCGACGCCAGTGGTGATGTGGTTGAGCAACTCCGCGGTATTATTACTGACGAGGGAATTGGTATACTAGTAGTAGGCTTGCCGCGTAACTTAAGCGGTGAGGCAACGGCCCAAACGGCCACTGTCCAGGAGTTTGCATCGCAGCTTGAAGTACTTGGTTTACCCATGCATTTTCAGGATGAGGCGGTTACTTCAGCCCAGGCCGAGGCCGAGCTCCAGGCCCGTGGCAAACCATACGCCAAAGGCGACATTGACGCCTTGGCCGCCACCTATATTCTTGACGATTTTCTACAAACTTTTGCGGAGACTAATTAATGCCCGAATTCAGCCGACCACACTATAAGCGTAAAAAAGCCGCCATTCCCCGCCGGATTATCTTATTAATTATCGTATTACTCGTCTTAGTTTTTGGAGGTATGGTTGTGGTCCGACGCGCCTATAGCGACAAACTTCGCCCGGTTAGTACTAACCAGACAACCCAGATTTTTGAAATCCCCAGCGGTTCATCGGTTAAAACCATTGCCGCTAGCTTAGAAAGCAAGCATCTCATCCGCAGTGCCTGGGCACTCGAGCTATACGTGCACAGCAAAGAGCTTGGTGGTAAGTTCCAGGCCGGGAGCTATGCCTTGTCGCCAAGCCAGGGAACTAAGTCGATCATTGCCGTGCTCACCAAGGGTAAAGTGGCTACCCGCCTGGTCACCATTTTGCCGGGCCGCCGGATTGACCAAGTCCGGGCCGACCTAATTAACGATGGTTTTACGCCAGCTGATGTTGATAGTGCGCTTGATCCAGCGCAGTATGCTGACCTGCCAGTTATCTCCTACAAACCGCTCAGTGTCACCACTCTCGAGGGCTTACTTTGGCCTGATTCCTACCAAAAAGATGCCAGTACTAGTGCCGCGGTTATTATCCGTGAATCCCTGGTCGCTATGGGCGAGCACCTAACGCCGGACATTCAGCAGGCATTTGCCAACCAGAACCTTAGTACCTACCAGGGCCTAATCGTTACTTCAATCGTGACCCAAGAAGTTAATAAGCCTGCCGACCAAGCCCAGGCAGCACAGGTCTTCCTGCTAAGGCTCAAACAGGGAATTATGCTCGGTTCTGACGTTACGGCGTTTTATGGTTCTGAGACAGCTGGTAAGGGCCAGAGTGTTACCTACGATACCACGTACAACACCCGTATCCACACCGGCTTGCCGCCGACCCCAATCAGTACCATCACCGCCAGCGCCCTCACCGCCACAGCCCACCCAGCAACTACTGACTGGCTGTTCTTTGTCGCTGGTGATGACGGCACCACCTACTTCTCGCACACTCAGGCAGAACACGACGCTTTGACCCAAAAATACTGTCATAAACTGTGTAATTAGCAAATTCTTAACAGGGGTAGCGATTCCGCAAAAGCTTGAAAATAGTAGTCAATTTTGCTATGCTCTTATGGTAACTGTGTGAATGGTTACCTCTGTTAACGCTTTTTTCCGTATCTGTTAGCGTAAATCGAGTAATATAGCTTAAATAGGAGCTTGTATTAGTACAAACCCTACAACTCAGACTAATCACTTAGTCGTTCCGGCTAGTATTGAGTCAACCAAGATGTATAAGCGCGTCCGCTCGCAGATGCGCCGTAAAACCGTGCGCCGCCGCGTTATTCGGGCCAGTTTGCTATTTGGTAACGTTGCTTTACTAGCCGTAATCCTGATGTTTGTTTTGCAAAAGCCCAATAAAGTCCCTCTGACTTCGCATGCCTCCCTAAGCAAGGCAGTCACCCAGTCTGCCATTAATCCACTCGACCAATTATCATCCAGCGATATTGCTGTGACTGCCGCCCGCCTGACAAGCCTGCCAGAAACCACGGCCATTACCAACCAAGCCGACTCCCAAGCCGCTGTGCTCACGTCTACCCAAACCAGTGGCGATGTTGTCACCAAGCCCCAGGTTGTTGCCACAGCCACTAAGTCTAAAGCCGATATCACGAGCTATGTCGTTAAAGATGGCGACACCCTTGCCAGCATTGCCAGCCAATTTGGCGTTACCTCAGACAGTATCCGTTGGTCAAATGGCATGAGCAGTACAGCTGTTACTGTTGGTAGCTCACTGACAATTCCTCCGGTAAGCGGCATTGTCTACACCGTAAAAGCTGGTGATACCCCAGACACCTTGGCTACCAAATACAAGGCCAGCAAAGATAAGATCATTGCTTTTAACGACGCCGAAATCCGCGGCCTGCAAATTGGCGACGTCATTGTTATCCCCGATGCCACGCAGCAAGTTATCTTAACCACTGCCCAGGTCGCCGTCAGTTCTGCTGGCAGCGGCGGTGCAGCCTACGGTTGGGGTGGCGCTACCTACGGTGGCAACGCTTACGCCTATGGCTACTGTACCTGGTACGCCGCCAGCCGCGCACCTGTTCCAAGCAACTGGGGCAATGCCAACACCTGGGACAACTACGCCCCACTTAGCGGTTGGCAAAAAAGCCGCGTGCCAAAAGTTGGTGCCGTTGCCCAAACCGATGCTGGCTACGCCGGCCACGTCGCTATCGTCGAAGCTGTCTCTGACGACGGCTCCCAGATCAAGTACTCTGACATGAACGGCCTGGCTGGCTGGGGCCGCGTTGGCTACTCAGACTGGGTCTCAATCGACCACTTCCAGTGGTACCTCTACCAATAGTACAGTTCTGTACACAAGCTTGGCACCCCTCAATAAATAACAGGGGTGGACAAATTGCGAAAAATCTTTTAGAATATAGGTAATATGAGTTTTGTAGATAAAGTATTAGTTTCGGTGATCGCCGGTGACGGCGGCAATGGCAAGAAGAGTTTTCGCCATGAGAAATATATTGATAAGGGCGGCCCGGATGGCGGTGACGGCGGCAATGGCGCCGATGTTGTGCTGCTGGCCAGCCGTAACCAGAACACACTGGCAGCTTTCCGCTACCAAAAAGAAATCAAGGCCGATCCAGGCAAACCTGGTGGTACTGTACGCAAACACGGGCGTAGCGCTAAGCACCTGATGGTTGCCGTTCCTGTTGGCACCGTCGCAATCAACAACAAGGGCCAAATTATTGCCGACCTCATCGAAGACGGCCAAACTGCTGTTATCGCCAAGGGTGGCAAGGGCGGTTTTGGGAACGCCCACTTTGTTAGCTCTGTCCGCCAAGCACCTGGTTTTGCCGAAAAGGGCGAACCTGGCGAGCGCCTGGAACTAACCTTTGAACTAAAAATGATTGCCGATGTTGGGCTGGTTGGCCTGCCAAATGCCGGCAAGTCAACGCTGCTCAGCAAAATCAGTAATGCCCGCCCAGAAATTGCCGATTACCCTTTTACGACCTTGACGCCAAACTTGGGCGTTGTTGACATCGATAAAGACGTTAGCGTCTTGGTTGCCGATATCCCAGGCCTTATAGAGGGCGCTGCCGAAGGTAAGGGGTTGGGCCACGACTTCTTACGCCACGTTGAGCGTACTTCAGTTATTTTGCACCTAATCGACTCCTACAACGAAGATGTTGCTAGTGTCTACCAAACAATCCGCACCGAACTCAAAGCTTATCAGAAAGAACTGGCCACCCGCCCAGAAATAGTCGCGCTGACCAAAGTCGAAGGCCTGGACGAAGAAATTATTGCCGACCTCACCAAGCAGCTTAAAACAGTCGTCAAGCGCGGCACCAAGATTATTGCTATCTCCTCACAATCTGGCTACAACTTGCCGGAGCTTCGCTATGCCATCAAGGACCTAGTTGTTAAAGCCCGTGCTAAGCATGCTGTAGAAGTCGAAGCCCAAGGTATCCCGGTTCTCACAATTGGTGACACAAGCGCCGAATGGACGGTCACCAAAGAGGGTAAGATGTTCTTGGTTGCCGGCCAGAAGATTGAGCAGTTTGCCCGCCGCACAGACTTCGAGAACGACGAGGGCGTCCAGCGCCTACGCGACATTATGCGCAAAACAGGTATTCTTAATGACCTGTCGCGTAAGGGTATAGAAGCTGGGCAGATTATCCAGGTTGGCCCAGATGAACACGCCCAATTTGAGTATTAGTTAAGAATAAGTTCATAACCTAGTGATAAACTGGTAGCTACATGGCTAGCAGTTTTTTCTTTTATGACCTTGAAACCACAGGGGTTGACCCGCGGAACGGCAGGATAATGCAGTTTGCCGGCCAACGTACCGATATGGCACTGAATCCAATCGGTGAGCCAGTTAACATGTTAATCAAATTGTCGCCAGATGTGTTACCAGAACCAGACGCCATCTTAATCACCGGTATCACCCCACAACAGACTCTTCTAGAGGGCGTGACCGAAGCAGAATTCCTAGAGTTTTTCATGAAAGAAGTTGTCACGCCCGGAACTATTTTTATGGGCTTTAATAGTGTGCGCTTTGATGATGAGTTTATGCGTTTCTTGCTATACCGCAACTTCTATGACGCCTACGAATGGCAATGGAAAGACGAATGCACACGTTGGGACCTGCTGGATGTAGTGCGTATGACCCGCGCCCTCCGGCCAGATGGCATTGAGTGGCCGTTTGCCCCAGACGGCCGGCCTACTAACCGCCTTGAATTCCTGACTAAAGTAAACAAACTCGACCACTTTGCTGCCCATGATGCGCTTAGTGACGTCCACGCCACTATAGCTGTCGCTAAACTCATCCGTGAAAAGCAAAAAGACCTGTTTGACTATCTGTTAAAGGGTCGTGAAAAGAAAGTTGCCAGCCAGCTGGTTTTGCAGGGTGCGCCGTTTATCTACACTTCTGGCCGCTACCCAAGCGAAACCTATCACACTACGGCCGCCATCCTGCTCGCCAAAAACCCCCAAGGGGATGCTCTGGTTTATGACCTGCGCCATGACCCAACTGCCTTTATGGCTATGTCGCCAGAGCAAATTGTTGAGGCCTGGAAGTATAAAAAAGACAGCACAGACCCGCGTCTGCCAGTTAAGACCCTCAAATATAACCGTTGCCCAGCCGTTGCACCACTTGGCGTTATTAAGGATGCTGCCACCCAAGAACGGATCGGCCTAACATTAGATACTGTAGCAGCCAACCTCGATAAACTTAAGGGTAGCCACCAGGAATTTGCCAAAAAGGTTCTGGCCGCCGTTGACCTCATGGACAAAGACCGCAAAAAATCCCAAACCAGCCTAGTAGATAATGAATTTACCGTTGATACCCGGCTGTACGATGGCTTTGTGGGTGACCAAGATAAAACTACAATGCGGGCCATCCGGACTGCCCAGCCACAAGAACTCGACCAGCTGGCCAGCAACCTCAAAGATGAACGGCTGCAGAGCCTATTACCGCTATACAAAGCCCGCAATTACCCAGCTGCCCTAAGTAGCGACGAACGCCAGGCCTGGGACGAGTTCTGTGCCCACAAGCTTTTTGATGGCGGCAACCAGAGCCGCCTGGCTAAATACTTTGCGCGCTTGCAAGAGCTGGCGGCCACCCGCACCAGCAGTAAAGACCAATACCTATTAGAAGAACTGCAATTATATGGGCAATCTATTATGCCCAGCGACGCCGGTTAGGAGAGGCGAGTGTGAAGCTGGGCTGCGTGAAGCGGTGAGCGGGTTCTAATTGCCTCAGAGATGGCCAAGCGGTGCGTGCGGATGTAGTGGCTGGCCAGAACGACCACAGCTAAAACGGTGGCACAATCGAGCCACAGCTGGAAGCTAATTTGGATGTCTGTGCCTGGAATAATACCGAGCACTAGCAGGGAATACACGCCTTAAAACCTCACTTATGTGAGAGGCATTATACATTTAATTGCTAATCTGTCAATTGTATTGTTTATTTGCGCTTACGCTTGAAGCGGAGATAACGCTCGCGGTTCATAGCGGCTACAAAGAGTGAACCAAAGAACAAGCCAATTGCGACACTAATCTCCCAGATGGCAGCGTGGCGGTGGGCCAGGTATGTAGCGAGGACGAGTAACTCAATAACAAGAATGTCATATAGGACCTGAACCATGGCCCGCGGCGGGAAAAGTATTTGGACAGCTTTACCGCCATGTTTGAGCAGGTAGTCGCGCAGGCGGGCCGCCCACTCATTATTAATCGATAAAAGGCCAAGTCCAGCCAGGATTAGCGGGATGCCACCAGGCCCGGGCAGCCAGCCAAATGCAACGCCGCCAAGAATCAATAAGTAGCCCAAAACATCGGTGGCAATGCGCTTAGCGTGCTTCTGGAAATAGTTCATGTTGTGATAATAGTTACGTTTACTTTTAATTCCGGCAAGCGGTGCTATTATGATAACAGAAACACTAAACAAAGAACGTTATGTTTCAAAATTTGGGGACACAATCGGGGGTTCAGAACGGCAGCAATTTTGTTGCCGGCTGCATGAACAGTTTTGCCGGCAGAGGACTCTGCGCCGGGCATCTAGCCGACGGCGCCATCACAAATGAAACAAACAAAAGAGAGCTCGTATGTTACGGGCTCTTTTTCTTTATAAGGGAGGAAGCAGCGTGAGCGGATTCGAAGCAATTGATAATGATGCTGACCTTATGGCTCTCAACCGTGATGCCATATTTCCATTTGCCGGCCAAAATGTCTTCGGGTCCATGCCACTCAAGCCATGGCCCGAGCAATGGGCGCCAAGCGCCGAATTCCCTACGCCACAGTCGGTAGGTGGTGATGAGTTCAGCCAAGTAGCCAACGACGCTTACTCCTTTCACCGTGCACCAGCACAATACCGGCTTGGTGAATCAACCCTACCGGTCGCACCGTACCGTGAACACTTCCTTGATGTCGTAGCCAGAAACCAGAGCACTGTCGTTAGCAGTGAAACTGGCTCGGGTAAAAGTAGCCAATTGGGACTATACCTACTCGAAGCTGGTGCTTCCAGGGTTTTCGTAACGCAGCCCCGAATTATTGCTACCCGTGAACTGGCCGAGAGAGCCCGCTTTAGCCTGGGTCCTGACTACAAAAACCTAGCAGGGTACTTAACTGGTAACGCAGCTGATTCAGATTGTAGCCCAGAGGCCCAACTAGTATACGTAACCGAACACCTACTCTTTAAAATGGCAAACCGCGGCGACCTTAACCCTGATGACGTTGTTATTAGTGATGAAGCCCATGAACGAACAGCGCCAACCGATTTTTTCCTGGGCCGGATGAAAGAACTGCAACAAGATAACCCGTACCTACGGCTTATCGTGAGTAGCGCGACCATTAATACGGATAAGTTTGCCCGCTACTTAGCGCATCCATTAGATGAAAGCCTGGCGCCAGTGCTCATTTTGCCGGGACGAACGCACCCTATAAAGCACATCGAAACCGATGAATCAGTGGTTGATGCTGTCCGCCGCTATATGGATGGCGGTAAAAACGTGTTGGCATTCGAGCCAGGCGTTACCCGCATGAAGAAAACCCATTTAAAAGCCCAAAGCCGTCGCAGCGAGCACACAGTACACCTGCTATACGGTGACCAGTCACCAACCGAACAAAAAGCAGCCCTAAACCCAGACGATAGTAATCACATTATTGCGACCCGTATCGGTGAAACTAGTATTACTCCGCTTGGCAAAGATGTTGTAATCGACAGTGGTTTATCGAATGTTGGGGGCTACAAAGAGGGCGTACGCTCACTTACAACGGTCTTTTCAAGCAAAGATACCATGTACCAGCGCCGGGGCCGGGTTGGCCGGACCAAGCCAGGTGTATACGTCCAGGCTGTCCCAGATGAAGCCCCACCACCACCACTTTATGAAGATCGGCCGGACTATGAAGACCCCGCAATCCAAAACAGCAGTGTTGCCAGTTTTATTGCTGAGCTGCTCAGCCAAGGCCGGAGGGTCGAAGATCTTGACCTGATTGATAGGCCAAACCCGGAAAACCTCAAACATGACTATCTGGTTTTGAAGCGCCTGGGGGCAATAACAATCAACGGCGATGCCATGGAACTTACAGCAATCGGCGAAGCGATCATCAATTTGCCGCTCGATGTATCACTGGCTCGCATGGTCGTTGAAGCCCGCCGTATAGAGTTTGGCGATGATGCAGAGCACGACCGTGATTTACTGATCTTGCAAGTGGCTGCAGTTGCGGCAATACAACAAGTAAATGGGATTCTGGACGGTGGCCAGCTTAGCAGCCGGCGCTATCTCAAAAATGTGCCAAATAAGGAGCGCTTTTCTAACGAGCAGCTATCTGACGTATTGTTTGAACTCGATGTTTTTGCCACGCTCTTCAAAAAGCAGCAAGAGGCTATAGAAAAAGGCCCCGCAGCAGAAGCCCAATTTGACAGGTTTTTGATCATTAACGACATTTTGCCCAACCGCTATTACAAAGCTGTCCGCACCTTTGAGGAATTGGCCCGCCGTGAGGGCGTCACTGCCCTTAATCTAGAAAAACCTGACGGTGAACAGCGCCAACGAGTCCTTGAGTGCCAGATTGCTGGCGCTGAAGAAATATTTGTTAGGCGTAGCAAACGAATGTATCACGACATACGTGGCGACAGCCGGACAATGGGACGCAAAAGTGTCTTGGCTGTTCCGGCAGCGCAACTAGTCATGGGCAGCGCCTTTGACTTTAGTGGCATGAGGAGTAATGGCCGGCAAATGCGCCGCTTTATATCGGGAGCAAGCTTAGTAACCCTGGAGCAATTACGAGAACGCACACCGCATCGGCTCACTGAGCGCAGTTCGGGCTATGCTATCTCAAGAAAAGGCACCTTTGTTGAAAAGAAAACGTTCTTTTTTGACGGCGAACTCAACATTGGAGACATAGAAGAAACGCCATCACCAACCCGGGAAACGCGCGATGCATTGGTACGCGCAATGATGACGGGTGCTGGGCCAAGTGCCCAGAATTTGAATGAAGTCTTACCCTACAAGCCCGGGACACCTAACGCCACGCAAGCCATTAACCAGTGGCAATCTGCCCAAAAGTTAGAGCACCGCGCAGGGGTAAACTTAAATATCGCCAAACGCTACGAAAGCCTGATTAAAAAAATCGTGCGCGAATCGTTAGATACAGTTCCACTTGATGTCACCAAACCAGAGCAGCTTGACCACCTGATTCCAAGAATTTACCTGAGTTCGCTAGTACGCCCAACCCGCAAAAAGCACCTGCCGGAAATTATCAGGAAGTCACCCGACGCCTTGCACGTAGATGGTGAGCAAAAAGAATACATCCCGATTAATTACAAAAATAACATCGCCTATATAACACTGACGCGCGACCAGCTATCACTTATTGGCCGTGACAATTTTGTAGGATTGCTCCAGAACCACGATGTTAAGCTGAGGATCGGAACAGGCAAGTACCAGCACTTTGACGCTGCATTTACCCGCATTGACGAAATTCTAAAGGCAAAAGCCGAAAAGAAAGAACGCCGCGAACGGGACAGGCAAATGCTTACAGAAGCTAAATCAGTCACCAATAACCCACCCGTAGAGCGTAAGCGCCCACCCATGGAAGCAGAAGTAAAAGAGGCACGGATAAAAGGCATTAATATGCGCGCTTTCCGCCGCCGGCAGCGCCGGACGGCAAAGCAGCTGGCGATGCGTGGCAGTACTGGCGATAACGACTAGCAGTACCAGGCGCTAGGGTCTCGACTTTTCCCCTGTTTCCGTGTATACTTAGCGGCCTAAAGGGAGAGTAGAATTGTCCGATTACATTGTTGTTAAGGGTGCGCGCGAGCATAACTTACAGAATATTGACGTTACGATTCCTCGTAACCAATTAGTGGTTATTACCGGCTTAAGCGGGTCAGGCAAATCTAGCCTAGCTTTTGATACGATTTACGCCGAAGGCCAACGCCGCTATGTAGAATCACTCTCTAGCTACGCCCGCCAGTTCCTTGGCCTTATGGAAAAGCCAGATGTAGACCAAATTGACGGCCTCAGCCCGGCTATCTCTATTGACCAAAAGTCCACCTCGCGCAACCCACGCTCGACAGTGGCCACCGTGACCGAAATCTACGATTACCTACGTCTGCTTTATGCGCGGATTGGCGTGCCGCACTGTCCGGTTGATGGCAGCGCCGTGGTCCGCCAAACCACCAATGGCATTATTGACCAGATAATCTCCACTACTACCAGCAAGCGCATCATGGTCTTAGCACCAGTCGTCATTGATAAAAAGGGCGCCTTTGAGCACATCCCCGAGCAGTACCAGCGTGCCGGTTTTGCCCGCGTCCGGGTTGACGGCGTAGTCTACGCTTTAGACGAATTCCCGGAGCTCGACAAAAGCTACCGCCACCGCATAGAAGTCGTTGTTGACCGCTTAGTTAATAACGAAGAAAGCCGCAGCCGCCTCGTCCAGAGCGTTGAGCAAGCACTAGAAGTTGCCGAAGGCAAGGTGGTCATTTTAGATGCTGACAGCGAGGAGACTTGGACACACAGCCTAATGTACGCCTGCCCAGAGCACCCAGAAATTGCCATTCCAGAACTAGAACCACGGACCTTTAGTTTTAACAGCCCCCATGGTGCCTGCCCAGTTTGTACCGGTATTGGTTCCCGCCTAGAAGTTGACCCGGAGCTGGTCATTCCAAACGGTAAACTGACTATTGCCGAGGGTGCAATCCGCCCTTACAACCGCATCAACGTCGACAACTGGTATATGAAAAAGCTCCAAGCAGTTGCTGATAGGTACGGCTTTAGCCTGCACGTGCCAACCGGCGAACTCACACAAGAACAGCTCAACATGATCATGTACGGCACCGGCAAAGAAACCTTTAAGGTCAGCTTAGGTTTGGGTCGTACCTTTGAAACGACCTATGAAGGCGTTGTTCCAAACCTGGAGCGCCGCCACAAAGAAACCGATAGCGACTTTATCCGCCGCGACATTGAACGCTTTATGCAAGAAAAACCCTGTCACGCCTGCCAAGGCCGGCGCCTCAAGCCCGAAGTCTTAGCAATTACTGTTGGAACCGAATCAATCATGGACGTCTGTATGCTCTCAATCGACGAAGCCCTCGACTGGTTTCAGGGCCTAAAGCTCGACAGCAAAGAAACTACCATTGCCGAGATGATCCTCAAAGAAATTGGTGCCCGCCTACAGTTCTTGCAAGACGTTGGCCTCAACTACCTCAACTTATTGCGTAGTGCTACCACATTGTCCGGCGGCGAAGCCCAGCGCATCCGCTTGGCCACCCAAATTGGTTCTGGCCTAATGGGCGTGCTTTATGTCTTGGACGAACCAAGCATTGGCCTGCACCAGCGCGATAACGCGCGCCTGATCAAGACGCTCAAGCACCTGCGTGAACTCGGCAACACCGTCCTGGTTGTGGAGCACGACGAAGAAACTATCCGTACCGCCGACTACCTGCTAGACATTGGCCCCGGCGCTGGTGTTCATGGTGGTAAGGTCGTGGCAGCTGGTACGCCAAGCGAAGTCGAAAAAGTAAAAGACAGCATTACCGCCCAATACCTCTCCGGCACTAAATCTATCCCGGTTCCCAAAAAGCGCCGTGCCGGCAACGGTAAGTCGTTAATCATTAAGGGTGCCCGCGAGAATAACCTGCGTGATATTACCGCCGAAATCCCACTTGGCAAACTGGTCGTTGTCAGCGGTGTCAGCGGTTCTGGTAAATCCAGCCTCATCAACGACATTCTCGCTAAAGAATTGCTGGCCCGTTTGCACCGCGCCAGTACTGTTCCCGGCCGCCACGAAGAAATCGTCGGCATCAAGCAGCTCGACAAAGCCATTATTATTGACCAGTCGCCAATTGGACGTACACCGCGCTCCAACCCGGCAACCTACACCGGCCTGTTTACACCGATCCGTGAACTGTTTGCCCAAATGCCCGAAGCCAAACTGCGCGGTTACAGTGCCGGCCGTTTCAGCTTTAACGTCAAAGGTGGCCGCTGTGAAAACTGTGCCGGTGATGGCATCATCAAGATCGAAATGCACTTCCTGCCCGATGTCTACGTGCCCTGCGAAGTCTGTCATGGCAAGCGTTACAACCGCGAAGCCCTAGAGATCCACTACAAAGGCAAAACCATTAGCGACATCCTAGAACTGACCTGTGAGCAGGCCCTCGAATTCTTTGGCAACATCCCAAGCATTGCCCGCAAGTTGCAGACATTGGTAGATGTAGGGCTCGGCTACATTGCCCTTGGCCAATCAGCCACCACACTATCCGGCGGCGAAGCCCAGCGCATTAAACTGTCAACCGAACTATCACGGCGCCCAACTGGCCGCACGCTCTACATTCTCGACGAACCAACTACCGGCTTGCACATGGCCGATGTTGATAAGCTGCTTAATATGCTGCACGCCCTAGTTGATGCTGGCAACAGCATGGTGGTCATCGAACACAACCTTGACGTCATTAAAAATGCCGACTGGGTTATTGACATGGGTCCAGAAGGCGGCAGTGGCGGGGGCCAAATCATTGCCGAAGGCACGCCAGAACAGATTGCCAAAGTAGCCGATAGCTACACCGGCCAGTATCTCAAGCACATGCTCTAGATAAACATGAGCATTGACAGCAGTGATATAATATTATATATGAATAAGCTAGAAATCCTTGGTACAACCTTTGACCAGCTAGTTGCCGCAAGCAAAATGCGGACTATTCTGCACATGTTCAATGTGATCCAGAACCCTGAGCCATATATTGCCAGTATCACCCCAGACGATATCGAGCAAAACTATTTTTTCTTACCTGAGTTTGATTTATTTCGTCCAGAGCTAGGCATCAGCGACCGCACGCGTAACCTGACGCTCTATCTTGGTGACATGGCAACACAGTTTGCACCTGACCGCGGTGAACCCCTCAGGAAAGCACTCGTCACTTTTGGCGATGCGGTAACCGACAAGCGTTATGACCGTCCGTATTTTGTTGATACTAAGGGGCGGCAACTTACCGCAAACCAAATACTACCTGAGCCCGTCATATTAGAAAGTGCCGTTAATGCCATGCTTCTTGATAAAAGCCCAACACTACTCAACATTTATGTTGAACAATCGATTGCACGGCTTGGCGACCGTGTACCGCAGCTGCCTGGCCTTACTGATCCCGCTTAGCGGCTCGCCTGCGTAGGTGTAATTTTCCGGCATGGTAGATTGCTGGTAGCACCGAGAAAGCAATCGCTGCGCCAATAATTATCAAAATATAGGTGTCGATGTTAGGAATCCGGCTGCCTACATAATAGCCGACGAGCGTAATAGATACAGCCCAGGAAATATCACCAATGGTATTGAATAGTACAAATCGCCGGTATTCCATCTGGCCAACCCCGGCCAATAGTGGCGTAAAGCTGCGCACGATTGGCAAGAAATGTGAAACTAGTAATGTCTTGGCGCCATAGCGTTCAAAGAACTTTTCTGAGGTATTAATGTGGCTTTTATTAAAAATAACTCCATCGGGCTTTGTGAAAACTGCTGGACCAAGCTTGCGGCCAATAAAGTAACCGGTGTTATCACCCAAAATAGCAGCAATGGCGGCTACGATGATAACGCCAAGAATAGGCAAGTGACCCTGGTGGGCATAGATACCGGCGGCGATTAGCAGGGTGTCGCCTGGTAAGAAAAAGCCCAAAAACAGCCCGGCTTCGGCGTATAAAATGAAGGCTAGCAGTGGTAAACCGCCGGCTTGAATAAGGTGTGTAACGTTTAACATCCCACTAGCTTACAAGATTCTGCTATAATTACATAGTACCAACGGAGGTAAATGACCATGACACAAGATACTATTTCACTGAACCTCGAGCCACGCACTATTTCAGGCAAAGCCGTAAAGCACCTGCGCCGCGATGGACATGTGCCTGCAGTCATTCATGACCACGGCAAAGATTCGCTCAATGTCCAGGCCAGTTACACCGATATGCTAAAGGTCTGGCAGCTCGCCGGCAAGCACCACCCGGTCAATATTAAGACCGATGGTAAGAGCATGACGGCCCTTATTAAAAGTGCTACGTTTGACCCACAAAAGCACATGCTGACACACGTAGTTTTTAATGCCGTTAACGCCAACCAAACTGTCGAAGCCGAGATCCCGATTCATCCTAAGTACGATGAAGGCAATGAGGCCTCACCAGCCGAACGCACCGGTTACATTGTTCTGAGCCAGCTTGAAACTGTAGCTGTTGAAGCCACGCCAAGCCACCTGCCTGACATGCTGTACTACGATGCCGAAAAGCTGGTAAACATTGGTGACCACGCTACGGTTGCAGATCTGGTTGTCCCTGCAGGCGTTGAAGTTAAAACTGATGCCGGGCACGCTATTGCTACCGTCTTTGAACCAAGCGCCCTGGCCGCAGCCAACGACGCAGCTGGTGGTGACGCCGAACCAGAAGACGCTGAAGAAGTTGAATCCGAACACGAGAGTGGCACCGTGGAAGGTGACCAAGCCGAAGAAAACCGCCCAGGCGGCAAAAAAGAATTCGAAGCCAAAGGCGAATAGCCTAGTCTTCTATGAACCCGCCGCTTTGGTGCTGCCAAAGCATAGCGTAGATACCTTTGTGCTTAAGCAGGTGTTCATGGCTGCCTTGTTCAACAATCTTGCCATTGTCCATAACCACAATCCGGTCCATGTTGCGGAGTGTTGAAAGGCGGTGGGCAATAGCAATGACAGTCTTGTCTTGCCAAAGTGCCTCAAGAGCGCGCTGAATTAAGACTTCGCTTTCGCTGTCGAGCGCGCTGGTGGCTTCGTCCATGATTAAAATCGGCTTATTATCTAGGTACGCACGGGCGATTGCAATGCGCTGTCGCTGACCAGCCGAAAGCTTGACGCCACGCTCACCGACCATGGCATCATATCTTTCGGGGATTTTTTGAATGAACTCATCAGCGTGGGCGCGTTTGGCGGCTACAATAACTTCCTCAAGTGTCACATCGCGGTCTGTTGCGTAGGCAATATTTTCGGCAATGGTGCGGTGGAAGAGACTGGTATCCTGTGGCACGAATGAAATCAGGTCAACTAGGGCACTCCCTGTCAATGCTTTCCCGTCGACACGTAAACTGCCCTCAGCAGAATCGTAGTAACCAAGCAGTAATTTGGTCAGGGTTGACTTGCCGCTACCGCTTTTACCAACAATACCCACTTTTTCGCCCTTAGCTACGGATAGCTTAATAGCGGACAGTACTGGTATGTCCGGGTTATCGGGATAGGCAAAGCTGAGATCATGGACGTCTAGTTGCTTTTTAAGTTCGGGCACGCTTTTGAGTTTTACCGTTTCAGGCGACAAGGCGCCAACGTTTTCGCTACCAAACAGATAGTTATGAGCTTCTTCTATACGCGAAAAACGTAAGCTAAACTGTGATACGTTCCAAACAACTTCCCAAATAAAGTTTGAGAATAACAAGATAGTTGAAAGCAACGCAGCAAAGTCTCCCAAACTGATCTGGTGGTGTTTGAAGAGGTAGAAGTTATAGGCGATAGTCACCGGCCATATCACATTGCGCACAAAGAACGACATACTACCCCAGAAGAGTATGCTCCAGATGAATGATCTGCGGCTGGCTTCGAGGGTGATGGCTTGTTCTTGGCCTACTGCCGATGCTTCTTTAGCCTCTGTGCGGAACGATTTTACGTTGGTAAAGTTAGCAATAATGTCAATGACACGGGCATTTTTGGTGGACTGGGCATCGGTGAATGTCTTTTCGGCAAGGTTATTGCGACGAATAAGAATTCGTCCAACTACGATCATTAAGATGATATTTGCAATAAAGATCAGCCCAGTTTGCACATTAATGGTTAGCAAAATGCCAATCACCGTAATCATGGTGACGAATTCGCTCGTATAGTTCCAGAACAATGCTTCAAGCAGGTCGCGAAACTCTTTTCCTAAATTGGAAGTGTAAGACGACAGTTTACCGGTGAACTTATCAACAAAGTAAGGGTATGGTTTGCTTACAAGTTGTTTAAAAACCAGGGTTTCGTAAGCAAAACTCAACGGGTTAATCAGACGCATGTAGAGGAATTCGCCGAGTCGCCACACCCAATCGTGCAAAGTGCTCAGGGCAATGAGCACGATAACGTACACCAGTCCCATATGGTAGTTTGCGGGCACTTGCGACAGACTACCAATAAGACGGCCAATGAACAGCGGCACTAATGCTAATGCAACGTTAGCAATAACGAAAGTTATGAATACAGGCACGAAACGCCAACGATACTGTTTGGCAAAGCTCACGAATGAACGCATGCCGTAATTGGTTACTGATTGTTTAGTCTTCAATGAAGCCTCCTGATTGGCGGTTCCATAACCTGGCGTACATGCCGTTCTGGCCAAGTAGGTCTTTATGGCTGCCTTGTTCAACAATAGCACCCTTGTCGAGCACAATAATGCGGTCCATTTTCTGAATGGTACTCAAGCGGTGGGCAATGATGATGGCAGTTTTATCTTCCATTAGGCGCCACAGGGCATCCTGAATTAAAGCTTCACTTTCGCTATCGAGGGCCGAAGTCGCCTCGTCCAAAATTAGGATTGGGGCGTTTTTGAGCATGGCACGGGCAATTGCCACGCGCTGCCGCTGGCCACCACTCAATTTGACGCCGCGCTCACCGACCAGGGTCTTGTAGCCTTCGCTGAGGTTCTCGATGAACTCGTGGGCATGGGCCATTTTAGCGACCGCTTCAATCTCTTTCTGGCTAGCCTCTGGCCGGCCATAGGCAATGTTGTCAGCGATGCTGCGGTGGAATAGCATTGGTTCCTGTGGTACTAGGCTGGTAGCCCGCCGGACGTCTTCTAGGCGCATGTCAGCAATATTATGGCCATCAATAGTAATGGCACCGCTATCGATATCCATTTCTCGCTGCAACAGTTTGGTAATGGTAGTCTTACCGCCACCGCTGACGCCAACTAGGCCAATCTTTTCGCCGGGTTTAATCTTTAAGTTTAAGTGGTCAAAAATTGGCTGTTTGCTCTTAGTTTGGTAACGGAAGACCACGTCTTTGAAAGCCACTTCACCGCGGTGGGCAGTAAAGCTCTCGGCTCCAGGTTTTTCTTGGACCTCTGGTTGCTGGTCAAGGATCTCGACCATAGTTGCCGAATCGCCAAGGGCGCGGTTTATGTTAACTACCACGCGGTTCGATTCCCACAATCGGCGGGACAAACTCATGGTGTAGTTAATGGCCAGGAATAAGACACCGAGCGGTGCATGAAAAACGCTGAGCACGGCGACGCCGCCGGCAAATGCCAGTACACTGACACCATTTGTGCCAACATGGCTTATCGTTTGGTTGATCATGATGCTCTTAAGGAGACGTATGTAATGGCCGACCGTGTCACTGGTCTGCTTATAGAACAATCTGTTTTCATGTTCTTCTGCAGCAAAACTACGGATAGTTGCGACATTAGTAATACTATCTGCTAGCTTGGCAGTCCGCAGGCTTTCGCTATCGGCTAAAGCGCGGTCGTAAGGCATTTGCCGTAAGGTACGACGGCCCATCACAAGCAGGTAAATGATTGAAAATGCACCAAGGCCAAAGGCATACGGCAGCGATACCGTAGCCAACACCACTACTGAGGCGAGCAATGCAGTTAAGCCAGTTAGCACTGACCACATGAGCTCGTCGGCAACTTTCTCGTATGCCGCAGTAAACTTGTTGGCCTGGGAAACTAAGGCGCCGCCAAAATTGTCCGCATGAAACCGGCTACTTTGGCGCTGTATATGGTTGAACAGGTAGTTCATGATGTCGCGCTCGCCGTGGATTTCGAACCACCAACCAAAAACACCTTGGACACGCCAAAAAACTATTGATATAAGCATTAAGGCGATATATGTGACGATGTAGGTTTTTAGGCCATGTACAGTTATCTCACCGCCACTGGCATAGAGGTCCTGGATTTTGTTGAAAGCCCGTGATATGACATAGGGTGCCAAAATATCTTGGCTCAACGTAGAAATCACTGCTAAAGCCAGCGCAATAAAGAAGATTAATTTTCGGGGTTTGGTGAAGTGCCAGTACCAATGCAGGATGCGCCGGACTGGCAGGGATTTTCGGTTATGTTTCATAGGACACCGCCTCCTGCAGTGTGTTTAGTGAATTGATTGTAAATATTTGTGTAAAAAGTTTCGAAGCTCGAGATTAGCACACCGTAAAGACGGCGCAGGGTTTTGGTAGTGTTGGTGTGGTTCGCATTGCCGCCTCCAGGTTACATGCATCGGTGATACAAGTTGCTAAATAGTGTTTTTTATCATATACTAAGCTGTTCATAATTGCAAGCAACGTAAGCAATATCACGATGGAAAATTCACCAACTGGTCCACAAACACCCGAGTCAGGCGATTCAAAAGAATCGAAAGACTCAAAAGACTCTAAAAAAACAAAAAGCGCAGAAGCCCTGGGCGCCTTTATCATTGAACCTAAAGCCGAAAAGGCTGACGACAAGCCCCAGAGCATACTTGAACGCTTAACCGGTAATAAAGACCGCGAAGCACCTAAAGAAGCTGATGAAGAAGCGCCACTCGAACACATCAGCGACGAAGAGCGCCAGTATGTAGAAACTGAGTTAGTGGGCACCGCACGCCAAGAATCACCTGCCAATCCCAGTGCGGACCCTGAAACAGTTGCTGCCGAAGCTGCCGTAAATAACTTCCGCGACAAAATTGAAGATGGTGAAGATTCTGAAACGGCCTTTACTGAAACCCTAGATGAAATTGCCCAAGAAGAACAACCGCCAGCTGAAGAGTCTTTTGTTGACCTGCGTAATGAAGACGACATGCCAGAACCGATTGTGCTGGGCGGCACCGGCACGCCGCCATTACCTGGGCCTGAAGACGTGCCAAGTGAACGGACAACGATTATCGAACGCCGGGCACCTGGTGAATTTTTTGCTGGCAATGCTGTAGGCTATCTTGTTGGCCGCCGCAGTGGCCGGATTAAGACCGAGAAGCAGCTGCTACCCGTTCAAAAGAAGCTGGAGAAGCAGGTTACCGCACTCAAGACTGAACTTGAGCGCAAAGAAGAAGTCATCCGGACGGTCGCCGTCGAAAAGCTTCGCGTCCAAAATGGCGAAGTAGTGGCTCCGCTGCAAAGCCTAGAGAAACGCCAGCCAAGCAAAGCAGTGCCGCTAGAGCGTATAGGCAAGGTCGTAGTGGACGCCGAAACGGTCGCTGCCGTGGCCTCAAGCCGCGAGGCTCAGCCTAAACGTGTCTCGCCAATTGAAGGCCTGACAGAAAAGGATATCGTCACCCTAAATCGCCAAGAACTACTGACGGTCAGTGAAAAAATAATTATCGAAGGCACTTCGCTGCGCCACATTTACGAAACCAACCTGGTAGGCGAAAAAGGCCTGCGCCGCCTGGTCGCCGAATTCCTGCGTGGCGGCAACCTCAACAAAGCCCTAAAGCGCGAGCTAGTCGAAAAAGAAATCGACTTTGAGCGTGACCCGATCCTGCGTGATAAAAACCGCGGCGGTGGTACTGATGGTGGTGGCACGCACCTAGAAGCCCTGCTGAAAAAAGTCGACAATTTGCCCGGTGGGGACAGTGGTGAAATGGCTGTACTCAAAGCCCGTGCCGCCCACGAAGCAGCCGGACAAGCTAAGCGCCAACAGCGCCGCAAAACCGCCGACATCTCGATCGCTGCTATTATTGCTATCCTGTTGGCCGCCATCACAACCTTACTAATCAGCCGTTAAGCAGGTATACTAGAACAGATGCAAAAGGTGATTTTATACTACAAGTTTATGCCCATAAGCGACCCCGATGTGGTTCGCTTGTGGCAGCGCGCCCTATGCGAAAAACTCAACCTGAAAGGTCGGATTTTAATCTCAAAGCACGGCATTAACGGCACGGTCGGTGGCGATATTGATGACGTTAAAGCTTACGTTAAGGAAACAAAAAGCTATTTTAAGGGCATAACGTTTAAGTGGAGCGACGGCTCACGCGATAATTTTCCCAAATTAGCCGTCAAGGTCCGCGATGAGATAGTCACTTTTGGCGCAGCCGACGAAATAGAGGTGAATGAACACGGCATTATTGGTGGCGGTAAGCACCTCAAGCCAGCCCAGGTGCATGAGCTGGTTGAAAAATATGGCGACGATGTCATCTTTTTTGATGGCCGCAATGCCTATGAAGCAGCCGTCGGCAAATTTAAGGACGCTGTTATACCAGAGATCGGGCACACCCGGGACTTTGGCAAAGAGCTGGAAGACCCCAAGTACAATGACATCAAAGACAAGCCAGTTGTAACCTACTGTACTGGTGGCATTCGCTGCGAAGTCCTTAGTATGATGATGAAAAAGCGCGGTTTTAAAGACGTCTACCAAATGGACGGCGGCATCGTAAAATACGGCGAAACTTACAAAGACGATGGCCTATGGGAAGGCTCACTCTACATCTTTGACGACCGTATGGGCATGAAATTTAGCGACAATGCCAAAGACATTGGTAGCTGCATCCACTGCTTGGGCAAAACCAGCAACTACGAAAACTGTGCCAACAAACTGTGCAACAAACTAGTCCTGATTTGCGAAAATTGCCGTAACGACAACCAATACTGCACCGACTGTTCCCCTGTGGGCAGCACAGTAAGACAATAAAACACTTGAAAAAACAATCCCACGGGAGTAGGCTGGGAATATATTGTAAGTTATGGAGCTAGTCTATGTCAGATATGTCATTTGAGGGCGCACATGCAGAAACGCCCAGCCCAATTGCGCTGCCGCCTCGTGTAGAGGCTCGTAAGGAAGTGCCCAGAAGCCCAAATTATTTTAAACGGCTTGGGGCAGGCCTTGGTCTTGTTGCCGTGCTTGGTGGAACCTGGTTTGTTGGCGATAAGGCCAATAGCTATGAACAAGGTCAACGCAACAAGAAGCTAGCTAGCTTCCAAGCTATCGAAGAAACACAGATTGGTAACGCCCGTAAAGTACCAGTCAAATTGTCCCAGAACGTTATCCTGCTTGAGGCAGGTGTTGTCTACCGCGATACGCCATTCTCAATTAACGATAGTAAGCACTTTGGATTCATTAGCCTTAAAGGCAATGTTGCAGGCAAGGTTGCTGAAAGGCAGGAACAAGTGGTCACTAAGCCCGAGGTTTACACTGACCAGCTCAATAATACCTGGCTTGGCTTTACCTTTACAGATGGCAAGTCGAGCAAGGCTACAAAGTCAACTGCGGAAGTGGCCAGTGACATGGTCTGGGTTAATGCCAGCAAGCTTGGTCCAGACGACGCCAAGATTGTTTCGCGCAAGAGCGATAGATCGCTGCCATTTAGTGTAGCAACTGTGCTTGAACACCTGCAGGAATCAACGCTGGATGACCACGGCCAGTTCATGAGCGAAGCCGGCAACCCTATTGCCTGGGCTCCAGAAACGCTGACGTTTGAGATTGCTCACCGCGCTGAACTAGCATAAAGCATAACCAAATATTGACATATTTAACTATATAAAGTATAATATACCTAATTGTTGCATGACATGAAGGTATGACAGGAGGGTTTCACGCCCTCCTGTTTTTGTAATAACTGAGTAAGTTTGTAACCGAAAGGAAATTGCCATGTCACGAAACCACGAACAAGCGCCATCACTTGCCAAGCGCACAAGCCGAAAAGTTGCTGCCGCCGGAGTTGCCGGGGCTGTGCTGGTGGGTGCTGGCTATGTTGCCTACAATCACGATTGGCTTCACATGCCTGGTTTTGGTACGCCGGACCGCAAAAACCAAATTGACGCAAAGGTTACCAAGCTTGACCCGATTGCTTTAGCTTGCCGTACCTACATGGAAGCTGAGGTTAAGGGATACTTGCACAGCAAACTTTTAAATACTCCTGGTACCGGCTATGTCAGTGATTTGCACGGTAAAAAGGGTGATTTTGGTAAAACCGAGTCACTTGGCTGTATGCCAGATCCTGACGTTGTCATTACTACCGCCAAAGATGGTAAGCACCAGCAAGTTGCCGTCAATCTTGCTAAGTTCAGCCTGTTTACCCGCATCGATGAAAGCGTTACTCGTATCACCAACCCACATCCAGCTATATCTTCTATGGGCGAAGGTCTTAGCGGCTTTGCCGGCGGCATCAGCAAGGCGCTGACTGGTGGTTCGGTTAATGCCGACATATTTGAAGGCACGGTTTCCGGGCACGAAGCAGACCTCAATGCTATTAATGCGCAACTCGTAGTTAACAAAGTCGATACCGAATGTGCCACAACAGTAACCGACCAAATCAAAGCGGTAATTACCCGCAGCTATGTCCAGGAAGAAGCTAGTAAATTCCACCTGAGCGAAACCGATGCTGCCGGCTACGTCGCCGTTAGTTTTGTTGACACACCAAACTTTACAGCAACTTACGACCCATTCAGTGACTACAGCAACACCTGGTACAAACTCGACCAGCAAGATATCCGCCAGCCAAAGTGTACTGTTGCTGAAAGTGTCATGAATGACCCTGGCATCAGTGCCTATCAACCTGGGGCTGCAGTTCCACATAACTTGTTAGGCAAGGACTAAGATGACAACCGTCCGCACCCCAGATATGATGGTCGACCCTGAACGCCTATGGCTGGCTCATGCTGTACAAAATAGCATGACGGATGAAGAATTTATCCAAGATCCCAAGTACAACCCGGTAATTATTAAGGAAGCGGCTCGTGACACGCTGCTTGCATACCACTACGGACAGGTTGGTGAACGGATTGCCGAACTTCGTGAAGAGACCGCTGCTTTACGTGCTGCCCAAATGCCTCCAACGGCACTTGAACAATTCGCAGACAGGCTCGATAACCGTTTAGAACAAGTCGGTGATCGGATATTTGCTGGCGCTGATAAATTAGAGGAACGTGTTCGGACTGTCATTGATACGACGGCCACGGCTATTACAGAAAGCACGCCGCAACAGCGTGTGGCTGGCGCACTACTGTTTGCTATCGGTGCAACTGGCCTTGGCCAACATATTGGCAAGCAGGCAGCCGAGCACCAACCAAGCGTTACTGTTGTAAGCCAAACCGTTATACCCGTATCTACGATTGAAGCACCTGCAGTACCGCATATTGAAGCACGTGTTCCACAAAAACACCGCCAGGAAGCTGTAGGTAAACTGACCAGTATGATAACTGGCTTTCAAGAACAACTCGGCCCTTACACCTCGGCTCGTGGCCGCGAGCTAGGAAACGCCCAAGCAGAAGCCCTCGTAGCAGCCATGCAGCACCCGGATGAGCTTCAGTCATTTGATGTTGAGAGCTTTAAGAAAAGCCTGAGCGCCTCACAGCTGGCAGACGCCAAGCGTCTTAGCAAAAGCTTAGCGCCGGAGTTTTCTCAGCTTTCGAACAAGGAACAAGCAACACTTCCCCTCATGCTGGCTTTGGTTTTTGATAGCTATAGCTTACCTCCAGAACACCACCAGCCGGTAAAACATACTGCGGTGCCAAAGCACGAAGGCCGCCACGCCAAGCCACACGCTGTCATTAAGCCACACATTGATGCTAAACCCCGCGTTGCTGCAAAGGGCCGCCACGAAAGCGATATTAATATAGAAGCCTACACCGGCATTGGTTGGACTAAAGAAGATTTATTAAAGGTTCGTGCTAACGAAGCAGTCTACAAGCACGCTGCTGCAGCCTACGATTTGCCATGGCAAATGCTACCAGTTTTCCATAAACGTGAGCACAACCTTGCCAAGACCAACCCAGATAATAGGCAAGGCATATATCAAGATACCCATGCCAACTATGCTCCAGGTCCGGTAAGTGATGCAGAGTTCTTGGCTCAGACCATGAAGCTTGCTAAGCAAATCCGCGATGATTATTCCCAGCGGGGCATGCGCGGCGTCGAGCTAACGGCCAAATCAATTGATGCCCAAAAAGTTATGGATACGTTTGGTCGTTACAACGGCATCCCAAAACTCTACCGCCGCCAAGCACGAGCCCTCGGCTACAGTTCACACCAGTCCTTTATGGGCTCACCATATGTAGTTAACATGTTAAGTGAAGCCCAAAACAGTCATGCTAACAGCCATTGGCTCCAGTACCGCAGTGACGGCAAAAACGTTAAACTGGCAAACCAACAGCCTGGTGCCTGGGTTATGTTTAAGGATTTGGTTATCATCTCTGGTGATTACGGCAAACTGCACAACCAAATTCAGCTACCAACCGCACCAGCGACCCATGTAACGCATGCTGAGCATGAAGCCAACTTGCCACTGCCAGCAAAATTCTCAGACGGTACAATTTACTACTCTCAATATGATAAGCGTTGGTCACACAAAATATATGCCAAACCAGGCCGCAGCCAGACTATTGCTGCCAGTGGTTGTGCGCCAACAACAGAAGCAGCAGTCATTACTACTTTAACTGGCGACACCAAAACTCCAGATGAGCTTGCTGCATGGAATATAGACCATGGTTTCCGTACCGACAATAGCGGCACTGATCACACTTCTTTTGAAGCAGCCCCAGAAGCTTTTGGCCTCCAAGCAACTAACGTTACCGGTAATGCCGAAGCTATTAAATCTACTCTCCAAGACGGCGGTATGGTCATCATGAACGTCAAAGACACAGACCCTAACCTACCAGGCACCAGTAGCGGCCATGTCATTGCACTACGCGGGATGACCGATGGCGGTGAAGTTCAGGTCATGGATCCAAACAGCCTTGAAATGAGTCAAAAAACCTTTGACCTGAACCGGTTATTGCAAGACTCGCACTCGACAGACCAGGTCGCCGTCCAAAAGTAGTCTAAGCATAACCACTATTGCGTAAACGTAACTTTTATGCTATTATTTGTTTATGATCGAATCTGCCCCACCACTTAATCCAGAAGATTGGCAGATACCTTACAACGAGGTAGCTGAGCCTGCCCATACCCCCCAGGCTGGCAAACCGGGCTTTATTGGCCCGCTTACTCCTGAACAGGCTGACAACCTTGAGAAACATATCCAAGAACTTGAAATGTCTTACTTGCCCTCAAGTATGTCGCCTCATGCTAAAGCCATCATGCACGCCCGCATCCTAGAGAAGCAAGAGAAGATTGCTACCGTCCAGGCAATTACCACACACGAAGCCACCCCTGTTCCTACCACCCTTGAAGAGCGCCTCCAACAGCGTCACGCCATACTCGGCCGAATGATCCGTAGCCGTCGTTAGATCGGCTATACTAGAGACAAACAGGAGGAACTGTGCCACTATCCGCACGCTTGCAATCACGCTTAGACGACCTGCCAAAAGAGCCGGGCGTCTATTTCCATAAAGACGCCAAAGGCGAGATTATTTATGTAGGCAAAGCCGCAGTACTGCGTAACCGCGTCCGCCAATACTTCCAAAAATCCCGCGGCCGTGACCCCAAGACAGAAGCCCTGGTGCGCGAGATTGCTGACGTTGACTGGATGGTGGTAGAAAGCGAAATTGAAGCGCTATTTTTAGAGGCCGAAATGATCCGGCGCTACATGCCGCGCTACAACATCCTGTTGCGCGATGATAAGGCTATGAGTTACATCCGGATCGACTATGATTCTAGCTATCCTACTGTTAGCACCACCCGCCGGCCGCTCGATGATGGTGCGCGTTACTTTGGGCCGTACAACAGTACCCAAACCATCCGCCAAGCACTTAAGCTATTACGCCGTGTGTTCCCATACGCCACCCGTCAGGTTGCCGGCCAGAAACGGGCAACGCTGCATTATCACCTTGGGCTGGATCCGGGCTTAGAAGAAGGCCACACCACTCTCGAGGCCTACCGGGCCAACCTGCGCAAGCTCATGGCAATAATTGAAGGTAAGCGCCCAGCCATAGAGAAAGAACTCGAAAAAGAAATGAAGCGGGCAGCCAAAAAAGCCGATTTTGAACAGGCTGCCAAGATCCGTAATCAGTTATTTGCGCTTAAAGGCTTAACACGTCAAGTATTATTTAGTGATAAAGAGTTCATGGATATCAGCAAAGATCACGCACTTAACGAGTTAATTAACTTGTTAAGTATTACTGACTACCCCTATAGAATTGAAGGATACGACATTAGCCACATGCAGGGCACCGATGCGGTAGCCAGCATGGTGGTCTTTACTAACGGTGTTAGCAACAAGAGCGAATACCGTAAGTTCAAAACTAAAATCAACCACAACAATGACTTTTACAATATGAACGAAACGCTCAAGCGCCGCCTCAGCGAAAAAAACCGCAAAGGCTGGGGCCTACCAAACCTTGTACTAATAGATGGTGGTAAAGGCCAGCTTGATGCGGCCATCCAGGCCCGGGATGAACAAGGTTGCGACAAGCTACCATTTGTGGGCCTTGCAAAAAGGGAAGAGCAGATCGTTATTCATAAAGCCAAAAGCAATGTCAGCCTTAATGAAGCGGAGCTCCACCGGTTAGGCGGATTTGCTACTGAAAGTGATGACTTTATCCTGGTAAATGTACCTCACAACACCAATGTTATTAAGCTACTACAAAGAATCCGCGACGAAAGCCACCGGTTTGCTGTCAGCTACCACAGTGTGCTCAAAAGCAAACGCCAAACGCAGTCAATCCTAGAAGAAATACCAGGGATTGGCGTAATGACAAAAAAGGTACTGCTCAGGACTTTTGGAAGCCTAAAAGGCGTAACCGAAGCCAGCGAACAGGAACTGGCGGATATCATTGGCAAGAGCAAAGCCAAAGTCGTCAAACGCTACCTCAGTAACGCATAAGCGGCTTGATTTGTTATACTGAGACACTGAATTATGAAATCTCACTTTACGAGCGAGTTTTTCTCGGGTAACCGTCAAAAACTACGCGAACTATTTACGGGTACGGCACCGATTGTGTTGACGGCCAATGGCTTACTGCAACGCGGTGGCGACAGTACCTATGCGTTCTCACAGGACGCTAACTTTTGGTACTTTACGGGTATTGATGATCCAGACATCATCCTGGTTATGGACAAAGACAAAGAATATTTGATTGTTCCAGACCGCGATGCCAACCGCACGGCCTTTGATGGCGATGTGTCGTTTGAGCATTTAACAGAGCGGTCGGGCATAAAGACTGTACTTGGTGAAAAAGAAGGCTGGGACCAGCTGGCTGGGCGGCTAAGGAAAGTGAAACATGTTGCCATTCTTGCCGCTCCACCGGCCTACATAGAACGCTACGGTATGTACACCAACCCGGCACGGGCCCGGTTGATGGCCAAGATAAAAGAGCTGAACGAGCAGCTAGAGCTTCTAGACCTCAGTATGCACGCCGTCCGGCTGCGCATGGTTAAGCAACAGCCCGAATTGGCTGCTATCCAAGAAGCAATCGACATCACTGCGGCAACCATCAAAAAAGCAACTAGCCCGGCTAAACGTGCCAAATACCAGCATGAATATGAGTTAGAAGCCGCTATCAGCCATGGTTTTCGCAGCCATGGCACAACCGGGCACAGTTTTGAGCCAATTGTGGCTGGCGGCGAGCGGGCTTGTACGCTGCACAATGTAGCTAATGCCGGCACGTTTGGTAAGCATGACCTGGTAGTAATTGACGTTGGCGCCGAAGTTGAACATTATGCCGCCGACATTACCCGTACAATTGCCCTGAACCACCCAAGCAAGCGCCAGCAAGCAGTTTACGCTGCCGTGCTTGATGTTCAAGAGTATGCCTTTAGTTTGCTCCGTCCAGGCATCCTGCTCAAAGAGTACGAACACGCCATTGAACTCTATATGGGCGAAAAGTTGCGTGAGCTTGGTTTAATTAAGATTATTGAGCACGATGCAGTCAGGAAATACTTCCCACATGCTACGTCGCACTTCTTAGGGCTAAATGTGCACGATGTGGGCGACTACGACCGTCCGTTAGAGGCCGGCAATGTGATTACAGTCGAACCTGGTATCTACATACCAGAAGAGGGCATTGGCATACGCATTGAAGACGACGTTGTAATTACCCAGAAGGGTGTAAAAATACTGAGCCGTAAATTGCCGCGGGTATTAGCATAACCTCTGTGGTACACTGGTAAGCAATGAATCGTCCCCTGTACCGTTTTCTCGTTCGTTGGCTGGTTTGCAGCCTTGGCCTATGGATTGCCGCTGGCTTCCTGAGCAGTAGCATCACCTATGATAATAAGCTGCGTGTGATCATCCTTGCCGGCCTGATGCTGGCAGTTATCAATATCGTACTGAAACCGGCGCTGATTATTTTGTCATTGCCGGCCATTCTATTTTCGCTGGGTTTGTTCATGATTATCATCAATGGCGCGACGGTATTTATTGCCAGTAAGCTCTATACGCCGCTGCATATTACTAATTTCTGGGCTGCGGTGTTTGCAGGAATGGTCATCGGCCTAGTAAACTATCTAGTAACAGCTATTTTAGAGGATGTGAAGAAAACATGAGCATTTATAACTACGTAACAATTATTTCCATGGTGCTTTTGAGCGCCCTTATTCTAATCCAGACCCGTGGTGCCAGTCTTGGTGCCGGCCTTGGTGGTGCTGGTGAAGTTAACACTACGCGCCGTGGTACCGATAAAACTATTTTCCAGATCACCATTGTAGTCGCTTTAGTATTTTCGCTATCGATTATCCTGGGTGTGATCGTAAAGTAGGGGGGCTTTACTTCTCGTTATGCGTTTTCGCTTGCTTCGCTTGAAGTTTCACCGCCGTTTGCGTAAGGCAGAACGGCAAGTTGAGGGTATGAGCCAAACGGCCGAGCAGAACATTGAGCAGCACGTCTTTAAACGCTTTGGCCGCCTCCGCGAAGTGCGCCGTTTTGTCTTTAGCTGGCTTGGTTTGGTGGGCGTGCTCATTATTGGTGCGGCCATCCAAAGCATCGCCTTGAGCGGTTACTTCCAAACCCTAAAACCTGTACCTGGCGGCATTTACAGCGAGGGTATTACCGGCACTTTTACCGGGGCCAACCCGCTCTATGCTACCAACGATGTCGACCAATCTGTTTCCCGGCTGATTTTTGCCGGCTTGTTTAAGCACGACACTCGCAATAACCTGGTTGGTGACCTGGCATCTGATTATAGTGTTGATGCCAAAGGCACGACATATACTGTCCATCTCAAACCCAACCTGACCTGGCAGGATGGCCAGCCCCTAACCAGTGATGACGTGGTTTTTACTTATCAGTCAATCCAAAACCCGGATGCCCAGTCGCCGCTACGCTCTAGCTGGCAGGGAATTACCGTGAGTGCGCCAGATAGCCGCACAGTAGTCTTTAAGCTGCCCAGCACGTTAGCATCTTTCCCATACAACATGACAAATGGCATTGTGCCAAAGCATATCCTAGCTACAGTGGCGATGACCGACCTGCGTACTATCGACTTTAATACGATTCAGCCAATTGGCGCCGGGCCATTCCAATGGCGCACAATCCAGGTTAGCGGCACCGATCCGACTAACGCCGAAGAACAGATTGCACTTGAGCCATTTGCCGGCTACAACGGCGGCAAACCCAAGCTGTCGAGTTTTATCATCCATGCTTTTGCTGACCAAAAACAGCTATTGCATGCCTTCCGTTCTGGCGAGGTCCGGGCCATGCAAGGCTTAAGCGAGCTGCCACCACAGGTTAACGCCAAAACCGTTGAACAGCATAACTTCTTGTACACCGCTGGGACGTACGTCTTCTTTAAGACCAGTGAGGGGGTGTTGGCAAACGCTAATGTCCGCCAAGCCCTGGTTAGGGCCACCGACCAAAAAGCCATCATCAGCCACCTTGGTTATTCTACTCACGGGGTAAACGGGCCGCTGCTAACTGGGCAGCAAGGCTATGACCGCGCCTACGACCAGGCCCCATTTGACCTCAAAGCCGCCAAAGCCATACTAGATAGCGACGGCTGGCTACTTGGCAAAGACGGCTACCGCCACAAAGACAAGGCCACGCTCGGTTTTAGTTTGGCCGCCGGTAACAGTGCCGAGTATGAAGGGGTTAGCAGCCAACTTAAAAGGCAATGGGCCGCCTTGGGCGTAAAACTAGATGTCCGCCTGCAAAGCCAGGACGAACTGCAATACAACTTATCACACCATGCCTATGATGCTGTACTCTACGGCATCTCCATTGGCCAGGACCCCGATGTATTTGTCTATTGGGACAGCTCGCAAGCTAACGTCTTATCAGACAACCGCCTAAACTTCTCAGAATATAAAAATGCCGCCGCCGACACTGCCCTAGAATCAGGCCGCACCCGCCTCGACCCAGCCATACGTGCCGTTAAGTACAAACCGTTCTTCCAGGCCTGGCAGCAAGATGCGCCAGCCATCGGCCTTTACCAGCCGCGCATGCTCTACATAACTAAAGGCTTGGTCTTTGGCCTTGATGACCAAATGATTAACGTTGCCACAGAACGTTATAATAACGTCCAAAACTGGCAAATCCGCGAAGCCCGCGTCACCAACTAGCCTCTTGAGTTTTTGGCTCAAAACAGATAAGATAGACTGGTTTTACTGCGCGGATGTGGTGAAATGGTATACACGCTAGTTTCAGGTACTAGTGCCGCAAGGCGTGGAGGTTCAAGTCCTCTCATCCGCACCAGAAGACATTTCAATAGCCTTTACGAGGCTTGCAAAGGGTTCTTTCCAGATTGGGAAGACCCTTTTTTCATTGTCTACGGTTAGGTTCAAGAACAAAATGCGTGCAACACGGTCTTTCTCAACTGCTGAACCTGCTTTCATCTTGTCAGGTGCTAATTTTACGAGGTTCAAGAACTGCTCTTTGGTTAGTTTGATTTTACTTGGATTTGCTATTTTTTCTTTGAGCTTGCCTATATCCTCATCTAGCTCTTGGGTATCAGTAGCAAGCTGTTCAATTTTGTTCTCGTTGATTGCGTATGCTGGCGAGCTACGGTTGATTTTACCAAGACCAAGGGATAAATCATCAAGCTCTTTTTTCTTGTGAGCATACGCACCTCTTTTACTGGCAATATCTTCTTTAATCTTGATAATCTTCTCGTCTGTGAAGCTGTCTATACGCTTGCTGTAACGCTCATACGCTTCGTCTGAGAGTTGCAGTTTCTCTAATAGCTCATAGATTGCATCAAAGATATAGAACGCTCTAATCGACTTAACGGTGCGAGTACAATTTTTGTTATCGCAACGATATGAAAGAACACGAAACTTGCTTCCGCCAGGCTTGTTTTTACCAGCTTGCATCCACCTAACATCATTGCATACACCACAGAAAACCATGTGAGTAAGTGGCTTGAATTCTAATCTTTTCTTGGAGCTGGTATCACGCTTCCTAGTATAAGCTAGAGCTTGGACCTGATTATAAATATCTTGGTCAATCATTGGCTCAAAATCCAGTTGAATAGTGCTTAGCTCAATGGATTGTTCTGTTTGTTCAAGTATCCCGAAATAAAAAGGATCACGGAACATCTGACCTACGCTCTTTTCGGTAGGCACTATCTTCTTGCTAAATTTATTCTTCCTAGAAACTTTTGTCATACGGTGGTAACCCTTTTCAAGCAAATACTCCAGCACTGCCATGTTAGTAGCACCCCTAGCCCTCATATACCAAGCCTCTTGAACATCATCAAACCATTCGTTAGGTCGGTAACGTCCATCTGGTTCTCGTTCATAACCCCATTTAGGCTGACCCCCTGATTTACCGTCTTCCCAGTTACCAGATACCCCTCTACGAACTTTTTGAGATAAGTCGTCGGAAAAGTGTTTAGAGATAGAGAACATGATTCCGAGTGTGAGTTTTCCCGATGGGTCGTTAGTAAAGTGATGAGTCGGGAATTGCAGGTCTTTTATCTTGCCCTCATCGAGCATGTTAATGATTTGCCCACCATCTAACATATTGCGTGATAGTCTATCTGGTGCGTATGAGAGTATAGCGTCATACTTGCCACCACTCTCAATTTCCTCAAGTATGTCGTAGAACTTTTTTCTTACCTTTTTGTCGGCTTTTTTGGCAGACCCATTTTCTTCAATGGTGTCTACTATGTTTAAGCCACCTAATTTAGCATGACGTTTGCAGTATTTAATTTGGTCGGGAACAGAACGAACCTGACTACCCTCATCAGTCGTAGACTTACGAGCATACAGCACATAACGCAATTTGGTGCGGTCAATTTCTTCGTCAAGTATCATGTAATGATTTTACCCTGATTTACAAGTAGATACGACCACCATTGTTATCTGATATGGAAATTGCATTTTCTTTTGCTAGAGGACCATTCTCGTCTATCACCTCTAAGGCTTCCATATATTCCACTAACCCGTCATCTGTGTTTGCTTCACCTTGTTTTTTGTTTAATAGAACTTGTAGTAAGTTACTGTTACTCACACTGTATCCGTCTTTGACCAGTGAAGTGTTTTAAGTTCTTCACCTCCCAAGAGTTTCAGTGTGATAGTTGTATTAGTTCACCGAGGCTTGCAAGCTGTCTAAAATCAAAATAGACGGCGTGCAAGAAGCCTCTCTCTGAAAGGACTCTTGCTTGCCGTCTATCCTTTAATTATACGCTTTAACATAAGCATTGTCAAGTTGAAATGCTGTTTTTGAGATAATAAGAAGAGAGGTAACGCAGAAAAAACAAAAGGAGGAGTGATGATTAAAAAATCTAACGGAAGACCGTCAGTAATCACCATCAGTACGATGGATAAAATAGCTGACGCTATTCAGAATAATTACAATGTAACCGACGCTTGTCGTTACGCTAAAGTAAGTAGAGATACGTTCTATCGCTACTTACATTCCGAGCCTTTATTTACTGAGAAGATAATCGCAGCATACGAAAATCAGAGCACGTTTGTTTTGTGTCATTTATGCACTGGTACTTATCGGACAATGTAACGAAAACTTGTACGCTTTCACTCGGTTCATTAAGAGTTTAGGCGTAAGACAAGGTAAAGATAATGTACGGCGGAAAACGGCGTTAGCAGGTAAAAAATTGGGAAAAAGAAGCAGCGACGGTAGATAGGGTAACAGCTCGTACAAATAGTGAACGACTATCCCTGTTAAATATACCCTCTGGAACGCACAGAGAGCGTCTAGGACAAGGTTTCAGGCTTAATTGCTAATATCCTGCTACTCCTCTGTTATTATGTGGTTATGAACGATTGGACAAGAGGTGATTATTTAGCTTTGGCAGGAATAATAGTATCTGGTTTTATTGCGATAGCTATCTACCTGCTACAACGAAGGCTGTCTGACAAACAAAGAGTAGAGAACCGTCTGGAGGTAGAGGAAAAAGCCAGACTTAAGCTGTACGATATTCAGTACAAAGACCACTCTAGCAAGATCCATCTGTATAACGCAAAGCTCCTGAATAAGAAGTACTTCTCCCAGAATAAAAGGGATATTATCTGGGGTTATCCTTATCATGCTGCTGAATTATATTCTGCTAACTTTGATGGGCTTGAGTTCGTTGTAGGGATAGAAGAATGGGATAAGAAAAAGTATTACAGGGTTGGTGTCATACCATACGAAAACATTCTAGGAGTTAGACCAGAGGGTGATGGTTCATTCAACGGCATGATTATATATATTAAGCCTCGACTACTTCAGAAAGACAAATACTCAATAGCTTACAAATCATTCCGCTACTATCCAATCAAAAATAAATATGGAAGTAGTACCGCAAAACCACTACACCTTAAAGTGCTTGATATACTAAAACAAGTTCCTGTAAAGCTCAGATACCACTTTTACTATAAATGGAAACAAAAAAGACAAAAACGTAATGTGTCATAATATGTTTATTAACAGGGGTGGGAAATTTTGTTGTCACACTTGACAAAGCAGTATGACGGCGAAAAACAAGCTCTACCCCTGTTAGGGTATGACGTAGAATAAGTATTGTGCGACACCATTGCTTTGATATTATTAGTCTAATGAAACTACGACACAAGCTAACCCAGACCTACCTGACACGTGCTACAAGAAAGTTCACGCTTAGTGACTTACAGCAAGCTAGGAAGTGGTTTGACACTGCTTCAAATAATAAAGTGAAGCTAAAAGTTAGAACCGTCAAAGACTTGACTACAACAAATGGAATTAGATTAAGGTACTATCGCAATAATGCCACTAATAACAAACTTCCTGTAGTTCTGTATTTTCACGGTGGTGGTTTTGCACTCGGAAGTATTGAGTCACACGATTCAGTATGTCGTTATCTAGCTAAGTTTACAGATTGCATTGTGCTGTCAGTAGAGTATAGCCTAGCACCAGAAGCTACCTACCCTGTTCCAATCGAGCAAGGACTAGCAGTAGTCAAATGGCTGCAAAGTAGCGATGAAATTGAGGACGCAGAAAGGTCCAGCATTTTTCTTGCAGGTGATAGTGCAGGTGGCAATATAGCACTAGCTATGGCTGTCAATCCTAAATTAGATTGCAAGCTAAAAGGACTGGTACTAATTTACCCTGCATTGGATCCTCGTCTTGCAACTCAATCTATGGAGCAATACTCAACAGGTCATTTCCTGACTAAGCAAATGCTTGTTAAGTTTTGGAGTTTGTATCTTACGAACGGTCACAAGTACGCCTTACCTACTAAATCAGAACTTAAGTTACTTCCGCCTGTTCTTGTTATTGCTGCTGAGAAGGACGTATTAAAAGATGAGGGTCTAGAGTTTGTTGAACAAATGTATGCCGCAGGGAAAGAAGTAGAGTACGAATGCTACGATGAGATGCTTCATGGCTTTGTGCAGTTTCCTAGAGTAGCTAGTAGGAAAGTAAAAGCGTTTAGACGAATAGCTAAATTTGTGCACAGTAACCGCGAATAGGTTCAAACGCCTTCTAGCGAGAGTAATAACAAGCACTTATCAGAGTTGATACTGTGGCACGAACCCAGACAGAGAGGCGTTCCTAAGCTGTAAAACCCAGTCTATATCTGGACTACTTAGTAGCCAATCAGATATACTCTCTAAAGGTTCAAGACATCTGTCATCAGGTGCACCAAACTAAGAAGATCTCCGCAAGGAGGTCTTTTTAGTAGCCAGAGAAGTGGTCTGTTTTGACTTTGCTGCCGGTTACGCCGAGGCAGTGAAGATGGTGTTTGGTGCCGTCGACCATGTTGTTTGGCCCAGAGATGTAAAAGGTGCGCTCAGCATAATCGGGGACAAGCTTGGAGATAAGGTCGGCAGTAACTTTTGCAGTAACAACCCCAGGTGCTTGGTAGGACAGGTTGGTGACGACCGGTATGGCTTTGACCCCTACTGGCAAAGCTTCGCGGATTTGCTGGGTGTAGGCAAATTCCTGGGGGTCGCTGACGACGTACAGCAAGGTGATGTCGGACTGGATGTTTTTGTCAGTGATGTACTTAAGCATGCTACGGAATGGCGTAATGCCAATACCGCCAGCAATGAAAGCGAGTTTTTGGGTTTCGTTGCCCGAGAGGGTAAAATTGCCGGCCAGCTGGCTGGCGTAAATGCTGTCCCCGGGTTTAAGGTCAAAGAAGGCTGCCTTAAAGGTACTGGCAGGCTCGTAGTATTTGAGGCCAAGGTGGACATCTGGCTCAGTCGGCGACGAAGCGATAGTAAAGGTACGGCGATTACCGCGGCTGTCGTAGGGAATGTTAGCCAGTGTCCACTCCATGTACTGTCCAGGCTGAAAAGTAAACGGCCTCTCGGGCTGGAATATGTAATTGTAGACATGGTCAGATATCTTCTGGACCTCTTTAAGCTGCATGCGCATCCTGAACTTTGGCGAAACCGCATAGGCAAAGAGATTGCCCAGCAGCAAGGCAATTTCTGGGTGGATAATGAATGGGCCAACCTCCCAGGCAGTAACGTACAGCATAGCTACCAGGGCGCCAAAAACCATTTGGAGGTTACGGCGCGGTGGCATGGTAGCTGGTTCGGTTAGCATGATGGTGCCCAGGAAGATCAGTGGCGAAGCCAGCAGGGCATGCTTCATGTTTATGACAAGGGGCTGATGGCCATGGATGAACAGCGCGAGCTGCAGGGCAATACTGACTGCTGCGAATGTTGCCAGCAGCGGCATACGGCGGATTTTCCAGACGACAGCCACTCCCAGTACAAGTGCGAATGGCCAGAGCACTGAACTACCAACCCACCAGGTGACTGCCTGCAGGCCGCTGATGCTAAGCAGGGCAGCCGCCAAGGCCGCCGGGTTGAAGATATGCTTGCCGTTCCAAGCGAGTAGAAATTTAGACGCACTGGAAACGGCGCCAGCCAGTGCCAAGCTAAACCCTGCTCCCAGCGAATGGGCCGGACTGACGATTAAAAATAGGATCAGTGCCGTGATGAGTGAAGATTCCATATTGGTAGGGACACGGAAAATACGGCCAAACAATCGGTCAGTGACATACGCGGAGGTGAGTATCAAACTAAGCGACACGATCAGCGATGTTGGGCTAGAAGAAAGTCGGCCCAGGAATGAAAATACCAATGCTAGCCCGACGAGTATGCTCAGGGAATAGACTACAAGGCGGTACATGGTTACGCTATTTAGAAATCTTTCGATGATATTCATGCCTTTTCCTCAAAAAAGCTAGCTGCTAAATCTTTTGACCGCTGGATACTCATATCTTTATACAGCACTGCAAATGAGAAGTTGAAGCGTTGCGAAAGGCTGTCTGGGCTGGTGAAAAATAAAGCTGTCGCCAGGCCATCAGCGAGCATGGTGGTGTCGGCGATTACCCAGGTGGCAATTACTTCGCTTGGTGACTGCAGGTCTATGGGGTCAATAATGTGGTGAAACTTGCCCCATTTCCGCCTGCTCCCGGCTGAAGCGCAGAGGCTGCGGTTGTGTAACTGCACAATACCAACGGCTTCGGTGGTATCGACTGGGTTTTCTAGGCCGACTTCCAGAGCTGTTGTATCTGATGTCCGGTGTAGGATGTCGCCGCCTGCATTAATGGTGTAAGAATGAATATCAGCCTGGTCTATAAGGTCGCCTACAATGTCGATCAAGTAGCCTTTACCGGCAGCTCCAAAGTCGAGTAAAGCTGGCCGCTTCACTTCTATCGAGTGCTTGTCGAACGACAGTGCATCCTCCCATAGTGGCGGATGGTGCAAGGTTTTTTCTTTAAATGAATAGTTCGCATCATAGCCGGCATCAGACAGGGCTTGGCCTATGAGCGGGGTGACTTTACCCTGGGTTGCTTCGTACAATTGCTTATAAAACGTCAGCATGTCAAACCCATCCGGAGGCAGCTCGTATGTGCCCGGCGTGCCAGACATATAGGTCACAAGTGAATCGGAACGGAAGCGGGAGTAAGCCTTGTCGAACGCTTGTATACGCAGGTAGATTTTTTGTATGAGCTCAAACCAGGCATCGTCTTTGATGGCATCTTTGATGGTTATATCCCAGCGTGTTCCAATTGCTTCAAAGCTCGAAGTGCGTCCTGTCATGGGTGTTTTAGGCTTTGGCTTTAGATGAAATCTGGCTCAAAGCGTCCACGAAGCCCTGCGTCGTGTCGGAGGCACCGGCGATCACGCCCAACTGGAGGCCGCTAATCTTTTTGCCGACGACATAACTTTTATAAACTGACGCAAAATCTTGTTGGTAACTGGCCGATACATTGTCGCCTTCGCTGTTCTGGATTGAAGCACTGGTTATGACGCCGTCTTTGAGCTCTACGTTGACCTGGATCGACTCGTTACCATGAGGCACGTTGTAACTGCTGCTGCCCGAGTAGTTGCCGTCTGTGTAGCCGCTGGAGGCTGTTGCGGCTGTGCTTGGGGTAGCTGGTGCCGGAGTTGATTGAGTTGCCGGAGTTGCTTGAGTTGGTTGGCTGGTGGGGATAGTAGTTGCCGCGCTCACCGTGTTTTTTGCCTTAAAGTGATCAGCAAATACAATACTGCCTGCAATAACTACTATCGATAGCAGGGTGGCTGCTAATTTTCGTTTGGAGTGTTGTTCGTATGTATCTAGCATCTCAATGCCTATTATAAAAAACGGAACCTTAAATTTTCTTTAAAGCGGGCTGTCAGTCGGCCCGGGCGGCTATAATAACGCATTATAGGTCATTGGTGCATATACTTCCTAAGCACAACCGCTATTGACAACCATTGTATAAATTGCAATGATTCAGGTAGACAAAACATTAACGGCTTAGTTGAGATGTTAAAAAGGGTAAAACAATGAACGACGAACCCGATAGTGATATTCCTGTTATTCATGCAGGGCCAAGCAAAAAACCAAGAACCAAGAAGATAAAACTGGATAACGCGTCCTTTAAAAAGCCACCGATGCTAGTGTTTGTGGCTTTGTTTTCTATGGCCGGCGTCTATTTTATTGTAAACAGCTTGGCTGCGACTTCAACGCTCACCAAAACGTGGGCCACGCTTTCTGATTGGAGCTCGGGTACCCTAAGCAGTACGGCTATTACAAACAATGCCGTGGCATTGGCTACAACTTCTAACGGTACTAGTTCCTCGACTGCTACCACACCTAGTTCGACAACTAATTTAGCACTTGGCAAGCCAGCTACGGCATCGTCGACCAACACCGATGGCACTGGCACCAGCCTGCCCGCAAGCTACGCTACAGATGGCAATGCGTCTACCCGCTGGGGAAGCCAATACAGTGACCCTCAGTACATTACCGTCGACCTTGGTGCTAATTACAGTATTGGTGAAGTCAAACTCAACTGGGAAACTGCCTATGCATCAGCCTACATTATTGAAGTTTCGCCGGATAACAGCACCTGGAGTACCATTTATCGCACCAGTACCGGTGATGGCGGCCTTGATGACTTGACAGGTCTAAGTGGCACCGGCCGGTACATCCGTATGTATGGCTCAGTGCGGGCTACAGGATGGGGTTACTCACTCTACGAGTTCCAGGTCTTTGGTGCAGTAAGTGCCACCTCTGGCAACTTGGCTATCAGTAAACCAATCAGCGCATCTTCAACTGGCAGCATTACTACTGGCGGCAAGGGCAAGCGCGTCCAGACACAATCACAGCCGGCATCTAATGCCAATGATGGCAATGCATCTAGCCGTTGGTTAAGTAGTTCTAATGATACACAGTGGATTTACATGGACCTTGGCACGGCCAGAAACATTAATGAAGTTAAGCTAAGCTGGGATGCCAATTACGCTAAGGCCTACCAAATCCAATTTTCTAATGACGCAAGCAGCTGGACTTCAGTCTACTCAACGACCGGTGGTGATGGCGGCATAGACGATATAACGTCACTGACCGGCACCGCCCGTTACGTACGGCTGTATTCAACAGCACGGGCTTCGACCTCATCTGGCTATTCGTTATTTGAGATTGAGGTGTATGGTGCTTCAACGGCCGTCACGACCGCTTATGTTCCAAACGGCAACATTGTCCTTGGTTACGACGGGGATAGCGGCACAGTATCGACTAGCCCGGTTAGTTGGACTTCAATTGCCCCAACAGCATCAATTCCCGCCGGTACTTCTATTGCTTATGAGGCACGCACCAGTAGCGACAATGCTAACTGGTCAGCCTGGACTAGCGTTTCTGACAGCCTTTTGGGGCTACCGGCTAGCCGTTACTTGCAGTTGCGGGCAACCCTAGCGACCACTGACGCCGCTGCTACACCACTGCTTCAGAAATTAGCCCTGACATACGTCGTTACTACGCCAGATGCAGCCCCGGCACCAACTGTTAGCTTCTCGGCTTCGCCAACCTCAGTTGTTTCTGGCAGCGCCTCAACGCTTGCTTGGAGTTCAACAAACGCTACCTCGTGTACGGCTACTGGCTCATGGTCTGGCTCAAAGGCAACAGCCGGTTCAGCATCAACTGGTGCCGTGACTGCTAATTCTAGCTACGGCTTGAGCTGTACTGGCTCTGGTGGCACGGCCAGCGCTAATGCTACAGTTACGGTTACAGCTCCTCCGGCTGGCAGCACTGCGCCATCGGGTGTTGATATGCCAACAGGGGACGTTACCAGTGGTGGCCATACTTGGCACCAAGTTGTTAAGGAAGACTTTACCAAAAACCTTGCGCTTGGCTCGTGGACCGACAGCGGCACAACCACCTCCTGCCCATCTAACGCTGACGCAGTGCAGTACACCGGCAATGAGGGCGCAAGCTGGACCTCGTACCCTAAGTGTTACCTCAACACAGACCATGTACACCACTACCGTTCAGACCAGGCCTTGAGTGTTCACGATGGTACTCTCGACTTCTGGCTGCACTCGGTTAATGGCACCCCAACCTCAGCCAGCCCAGGCCCAGTCATGCCTGACGGTACCCGCTACCAAACCTATGGCCGCTACGAAGTCCGTTTCAAGACCACATCCCACACCATGAACGAATTCTATGTTGCTTGGTTGCTATGGACCAGAGACGATACCAAGTGGACCTGCTCCGAAAGTGACTTCCCGGAAAGTAACCTTGGTTCAACTAGTGTTAACGCTTTTGCGCACTACAACTCAGACACAGTTAACTGCCCAGATACCAACCGCTCACAAGATGCCTACAGTAAGTCCGTAGACTTCACAGGCTGGCACACTTACACCCAGGAATGGATGCCTGGCAAGCGCAATTACTACCTTGATGGTGTCCTGATTGGTTCCTCAACTAACTATGTCTACGCCAACCCAGAGCGCTGGCAGTTGCAAACCGAGATCACCTCTAGCTGTGACAGCGGCTCAACCAACACCTGTACCCAAGATGGGCACTTGCTCGTCGACTGGGCAGTTGTATACTCCTACTAAACCGTAAGCGTCACCCCATCAGATGTGCTATCATACGAGGTAGCATATGAGTAAAGTTGCGCAGTACCTCCAAGAGCATTTGGTCGGCGAAGTCATGACCAGCGTTGACGCCCGCCGTTACTTCGCTACGGATAGCAGTATCTTTTCGCTGCCACCAGCCCTGGTTGTCTATCCGCGCAGTGAAAACGATGTCCGCAAAACCGCCCGTTTTACCTGGCAGCTAGCTGAGCGTGGCCGAGTCATCCCCATGACCTCCCGCGGTTCCGGTACCGACCAAACTGGCGCCGCCCTAGGGACGGGCATTGTAATTGTTTTTCCGGCGCACATGCACCGTATTTTGGAACTCGACACCAAGGCTAACACCGTAACTGTAGAGCCAGGTATTAACTACGGCAAACTTCAGCAAACCCTGCATACCCACCACCGTTTCTTGCCGCCTTTCCCAGCCTCAATGGAATATTCAACCGTTGGCGGGGCTGTGGCCAACAACGCCAGCGGCGAAAAATCCGTCAAATATGGCGATACCCGCAACTTTGTTACATCTTTACGGGTAGTGCTGGCTAACGGCGAAGTTATTGAGACTAGCCGCCTCAGCAAGCGTGACCTTAATAAAAAGCTCGGCCTGGCCAGCTTTGAAGGCGAAATCTACCGCCAACTGGACACTCTCCTAGAAGAAAACAAGCCACTTGTCAGCAAAACCCTGCGCAACGTTACGCGCAATAACGCCGGCTACCACTTAATAGATGTACTGCGTGGTGATGGCTCATTTGACCTCACGCCGCTGTTCTTAGGAAGCCAAGGCACCCTAGGCATTATTACCGAAATCAGCCTCGACACCGAAGCCTACAACCCAAGCACCACGCTACTACTGGCCAGCTTTGACAGCCTTGAGCAGACCCAGGCTGCCGTTTTGGCTCTGCGTGCTTTGCCAGATGTGCCAAGCGCCATTGAGCTGGTCGACGGCCACTTACTCGACCTGGTCCAAGCCCGTAACCCCAACTTGCTGCGAGAAGTTATGCCCCAGCCGTTCCCAACCGCGGTGCTGCTAGTTGAGTTTGACAATGCCAACGAGCGCAGCCTTAAACGGGCCGTCCGGAGAGCTAATAAAATCTTTGAGCAGTATGCCTCTAGCCTTCATACAGAAACCGACCCAGAACGCCAAAACAACTTTTGGAAAATCCGCCAAGCTTCCAGCACTTTGTTGGCCAACAATGAAGGTCATGACCGTGCCGTACCGCTGATTGATGATGCCACCATTCCACCCGACCAGATCAAAAACTACATGCAAGCCGTCTACGCCTTACTAGAAAAAAATAACCTCCCGATTGCCGTTTGGGGCCATGCCGGTGACGGCACCTTCCGTGTCCAGCCCGCCCTCAACTTGAGTTTGGTCGGCGACCGCCAGACTGCTTTCCGCCTAATGGATGAATACTACAAATTAGTTATTAGCCTCGGCGGCACAGTTAGCGGCGAACGCAATGATGGCCGCCTCCGCGCACCATACGCCGAACTCCAATACGGCCCAGAAGTAACCGCGCTTTTCCGCAAGGTCAAACAGATATTTGACCCCTACGGCACCCTCAATCCTGGCGTCAAAGTCGGTGTTTCGCTAGACGACATCCGCGCCCTCGTCCGCCCCGATTACTCGCTAGATCATCTCTACGACCATTTACCCCGTAGCTAACCTTGAAATTTTGCGTCAAAACAGATAAGATGTAACGGTTATTTATCACGCGGACGTGGTGAAATTGGTATACACGCTACCTTGAGGTGGTAGTGCCGAAAGGTGTGGAGGTTCAAGTCCTCTCGTCCGCACCAAATAACCTTGTGATACAATCGCAAGCGTGGGTGATTAGCTCAGTTGGCTAGAGCACCTCGTTTACACCGAGGGGGTCGGGGGTTCGAGCCCCTCATCACCCACCAGAAAGTACAATCTTCAAAACCCCGACGCGTTCGGGGTTTTTGCTTTTGCTTGCAAAGTTGGCGCGCCGTCATATACTACAGATATAAGCGAGGTGAACATGTCTGCATTTAGTGATCCTGAATTTTCTCAGCATATAGAACGGTGGCGCCAATCAAGTGCCGGACAGACTAGCGCCAGAAGTGCGGCTGAGCTATTGGCCCAAGATCGTATGGAAGCTGAACGGCAAAGGACGATGAGGCTACTGACCAACGCCCGGGAAGTTGCACGAATTATAAACGGCCAGCTTCAGCCTAATCTCCAGCTCCGCAGGGCAGTGCCGAACACCATATTCAAGCGCATACTGAGCGGTAACCGCGAGGTGGCAAGTGATTCAGTCACGCCAACGTGGAAGCTTGTAGACACTATGTCTTCGCAGTATAACGTTACGCGCGGCGAGTACTCATATAGTGGTGCCGATGGCCTTGCCCTTGGAATGACAGGGCGCCTTTTTACGTACAATGTTCAAAGTATAGGGAATATTATTACCCGTGACTTGGCAACTCCAGAGGCACTCACTGAGAGTTTTAGCCTCCCTGGTTTTGGATCAGATGATTTCCATAAACCAGTTGAACATGTCGCGTCTCATAACCGTGCAATCGAATTTTATTTAGCTAAATTTGTCGCCGAAAAACTATAGTAGCTCAGGTTGTGTCCAGGGCTGAGGATGGTACGCCTCTAGTGATATAGCGGGTGCGTTAAGCGCCACCAAGTTGATGGTTTTGTTGGTGGTGATTGAAGTACGGCATCAATCGATTTGCTGCCGGCAAGCAGTGACTTTTCGGCGGTGATTGTGCCAACTACTTCGCCGGCTTTGGCATTCTGAGAAATGGGCTTTAGTGATATGGTAACCGGCACGGCCAAACCTTTCCAACTGAGGACGCTAACCCCGCTCTGGGCTATAGCTTGCGGGCCATTGCCCCACGGCTGATGATAGGTGCCAACAGCGGCACCGGTGCTCATAAGCGTGGTGTTATCAAAGTTTTTCTGGGCAGCAGTGGTGAGCGGCTTGGTGTCTATTAAGGCCGTATCAAGGTTTGGGGCACCGGCCACGGCTGTAACAATTGTTACCGGCTTGTTGTTGATGCTGGTTTTGGATGCTCCCAAGAAAACGCCACCAGCCTGAAGGGTATTGCCGGTTTTGATGCCCACAATGCCGTTGGTGCCTAGCAGTGAGTTGACGTTATAAATCCGTCCAGCAACTGGTACGTCAGCTGCATCGGGCAGGGCGACAATTTTGGCGATTACCGGGTTGTCCATGGCCGCCTGGCCAAGCTTTACCAAGTCACGGGTGGTGCTGGTTGTGGTTGGGTCGTAGCCGCTGGCATCGGTGCCAATATGGGTGTTAATCAGCCCGATCTGCTTAATGTAGCTAGTGGCAAACTGGTTGTAGGCTTTGAGCGAGCCAAAAGCCCAAATGGCCATGCTATCGGCGATGTTATTGGCGGAGGGCAGTAGCACTGCTTCAAGCATCTGGTACTCGGTGATTGATTCGCCGTTATTAACTGGTGTGACCGAGCCTTCTTTGGCAACGTACGCGTCGTAGAGGGCGATGTCGGCGCTACTGAGTTTGATAGTGGGGCCTTGTTCGCCAGGTGCCAGCGGCTTTTTCTGTAAAACGGCCAGGGAAGTTATAACTTTAGCGACGCTGGCAATTGGCACTGGAGTTTGTTTGCCATGCTGGGCAACAACATCGGCACCCAAAATGCCTACTGCAGCCTGTCCGTACGCTGGCCATGGCAAGTCACCGGTTAAGGTATGGGTTGATAATGTAATCTTGGCCAGTTCAGGCTTAATAACAGGCAGTGGCTGCTGCAAAATCCAGAAACTGTAGCCGCCTAAGACAAGCAGCAATAGAAACAGGCGTAGTACGCGCCAGATATGGCGTTTTGGTTTGGTATCCATAGGCACACTCTATGATACAACGTAACCAATTTGGTATATACTATAAGCGTTACTAAGGAGATTATATGTCCACCGTTCTTATTGTAGTTATTGTCCTTGTTGTCATCGCTGTCATTCTGGCTGGCATGTACAACGGCCTCGTCCGTCTCAACCAGCAAGCTAAAGAAGCTTGGAGCGATATCACTGTACAACTCAAGCGCCGAGCCGACCTGATCCCAAACCTCGTTAACACCGTTAAGGGTTACGCCAGCCACGAAAAGGGCGTGTTTGAAGAAGTTACTAAAGCCCGTGCCGCCAGCTTAAGCGCACAGAGCGTTGAAGAAGTCAGCAAAGCCGAAAACCAATTCCAACAGACCATGAAAAGCCTGTTTGCCGTTGCCGAGGCCTACCCAGACCTCAAAGCCTCACAAAACTTCCAGGAGTTACAGGCCGAACTGACCGACACCGAAGACAAAGTCCAAGCCTCACGCCGCTTTTATAACGGTGTAGTCCGTGACTTTAATACCAAGCGCACCACGTTCCCAACCAATATTTTTGCTAATATGCTCGGCTTTAAAGAAGATAAGCCATTCTTCGAACTCGATGAAGCTGCCACGGCCGCTATCCAAGAGCCAGTAGAAGTTAAATTTTAGTTTAAGGTAGGCTGTACGATGTATAGCGATATTGCTGCTAATAAACGCAAAACAGTCATCATTATGGCGGTTTTCCTGGCGTTCCTGGCACTGCTAGTATGGATTTTTGACAAGTATGTTGGTGGTAGCACCGGTGTATTTTATGGCGGCCTGATCGGCTCGCTTGTCTACGTCATTTTTAGCTACTTTGCCGGTGCCAAAATGGCCTTGGCCGTTAATGCTGCCCATGAAATCACCAAGAGGGATAATCCTCGCTTGTGGCGGATCGTCGAAAATTTGTCGATCACCAATGGGATGCCAATGCCGCGGGTATATATTATGGATGACCCGGCGCCCAATGCTTTTGCCACTGGCCGTGACCCAAAACATGCCGCGGTCTGTGCCACCTCCGGTATCCTGGACATCATGAACGACACCGAGCTAGAAGGCGTTATTGCCCACGAGCTTGGCCATGTTAAAAACTACGATATCCGCGTTACCATGATTGCTTTTGCGCTTAGCTCAATCATCTCGCTGATTGCCGATGTGATCCTGCGTATGACCTGGTTCCGCAGCAATGAGGAGCGCGAAAACAACCAGCTATTTATGGTCCTGGGCATTGTGGCTGCTATTGTGGCGCCAATTGTCGCTACCTTGATCCAGCTAGCTGTCTCACGCCAACGCGAATACCTAGCCGATGCTACCGGTGCCCTAACCACCCGCTATCCAGAGGGCTTGGCAAGTGCGCTAGAAAAAATTGCCGAATATGGCAGCAGTTTGCAGCGCCAAAATACAGCCACCGCGCATTTGTTTTTTGCCAACCCACTCAAAGCTGGCAACTTAGCTGGTTTGTTTAGTACCCACCCACCAATCGAAGAGCGGATTGCCCGCTTACGGAAAATGGAGCAACACGCCTAAAGGACGTATACTAAATCTATGGCTAAAACATCCGGGAAGTCCAAAACCACCGCACCCGTCAGCGACATTAAAGAAACCATTGTAGTGCAGAGCAGCATACCAAATATCCGCCAACTTTTTACCGCTAGCAGCCAAACCATCTGGAATAACCGTTGGTTATTTGCCCGGCTGGCAGTGGTGTACGGATTGTTCAGCTTCTTGTTCCAGGGCCAAGGCCTGTTTAGTGTTAACAATTTGAGCGGCATTACCAAGGGTTCTATATCCGCCGCCTTGTCATCGCTAGGTGGTGGTACCGGTGCCGCAACGGCTGCTGCCGGCAGTACGCTACAATTTTTGCTCATCCTGATAACCAGCTTGGCCTTAATTTGGGTACTTCGCCAGCTGCATGCCGGGCACGATGTTGGTGCTAAAGAGGCTTACTACAAAAGCGGCGCCGCACTCGTGCCGCTGATACTGGTATTGGCCGTCGTTGCTTTGCAGCTCCTACCGCTCATTATTGGTGCCGGTATTTATGCCACACTGATTGGGTATAACATCCTAAACTCTGGTATCGAGCAAATTATTGCCGGGCTTATTTGTGCATTGTTGGCTTGGCCATCGCTGTACTGGACCACGTCATCGTTCTTTGCCGCTTATATTGTGACTTTGCCGGATAGCACGCCACTTGTTGCCTTGCGTTCTGCCCGCGAGCTGGTCTACAAACGCCGCCTTAAAATATTTACGCGGGTCATCATGGCGCCAATCGCCTTATTTGCAGCAACTTTCCTGCTGCTGGCACCCTTTATTTTAATCGTGCCAGTCCTTACCCAAGCGGCCTACTTTGTAATTGCTAGCTTGACGCTAGTGTTCTTGCATACCTACATGTACACCCTTTATTGGGGTCTGCTTGATGAATAAAGCTGCCGCAGCAGAACGGGTAGCCAAACTTCGCGAACTAATCAACGACTACCGCTACCACTACCACGTCCTCGACGAGTCAACCATGAGTGAAGCCGCTGCCGACAGCCTCAAGCACGAGCTTGCCCAGCTGGAAGCCGAGTTTCCAGAATTAATTACAGCCGATTCACCAACCCAGCGGATAGCCGGCACGCCGCTCGCCAAGTTTAGCCAGATCAGCCACAGCTCGCGCATGCTCAGCCTTAACGATGTCTTTGATGAAGCAGAAGTGAGTGCCTGGGAAGACCGGCTGCGCAAGCTGGCACCAGATGCCAAGCTGGAGTACTTTGCCGACATTAAAATGGACGGCCTGGCCTGCGCGCTTGTATACCAAGACGGCGTGCTGCAGCAAGCAGTTACCCGCGGTGATGGCTTTGTGGGCGAAGACGTTACCATGAACATCCGCACCATCGAAAACATCCCTTTAGAGCTTCGTCCCGCCAAAGGCTATGAACAGTTCTTGCGCGGCCGTACAGAAGTCCGCGGCGAAGTTGTTATGTATAAAGCAGACTTTGCCGCCCTAAACAAAGCCCGCGAAGCCGAAGGCAAGCCGCTGTTTGCCAATCCACGTAACCTAGCTGCTGGCACCATCCGCCAGCTTGACCCAAAACTGTCTGCCGCCCGCCCGTTGCGCTACCGGGCCTACGATTTACTGCGTGATAACCCAGCAGAAACACCTACCAACCAGTCGGTTTACGAGGCTTTGCGTGCCCTCGGTTTTAGCGCCAACAACCAGGCCAGGGTTTTTGGTTCGGTTAGAGATGTCCTGAAGTTTGCCGAGCACTGGGACACTGCCCGCCACGACCTGCCGTTTAATACAGACGGGCTGGTCATCAAGCTCAACGACCGCGAACTGTTTGCCAAACTGGGCGTCGTTGGCAAAGCACCGCGCGCGGCAGTCGCCTTTAAATACGCCGCCGAAGAAGCCACGACCATCGTTAAAGACATTGTGCTGAGCATTGGCCGCACCGGTTCGGCTAACCCGGTTGCCGTGTTTGAGCCAGTGGTGGTGGCCGGCAGTACCGTCCAGCACGCCACACTGCACAACGCCGACGAAATTGCCCGCAAAGATATCCGTGTGGGCGACACCGTCATTATTTACAAAGCCGGCGACATTATCCCCCAGGTCCTAAAAGTCCTGACCGAACTCCGGCCTAAAGGCGCAAAGCCATTTGATATGGAAGCCGAACTAAAGCGCCAATACCCGGAGCTGGAGTTTGAACGCGCCGAAAACGAAGTTGTCTACCGCATGAAAAATGCCAGCGGCCCGTTGCTTCTAAAGCGTGCCCTAGAGCACTTTGCCAGTAAGGGCGCGCTCGATATTGACACCCTTGGCGAGAAAAATGTGGCCGCACTTATAGATGCTGAACTTGTTAAGGATATAGCAGATATATATACGCTAACAGAGGAGCAGGTACGTGGCCTGGACCGTTTTGCCGAGGTTTCTGCCCGAAACCTAGTCCAAGCTGTGCGGGAGCGTAAAACGCCGCCACTGCCACGCTTTATTTATGGCCTGGGCATCCGCCACGTAGGTTCGCAGACGGCCATCGACCTGGCCGAAGCCTTTGGCTCGCTGCCCAAGCTGGCAAAAGCTACGCTCGAAGACCTCCAAGCCGTCGACGGTATTGGCACAGTAGTAGCAGAATCAATTGCCGCCTGGTTTGTCGATGAAGACAACCAAGCATTGCTGCAAAAGTTTGATGACCTTGGCGTTAAGCCGGTTTACGAATCGCACGCTGGTGGTAAACTTGATGGCATGAACTTTGTGGTGACCGGGAGCTTAGATACCATGAGCCGTGACGAAGCGGCCGAGAAAATCCGTGCCCTAGGCGGCACTTTTCAAAGCTCGCTCGGCAAAGACACTAATTACCTGGTTGTAGGCGCTAATGTTGGTGCCAGCAAGCTCGCCAAGGCCGAAAAATACGGTACCAAACAGATTGATGAACAAACCTTATTGGAGATGCTGGGATGATCAACATTGAGCACGGCGGCCTAACTTTAATTGGCGCCTTGCAGCGCTACAAAATTGCCTGGCGCAACCTGGTCCAGGAATACCATCTAGAAGATTTTGAAGAGTTTGCCATCCCCACGACCATTAGCTGGAAAGTTGCCGATAAGGACCACCTCTACGAAGCCCTCTACAACATCCGCAAAGAGACCGAGCAAGTACACATTGGTACTGTTAACGACCGCTTTATTGCCTCGGTAGTTTTAAAACAGCCGTTTGAAGACGACCTGTGGATCATCAAGGTTTTGGAACGCCGCGTGGCATCCAAAGACGCGCTGGGCCTGGATAGCATCGACTACCTAGTGCCAGATTTAGAACAGACCTACCAAGGGCTTAAAGCCGCCGGGCTGCCAGTGGTTAAAGAGCACAATGACGTCCACGCCTGGCTCAGCCTGCGCTTTGGCAATAACGACCAATTCGAAGCCAAGTTTACCGACCACCTGGTTATTGCCGTTGCCCAGAAAGAACTTAAGTTGGATGAAGACAAAATCCTAAAGATACTTGGGAAATAATGCCGCACATTCACGAACTCTACGACTTCGTTAACTCTGTTTACATTGTTCACGACAACAAAGTATTGCTGGTCAACCATCCGCGTTACGGACTCTGGATTCCGATTGGTGGCCATATTGAACTTGATGAGCACCCAGACCAAACACTGGTGCGAGAAGTGGCCGAAGAAACCGGTTTAACCGTACGTTTTCTTGGTGAAAAACCTGATGTACCGTCACGGCTCGGTAATTTTATGACAACCCCCCACTACATGCATGCCCACGATGCCAATGCGCCGCATCGGCACATCGCACTAGTATATTTTGCAGTCACGGACAGTAACGCCTTCGTCCTTTCTGATGAACACACGGCAGCCGCTTGGGTGAGCGAAGCCGAACTAACCTCAGAAATGTATCACTTGACCGAAGATGTTGTATTCTTATCCCGAAAAGCACTAAAAGCTGCCAAACTTGACAAGTAGGGCATAATTGTTATGCTTAAGGTAGCTCGTGCGCACTAGCGGCGCTTGCAAAAATAAAAATATCCAAAATAAAAAAGGCTCCCGCCGCTCGGGTGGGCGCGCACGAAACCTATAAGGCCAGGACACTCCTGGCTTTATAGTTATTAACAGATTACACTTAGGCTATGGTCAAGTATTATTACAAGAGTATCCGGGCGGATAAAATAGCCGAAACTACCGACCTGCAAAAAGGAACTTGGGTTCATGCCGAGGCTCCCACAGACGAAGAATTACATGCCCTTGCCAAGCAATTCAAATTGGAGCTAGGTAACCTAGAAGACGCCCGCGACCTAGACGAAATGCCACGGCTGGACCGTGATGGCGGCCACACCTACATCTATGTGCGCTACGCGTTCCGTGATTCTAAGGGCGGTTTATCTACTGCGCCGCTACTGATTATTTTTAGTGGCGAATACGTCATTACCATTAGCCAGGCGCATCTGCCAGCGCTCGACTTCTTGGTCCGCGGCCGCACCAAGTTTGCTACCACCCAGCGTGCCAAATTGGTGCTGCTGATTTTGTCGCACATCAGCGACCAGTACGACATGTACATTAACGGCACCTCGCGCCAAATTAAAGGCATCCGTGCCCGCCTGCGCGGCAATGGCATCAGCAACAAAGACCTGCTAGACTTTGTAACAATCGAAGACGACCTCAACGAATTCCAGTCCTCGCTGCAGCCAACCAACGCCACGCTGCGCCGGCTGCTGGTAGGCAAGCAGCTGCCGCTGTTTGAAGAAGACCATGATATTGTCGAAGACCTGCTGCTCAACAACGAACAGTCCATCGAAGCTATCCGCTCCAACCTGCGATCGGTCACCAACATCCGCGATGCCTACTCGGCCATTAGCAGTAACAACCTAAACCAGACCATTACGCTGCTCACCCTAGCAACGATTTTGGTGGCGCTGCCCAATGTGTTCTTTGGTATGTACGGCATGAACGTGCAGCTGCCGTTCCAGCACCGCAGCTGGGCATTTGAGGCCCTAATTGCCATAAATGCGACGCTGATTGTTAGTATCATTGTGTTTGTCCGCAAGAAGCGCTTGATCTAAGGCTTTTCAGGAACGCCCTTATCTGTTAAGATTATTTGGACTTTGGGGCATTAGCTCATTTGGCTAGAGCGCTTCCATGGCATGGAAGAGGTGATCGGTTCGAATCCGATATGCTCCACCATAAACAGCTCATCGCAAGATGGGCTTTTTATTTACCACTGGGCGGCATACAATACAGGTATAACTTATCGGAGGCGTCATGTCAGGTTTTGCAGTATTTCTACTAATTGTCATCTTCTTTATCATTGTTACCGGTGCCCGGATTATTAACCAGTACGAGCGAGGCGTAGTCTTTCGCCTGGGCCGTGTCCGTGGGGCAGTCAAAGAGCCAGGCTTCCGGGTGATTATTCCGATTGTTGACCAGATGCGCAAAGTGTCCCTCAGGATTGTGACGCTGCCAATTGAGTCACAGCAAATCATCACCAAAGACAATGTCTCCATTAGCGTTTCGGCCGTGGCGTACTACCAAGTCATTGATCCAACCAGGTCTATCGTCGAAATCGAAAACGTTGTGTCGGCTATTTACCAGATTGCCCAAACCACTGTCCGTAACATTGTTGGCCAGAGCGCCCTCGATGACGTTTTGAGCCAAACCGCCGCCATCAACGACAAGATTAAAGCCATTCTCGATGTCCAAACCGAGAAGTGGGGTATTAATGTAAGCACCGTCGAACTCAAGGACATCCAATTGCCAGACACTATGCAGCGTGCCATGAGCAAGCAAGCCGAAGCTGAGCGTGAAAAGCGCGCCAAGATCATTGCTGCCGAAGGTGAAGCCCTCAGTGCCGCCAAACTAGGCGAAGCCGCCGACATCATTGCCGCCCATCCAATTGCATTGCAACTCCGTAACCTCCAGGTCCTCAATGACATTGCCGTAGAGAAGAACAGCACCATCGTCTTCCCGGCACAGTTCATGGACACCGTCAGTAGCGTCAAAGACTTTATGGCCAAAGAACAAAAATAATGCCAGGCCAAGAGGGAATCAGTAACGCAAAGTTGAACTGGCTACGGGCTGCCGTGCTCGGGGCCAACGACGGTGTCGTGTCGGTTTCCAGCATTATTGTTGGTGTGGCTGGAGCAACCAATAACCGCGGTACAATCTTTACCGCCGGCCTTGCCGGACTGGTTGCCGGCGCCATGTCGATGGCCGTTGGCGAATATGTTTCGGTTTCCAGCCAAAGCGACACAGAAAAAGCCTATATAAAAGCCGAAAAGAAGCGTCTGGCCGCCAATCCTGAAGAAGAGTTCGACGAGCTTGTCGATATGTACACCACCAAAGGCATGAGCGCCAAAACTGCCCATTTGGTAGCCACGGAACTCACCGAGCACGATGTCATCAAAGCCCACCTGGAAGTGGAGTTTGGTATTGACGAAAACGACCTGAACAACCCAAGCCAAGCCGCCCTGGCTTCGATGCTGTCCTTTACCATTGGCGCTCTGGTGCCACTTTTGGCAGTACTTAGCACCAGTGGCCATATAAGTCGGCTCGTCGTTACTGCGGTGGCCGTCCTGATTGCCCTGTGTATTACCGGCTATGCCAGTGCCACCGTTGGTGGTGCCTCACGCCGCCGGGCGATTATCCGGGTCGTATTGGGCGGAGCACTGGCCATGGTGATCACCTACGCTATTGGCCGCGCTTTCGGCACGGTTATTCAATAGTTGATTAAAAGCGTTCTAATCTGTAAAATAGCATGAGTCCAACACGACTATGGCTCTTTAGCTCAGTTGGTAGAGCAGCGGCCTGAAGAGCCGCGTGTCCCCAGTTCGAGCCTGGGAGGAGCCACCAGATTGATTTTCTAAAATAGCGCCAACTGGGCGCTATTTTTAATATATACGAGCTGCTATAAAGCAGATTGTTGTGTGACCAGTGTTTGCAACCGGTCAATACGGCTGTTATCCTCTGGTGTCATCTTGAATTTGTCGAGCCAGCTAATCATATAGGCAAGATCAAGTGGCTTACGGCCCGACTTAACAACGGCATCAATATCTATCCAGTCTTTTGGTCTGTCAAACACGGCCTTACAAACGATTAAATCTTCTATGGAAAGCACGGGTATTACAGTATCGCCGAAGGGTTCGTGCGAAACACGTTGAGCCATTGATTCGTGGAAGTCAGTATTTGCGAAGAAAAGATCAATGTAGGTAGTTGTCCAGAGAGAGCGGGCTTGGCCACTCGCTACTATTTCTCGTCGGACACGTTCTTCATCGGGCAAGCCGTATAGCTGGCGAAGTGCGCCAAGCGCACCTTCTTGGTCGGCAGGGCTGAGAAAAATATTTACGTCAATATCTGATGTTGCGCGTGGTTCACGGTGATAATTCATGGCAATGGCGCCGCCAAATGCGTAGGGCAACTGCGATTCTTGAAAGGCCGCATTTATAGCAGCTACTTTATGAGCCCACGATAGCTCTTCGCTTTGCTCAGCGGGTGGGATAGTAGGGAAAATTTCGTCTACCATAAGGTCTAGGCACTTTTACTTATAGGAGGAAAGCCAGGGAAACGCTCATTTGGGTCTTTGCCAATGCCGGTGATTTTGATCATACTAGTGGCGTAATCGGAGAGTTCTATCATTGCCTTGGCGTGTTCAGCAGGGCTGGCGGCACGCCAAAAATCAACGACTTCCTGATCACGCTCAATCATTGGCCCCACGAAACGAGCCAAACGTTCAGCATTTGTTAGGCTAGATGTCGATGGTATGCGTTCGCCCATATGTTTATTATCTCACTTTTTACACTAGATACAAGTGCTATAAACATACTCATTAAATAAAACCAATCTGTAGGCATATTACGTAATTGAGCCGCAAAGCTTGTTTATAATGGAATAGTTCGTTATAATCTTCATCTGTTACGCGGGTCTAGCTCAGTTGTTTAGAGCGCGTCCTTGCCAAGGACGAGGCCAGGGGTTAGAGTCCCCTGACCCGCACCAAAATGACATCTAGAAAAGCTCCCATCAAGGGAGCTTTTTGTTTATTGATCGGGCCGGCGGTTTCAACTTACGTCCCGTGAAGTAGACCTCACGAGACAAAATGTTCTGTATTCTTGATTGAAATGATGGTTACAACCTTCGGTTATTTCTGCATAAGAGCCTAAATCGATTGAGAATAAAAGCTTAAAAACTAACGTAGATACTTCTCAAAGCGATTTTGGAATAACTTATAACGTCTTGCGTCCGTATTTTCCATAAGGTCGGTAAGTATCTTGAGACAGCCCGTATAGTAGGCGTAGGACGTGCTCATTGCTTTCTGAATTTCTACTGGATCGCCACCAATATCCCACGTATATTCATCATCTTTTTCCTTCACAACCGAAACAACCGTACGAGCGTCTTGATGTGTGTAATTTGATAAGTATCTATACACAAGATCGTAGTTCTTTAATACCGTATTGCCGTCTTCTGCTGCTGGCTTGTAATGGTCTATTAGCTGACACTTTTCCCTTAGGTTTAAAGGGTTTTTGCCATATAAATCTCGCTTTGGGTTGCTTGGATCTAGAACACCTTTAATTGTTGGTAGTGGATTTTTCTTTGTGATTTCCGTGGCTAACATAGTTGCTTCAACCAAGATCTTATCTAAGTTCGCTTGCTTTATTTGCTTGTCCGCAAAAAGCCACTTAGCAACTTTCATACGATCATACTCGGAGATGACGTATAAATAGCTAGACCAAGTATTATCATCTGTACAGGTCATTAAGCACATATTTATCCAAGTTTCTTGAAGTGCTCTAGTTTGTAGGTGTGCTGTCGCTGGTTGCGATTTTGGCTTACACACCAAAGTGACAACGCCGTCAAAGTGAGCTTGAGCGTGTGTAAAGTAGGCCATTGTGAGAACCTGTTTATCAGTCATTTGGTTTGGCTTGAAATGATTATTTTGCATGTACTCAAAGCCATACTTTGAGACATCTTTCATGAGTCGCACAGCATTCTTTACGTCCATAAACTAACCGTTCTCACTGTAAATTGTTTTTATTTTTTCTAACTTCCTAATGATTGATTCTAGCCGTAACTTTTCTCTTTCTTCAAGCTCTGTATCCAAAGCATTTTGGGCAGTCTGAATTAGTTCATCAAGATTCCAAAAGCTTCTAAAATACTGATGGTATCTCGCTGCAAATAACTTAATAGCATTTTCTATTTGTTGGTTTTGTTCTGCAGCAAAATTCTGCATTCGTACATTCTCGTCGTCTTGCCATTCGGCTGTAGACACCCTACCCATAAGCCCAAACCGTCTGAAGTTCTTGTACTGGGTGTCAATAATGAGCTGGCTATCGGTAGTATGTTGAGCGTCGTACAAGAACCAATACAGCTCCGCAATGGTTATTGGATCGGCATCTCCAAAGATTAATTCAATAGCAGAATCAATATTGATCAAGCTATCTTGATCTTGAACATTACCAAGCTTCTTGAACAGCCATTCTTTAAACACATTCTCCACGACAAAGCTAACATTATATTTTCCCTCGTATAGATTATCTGAGGTTACTTGCCAGTGTTTATGCTCTGTAAAGTACGAATCAAAGTGATATGTATCTATCTTGGCGTCAAACAGTGCGTCAAAAAATTCATTTAAGAAATAGTTCAAAACTACACTTGATCTAAAGCGATCCCTATTACCAAGCATTAGTAGGTCACTATCTTCAAGGTAGGCGTCCATTGCTTCAAGAAGCGCCCAAATACGATTATCATTCATTGAGTCTGATATAAGTCGTCTATTCGTGTTTTCTAATGCGTGCTTGGCTCTCCAAAGTATCTCTGTATTATTTGTCACCATTGCTCTGCGATCATCAACTATTTTACTCACAGCAGAGTAGATTAATAAAAATCTCTTCGTGTAGGCTAAATAAAAACGCCAGCTGTCTAAATTCCTGCGATCATAGTACTTATCATAGATCTCTAGCCTTATTGAAAGGTCTCCATACATATCTTTCTTCTTTGCTTTTAGGATTCCTTCGACACCTTCAAAAAACTCCTCGTGCAATAACTCCTCATAGCCTTCAGGTATCCGCTTTTCCAGTACTGCCTGCCAAGCGTCTCTTGCGTTGAGATATCGGATAAGGTGGACTATTCTTGCAAACCTATATGAGCCACCCAGATAGCTTCGATCATCACGCTTATCATCAGGAGCGTTAGGGTCTTGTGGGTCAAAGAACGAAGGGTCGGCGGCAAGGTCGCTTAACCATAGGTATATCCGACAATAAATGCCCAGTATAAATGCAAATGCGGCTATTAGTACTGGCGATAGCAGCACCTTTAAGGCAGCGTCTCCGTACGTATAGTTTGGCGTGATACTGATTAGAATTATTAATAGGCAGGACAACATTAAGCCTCTTAGCTTAACTACATCACGAATGATTGCCATTCTTGCAAGCGACCAACCACGAGTATCGTCGCCAAGTAACACCAGCCCAGCAGATAGAAGAATAGTCAGGAGTACGATCAGGATAGTTAAGGCATGCTCTGTGAAATTAATGTAAGAGAAGGAGCTAATAAAACTGCTGGGTACAAAGTACAGCCCAATATAAAGCACAGCTAATAGAAGTACGTAGCCCATGAAGGTTGTTCTTGGCTTTAATAGTTTAACGCCGTAATAGTGGTCAAAGAGGAACCGATAGGCCTTTTCCTTTACCAAAAGAACTTTTTTCTTGGTAGCTGCAACTACCTTTTTAAAGCTTTCTTTTAAAGAACGTTCTTTTGTTAGAAACGCTTTGGCTTTTGAGAAGTGCTTTTCGTAAGCTTTCCGTATCTTGTCAGTAGATTTTTTACTCTTATTCGTCTTCGCCATAAATTCCGGTCTATCAACAAGTACTTACATCTATAAAATAGCATCTTTAACCACATTTATTCCAGACGTTCCAGTTACTTATCTGTTAATACGGTTTTAACTTCAGCAATAATGCTGCACCAAATGGGGATTTATGGACGCTTCGGCGTCCTTTTGCTTCCAAACTATATTCAGAGCCCTAATCACTCGCTCTGGCTACTTGCATACAGATGATAAGAAGAACAAAAAAACTGCAGATTTTATGCTGTCTTATTCCCATAATGGTAAAAATGATAGGAAAGCTATGCGCATAGTGTTGCAATAACGAGTGAGTTCATAAATAATACGGTTAAGATAACTAGGGAGCGAGGACACATTATGTCAAAGAGACTGTCAAATAATGGCTTCGGCATTGTCGAGATATTGGTGGCCATAGCGCTGGTTGCTGTTATCGGCCTTGGGGGTTACTTCGTCTGGCGCAAGCACGAGGATAAAAAGGTTGATAGTACTAATACCCAAACATCCACAACAGCGCAAACAAAAAAGGTAGACACAACTACAAACAACCCTTATGCTAGCTGGAAAACTTACACATCGACAGTCGGCAACCTTACTTTTAAATATCCTTCGACTTGGAGTATCGAGGGATGGGTGAATGATAGTCCCGTTGCAACATCTGCAATTAGTGGCAAAGAAACCTCACTTTCAATATCTGCGCCCTCTAATACCGCCAACCCTGAAAACGGTCGTGTTGGAGTGAGTATCAATTTCACAACCCCTAACAGTACATTCGTTAATAGTAAGAATCCACTTGATGGCATCGGCACAACAACTACGCTCCAAAATGGCATTAAAATATGGACGAACGATAAAGCTACCGACCCAAATACAGTCGACCCAGATGCTGGCAACCCCACTTGTGCTGTGACAAAAATTTTAGGGAAAGGTGATAAGAGCTACTACTATGGCTACCCACTGAATAACGGACTGTATTTAGAAATAAGCACAAGTTATTGTGAGGGGCAAAGATCCACAACAAGCCTTACCTACTCAGCCCAAGTAAATAGTCAAGAGCGTAAGGACGGAATTAGTATGATTTCATCAATAAAGTTCAACTAGATTAAATAACCGCTTGGTGGGAGGCAATCGGAAGGAAAATTATGAGCCTTGAGCCTGCCCCACAGACCGCAGAACTGCAAACAGACCCGAATTTACTTGAACGATTTAGAACTACAACACTAGAATTACGTACTAAACTTGGAAGGATAGCCGTAACGGGGCTATTAGTTTTGGGCGCAACCGCTACCGCTGAGACCTTTGATGCAGCACCTGCACATGCTGATACGACGACCTATTCTGACCTTGGATATCCTTGGCACTTAAACAATGATGACTCACTTGCTCCTTGTAAGTTTGGTAATGATAGGGTGAACAACCCTACTTGTGCTAGCGACCCAACCCACCCGTATGCCGACCCATATTACTGGGGTGTGTTTGATGCCAGTAACGTATTCCATCAGTACCGCGAAAGCGGTGGTTACGAATACCGTAACTGTACTGATTATGTAGCCTGGAAACTTGAATCGTTAGGTGTAGCCGCAAGTGCCGTTAATGGTCTTGGAAATGGCGGTCAGTGGTACAATAATGCCCCTAGCGCTAAAAAGTCTCTTACCCCAAAAGCTGGCGATGCAGCTGTATCAACAAATGGCTCATTTGGCCACGTAGCATTTGTTGAATCAGTAAACTCAGTAGACCCAAATAATGCTGGCAATGACAACATAACGATATCTGAGTACAACTATGACTATCACGGTGATGGTGATACTCGAACAGGTACCGCTTCAGTAATGGGCTTTAGCGAATATGTGGATTTTGGAGTAACCCCGACTGGGAGCAGCGGTACGACAACCAACAGTAAACCGGCTGCCTTATCTCGCACTTCAAGCAATATAGATGCATTCTATCGTGATACTAGTGCACACCTTGAGAATATCGGTTGGAATTCTTCTACAGGATGGGGTGCTGCAGTAGCCATTGCGGGTAGTAATGTGTCCAGTAATCCAGCCGCCGTAACGAGGTCGTCATCCAACATGGACGTTTTTTACCGTGACACCAGCAATAACCTTGAAAACGTTGGCTGGAACTCATCAACGGGTTGGAGTGCGGCTAGCACCAAAGTAAGTGGCGGTGTAGTCACGGGCGACCCAACGGTAATTGATCGTACGAGCGATAGTATGGATGTCTTCTATAGAAGTAATAGTGGGAATTTAATGAACATAGGCTGGACTGCAACGGGGGGTTGGGGTACACCTCAAACTCGTGTTAGTAATGGCAGCGTTGCGGGTAGTCCTGCCGCAGTAGCACGCACCTCAGGTAATATGGACGTCTTTTATCGTGATACGAGTAATAATCTTGTTGATATAGGCTGGGATGCGAGCACTGGATGGAGTTCACCAGTTGTACGTTCTAGTGGAAATGCAACGGGAGACTTCTCGGCAATCTCGCGTACCTCGGGTAATATGGACGTGTTTTTTAATACCACAAGTGGTGCATTGGCCGATGCCAACTGGGATGTCAATGTTGGCTGGAATGTAGGTACGCCTGCAACAAGCGGTGTATATGGTAGTCCTGCCGCAGTAGCACGCACCTCAGGTAATATGGACGTCTTTTACCAAGACTCCAGCAACCATTTAGTAAACATTGGCTGGAATTCTACGACGGGTTGGGGTTCACCAGTAATTCGAGCCTATAATATTGGAGATAACCCTGTAGTTACTGCCCGAACCTCAGGCAATATGGACGTTTTCTTTAGGGGTAACAGTGGAAACTTCCTCAATGAAGGCTGGGATGTAAATGTCGGCTGGACACAGACTGGACTAGGTGGAAGCGTAGGCTAAAAGAGTGGTTTACGCAATCTGATGAAAAATTTGCCGAATAAAATTTATAACCCATCAATACACACCACAGTATCAACTTATTTCAATCTTAAAATTATTGGGAGAGCTGTTTGATATTGAACGCGAAGTTCGTGAGCTAATGACAGCTCCATTAGGTGGGGCGCTGATCCTGCGGGTCTTGATTGGTCATCAACAGGCGCATCCGCTTGGAGGCTTACAGACTTTGCCTATGAATTAATCGCATTTATTGAGGACTCACCAGAAGAGCTGCAGAAGAACTCATCACTCAATTGCCACAAGCGCACTCCTAGTCATAGAATTAAGGTTTCAACCTAAATCGTGCTCATCTGATATATGTTCTAGCACCTCTGAGAATAGGTAAACTTTTAGCGCAGTGCTGCACCAATCATAACCACCAGCCCTCACCTCTTCCGAGATCGACTTTTCTGCTGCTTGGTTAGGTCTTGGTGTACTCCCACTAAGAGTAGCCAGACTCCAGAGATTAGGAAGGGAACATTGAGTATTATGGCGGCCGCGGCTATATACAATCCCATGATGTGGCCCAGGGTAAGGATGAGGGCGCCAATTATTTCAACTGCGTAGCAGGAAGCCCCTATGGTTATGCGCGTATAGTTAAGACCCACAGTGCTACCCTGTTGTTTTAGGGATTGCAGGTAACCATGTACGTAAATGGTCGCGGCGGTACTCGATACAATCAGCAGTTCAGCTCCAACCGCCAGATGGTTTTGCCCTCCCATGATCGCAAATGCACAAGCCATAAAGATAGCAGCAAGCCCCGCGAGTGTGCCTATGGCACGGTTTCTATGGGTTACGTCTTGGGTAATAATGTCTAGGTTAAGTGACATCGATACAAATACTAACCCGGTTAAGGCCGCCGAAGCCGTACCAACCAATTGGAAAAAGCCACTCCAAATTTCTGGTCTATAGATATCTGTTGCCATCATCATGCTCTTATTTTAACAAAAATGGTCGTAGCTATGCGGAAAGGCTATACTTTTAAGTATGAGTAAAGTAACTTGCGGCGTATCGGTGTCATTGGACGGATTTATAGCCGGGCACAATATGACCTTAGAGAATCCTTTTGGCACCATATCACCAATGCTGTTGAACAGCTGGCAGTTCAACGAACCTGAAAAAAACAAAGCCGAGCGGGAAGCACTGGTGAGCGCCGGTGCTTTTATCATGGGCCGGAATATGTTTGGCCCAAAGGATCTACAGTCAGATCCCAGCTGGATAGGCTGGTGGGATGACAATCCGCCATATCATGCACCGGTATTCGTCTTGTCCCACACTGAGCATGAGCCAATAGTTTTAAAAGGTGGCACAACATTCTACTTTGTGACGGACGGCATCGAGTCGGCTATGAAGCAGGCAAAGGAAGCCGCCGGTACAAAAGATGTGGCGATTGCCGGTGGCGCTAATGTTATCAATCAATATCTTGCAGCCGGCCTGATTGATGAACTCTGGCTTCATATAGGGCCAGTAACAGTAGGCAGCGGCCAGCGGCTATTCAAAGATACTCCGGGTATCAAACTTAAGCCGCTCGAAGTACGAACGACCGATCTGGTGACACACATCAAATATGCTATCCAGCACGACTAACTCGTAGTAGACAATAAGTTCATAGGGATTACCGGCGCTTATAACGCGTCAACAGGCTACACATGTGAATAGCTCTCGCAAGGGGGGTTTACAATAAGTACTTAATCAATTATCATTCAACTGTATGGTTGAATCAAATGCACAGTTAGATTCATTGTTTGCGGCTCTGTCTGATAGCACGAGGCGCAGTATTTTGTCGCGCGTAGTCGAATTCGAAATGAGTATCAGCGAGATAGCAGTACATTACAAATTAACATTTGCAGCAATTTCAAAACACATACAGGTGCTAGAAAAAGCAAACTTGGTTACCAAGCGTAGGCGCGGTAAGGAGCAAGTTGTAATCGTAGTGCCGAGCACGCTCAATGTGGCTCGCGAGCAAATCGAACGGTACGCCCGTATGTGGGATGAGAGATTTAACAATTTAGAAACGTTACTAAAGGAGAAATAATATGAGCAAATCAATATTTACCGTATTGGACGACAATAAATCACTGGTCGTTAAGCGAACATTTAGTGCGCCAAAAGAGTCAATTTGGGCAGCATATACTGAGGCTGATAAGCTAGCAAAATGGTGGGGCCCAAAAGGCTGGGAGACTGAAGTTAAAGAAATGGATTTTCGTGTTGGCGGACCCTGGTTTTATGCAATGACCTGCAAGGACGAAGCACAAGGTGATTGGTTCGGAAAAAGTAGTTGCGGAAAAGGCGTCTATGATGCCATTAAACCACAAGATTCATTCAGCTATACGGACTACTTTACTGATGAAGACGGAACGATAACTCCTGGAATGCCAACCTCACGAACTACTATCGAATTAATGCAGGACAACGGCGAGACAACGATTACAAGTACCTCAGAGTTTGAGAGCGTCGAAGCGCTTAAACAAGTTCTTGATATGGGCATGCAAGAAGGCTTTGACCAGACTTGGGATAATTTGGAAATCTTCTTAAATAGCTAGCGCAAGCCTTAGTAAGCCCAATGTAATTGCCCCCGTATTAATTGATTTTTTCAAATAGTATTTAGACTCTAAAATCTCATATTTGTATGTAAAACAGATGAGAGACTATATAATAATCAGTGATGTGATGGCCGAGAACAGGCCATAGCTCGCAAGGCTATGAACGGTAAGGTAGTGTCTACCTCACATCTCCAAATACGTATGACAGTACAAGACTACATCCAGGCCAAACTTGAAGAACTGAAACAGCCAGTTAATTTAGAGAAGCCAAAAGGCACGGAACAACTAGTAGAGGCTATATATAAGGCTTTACTGTCCAAAAAATTCCGTAAGTATTCGGCTAACGAAGACCTACAAAAACACATCATGAATGCTATTCGCATAAATGTTGAGAAGAACGAGCCAATTAATATAACTTTCCTGCACGGTGCCTACAAGTTATGGCGGCTTGAGGAAACGCCAGAGGCTGACTGGGCGGAGCTATTCTCCCTCATGTATTACTCAAATTGGGTTAAGCCGATTTGCGAGATCTATGAGCCGGGAGTATGGTTTGACTTTTTTGTGGACGACCTAATTATTCCGAAGCTCGACAATATTGATTTAGCCGACGTCACGGCGTACATGGACAGCTACCAATCACTGATTGATTTTCTCAAGCAGTATCAACCCAGTAACTTAAAGATGACTATCACGACTGTTGGTGGGCAATTTGAATCGCCCCAAGCTTTCGACGAGTCAGTGCAAAGCAACCTTGAAAAGCTGACAGCCGAAACACCAGGTGGCTTGCCAGAGCTAACAGAAAGCCAAGCCGCGATGGTGGAACTAAATACTAAGGCCACTGACGAACAGCTGAAAGACCCTAAATGGCGTGAAAAGGTATATCACCTACACAATGCCTATATGGCAACAAAGGCGGAGCCAGGCTATCACAAGAACCGTCCTGAAAAAATCATGGCGTTTACGCAACCTCTACCATCTGGCACAACTATTTCTGTAGGCTCTACGAAGAGTTCAGTCATGAAGTTTTGGGTTGGTGTAGGGGTTTTACAACCTAAAGACGGTAGCTTTAGTCAGGTTATTCTTTCTCTCGGGCAGCTCGAGAAAGCCGATTTTAGTTACGATTACATACGCATCGAAGGTCTAAATGGCAAAAACTTTAACCGAATACGGGTTATGAAATGAAAACCGCTCTACTCTTACATGGCACCGGGGGCAGCAATACCGATTACTTTTGGTTTGCGGATACCAAGAAGTTCCTTGAAGACCACGGCTACTACGTCTGGTGGCCCCTACTACCGCACACTGAAAAACCAAACCTGCAAGACACATGTGACTTTATTAAAAACCAGCATCCCGACCTTGACGCAGAGACCATTATTATTGGTCATTCTTCGGCTGCACCGGCCATTTTGCATCTGCTAGAGGGTTGGGTGCCAGTTAAGCAGGTAGTACTGGTCGGTGGATTTTACCAGTCGCTTGATGACGATGGCTACTCGGATGCTATGTTGCCAGAGCAATTTTATTGGGACACTATCAAAACCAAAGCCGACCAAATTATTATGATCAATTCCGATAATGACCCGTGGGGCGCTACGGACATCCAAGCCCGAACGCCGGCTGTCAAACTTGGCGCCACGCTAATTGTGCCAACTGGCCAAGGGCACATGGGCTCACTGACCTACGAGCAACCATACCGCGAATTCCCATTGTTAAAAACACTTTTGCTCGTTTAGCCCCTGCTAGCGGCGCGATAAGCAAAAGCGCTATGAAATATCTAACATACATTTTAGGGCTGCCGGCCTATAGTACTTGGCTTATGCCAAAACTAAACAGGAGGGCCTATGGTAGCCAAAAATAGTATTGAAAATGGACGCAGCATCGCACTCGCAGGTGCCCAAATAACACGTTGGGCAGGAGCTCGCAGCCTAGAAATGATGGGCCGTGGAGCCGGTTTAGGCTTTCGGATTGCTCATGTTGGGCTAGGCCACGCTGTGGAGCGCACCAAACAAGGCGTTAAAGACGCCGGTGAGCAGGCTGCCGCACTGCGCCGTCACAATAGCGACCTGGTCACTGACCGCGCCTGGGAAGAGTACCTTGGACACGTTGAGACTGCCAATGCCTCACTGGCTTCAACTGGCATGAGTGAAGTTACCGCAACATACCTAAAGGCTAACCGCGGTGTAGCAACACTCAAATATGCTGACTTTTGTATTGCAAGCGGCCAGCCAGTAGACGTTGGGCTACGCACGACCATGATGACCCACCTAGTGGAAGGCGGCGTAAGTGACGAAGATTACAAGCGTGTAGAACAGCAGCTGCTGGTTATTAGCCCGGTTGGCGATGTGATCCAATCGGAGCTGGGCTTGCAGGAGTTTATTGAAAGCCGGGGCCAGGAACAAGCCTATGGCAGCGCCGCTGTTAATGATATCTCCCAGCGAACACCGACCCAACGCTTGGTAACCTAGCCATCTCGGGTATAATGAGAGGCGCTACTTTGGCGCCTTGGCGGAGTGGTTACGCAGGGGTCTGCAAAACCTCGTACACCGGTTCAATTCCGGTAGGCGCCTCCAGATTACTTCTCGGGGTCACCATTTTTGTCCGACCGATCAAAAAGTAATACATATTTAAAGCAATTTTAAGAAAATAACAGACATAAGGCCCCGCGGCCTTTTTAAATGACGGAGAAATAAATAGTGGGAAAATTGTTAGCAGGTGGAGTGATAGTAGATAACCGGGACCGTGTCATGCTGTGGCGGCGCAATACCGGTGACAAGAAACAGTGGGAGCTGCCAGGCAAAATCGTTGACTCCCACGAAACGCTAGAAGAAGCAGTAGTCGAAGGTATCGAAAAGCGCCTTGGCGTAGACGCTATATGGGTCGGCGAAATTGTCTGCACAGCCCGTTTTACAGATGGTGAGGATGAATTTAAAGCCGAGTTGCTTTCGGCCAAAATCGTTGATGACGACCCGATTGCACCGCAAACGGCAGCCGTAGACCGCGTGGACTTTTTTGCATTTAATGCGCTCGAGGATTTGCAACGCCAGGGCAAACTCAGCCCCAGCGTTGAGCACCTGATGCATTTAGTGTACCGATACGATCTAACGCTTGGCGATTTTACGCCGTAATATGGCTGGGCGAGAAAGGGCTTAAGTGGTAGAATTCCAGTTGAGCTTGATCTCATCAGCGCGCGGGTGGTGTAATTGGTAGCCACGAGGGACTTAAAATCCCTTGCTCTAAAAAGCGTGCGGGTTCGATTCCCGCCCCGCGCACCACTAAAAAACTCCCGGCCGGGAGTTTTTTAGTTTCAGGCCTATCTTAGCTGATCCGCTAACGCTTGTGTATAATCAGGGATAACAGATCAGTAAACGCCGTCAAAGGGGCGGCCACACTCATGGACCCAAACAACCAACCGGCACCAACAATCCCTGTAAACCCGGAGGTTACACCAACGGAAGATATCACTCCAGCACCAGTAGCCTTGCCACCAACCGGCCGCCGCCGGGTGAGCGTTAAGCTTAAAACCGCCCTGATCGCCCTTGGCGTAGTGCTGCTGATCGGTGCTGGCACTGCCGCAGCCTATGTTGGCGTGATTGTGCCCAACAAGCCCGAGAACGCTTTGATGAACGCTGTTGTTAACAGTTTGCAAGCGCCGCAGACTAGTTTTAAGGGCAGTCTTGATATCTCGCAAACTAGCGGCTTGGCAGGAAAAGTTACGTTTAGCGGTTCGGCAGATGCATCGGCAAAAGCTTTTGCCCTTTCGTTGAGCCCAACAGTTTCCGGCGTCACGTTGCCGATCGAAGCACGTTATGTTGGTGGTAGCGCCTACCTCAAACTCGATGACCTCAGCCAGTTGGAAACGCTTGCTAAATCATACAGCCCGCAGCTTGGGCCTGTTGCCAAGACGCTGTCCACTCAACTTTCAGGTAAGTGGGTGGAGTTTGATAGCACACTTATTAAAGAGGCTAAACTCGACTGTGTACTTAATGCCGACTGGACAATTAGTAAAGCCGATACAGACGTCTTTAAAGATGCCTATGCCAAGAATAAATTTGCAACAATCGTCAGCTCAAGTAGCGACACTGTCGATGGCAAGAAAGTAGCCAAATACGAAGTCAGCATTGATGATGACAAAGCGGCTGCCTTTGGAAACACCATAAGTAGTACGCCCATGATCAAAAAACTTTCCAGCTGTAACCCATCAACCAGCAAGGATGTTACCAAGGCCGTTGGTGACCACGATAAAACCCCGCTAACTATCTGGGTCGACAAGGGCAGCAAGCATGTCGTAAAGCTGGCTGCTAAATCAACCTCTAAAGATAAGAAGACTGGCACCGAGGGTTCAGTAGCAATTACGCTCGCCTACGACAAAGTTACCGTTACCGCCCCAACAGGCGCTGTTCCAGCCGTGCAGGTATATGCTCAGCTGCAGCAAGCCTTTGGCACTTCAGGCACTAATCCTCTTAGCTCACTCTTGGGCGGCTCTAGCTTGCAGTAGGATATACTTAAGGTGTGAATATCGTCGTCAATGACCTACTTGTTAACTACCGTCTCACTGGCACCGGTAAACTTGTTGTATTGCTGCACGGTTGGGGCGATAGCCTTAAGGGGCTGAGCGCATTGCACGACGCGCTGTCGGAACACTACCAAGTTGTTGCGCTCGACCTGCCTGGTTTTGGCGCCACCCAGCCACCGGCCACTGTTTGGGACCTAGATAACTACGCCGGCTTTGTCCGGGACTTTTTAGCCAAATTGGATTTGCCGGCACCGTACGCGCTGGTCGGCCACAGCAACGGCGGAGCACTAGCCGTCCGGGCAATTAGTACTGGCTGCGTCGAGCCATCAAAACTTGTTTTAGTGGCCGCTTCTGGCGTCCGCGATACAGATAAGGGCCGCCGCCTGATGCTCAAAGCAATTGCTAAAACCGGTAACGTTGCCACTATCTGGTTGCCCGAGCGCCACCGCCAAAAACTGCGAAAACAGTTGTATGGCGTGGCCGGCTCAGATCTAATGGTCGTAGAGCACCTTAAGGAAACTTTCAAAAAAACTGTCCGCCAAGATGTCCAAAAAGACGCTGCCCAGCTTAAACTGCCAACGCTTTTGGTATACGCTGCCGATGATAAAGCCGTACCACTGGCTTACGGCCAAAAGTTTCATAGCCTAATTGACGGCTCTAAAATGACCATAATTAAAGATGCGGAGCACTTTGTACATATAGACCAGCCAGCCCAAGTGACTGCTGCTATAGAGGAGTTTTTGGCGTGATCCGCGAAATCCTCAGCACCTACCGCCCGTTGTACGCCACCGTCCTGGTTTACATGCTACAAAATACCGAGTACCAAACCCGGCCATACATTGCCTGGCTGCACCGCACTAAAGACTTCTCGACAGTTATAAAGCGCCGTACACTCGACGAAACAAAGGTCGCAACCATGCTGCTGATGTACGTCAAACTTGGCATGCTGCTGCAAATCACTTTTAGCGTGGCACTGATTTACCTAGGGATCACCGGCTCGTTGGTTGGCGGCGTGGCCTACGGCATCACGCTATTGATTAGTTACCCGTTTGTCTGGGCTTACGCACTCGTATTGCCCTTGGTAGCTGGCCGCATTTTTATCATCGGTCCACGTAACCGCAAAGCCATAGAAGAGTCACGCGCCATTTTTGCTGCCCACCCGGGCCTGCGCATCGCTGTTGCCGGCAGTTATGGCAAAACCAGCATGAAAGAATTGTTGCTAACCGTCCTGTCCGAGGGCCGCAGTGTTGCCGCCACACCCGCCAACCGCAACGTCAGCTCCAGCCACGCCTATTTTGCCCGCAAGCTCACCGGCAACGAAGACATCCTGATCATCGAATACGGCGAAGGCGCCCCCGGCGACGTAGCCCGCATGGCGCAGATCACCCAGCCAACCCACGCCGTTATTACCGGCCTGGCACCAGCCCACCTTGACCACTACAAAACCCTTGAAGCCGCCGGCGAAGACATATTCTCGGTTGCCTCAGCCGTGCCATCTGGCCAGGCCTACGTTTACGGCGATTCACCAGCCAACAAACCATTTATCAAAAAGGGCTACAAAACCTACGACACAGACGGCGCCCTTGGTTGGAAGGTTTCTAAAGTTTCCGTAAAACTGGAGGGCGTAAGCTTTACGCTCACCAAAGGCAAGCAAAGCTTGGCTCTCAAATCTGGCCTAGTTGGCCGCCATCAAGTTGGCTTTTTGGCCTTTGTGGCAGCTTTTGCGCTCGAGCTGGGCCTCACTAAAGCCCAGGTTACAGCCGGCTTGGCCAAAACCCAGCCGTTCGAACACCGCATGCAACCCTACCAGCTCAACGGCGCCCACGTTATTGATGACACCTACAACGGCAACCTCGAAGGCATTCGCGCCGGCACTGCGCTATTACATGACCTCAAAGCCAGTCGCAAAATCTACGTCACGCCCGGCCTCGTTGACCAAGGTAACCAAAAAGAGCCCGTCCACATCGAGGTCGGCAAGTTAATTGCCGCCGCCAAACCCGACGTGGTTGTTTTAATGCAAAACTCCGTCGCTGGCTTTATCCAAAACGGGCTAGAGCAGGGCGGCTTTAAGGGCGAACTGCGCATAGAAGAAAACCCCCTTGAGTTCTACACCAACCTCAGCCACATCGTCGCCCACGGCGACCTAGTCGTTATGCAGAACGACTGGACCGACAACTACGCCTAAATAGTTTCAAGATCAACGCCGATGCCGCGATCTTCGATATCATCTATTAGTTTTGCAGCAATTACATGGTCGGGATGTGCACGATATGCCTCTAGGGCTGCTTGCGAGTCGCCTCTTACCAGAATGACGTGGGTATAACCTTCACTGTAATTTGACGTATTCACGCCCGTAGATATTTCAACTATTCCTGGTACTTTCTCGGCTAAAGCCTCGATATCGGAAAGCGCCTTGTTGATTTGTTCAATGGTTGCCGAGGGCTTCCATCTGTAGAGTGCGATATGGATGTTCACGAAGTTTTTAGTTCCTCTGGCTCAATAAATTGGCCTGAAGCATCCTTTTCTAAAGGAAGAATTGCATAAGCGGCGTTGATATTGAGTGGTCCGTAAATGTGAGGGTAGAGGCCGGGGCGGCCGCTTAGTGATGCCTCAAACTTTACTTCTGACGTAACCTTGCTCTTATCAATCAAAACAAGAATTAAACCTGTCTTATCGGAAAAATGCCTGTTGGCTATGGTGATTGTTTGTTCGGGTATGGTGCAATGTATAAATCCAACCTCAGACAGAGTAGAATCAATGGTTGACTGAGTGTATTCGCCTGCTTGTAGTGCCTGCTTCCAAATGGAGTCAGTGGTAATAACTACGATTGTCTGCATATAATAACTATAGCAAAGTTAATTGTAGTGGTTAATTGCTATAATGAATGGCATGGAAACTATTGCAGTTATATTTGGCGGCCGCTCGGCAGAACATGACGTATCTGTTATAACGGCGCTGGCCAGCATTATTAAGCCCCTCGAACTAACCAAAAAGTACAAAGTTGAGGCCGTGTATATTGCCAAAGATGGCACTTGGTTCTGGGATGACCGGCTTAAAGACATCAAGCTCTTTACCTCTGGTGCTATCCAGGATTTTATACATAAAACTGCGCCCGCCAGTGTCCAATTTGATGGCGGTATGACCCTTATAAAAGCCAGTGGCATTGCCGGCCGCAAGCAACACCGCAAGATTAATGTTGTTTTCCCGGCCATGCATGGCACCTATGGCGAAGACGGCGCCCTGATGGGCCTGCTCGACATGGCCGGCGTGGCCTATGTTGGTTGCGATGTGGCTGCTAGTGCTATTGCCATGGACAAAACGCTTGCCAAGCAAGTAGCCTTGGCCAACAACGTGCCAGTTTCTAAGTTTTTGACTTTCACTAAAGCTGAACTGGAACGTGAACCCGGCACGGCACTCAAAGACATTGCAGCCGTCCTTAAGTTCCCGCTATTTGTTAAGCCAGCCCACCTCGGGTCCAGCATCGGCATCAGCCGCGCTACCACCAAAACCGAATTGCGCAACGCCCTCGAAGTTGCCGCCCACTACGACAACAAGATTATCGTAGAAGAAGCCGTTGGCAACCTGATTGAAGTCACCCTGCCAATCATCGGCAACGACCGCCCACAGCCAGCCCTCCTAGAGCAACCAATGACCCACGCCGAAGACTTCTTTGATTTTGAAACCAAGTACATGCAAGGCGGCAAAAAAGGCAAAGGCTCCAGCGCTAAAGGCGCGCAAGGCTACAGCCAAATCCCGGCCAAACTACCCAAAGAACTATACGCCCGGGCTGAGCAAGTCGGCCTCGATGTCTACCGCGCCCTCGGTTGCAGTGGTATCGCCCGCGTTGACATGCTAATCGACAGCAAAACCTCCGAAGTGTTTTTTAACGAAGTAAATCCTTTACCCGGCGGCCTCTACGCCCACAACTGGGCCAAAGCCGGTGTCAGCTCCGTGGAGCTCGTATCGCGCCTGGTCGGCTACGCCAAAGAGCGCCATACCGCCCGCCAAGCCCTCAACACCAGCTTTAGCACCAACTACCTCCAACAGTTCTAGCAATTGACGTTAAACCGTAAAGATACTATTGTTTTTTTAATGGCAATCGAAAAATTAGTCATACCCAACGGCATCCAGCTGCCAGAACCTGAAATCACTCCTGAGTGGGTCGATGAAATTATTGATCGGCACGACAGCGATATTGAGCCCGTAGCTCCCGGTCAGCATGAACTTGTACTCCAAGGCATGTCGATGCAGGGCACCCGTTTGGGCCTGACGGTCTTTTCCGGCGGCCGTGGCGTATTAGAAGCATTTCCCCAGGGGTCACATGTACCGGGCCAACGATTTGTACTCCCAAGTGACCTTCCTCGAGTCCCCATCATGGGCAAGCGCCTCGAAAACGAACAGTCCAAATACCTATTTGGCATTATCCTCTGGCGCCCTAAAGACATTAGCGAACTCGGCCTCTGCACTTCTGCGGAGCTGCCCGCTTTGCAGACACTCTAGATTTTAAGCGATAACAATGTTATAATATTCTTCTTTGAGAAGTTATTATGTCTGAACAATCTGCCTACGGCTACACCGAATCCGGCCTCTACATTCCCAATCCCGCCCATATGGCCCGCGCCATCGAGCTCGGCCACGCCTGCATCGAAACCGACGACCACCCCGTGGGCGCCATAGTTGTCAGCGCTACTGGCGAGATTCTTGGCGAAGGCAAAAACGAGGTCCACGCACGTCAAGACCCAACTGCACATGCGGAAAGAATAGCTATTGATGTTGCTGCGCAAAATGTAGGCCGTGCCGGCCTCAAAGATGGAGTCTTGTTCACTTCGCATGAGTGTTGCCCGATGTGCTCCGGTGCGGTGGTCAACACGAAACTAGCCGGAGTTGTTTGCTCGACAGACGTTGATGACATTACTGACTTGCTAGCAAGGAGGCAAGACATGAAGTGGCGCTCAAATACTATGCGAATGGCAACGATTCTCAATGGTCGTCGTGAGTCAGGCATGCCACAGCAATTTATGATCGGCTCTTTGCATTACCAGTCTGGTTTGGTACTACTTGAACGCACCATTGAACTAGCAGTATAGCTCGCTCGCCCAAGGGGTGTAAATAACCACCCGTATCTGTTACACTAACATCTGATGCAACGCTATAACCCTAAAGAATTTGAGCAGAAGTGGCAGGATATCTGGGACGAAACCGGTGTCTATACTGCCGACTTAGCCAGCGACAAACCCAAGTATATTGCTATGAGCATGTTCAACTACCCTAGTGGTGCCGGAATTCATATTGGGCATGCCATGAATTACACCATTAGTGACGTCAAGGCGCGCTACAAAAGGCAGCAAGGATACGAGAGTTACCATCCAATTGGTTGGGATGCTTTTGGTTTACCAGCAGAAAATTATGCTATCAAGGCCGGGGTAAGCCCGCAAGAGAGCATGGCTCAGATCATTCCAAGTTATCACAAACAGTATAAGGCTATGGGCTGGAGCAACGATTGGGAAAAAGAGATCGCCACGCATTTGCCGGAATACTACAAATGGACGCAGTGGATTTTCTGGAAAATGCATGAGCAGGGCCTGGCCTACCAGGATGCCCGCATGCAGTGGTGGTGCGAAAAAGACGCCACCGTCCTGGCCAACGAGCAGGTGATTGACGGCAAATGTTGGCGCCACGATGGCCCAGATGACCCGCTGGTCCAGAAAAAAGAAGTCAAACAGTGGTTCTTTAAGATCACCGAATACGCCGACGAACTACTCGAAGCCACTGATGCTCTAGACTGGACGGAATCCGTTAAACTGGCGCAGAAAAACTGGATTGGTAAGAGCCAGGGCGCCGAAATTGACTTTAAAATTGACGGCAGCGATGACCAGCTAACAGTCTTTACGACTCGACCAGACACGCTGTACGGCGCCACCTTTATGGTTGTTGCGCCAGAGCACGAGCTACTCGACAGCATCACGACCGATGAACAACGCAATGAAGTTGAGGCATACAAAAAAGCCGCCCAGCTCAAATCCGAACTCGACCGCTTAGCCGAAAAAGAAAAGACCGGCGTCTTTACTGGCGCTTATGCCATTAACCCGGTTAACGGCCAGAAACTACCAATCTGGACAGCCGACTACGTTTTGGTCGGCTACGGCACAGGTGCCATTATGGCCGTCCCGGCCCACGACGAGCGCGATGAAGAATTTGCTACAAAGTACGACCTTTCTATCGTAAAAGTTATAGAAGGCGACAAACTTGTAAACTCCGGTGAGTTTGACGGACAAATTATTAAATTAGCTCAAGAAAACATCGTAAATATGCTTGCAGACAAAGGCCACGCAACGCCCAAGACCAACTACAAAATGCGCGACTGGAGCGTCAGCCGCCAGCGTTATTGGGGCGCGCCAATTCCAATTATTAATTGCCCGGAACACGGTGCTGTGCGGGTGCCTGAAGCAGATTTGCCGGTTATTTTGCCGGAGCTCGATGACTTTCAGCCAAGTGGCGATGGCCGCAGCGCGCTAGCCCGGGCAACTGATTGGCTCAAGACAACTTGTCCTGAATGTGGCGGCCCAGCCGAGCGCGAAACTGACACCTTAGACACCTATATTTGCAGCAGCTGGTACATGTTCCGCTACTTTGACCCACGCAACCAGCAGCAAATTTTTGACCCAGAAATTGTTAACAAATGGGCACCAATCGACTTTTATAACGGTGGTGACCACGCCACGGCCCACTTGCTCTACGCCCGGTTTGTTACCAAATTTTTCCACAAACTTGGCATTATCAAACACACTGAGCCATTTAAGCAGATGCTCTACAACGGTAAGGTTACCGCTAGCGATGGCAGCGCCTTTAGCAAATCTAAAGGCAATGGCATCGACCCGCTGGAGATCATCAATAGTGGTTACGGCGCCGATGCACTAAGGACCTACCTGATGTTTGCCGCACCGCTGGAGTTTAGCGCCCGTTGGGACCCACAGGGTGTTCCGGGCACGCACCGTTTCCTCAACCGTTTGTGGACCTTAACCCAAGAATATCTAGAAGCGTCAGCCGGCGATACCACAAAAGAGCAAGATAAAGACCTCAAACGTGTAACGCACCAAACCATCAAGAAAATGACCGAAGATTTGGAGCGTAATACCTACAACACGGCAATTGCTACCGCCATGGCAGCAGTTAATGACCTCTACAAGTTAAAAGCCCAGGCACTTGCCCAAAGCCCAGAATGGAAAGAGGCGCTCGAGGCGCTGATCGCCTGCGTTGCACCGTTTGCGCCGCACACTGCCGAAGAACTCTGGCACCAGCTTGGCCACAGCACCAGCGTCCACAAAGACAGCTGGCCAACCTACAACGAAGAGTATTTAGTCCAAGACACCATTACTTTGGCCGTACAGGTTAATGGCAAGCTCCGCGGCGAAGTCCAGGTTGCAGCCGATGCCGATGAAGCCACCGCCGTTGCAGCCGCCAAGGCCAACCAAAAGGTTGCTGGCTACCTTGAGGGGCAGACAATCAGGAAAACGATTTACGTCCCTAATAAATTAGTCAGTTTTGTTGTCTAGCTCGGGCTGAGCCTCAAGGGGCTGGTGGGTATCATCGACTAAGCGGACGGATTCAAACTGCCCATTATTGGCGATTGGCGGCGGCGTGCTAGGGTCACGTAAGGCAAGTGCCGGTAATTGCCGCGCAAAGGCTTCACGCAGTTCGTCAAAACGACTGACTGTTCGAAACGTATCCTCGGCTGCAGAAATTCTCTTTGGTCTCATGGCTATATTTTACAATGACCAGGCAAGCGCGTCGAACAGGACGCTTGTTTTTAAGGTGTTAATGCGCTAAAATAGAGCTAAATTCATTAACTAAAACTCTAGATTAGCTCTGGAAAGATAAGGATAAAGCCGCATGGGTAAGCCTAAGAAACGAACCAGCCCTCGTCGCACCGGCACTCGCCGTAGCCACTTGGTACTCGAATTGGCACGCAAGGTGAACGCTAAATCACCTGTCAAGGTCCGTACTACTAAGCGCGAAACCGGCAAGGTTAAAGCCGCTTAAACTTCCCGGTAACGGGTTAACAGGAAATTAACAATATGGCATCGAATCGTCACCTCGGCCGCATCATCGCCCTGCAAACGCTCTACGAGCAGGAGTTTCGTCAGGAAGCAGGCGATGTTGATTTTGATGTTGTAGCAGTACTCGACCGCAACATTGCCCGCTACAAGGACATGGTCGATGACATTGAGTTCATCAAGAAGCTCGTTGCCGGCGTTAGCAAGCAATCAGCCGAGCTAGACATTAAATTGCAGCCAGTTGCACCCGAGTGGCCAATCGACCAAATTGCCCGCATGGACCGTTTGGTTCTGCGCATTGGCCTCTACGAACTAGAGAGCGAAGCCGATGTGCCACCAAAAGTCGTCATCAACGAAGCCGTTGAACTAGCCAAAAGCTTTGGTGGCGATAACTCATCAAAATTTGTAAACGGCGTGCTTGGCACCTTACTCCGCGCCCAAGAGGCGGCCGCAACCCCAGCAAAAGCTGCCGCAAAAACTACTAAACCAAAGAAGAAAGCAGCCTAAGATATGGCAATGAAACGACCAAAGCCACTTGAAGGCTTTAAGAAATTGGTTGGCAAGCGTAAGCCTGTCATCGACGAAGTCGTCCGCGAAACTACCTCAGGCGGCGTTGTTTTTCGCCGTAACGAAAAAGGCGGCCTAGAGATCCTCTTAATCCAAGACGCCAAGAACCGCTGGACGATTCCCAAAGGCCACGTCGAACCCGGCGAAGAACCAAAAGGCACTGCCGAGCGCGAAATCCGCGAAGAAACCGGCCTCCAGGAAATGCGTGTCCACAGCTGGCTCGGCAAAGTTAACTTCCGCTACCGCCGTGCCCACACCCTGGTGCTTATGACCATGCACATTTATCTGGTAGAAGGTAAAGGCAACACCGATGAGCTCAAGGGCGAAGACTGGCTCAACGACATCAAATGGCTGGCCGCCACCGACGCCGTAGATAAAATTGCCTACGACGACATCGGCAAATTAATCCTTATAGGTATGAAAAAAATTAGGGACGGTAAACTGTAGCCATGGACATCTCGGCCTACGCGGCATTTGCAAAAGACAAACTGGGCGTAACTTTTAACAACATTGAACTGTTACTAACGGCTTTCACCCACCGCTCCTACTTAAACGAGCACAAAAAGACCGTCACCGAGCACAACGAACGCCTTGAGTTCCTTGGTGACGCCGTCCTGGAGTTAGTTGTCACCGAATATCTGTATGGCAACTACCCAGATCCAGAAGGCATACTGACCAACTGGCGCAGCAGCCTAGTACGCACCGAAAGCATCAGTGCCGCCGCCTCTAAATATGACTTTGAACCCTTGCTGCGCCTCAGCCGCGGCGAAAAACGCGGCACCGACCGCGCCCGTGCCCAGATCCTGGCCAATGCTTTCGAAGCAGTTGTTGGCGCCATTTACATCGACCAAGGCTATGAAGCGGCCAAAACCTTTATCACCAGCAGCATCCTCTCAACCTTTGACGGGATTTTAGAGAGCGGTTCATGGATGGACCCTAAGTCCCACCTCCAAGAACTTGCCCAGAGCCAGGACGGTTTTACGCCAGTTTACAAAGTAATCACCGAAGATGGCCCAGACCATGACAAGATCTTTACCGTCGGCGTCTACGTCAACGGTAAACTCCGCGGCAAAGGCACCGGCCCTAGCAAACAAGCCGGCCAGCAACAGGCCGCCCAAGCCGCCCTCGAGTACTACCACAATAGTAACTAATACAACACAAAGAAGTGATTGTTATTGACCAAAAGGGGGTGAGTTAGGATACTTAGGACATATTCTTAAAACAAATAGGAACCACTAATGTTCAAAAAACTTGACCCTCGTGGCTTTGCCCACCACTTTGCAATCGCCCTACTCGTCGTAGGTATCATCACTGCCTTTACATTCCAAATGGTCGCTGGCCATGCCGACACAGCAAGCGCGTCGGGCGCCACAGCGCATATTAGCTGTGCTACAAATACGACTAACATCACCATCGTTTATAATTTCACCAACTCTCCCAATGGAGCGACAATTACGCGTGCCGGCCAACCCTGGCATAAATTTGCCGGACCTTCAGGCAAGGCCACTATCCCTGGTGGTTCATATAAGTCAGGTACAGCTGTCAAATACGTTATTCAAGCCAGCAGCAAAATACAGAGTATTGTTTGTACGACCAAGGGCAGCAGCACATCTGTTAGCGCCAAGGTCTATCCCAAGCCAGCTCGCGTCGTCATGAAAAATAACGCCGTTTGGAATACCGATGACTTCTTTGTGGGCGATATTGGTTCCCCAATGTTTACGCAAACTCAGTACGGCGCACTGAATAAAAAGCAGCAAAATGTTGTAGGTAGTGGCACTTTCCAGATTGTCGCGCCAGGCAATGCCGACCTCGCTGGCGGCCGCATCTACAATGCGAACGGCACCTACACTATGATTGACCTCAATAAGCAAGTTCCAGCCAACGATCCGGTTAAAATAGCCTGCGTTTGGGCTCAGGGCCAAGGTATAACGAGTGATAACCTTACCCAGGTGCAATGTAATGCCAAGCATGCCAGCCAAGTCAACTTTAAATTTGTTGATGCCGAACAGTGTGTCGCAGTATTTGGCAAAGGTTTTGTCTACAGCGGTACGGCTAAATTATGTGTTTCCCTTCAACTTCCTGCTTGTCCTGCTGGCTCAAAGGTAGTCGTTCGCAAAGTCCCTACTTTAACTAACCGCTACTACGCTTGCGTTAAATAGGCTCTCCTCGGCCATAGTTGACAACAGGGGTGTTTATCTGTAAAATACTACAGATTGTCTTTAGAAAACTATTAATCGCTTAAAGACGAAGAAAGAAGAGATTTAATAATGTTAGTTATTCGCATGCAGCGTACCGGCCGTAAAGGCCACGCCATGTTCCGCGTAGTAGTCCAAGACTCACGCCGGACCCCAAGCAGCGGCAAAGTCGTCGCCGCCCTGGGAAGTTACGACCCACACACCAAAGCTACGACCCTCGACAAGGAAAAAGCTGCTTTATTCATGGGCAATGGCGCCCAGCCATCAGCCCGCGTTATTCGCTTGCTCCAGTCTGAAGGCGTCAAACTCCCCGAGTGGGTCAAGGCTGCTCCAGCCAAGGAAAGCGCAACTCGCAATCCAGAAAAGCGCCGCAGCACCACGCCAGCCGCTCCAGTTGAAGAAGTACCTGTTGAAGAAGCAGTTGTTGAAGAAGTCGCTGTCGAAGCAACCGAAACTGCAGAAGCTCCAGAAACCACAGAAACCGAAGCCTAAGCGTCGGATATCTTACATCCTGCCAAGCCGTTTTTGCTATAATTGAGAGATTCACGTAAGTACTAGGAGACTGCCACATGAGTAACATTGACCAGCAATTCATCGAATACGTCGTTAAGTCCCTCGTTGGTAAACCAGAAGCAGTTATTGTAGAGCGCCGCATTGATGAAAAAGGCGTACTACTAGAACTGACTGTTGACCCAGAAGACCTGGGCCGCGTCATTGGCAAACGGGGCGCAACCGCACAAAGCCTACGTACTTTGCTGCGAGCCCTTGGTACCAAGAACGACGCCCGCTACAACCTCAAGATTATCGATAATGGCGTTGGCGGCTACAGCAACTCTGATGATTCAGATGCGCCAGCTAAGCCAGCTCCAGCTCAAAAGGCCCAGCCAGACGATACCCCAACCGACGATGTTGTTACTGAAGATGCCGCACCGGCACCCGAAGAAGTCGACGAAACTTCAGACCGCCTCAAGGCTGCCCGCGCCGAGCTGGCTGACCTTGACGACCTCGACGTCTAACGCGTATACTTACCACTAGTCTTTAAGACGTATGTTTTAAAAGCCAAAACAAAAAGTTCTGCGAGCCATCGCATGCAAATACGATGGGAGCTTTATGTGACAAAACGAACCTCTTCGGAGGTTCGTTTTGGTATATGGCTTAGGCTACGTCTAGGTCCTGTGGGCGGTGAAACACGTCGGCATCGTACCTATCCGGACGCCAGACAAAAAAGATATCCGGTGGTATACGGGCTGGCACCAAGCTGTTTGGTGCTTGTGAGGCGGGTGCGACTAGCACGTGCGGCAAAGCTAGGCGTGCAGCCTGGCGCGCGAACTGCAAGTAAGTGCCGTCTATAACGTGCATGGTCAGGTCTTCGCCGGTCGCTTTGACGTAATGATGGTAGACGGGCTCAAGGCCATGTTTCCTTTGGGCAATATCTGTTGGGTCGCAGACGATGTGCTCAAATGATAAACCAGTACCGCCCATCTCTTGCTCCAGGGCAGACAGTGCTTTTTGCGCCCATAGCCGGCAGATTGGCTGAGCCCAGATTGGAGCGTTGGCCGAAACCATAAATGGCAACTCGGCTTCTATTTCGGTATAGAGCGGCTCAAGTATTTCGCGTATTTGCCCGGTAGGTAGCTCCGACATAAAGTTATGATATAATCAAACAGATGAAAATTCAAATTATTACCCTCTTTCCCGAAATGTTCACTGGCGTCCTAAACGCCAGTATGCTTTGGAAAGCCCAAGAACAGGGCGCCGTGCAATTTGAATTTATCGACCTACGCGACTTTGGTATTGGCCCGCGCAAGCAGGTCGATGACACGCCCTACGGCGGCGGCGACGGCATGCTACTCAAGCCCGAGCCGCTAGTGGCTGCTATTGAACAGGCTAAAAAGAACGACCCAACCGCCAAAGTCTTGCTGCCTACGCCCCGCGGCAAGCAGTATAAGCAATCCGATGCCAAACGCTTTGCAGCGGCTGCGCCAGGCCAGGGCTTAATTATAATTTGCCCCCGCTACGAGGGTTATGACGAACGCGTCCTTAAATGGGTCGACGAAAGCTTTTACATTGGTAATTACGTCCTGACAGGTGGCGAGCTGCCAGCCATGATCTTTATCGACTCAGTGGTGCGCTTGCTGCCAGGAGTGCTAGGTGGCGAAAGTAGTGCCGAGATCGAATCTTTCCAGCAAGACGACCACAACATTGAGTTTCCGCAGTATACCCGCCCAGAAGACTTTCGTGGTGACAAGGTGCCGGATGTGCTGCTCAGCGGCCATCACGCCGAGATTGAGGGCTGGCGAAAATCTCACAGCCTACCGCCAGCAGAATAAGCTATACTATATAGGACATAAAATGAGGGTTTTCTATGAAGTTATTTCCGTCTATCAAGCCAGTCTACGCCCATTGTGATCTTCCATGTGGAGTCTATGATCCGGCCCAAGCCAAAATTGAGGCCCAGAGCGTCAAAGCCATTATTGAAAAATATGAGGGCCTTGATGAGCACAATAAGATCAGGGCTATAATTATCAAAGAAGAGCGTGCCGAACTGGTCAAGCATCACTTGATGGTGCTTTGGGCCGACTACTTTAAGCCAGAACACTTAGAGAAATATCCTGACCTGCATGACATGTTCTGGAAGGCAATCAAACAAGCCGGTGAGTGCAAGCACCACTTAGAGGTAGCCGAAGCCGACAAACTGCTTGAACAGATTGATGCCATCGCCGAAATCTTTTGGGCGACTAAGAAAGCCTGAGAAAGTCCTAAGCAAGAGGAGGAATCTAAATGCAACGTCCCCTATTACTCCGACGCGTCATCGGCAAAAGCATGGCGCCCAAGCTCCGTCCCGGGCAGCTTATTTTAGCTACGACTATTATTCGCAAACTAAAGCCGGGGCAGGTCATTATCTTAGAAAAGAATGACAAACAGCTCATTAAACGTATTGAGCGTATCGAACAAGATAAGCTATTTGTAATTGGCGACAACCCAGATGCCAGCACCGACAGCCGTCATTTTGGTTGGCTAGAAAAGCGCTACGTTGTGGCCCGCGTCAAGTGGCCAAAGCTGGCTAAATAGCCTAGAGGCCGTGGTCTGGTGGAGCTTCGCCAGGTGCTGAACCGCGGAGTGGCGCTTCTTTGAGTGCCAATGCGATTACAAAAGCTACGACGGCAAACGGAATGCCGACCAAGAAGACATCGTGGAAAGAGCTAGCAAAAGCATTGAGCACTGCATGGCGAACCGTGGCCGGTAGCTGGGCAATACCAGTAGCACTCTGCTTGAGGCTTTGGGCAGCCTGCTCCCCTGCGGCACCGTGGACATTTTGCATGATATGATGCGCTAAACGGTTGCTAAGGATGGCACCAAATATTGCAGCACCAAGTGAGCTACCAATGGTACGGAAAAATACTACTGAAGATGTGGCTGTACCGAGGTCTTTGCGGTCCACGGCATTCTGGACAGCCAGTGTTAGTACTGGCATGACTTGGCCAATGCCCAGTCCCAGTATGTACATCCAAATGCCAAGTTCAACCCGGCTGGTTGTAGCGGTAATGTGGCTAAACAGCCAAAAGGCTAGAGTTATGAAAACTGTGCCGCTAATAGGGAACCACCGGTAGCGGCCAATCTTAGAAATGAGCCGGCCTGAGGTAAGCGAGGCGGTCATTAGCCCTACGATCAGAGGCAATAGCATTAGGCCTGATTTGGTGGCCGAATCGCCGCGGACAATCTGCTGGTACTGTGGCAGGAAAATCAGCGCGCCAAACATGACGATGCCGACAACCAGGCTAAGCAAAGTGGTGACCCGGAAGATATCATTCTTAAAAAGGCGCAGCGGCAAAATAGGCTCTGCGGCCTTGGTTTCGCGCCAAATAAATAGCAGGGCGGCAACTACTGCGGTACTAAATAGGCCAATAATCTGGGCTGAACCCCAGGGGTAATCAACGCCACCCCAGACTGTGCCAAGCAGCAGGCTGACCACGCTAACGGCTAGCAGGCCCGCACCGGCAAAGTCAATTTTGTGCGGGGTCTTCCGGACTGGTAAGTGCAAACGCGTGCCAATGGCAGCCAAAGCCAGGGCACCAAGTGGCAGGTTAATATAGAACACCCAGCGCCACGACAAATGGTCGGTAAACAGGCCACCAAGAAGTGGGCCAACGACACTGGAGGTAGCAAACACTGCACCAAAATAGCCTTGGTATTTACCGCGCTGCCGTGGCGGCACGATATCGCCGATGATGGCAAAGACTAGCGTCATCAACCCACCGGCGCCAATACCCTGGATGCCACGGAAAATAATCAGCTGGTTAATCGTCTGGCTCAGGCCACAGAGTGCCGAACCAACCAAGAAAATAATAATCGCACTCTGGAAAATCTTTTTACGGCCAAACATGTCGCTGATCTTGCCGTAAAGTGGCGTAGCGACAGCGCTAGCCAGCAGGTATGAGGTGGCAACCCACGAGTATTTACTGAGGCCATTAAGGTCACTGGCAATCCGCGGCAGGGCTGTACTAACAATTGTTTGGTCCAGGGCAGCTAGCAGCATGGCTAGCATCAGGGCGGTCACAACGACCATTATCTCGGCATGAGACCGATGTTCTTCAGGCATTATCCCTCCTTATGTAGGTGTGGTCTTTATAATTTGGTTTGAAGTTTTATTGTGGATTCGGAGCTAGCCTGCTGGCTGCTGCCTTTAACCGACTTTTGCACATTATCAGCGGCATTATTGCTTGATTGAGTCCCGCTTTTGGGGCTGCTCTGTGCTGTATCACTATTCAGGATGCTGGTGCTGGTTGACTGGGCCGTTAACTTATCGGCTTTTGGCGGAGTCACAACCTGTACCTTTTTAGCAGAGGTAGCCGCGCCATTGCTTTGCGTAGCACTGGTGGACCGACCAGGAGCCGGCCGATGGTACGCAGAGTACACACCCGAGAAAAGCAAACTAATGACCAAAGGAATGCCAACCATTAATCCACGGTTGGTGACGAGTGAGGCCCTTGAGTTAATTGATTTTCTTTGTTGCATACTGCCGCGAGCGGACCCTCCTGAAACAGAAATGATAGCTTTAAGTATACCATGTTTGTCGTACAATAAGCTGCATATGCGCCTTAAGATTCATCGTCGATACCGTGTACCTCTCAGCCTGTTATTGCTGGTTGCTTTGGTTGCAGGAGTGAGTATTATTTTGTCGTCACCGCAGCACGGTACGCCGGCCAAAATCGACCGCATGGCAGCTAATAAACTGGCTCCGGTAAAGCCCAAACTAACAGCAGCGAGCACTGATGACCAGCAATACTTTAGCCTGCAGCTACCAGCTGGTTATACTATTCAAAGCCCAAGCGGCCCCAGCGGCACAGTCCTGTTTACCCAGACGGTCATTAAGGCCGGTGAGTTTGGCAGTTTGCTCATTAATATTGGCATCCAAAAATTGCCAGAGGGGGGCCTAGATGCCGACCCATCCTACCATCTCCGCAGTACCCAAACTGACCGCTACAAAATAAGCCAAACCAGCGCTGGCGGAGAGCCAATTACACTAGCCAATGATATACAGTCGGCAACGGCCGTGGCATTCTGGGTCCATGGGCCATATGAGGCGACGATTAGCGCTTCGCAGGGCATTGGCAATCCGGCTACCGACGACAACGCTACTGTAATTAAGGCGTTGCAAGCCGTCCTGTCTGGCTGGACGTGGAAATAGTCGGCCGAAAATGCTACTGTTTGATTAATGTGGAGCAAAATTTTGGCCGGGGCCTTGGTGTTTGCAACCCTCCCCGCAACCAGCACTTACCAATTGAATAGCTACGGCTTTGGCAGTGGCAGTGCCTCTGGTGTGCACACGACGACCTATTCGTTAGAAGGCTCAACCGGCGACCTCAGCGGTGGCCGTAGTAGTACAGCGGCCTATACTACCAAGCCTGGTTTTATCGAAAGCGCCCAGGCCCAAGTGCCACTGGTCAGCGCTTTTGATAATAACGGCGGCCAGTACTATAACAAACTGCACATAACTATTAATGAAGCACAGGTCCCGGCACCACCCAGCGACACCGAATACCTTATCTCCGTAAGCACCGATAACTTTGCCTCCCCGGCCAATTACACCTACCTGCAGCCCGACGGTACGCTATCGTCTACGCTCAACACCAGTGATTACCAAAGTTACACCACGCTTGGGGGTAGCAGCGGCACACTTATTATTGGCTTGTTAGCAAACACCACCTATTACGCCCGAGTGCGGGCAGTGCAGGGCAACTTTACCGAATCTTCATATAGCCCTACGGTCAGCATCACCACGGCTAACCCCAGCCTGACTTTTAACCTTATTACTAGCGACAATAGCCCTCCGCCTTACAGTATTGATTTTGGCACGCTCACTGCCGGTAGCATCACGCAGAGTAGCAACACAATCGATACGACACTGTCGACTAACGGTGCAGTTGGCGGCGATATCTATATAGTTGCCCAAAACGGTGCGCTGGTAAGCAGCACATCCGGCGGCCGGATCGATTCGGTGACTACTGACCTGACCAGTGCGTCGCATGGCTTTGGTGCCCAGAGTACCTTTATTGGCCAGACATCCGGCGGACCATTCAGTATTGCTTCGCCGTTTACTGTCAGTGGCACCAATGTGGCATTAATAGGTACGACTGCCCAGAGCCTGTATACCAGCAGCGCACCCATCACCGGTGGGCTTGGCAAACTACGCCTCAAAGCCAAGCCGTCTAATACCGATGTTGCGGCCACCGATTACCGCGAAGTCTTGACGTTCATTGCCGCCGGCAACTTTTAACCAGTTGGCTGCCTGTGGATAACTTAAGCGAAAGCGTATTGACATCGTCCCAGAGTAGGATATGATGAGGACATAACCTTAAAATAAACAAAATATAAAAAGAGTAATAAGATAATGATTAAAAATAAAAAATCCCTATTCGCTGCACTGTTGATTGTCTTTAGTTTAATGGCTCCTGAAGTTGCTAGTGCAACTCCACAACTTAACCAAGCTGGTATTCGTCTCGGCCGCCTAGCCGAAAGCGCTTCTTCTGGTAATGACCTGTTTGTGAGCTTTAAGCTCAATACCACACCAACCAGCGTCTCTAAAATTACTATAACGTTCCCAACCGGCTTTACGGTTGCAACCGCTTCGCCGTCAGTAGTCACTACTAACCGTCCAAACAGCCCTGCAACAACTGCCACACCTGGCACGCTGACAGCTGCTTCCACAGGTGGTGGTGCGGGATCAGGTGGTACGATTGTTGTTTCCGGCCTGACCTCTGGTAGCCTGAACAGCACCACTCTGTACGGCTTTACTGTTGCCTCAGGTGTTATCACCAACCCAGCAACCCCAGGCCAGTACAACCCGACTGTTGAAAGTGACGACTCAGGTGGTACGCCAATCGATGTTACAACTACTCCGACCTACATTTACGGCGCCTCGGCTAACCAAGACCAAATTGGGGTTACCGCATCCGTTGCACCGAACTTTACTTTCCAATTGAGTGCTAATGCCGATTCTGTTCCTCAGGTCGACTCCTCAACTGTTAAGACTTCTGGCGGCGTCACGATGACCGTAGCAACCGACTCCCCACTTGGCTACACAGCCTACGTTAAATCAGCCAACGCTTCGCTTAACTCGGCCACCAGCCCGGCTACTCCAATTGCCACCGGCACCTTTGACGGTACGCCTGACAGCTTTGTGGCTGGCTCAACCAAGTACGGCTTTGTCCCATCAACAGGTACCGCTTGTAGCACTTGTACTGGTAGTATCAGCTATGACGCTGAATATGCTGGCCTTGATGCTGCCCACGCCGGTGCGTTCAACACCGCTGGCAACTTTGCCTCATTCGTCTCACGCAGTGGTTACACCAACTCCGATCAGATCAGCTTGAAAGAGCGTGTCACTGTTGCTAACACCGTTGGGTATGCTAATGACTACACCGACACCCTGACAATTGTTGCCGCTGGTAACTATTAGTAGATAATCTTGCAACGATTCTCTTGACTTAAGTCCTCACGGTCGTTTACCATAAGCTTGAACGCTGAAACGTAAACAAGCCAGTGAGGACTTTGTGATACAAAACAAAAAAGCGCTGATTTTTGCCGTTGCACTAGTTGCAGTCCTGTTTCTGCCTGATGTCGCTAGTGCTGTACCCCAGTTAAACCAGGCCGGGCTTCGCTTTGGCCGACTTGGCATTAGCGCTGCCACCAACAATGACCTACTGGTGACCGTTAAACTGCGCACTACGCCAACATCTGTCCGTAAGGTTAAGATAACTTTTCCGTCCGGTTTTAATATTACTACCGCTGGCCTGGCAGTTGCCGCTACGCCTTCAACTATTTTCCCGAGTACACCAGCTATAACCGGCTTGCCTGGCACACTGTCAATTGCCGGTACGACCAATGGATCAAACCTCGGCGGTACAATTACCGTCACAACAACCTCGACTACACTCGATAGCAGTACGCTATACGGCTTTATTATCGCTTCGGGCAATATTACTAACCCGAGCAGTGCCGGGCAGTACTTGCTCTCTGTTGATAGCCAGGATGCTACCCCGACAACTATCGACAGTACCCCTGTCGCAACCTATATCTATGGCGCATCAGCCAACCAGGACCAAGTAACGGTCACTGCCTCGGTGGCACCGCTGTTTACGTTTACCCTCAGCGGCAACAACGATATAGTCCCGCAGGCCGATAAAAATACAGTCGTGACTTCGCCTGGTGTTACGCTAACTATCGCTACCAATGCGCCACTAGGCTACACTGCCTACGTTAAATCGGCCAATGCCGCCCTTGACTCTGCCAATACCAGCGGAACCATACCAACCGGTACATTTAACGGTAGCCCGGACAGCGTGGTTGCCGGAACCAGTAGCTACACCTTTGTGCCCTCTAGCGGCACGGTTTGTGTTGGCGGCTGCAACGGTTCGAGCGTAATTACTTACGACGGCGAATATAACGGCATCACAGGCGCCAGTGGCGGTTCATTTAACGCTGCTGGCAGCTTTGCATCATTCGTCTCACGCAACGGCTTCACCGGCACAGACAACTTCTCACTCAAAGAGCGGGTGGCCGTATCGGCAGTCCAAGCAGCGGCTACCGACTACACCGACACCCTGACAATTGTTGCCGCGGGCAATTATTAAGCTATACTAGTTGGCAATGAAGGGGTTTTTCCACGTACTTGCGGCAGTGCTACTACTGACCATTGGCATCCAGGCAGTATCGCTTCCGGCCGCTTCTGCCGCCCAAGAAGGTTTTAATATCCTAACCTCGCCACTGCCAATCAAGTTAACAACGGCACCTGGCAAAACCGTCAGCGCCGAATTACGCCTCAAAAACCAAAGCAACAGTAACGAAACAATCAAAGTGGGGTTGATGCGGTTTGGAGCCCAGGGCGACCTTGGACGCCCCAACCTATTTGACCTAACCCCTAAAGACACCTACGCCAACTGGGTTCATTTTAGCCCCAGCCAATTTGTTGCCGAGCCCGGGGTTTGGAAAACCGTCAAGATGACCATTGATGTGCCATCTGACGCCTCACTTGGCTACTATATGGCCGTAACCTTTGGTCGGGCCGCCCAAGCCGGACAAGCAGATGCTACTAATGTTAAGGGCGCCGCCGCGACGCTGGTATTACTCGATGTCCATACCGGCAACGAGGTGCGCAAGCTGCAGCTGGTAGACTTTTCGAGCCAACACAAACTCTACGAATACCTGCCAGCCAGCTTTAACATCCGGGTGCGTAACAGCGGTAATATCTACCTGGCACCAACCGGCAACATTTTTATCCAACGTGGCAGCAAGCCGGTGAGTACAATTGTCTTTAATGAGGCAGGGGGCAGCGTGCTGCCAAGCTCTAACCGGCAATTTAGCGTTGCCTGGAAGAGCGGTTTCCCGCTATTTACCGATAAGGTCGTGAACGGCAAACCGGTGCTAGACAAAAAAGGCAATCCGGTCCAAGAGCTTAGGTGGAAGTTCTCAGACGCCGACAAGTTCCGGTTTGGCCATTACACCGCCAAACTACTCCTGGTCTACGATAACGGCCAGAATGATGTGCCGCTCGAATCGGAACTAAGTTTTTGGGTGCTGCCATGGAAAATCCTGCTGGTCCTATTTGTGATCTTCTTAGTGGTGGCTTACGGCATTTGGACACTTAGCCGCTCATTGCTCGGCAAAGCCAAAAGCGGCGCCCGGAAGATTCGCCGCCGTGACTAAGTTCGTGCGCTGGTTTAGTATCATTAGTTTTTTGGCTTTCCTAAGCTTTCCAAGTCACGCTTTGGCGGCCCAAAAAATACCAGTTGGGATCACCCTTAGCCCGCTGCTACAGCAAATCCAGATCCAAGCTGGCGATGTGGCAAAAAGCTTTGACGTAACGGTGACCAACAATACGGGCACTGTTCAAGAAATCAGTTTGTCGGCCCGGGATTTTGGCTCGCTTAATGACACTGGCGGCCTGATTTTTGAAGGTGCCAAGAATAACTATTCGCAAAAGTATGGCCTGGCTTCTTGGCTGAGCGTTAGCCAGGATACGGTGGTACTTAACCCGCATGAATCAAAAACATTGTTGGCTTCTATAGAAAACCGCAGCTCATTACAGCCGGGCGGGCACTATGGCGCAGTTGTTGCTAGCGTTGGTAACTTAGATAGCCAATCACCGGACGCAGTAGTCATTAACCAGCAACTGGTGGCCTTGGTCTTGGTAACCAAAGTTGGCGGCGAACACTACGATTTGCGTCTCAAGCAGGTTACTCATAACGGTAACTGGCTCCATTTGCCATCTACGGTGATATTGCGCTTTCAAAACCCGGGCAACGTCCACGTTATCCCGCGTGGCCTGGTTGAGCTAAAAAGCCCGTCAGGAACCGTTATGGCCCGTGGTGTCATCAATGTTGATTCGGCTATTGTATTGCCAGAAAGTTTTAGGACCCTACCGGTCGATTTAACGCCTGTAGGAAAAGCTTTTCCGTGGCCTGGGCAGTACCATCTGAGCGTGCAGTACCGCTATGACGGCCTCGATCGGTTTGCGGCAAAGAACATTGGTTTGCAGTTTGTTAACGCCGGCATGGGCGTATTATTAGTTGTGATTTTAGCGGCTGCTTTTTGGACCGTGAAACAGCGCGTGAAGAACCGTGAAAAACCTGCCGTAAAGTCCAACAAATAACAGAGACAAAAAGCTTGTGTTTAGTTGTGATTTTTGTTACGATTTTAGTGGAAGTTTTAAAAATAAATATGTGAGGAAGTCTTCAGACGTGAAGCGCCCCTGGAAAATAGCCAAAGTTTTGGTTGTTGCCGCCCTTGTAGCCGGTGTTTTTGGTATCGGCGTGCGCCCGCTTGTGGCCACAGCCGTAGCGCCAACCACCGTTCCAAACACTATTAGTTTCCAGGGAAAAATCGTTAATTTTAGTAACGGTACCAATGTTGCCGACGGCACCTATTCGGTTACGTTCCGGTTATACAGCGCCTTAAGCGGCGGGACGGCGGTGTGGGGCGAAACGCAGGCTAGCGTCACGGTGGCTGGTGGTGTCTTCCAGGTTAACCTTGGCAGTACCTGTTCGTTCTTTGTGACGCAGACTTGTAGTGGCATCAGCAACACGGCCATCGACTTTAGCACCGGCCCATCGCTCTACCTGACAGTCCAGTTTGCTGCCGACTCCCAAGAAACCAGCCCGCGCATCCCTTTGCAGTCAGTGCCATTTGCCTTTAACGCCGAGACAGCCAACAAGCTAGGTGGCCTGACAGCCAACCAATTTATCCAACAAGGCGGCAACACTTTTAGCGGTACAACTGCTGCCGACATCGGGACGATTAATAACGGGTCACTTAACTTCCGCACCAATAATGGCATCAGGCTAACGGTGAGCACCACAGGCGACCTGCAGTTCGCCCTTGGCGGCGCCAGGACAATCAATATTGCCCAAGAAACGGGCACCACAGTTGGCGACCAACTAACAATTGCTGCCGGGCAGGGCGGCTCAACTGGTGCCGTTGGGGGGATCTTGGCACTTCAGGGTGGTAATGCATCCGGTGCTGGCAATACCAACGGCGGTAATGTAACCGTAGATGGCGGTGTAGCGACTGGTAGTGGTGCCCGCGGTACGATTGTTTTGCAGGGAACGAGCGGTGTAGTTAATATTGGTGCGGTAACTACACCAATTGCAGGTTTTAGCCTCGAGGCGGCTACCAGCCGTAATGGACCTGCCGGCATTGCTGCGCACAACAGCAACACCGGCACACAGGCATTCACTGCCTTTTATGCGTACAGTGACAACGCTGGCGGTACCAATAACTATGGCCTGATTGGGGCAGCAGCAAGCACGTACTCAATCTTTCCCCTTCTGAGTAACCGGGCCTTTCTGCTGGCTGGCTCAAGCACGTCTGGTTTAGTCGTTGGTAGCGTGACAGGCACCAACCCAACTCTGTTTGTAAACGGCAACGCCGAAGCCGGCCGTTTTACAGCAGCTGGTAACCTCTCGCTCGGTAACACTAATGACACCTATAAACTCGATGTTACCGGTGATATTAACGCCTCAGCTAATATTCGCACCGCTGGAACGCAGCGCATCGACAGCTCGGGCAATATTGTTAACGCCGGCAACTGGACGTCTACGGCCGGCAGCACCTTTTTGACGACAGGCTCAAATGGCTTCATCTTCAAGCCAGGCACCAACAGCAGCACGGCGTTTCAAGTCCAGCGCAGCAACGGTGAGCCGCTCGTATCAGTTGATACGACAACAAGCAACTTGATTACTAACCCAGGATTTGAGGTGAATACTACTGGATGGGCAGCTCGCAACAGCTCAACAGTCACTCAAAATACCAACACGGCAAATACCTACAATGGTATAGCTAGCTTGCAGATTGCTACAGCAACGGGCACAGCAAACCAAGGTGCATCAACCAGCTCATTTACTTCAACAGTGGCGGCCGGTACTTACACTCTCAGCTTTTTCGCAAAATATTCAGGAACACTGCCATCCACATTTAGGGCAGGCTACAATCAGGGCGCCAGTGATGTTGTCTGTGGCCTTAGTGCTTCAGGCATAGTAACATCTGGTTTTGTACGTTTTAGCTGTACATTTACTACCACTGCCAACCTTGTCAGCCTTTTCATTGATGATGGTGCAACGGCTGTTACATCAACTCTTTATATCGATGCTGTTCAGTTGCAGACGGGTAGCAGCGCCACCCCATACACGATCGGTTCCATTCAGCTGAGAAGTGTTATAAGCAACCCATTGTCGCTCCAAGCCACTGGTGATTCAACCTCGGCTTTCCAGATCCAGAATACTGCAGGCACTAGCAACCTATTCGTGGCCGATACGCTCAATGGCCGTATAGGAATTAATAAATCAGCACCAACGGTTGCCTTAGATGTTGCGGGCACCATCAATGCAACTGGTTATTCGATAAATGGTACAGCTGGTAAAACCCTTACTTGTGCCGGCGGCCAGACGACTGCCATCACAGCAGTTTCCTCAGGCATAGTTACGGTTTCCAATGCTTGTACTGGTATTTCTGACAGCCGCGTTAAGGAAAATATCACAGAGCTAGACGATAGTGTGCTCGGCCAACTTCAACAAGTTGGGGCGGTGCACTTTAACTTTAAGTGCGAAGACCCTGACTTAACTGCCCAATTTGGCTTTGACTGTAGCCTTCAGACTGGTGTTATTGCCCAGCAGGTTGCCACAATTTTCCCAGACCTTGTTACCTTGCAAGAAGATGGCTACTATCACGTTAACTACCAAAACCTGGGAATCTATACGCTTAAAGGGGTACAGGAGTTAGCACAGCACCTGAGCGCCAATGGCGATGCTAATCTTAATGTTGTTACCGCCAACAACCTCACGGTCAATGGTGACCTTACCGTTAATGGAACGTTGCACTACAGTGCCATTGATGCCTCAAATGGTAACTTTAGCAACGGCATTATTTCGCCTTCGTTGGTTTCCGACGGGGCTTTAACTATCGATTCTGGCACCTCTGGTGATGTGACTATTGACACCGGTGGTAATAGCGCCGCTGTCAACATCGGCACCACAAGCGCCTCGGCGGTGAGGGTTGGCCACACCGGTGGCACCACTAGTACCGAAGGCAATGTTGACTTTAGTTTTGCCGATAACGAAGGCTTTACTCTCAGCAACAAGGCCACAAACAGCGCTGCCCAAGATGCTGCGCTGCACATTGACAATGCTAATGCCAGCCAAAGGGTTACCACTGCCGTCAAAATTACCAATAGCGGTGGTGCCGGTTACGACACAATTATTAGTAGCCCGAACTTTACAGTCACCGGCGATGGCAATGTGACTGCCGGGACTATCAGCAGCACCGGCAGTTTTGCCTTGTTTGACGCCACCCACAACCTGGTGGCCAGTATTGACCAGTCTGGCAATGCCAGCTTTGACGGTAATTTAACAGCTGCTAACTTGACGGCTAACGGTGGCCTGAGTGTTGGCGGTGACGCTAACTTTGCCGGCCTAAGCGCCTTCCAGAAGTTAGCAACATTCTTTGGCAAAGTTATCTTCCGCCAAGACGTCCGCTTCGATGCCCACATTACCGTTGCCAGCGACACTGCTGGCTATGCCCAACTCAAAACTGGCGAAACCACAGTTCATGTTACATTTGTAACCCCTTACGAAACAACGCCAATCGTCACATCCAACATTACAAACGGCCAATTTGCACTGAGTAGCATAAATAATGTTACAGCCACAGGCTTTGACGTTGTGCTCTCGGCACCAGCGCTGAGCGATACAATGTTTAGCTGGACAGCCCTCGGCGTAACCAGTCCGCAGACGGCAGCCAATCTGCCGGCCAATCCATAAGCACCAAAGTCTGTTAGAATAGAGAAAACGAACGACTAAAGAGGGGTTATGCAGTCGAGTACGACATCGGTGCGGACAATCATGAAGCCGCCGGCCCAAAAACCGGAACCTAAAAAGCCCAGAAAAGAGCGGCCTCAACTTAAACAGTTTAAAAATGCTGTCACTAAACCGTCGCTACCATGGGCGATTGTGGCCGTTGCCATAGTATTTAGCCTATTTATGTTTGTGCAGTACCGTGACGCCAAAACCAAGTTGCAACCTGCCGCCGCTACCAAAAAGCAAGTCACGTCGCTGGTTGGCAAGGTCGATAAACTGGCTGTCATCCCTAAGGATGAAACGCCACTGGTTATCACGGTCTCTCATGCTGCACAGGTGAATAACCAAACCTTCTACCGTGATGCCCAAGACGGTGACAAAGTATTAGTTTTTAATAAGGCCAAGAAAGCCATACTGTACCGACCAAGTACTGACCAAATTGTTAATATTGCGCCGGTTAACGTTGGCGCTAATACTACGCCAGTCCAGTAGTTTTATCGCGTAGCGGCAACCGTAGAGTAAAGGTCGTGCCTTTACCAAAAGTACTCTGGGCGCTTATAGTGCCAGCAAAATCATGGTCTATAAATTGCTTGACGATGGTTAGCCCAATGCCAAGGCCATGCCCGGCCCGGACTTTGGTGGTGTAGAATGGTTCAAAAATTTTGCTTAGTTCCTCGGGGCTCATGCCTAGCCCGTGGTCCATTACCGTCAGCACGATAGTTTGGCCATCAAGCGTAGCATCAACTAACACGGTGCGGTTTTGGTGCTGCCCAGGCAAAGTTGCATATGAGTCGATAGCATTTTTAACCAGGTTGGCAACAGCTTGCTGAAACTTTACGGCGTCGCCAAAAAGGCGCTGGCTGGTTGTTATGCGAAAACGCAGGGCTACATTGTGGCGCCGGGCGTGCGGTTCTAGGATACGCCGCACTTGTTCGAGTTGGCTACGTACTGAAAATAACCGCGGGTGGCTGGCGTGTTTAACCTGTTGCCGGGCGGCTTCAACGTAGCGCTGCAAAACCTGGATATTGCGGCGGGCATGCCTGAGGTTTTGGGGAGTACCGGCGCAGGCCGGATCAAGGTGTAGTATGGCGGCAGTTAGGGGGTTACTGATTTCATGTAGTAGGCTGGCACTCAGGCGCCCAATTTCGGCAAAACGCTGTAGTTCTTGGAGGTGGGCAACGGTTTGTTCGTCTAGGCCACTTGTCCGGTCAGAGGTTAGGATGAGCGGATTCTCCATTAGCGTTTCCCGGCACTATCAAAAATGTATCCCAGGCCGTGAACGGTTTGGATCAGGCGCTTATTGAATGGCTTATCAAATTTGTCACGCAGTAATTTCATATGCACATCAATGGTGTTGCCCCATGGGCTCTCGGCTTGCTCCCAAGCGTACTGGCCAAGGCTGGCGCGGCTGACAATTTTACCGGAGTTTTGGATGAGGCACTCTAAGATGGCAAACTCTTTACGGCGCAGCGGGATGAGCTGACCGTCCCGCCTGACAGTGTGGCTGCTGCCATCAATGGTAACGCCACTGACGGTTAGGCGCTGGCCACCGTTAACTGGTTGGCGGTTACGGCGCTCAATGACACGCAGCCGGGCCTTGAGTTCGCCTAGGCTGAATGGCTTAGTAAGGTAGTCATCGGCGCCGGCATCGAGAAGTTTGATTTTGTGCAGGACTTGATTTTCGGCCGAGAGGATTAATATTGGGACGGTGCAGCCACGGTTGCGCAGTATTTCGCAGACGCGCAGGCCGGAAACATCTGGTAGGTTGAGGTCGAGTAAGATGCAGGTATAGTCGTTATCATCCGCCAGTTGGATGCCGCCGTGGCCGGTGTGGGCTACGTCTACGTCGTAGTCAGTGCTTAGGGTAGTCTGCAGGGCATGGCCGATGCCGCGGTCATCATCAATTAACAGTAGTCGCATTGTTGTTTGTCCGTTTATTCATGCTCATAGTAACGGGGAAAAGTGAACTATTTCTTAACTTTTCTTAAAAAGATTGCAATGGCGATTATATCATCGAAGTGTAAAAACATCTATAAGATTGTAAAATAATTGTTTTAACGGCGGTGATTTGCTATACTTAAGCGAAATCATGGCTAGCACCGTCACCCCTGAACTATCAATTATTGTCCCGGTTTATAACGAAGCCGCCGGTATTGAGGCGTTTCATTCATCGCTTGTTGCGGTAATCAAAGACTACAAAAATTATGAAATTGTCTATGTTAACGACGGCAGCAGCGACGATTCTTTGCAAAAACTGCAAGCCTTAGCCGGTCCAAGCCGGGCAGTACGGATAATCAGCTTATCGCGCAACTTTGGCAAGGAAATTGCCGTGACCGCCGGCATCCAACTAGCCCGCGGGCAGGCAATCATGACGCTAGACGCCGACGGCCAATATCCGGTAGAACTAATCCCCAAGTTTATTGAGCAGTGGGAGCAGGGCTCCCAAATAGTCATTGGCATGCGCCAGAGCAACCAAAAAGAGGGCTTTATTAAGCGCTATGGTTCCAAGCTCTTCCACTACCTTATTAATAAATATAGTGATGCACATTTGGTTTATGGCTCTACCGACTACCGTTTAATAGACCGCGAAGTCCAGCAAGCGTTTATGCGCATGCCAGAGCGCAACCGTACAAACCGCGGTGTGATTGATTGGCTCGGTTTTGAGCGCAGCTATGTACCGTTCCACGCCAAAGCCCGTGAGCATGGCGAAGCCGCCTATTCATTCAAGAAACTTTTTAAGTTAGCCATTGATAGCGTAATATCACTCAGCTCTTCGCCGCTTTATGCGGCTGCCTATATTGGCGCCGTGATCGTGCCGTTCTCGATTTTGCTGGGTATTTTTATGGCAATCGAAATGGCTATTGGTGACCCTCTGAACCTGAACATCACTGGTGGCGGCTTTGTTCTGGACCTGGAACTGCTTTTGATTGGCGTCTTGCTACTGTCGCAAGGTATAATTGGCTTATATTTGTCACACATACATGCCGAAACCCAAGGCCGGCCACTGTATGTGATTGACGAAACCAAGTCAATTCGTACCCATGGATAAAATTACAGAACTTCTTAAACGTCCAGGCATGCGTTACCTACTTGTAGGTGGCAGTGTGTACTTATTTGAATTGGCGGTTATTGTCATTGCCCAACTCATGGGCGCCGGCCCGGTATTAGCGGTGGCTATTAGTTACACACTCGGCACGTTGGTGTCGTTTGGCCTGCAAAAACTAGTGACCTTTAGCGACAAGCGTATGCATCACAAGATTGTTGTTCCGCAGCTCATCGCTACTATCGCCTTAGTGGTCTTTAACTTTTTGTTTACGCTACTGGTCGCCAAACTGCTGGCCAATGTTGTACCGGTAGTCGTTAGCCGGACCATCGCCCTAGGCATCTGCACAATCTGGAACTTCTACCTCTATAAGACCCGTATTTTTAACCAGTAGGCAAGGGCATGAGCCGTTATTTTAGGATGCTTGCACTATACGGCGGAATGGCAATCGTCCTGTTATGGACGCTGTTGCGCTGCATTACCAATGGCGTAAACTTTGATGTTGTTGGCCAAATTGGCCTAGCCCAGCAATGGGCCCACGGGCAAATGGATGGCTCCCAGCTTGGGGCAACCAACTACCTACTTAAGGTTCCGGCCTACTTCCTAATAAACCAGTTCCAAGCGCTGCCACCGCTGTACCGTATAACACTACTGGCCATACTGTTTAACCTGCTGACATTCTTCTTGTTCTTCAAATTATATGAAAAATTCCTTGAACTTTACGATGTCAAAGACCGCCGCTGGTTTTACCTGGCATTTATCTGGTTGGCGACCATTGCCGGCAACACTTTTTGGATTGATTACGCCAACTCGCGCAACCTTGAGACCGCTGGTGGCTTATTCTTTGTCTACCTCGTACTGCGCTACCTAAAACACCCCCATTGGAAAAGCCTCCTTGGGATGGGCTTGACTGGTGCCGTAGTGTTCTTTGCAGACCCCCTACAGTTTTACGTCTGCGGTATAGGCAGCTGTGTATTCATAGTTGGCCGCTTGCTACTACGCCATGCCAAGAGTGATGCTATTGCCGCCGCCCTAGTAACTGGGGTAACAGTCCTGGCCTACGACGGCGCAAAACTACTGACAATGTTTGCAAAAGCAGTCTTTCACACCTCAATGCTAGCAGCCCCATCGTCGCATCCCGGCCTGACAGTCCACTATGTATTGTCGATATTGGGCACCCTAGTCACCAGTACGCTGACAATCTTTGATGCCAACTTCCTTAAAGGCGCCCATGGTCCGCTACTGCTCCGCGAGCTGTTGAATGCGGCGCTACTTGGCCTGGCAGCGTTGGTCTTGTTCCGCCATGCTTTCCGATGGCGTAAAGTTCCGGCCTACGGCTTGGCGCTGACGCTGATTGGCGTAAATTACCTAGTCTACATAGCCAGCGGCCAAGTTACACAGTGGCAGACTGCCCGCTACTTAGTCATGGTGCCGCTACTGGCTGTGCTGATGGTTAGCGTATTGGGCGAAAGTTTGGTGCCCGAAAAATTACGGCGGCGCGCGCAACCGTTGCTGTTGCTAGCGCTTGCCTGCAGCACTGTGCTGCTGCTGGGCGCACTAGCGCTGAACTGGTCGCAGCGCTACTCCAAAGATACGCATATTGCTACCACGCTTTCATTTATGCGCAAAGGTGGTTACCAGTATGCCCTAGCCTCGCGCGAGATGGGCATCACCGGCACTTATTTTAGTGATGGGGCAGCAACTATTTTGCCTATGGGCTGCGACCAAAACCACACCCTGCAGCCAACCAACCTGTTTTTTGACAACGGCGGTTTTAAGGGTCTGTACAGCTACTCCAAAGATGTGCCAATTCTGATTGGGCCGCAGGGTATAACATTCGGTGCAATTACCTGTAGCCAGGGTGATATTGTGGCCCAGTTTGGCGCGCCCAAGCGGCTGGCCACGATTCCGGGAGTTGGCACTATTTTGGTCTATAATGCGGCAAGTTTACGCATCAAAGGTATTGATGATATCGTGGGGCACCCTCGCCGTCTGACAAAAGCCGAGCTGGTCGAGCCAACTTATACCCCGGCAACAACAATCAAGGAAATACCGCAACTGCCAGCGCTGAGCGGTTGTAGTGCCGGTACTATCGATACGGTGGTGGCCCATCCAGATGACGACATCTTATTTATGAATCCCCGCCTGGCAGCCCAACTACTAAACAGCTGTGTCCGGACTATATACGTAACGGCAGCCGATGATGGCCGGCCGCCAAGTTACTGGCTCGGCCGCCAGCACGGCATAGAAGATGCATACGCATTAATGCTTGGTGCGGATAGTAACTGGACAGATGCGTATGTAACGGTTAATGGCCATCGGGTTGTGACACGCGAGCTTGCTGGCCACCCCAGTGTAAACCTTATGTTCTTACGCCTGCCAGATGGAAACGTCCACGGGCAGGGCTTTATAGAAACCGGCTCTAAGTCCCTCGAAAAACTATCCCATGGCGGCGATATGAAGGCAATTGACGGCTCAACCAGCTACACCTACCCAGATCTTGTAACTTTTATAAGCGACATTTTTCGCGCCGACAACCCTAAAGCCATCTATACGCACTTAGCCGACGGGCCATACAGCATTGGTGACCACAGCGACCACCGAGCCGTTGGTGCAATAACATTACTGGCCCGGTCAGTTGCTCAGTCTAATGCGGTAGTATCACAGTATGTTGGCTACCCAAGTGGCGGCATGGAGCCAAATGTCTCAACCGCCCAAGCAGAGCAAAAGCGCCTCATCTTTAATGCCTACGCTGCCGATGATGGTGTTATCTGTGTTGCCCAGTCAGCCTGTTCGACCATGGGTACCTATGGCCGGTACTTTACTCGCAGTTATAGTTTTGAATACCCACCCTCAGCAGCCACTACCCCTACACCAGCACCGAAGAAAATCGTAAAAAGACAGCACCCCAAAACACACAGCCCTATCGACTTACTCCAGCGCACCATAGAGTAACAATAGGTGCAGTTATGAGCAGCTGGACGAACACGTTACAATATATACAGATGCGCAAGAAATACTACGCTTTACTTGGTGTAATGGTAGCAACATACATCCTGCTCGTATTTTTAACTCCCGTTAATACGGCTGTGCTTGCCAAATATCACATTACGGTCCTGCAGCTCAGAATAATTGATGTCTTCTTGCTGCTGCCACTGATTGCAATTTATTACATAGCTTTTTATGGTTTTATAACCATGAAAGAGTACGTCAGCCATATTAAAGATGAACCCGATGGCAAGGGCTTTAACCTGCTCGCCAGTGGGCTGGCTGTGCTGGCTATTGGTATGGTCGTTAATTCCATACTTAGCACTATCACCAGTGTTATGACTGTACACGACCTGCGCCTGGTACCGGCTGGCGTAATTGTAGGCAACTATATGTCGGTCATACTTGGTGCAGCCAGTTTTTATCTAATCTATAAGGGCTCGGTTGAACTAAAACAGCTGGTGCGCATCCGTCCAGGCGAAGGGAGCATGCAACTGGTATCAGTGGCTTTTGGGGCACTTGGCGCCGGTTTTGCCTACCTAGCTGTTACCAACCCTGACCGCAGTGCCGCTGCTACAGCCACTAGCCATGGCGTATTTTACTTGCCCAACTGGTTGATTTTAGTCAGTGTAGTACTGCCGTATCTGGCAATGTGGTATGCCGGCTTACTGGCGGCGCGAAATATTGGCCACTACCGCCGCAATATTAAGGGTGTTATTTACCGTTCATTGCTTAAAAACCTGGGCCTAGGCGTCTCTACGATTATTGTGGCGTCAGTATTGGGCCAGATGCTCAGCTTATTCCCGCGTAGTTTCCAGAACATGTCGCTAAGCTGGGTGTTAGCGGTAATTGCTGTACTGCTTGGCGTTATAGCCGCTGGCTTTGTGATGGTGGCAATTGGGGCCAAAAAGTTGCGCCAGCTCGAAGGAGTATAGCCGTAGCCGAGCAGTGCTTGCGCTAGCCGCGCTTTAGGCTAAACACGAAAGTGCTGCCTTCGCCTGGTACAGAATGCTCAAGGGCAATACTGCCACCAGATAATTCGACGATCATTTTTGAGATGTATAAGCCAAGGCCGGTGCCCTTGGTCATGTCGCGGGTCAGTGAACCGGAGGTACTGCCCTGGTGGAACTTACTAAATATGGCCTGTTGGGCTTCCTGGCTCATGCCGCTGCCAGTGTCTACAACTGACGTATAAACCATTGACTCGTCGGCCCGGGTGCTAATAGTGATACTGCCGCTATTAGTAAACTTGGCGGCATTACCAACAAGGTTAATTAGCACCTGCTTGATGCGCATTTTGTCGGCTAGGACAGCCGGAGCCGCAGCTACCGAAGCATCAGCCACTAGCGTAACGCCTTTGTCGGCGCACAAATGTTCGAGTTCGCGGACTACCTCGGTAACAATATCGGCCAATGCAAACTGCACTGGCTTCATGGCCATTTTGCGCTGTTCCATGGCGGCTGCATCTAAAAAGTCGTTCACAATACCAATCAGGCGGACGGCCGAGCCATGGATGTCGTCTATCATCTCGGCCATACTGTCATCTTTGATGCTGTCGGCGTAGTATTTCTTGATAAGCGAAGCATTGCCGCGGATGGCGGTCAGTGGGGTGCGCAACTCGTGCGAGGCAATTGATAAGAATTCGTCCTTGGAGCGTTCTAGGGATTTTTCATCGGTGATGTCTTCAACCAGGATGACCACACCCAGGAGCTGCTGGTCTGCACTGCCCGGCTCGTTGAGAAGTGGGGCAAGGTACAGGCGCAGGACTTGCTTGCCAAAGTTTGTCTCTTCTACCTCGACCGGCTTGGCGCTTGCTAGGCACTGTTTGACAAGTTCATACAACGCTACATCTGGCTGGAATAAGTCGTTAACTTTTTCGATGGTCCAGCTTTCAACGGTTGATTTAAGGTTTTCGAGCGTAGTGACAGATGCGGCTTTTGCAGACAAGGTCCGGCGGACAGAATCATTAGTCAGCACGATTTCGCCGGAGGTATCACACATAATAAAACCTTTATTGAGGCTATCAAGGAAAGAGTAAGCGCGTGAGGTAGAAGCAATTAGCTGTTCGGTACGCAGTGTGGCGGTAGCTTGGGCCTGTTTGGTGCCCTCTTCAAGCATTTTATAGGTGCTGCTGATTTGGGCTAGCAGGGGCAGTAGTTCTGGCGGCAACTCAACATTCTCACCAAGGGCTTGGTGCATTTGTTGCAACAGCAGTGCATGATAGCTATTTGGCTGCATTATCCCACCCGTGAGCCCTGCTTAGAGCTGCTCGGACGTTTCGCCGTCTAGTGTTTCGGACTGCAGGATATCGCGGGCTAGGACGCCCTTAACGGCTTTGATGACATCATCTGGCTCAGTCTCACTTTTGATGAGGATTAGAGCGGCACCGGCTTCTACGGCACGCAGGGTAATGTCTGAATCGGAGACATTGGTCAGTACAATGACCGGGATGTTGTCAAAAGCACCAGCGCCCTTAAGTTTGCCCAAGAACTCAATGCCGTTCATGGTAGGCATCATAATGTCGAGCAAAATGATATTTGGTTGGAAAACAGGTACGACCTCTAGAGCCGACAGGCCGTTATCGGCGGTTTGGACCTCAAAGTCCTCTAGCGTTAAGACCTTTTGATATAAACGGCTAATCGCCGGGTCATCTTCAACGAGCAGAACTTTAGTCATATTGTTGTACCTTCCTTTACGCTCAGTATACCTCTGTTAGAACTCCTGTCAAGCAGCGGTTATGGTTAGCACATATAGCGCTTTTGCTAATCACGCTCATGTGGGCTACCATGGTTTAGATATGTCTGTAGAAATAGTAAATGAAGAAATAAAAAGCGTTGGGTCACACCGTGTATTCCCATTGGCCTATGGCAATGAAGAAGAAACGGGCTTGATGGATACGGTCAGTGGCGTATGGGACGAGCCCTATTATTTTTGCGAAAACTTGTCGCGCTATATTCCTAAGGATATTATTCGCCATGTCGGTTACATGCCGACCCTCGACCAAAGGCCAAAACGGGAGAACATTTGGACCGAGGGCGGTTTCCGTGTTTATCCGGGTGGTGTTGCAACGGGTGAGAATACCAACTTTGAACGGGCAACCCCAGAAGTCAAAACACTGGCTGATTTTGTACGCTATGTCCGCGGCAGTGAACTGCTGTCAGAAAAGATGATTGGCGCCTATGTCACTGATTGCTCAGCCCGCTTAGAGCGTCCAGTCCTGGCACGGCAGCACCGGCGCACCATCGACAGTCACCAGGATCGCAAAGCTTGTCACGATAACTTCGCTATTCCTCGCGGCTCACGCACTTCAGGCACCAAGTTACCAAGCCAGGCGCTCGCCTACCTTAGCTATGCACCACTCATCGATGGTGCTGGTTTTGTTGATATCGACAGTGTCTTCTTATCCCAAAAAATTGGTGGCCTTCACGAGGTTGAAGGCTATGGTTACTTTGGCCGGATGTACCGTTACTCGCATCACGAGGGCACGCCACGGCTTGAAGTCGGCTGTAAAGACATTAATATTTCCGATTACGCCGTTTGGATGCGCGCTGGTGTTATGGCCTTGGTAATGGGTATGGCCGGAACGGACCTGGTCACAAAACTACCTTCTGTTTCAGAGTTCAGGGCTATTCAGCAGGCCCAGGCAGTAAATCACTTAGGCTTACGGCTAGACGGCACAATCTCGGCATCCATGGAACAGGTCGCTGGTGTTGATTTCCTGCACAAGCTGGCTGAATTGTCACTGACTGAATTGAGTTGGTACGTTGAGCAAATCCCTGACGAAATGGCAAAGGTGGCCACCGAGTTGTATTCGCTCGCTGATGACTTAAAGAAAGTTTTTGCAGGCACTGAAACGATTAGCCTGGTGGCGGACCGGCTCGACTGGGCAGCAAAGTTTGAACGCATACTCCGCGGCATCGACCGCGGTACAAATCAGGGCAAGCAGCGTAGCCTAACGGACGTAGTCAGCCGCTACCATGACCTAGACTACGATTACAAAGGTTATCACGCTGAAGATGGCGAACTTAAACCCATCATCAAGGGCTATGGTTACCGCCTGCGCGACAAAGGCAAATTCAAAGGAGAGAAGCCGGTATATATTGCAGAAACACTCACAAACCCGCCTCGAGGAACCCGGGCGGCTGCCCGTACTGAGTTGATGCGCGGTTACCGCGTCAACACTATTGAATGGGATGAAGTGCAAGTAACTGACCTTGAGCACCTTGTAACCGTGAGCTTACCTAATGTACTCGATCAACTCGAAGAAGAAAATTACCATGAACTTCAGCGGCTCAAGCCGTTGAGCTAGGTGTATACTAACGCCATGAGCATAAAAAGCATTTCCGGATTCGTCCTCTATGTTAAAGACCTTGATAAGACCGCTGACTTTTACGGTGAGCTTGGCTTTCGCTTTGGCAAGCGAACCAACACCAGCATGACCAGCTACGTTAACTGGTTTTCGGTTGATTTTGTAGCTGTCGACCAAGAGGTCAAGCCCGGATTTGTGGAAGAAGCTAACGCCGAGCCAAAAGGCACAGGCATGTTTATAAACATCGCCGTCGAAAATGTCGATGATTTTTACACCGAACTGGTAGGCAAGGGCTTTAAGCCGTCCACCGAACCTACTACCCAACCATGGGGCCGCCGCGAATTTATCCAGCGCGACCCAGACGGTTACAAACTAGTCTTCTTTACTAAAAAATAAGTGCTTTAAGCATTCACTCAGTTTGGCTTCAGCTTTGCTTCATGCTTGTCTTTTACGATGGGAACATAACGTAAAGGGAGACAGGGAATGAAACACCAAATCGCCGCAGAAGTTAATGTATTAAGCCGGGTCATCGACTTGCTCACCGAAAAATCAGTCAGCAGCCTAGTTGAGCACGACCGCTCATTTGCTGAGTTTGTAGAAGAACTCTGCATCAAAGTTGACGGCAAAGTCTCCAAGCTCCAAGAAGCCTAAATGCTTAGGCCAACTTTTTGAAGATAGATGTGACCCTGAAGAAATACGAGCGTTACTACTTATGCTAGCTAGTGACCGAGGAGTAGGCTGATGACGATAAATCGAACGAAAAGAATTGAGGATAGAACGAAATTGATAGTGAAGCCGCTATAAACGAACCACGAGGCATGTTGCTTCTTCAAGAGCAGCGCAATGCCTAGGATAGCAATGATAGGTGACAAGCCGATCATTGGGATTAGAGAGTAGACGGCCACTAATCCATCAAGTCCATGTACTACTGTGAAGATGATTGCTGATATGGCGAGTAAAAGTAGCTGAAGGATGAAAAGATACCTGACTGTGTCGTTAAGTGTTGGTTTCATAAAGTGAGTCTTTATATTTGGCTGCCCTTAGTAGACATACTTCGAACGCTTGATCACACTAAGCAGCTAAGACCCATGCCTGGTTTTGTCCAGATTAAGAGGGTAGTGCCGTAAAAGGCTGCCGCAATACATACGACTATAGCTACAAACAATATTGGTATGGCCACAGATGCTTTGAGGCTAAGCCGTATCAGCATTTGCCAGACCAACAATATGAGTGTAATTGCAGTCAAAGGAATGGCGATAAAATATAATATATCTCCGCCGCCATTACAATCACTTGTAATAAAAAGGGCAGTCTGAATAACGATGGTAGCCAAAACCCAAAAAGGCCAACACCCTAGTTTTGACAGGACATGTATATGAGTGTTTGGTAATTGCATAATTACAATATAGCATGTCGCTTACGCTTGACTGCACTTAGTGAACATACTTCGAACTTTTATTATCGTAGAATCTGGACGATATATTGGATATCGTATATGCCTTTACTATCGATCTTTTGAGGGTCTAAAAAACGTATCCTAATGATGTAAATTCTGATGACTCTGGGGTCATACCTGCCATTTTGAACTCCTTAATATTATGTAATGACACCTATAAATATCAATAAAAAAGCACTGCTTTCGCAATGCTTTTTCTTTGGCTGGGGATGAGGGATTCGAACCCCCGATGCAGGTACCAGAAACCTGAGCCTTACCACTTGGCCAATCCCCAACAGACTGGTACAGGGGAAAATTGTAGCAAATTACGGCAAAAAACACCAGAGGTGCTACTATTTTGATATGCGCCTTTCTACCTTTGCCCAAAAAGCCGATGAGCCAACTTTGCATGTTGTTTTAACGCTGGCCGTGGCGATTGGGTTGCAGCTTAGCCTTAGTAACACGCTGTCATTTGGCGCCAAGTATACCGTAGCCGGGATAGAGGGGCTGCTGGTCATTGTTTTGCTGTTGCCATCGCTCGGCGATGCATTTAAACGGCTGATGGCCTTTATTTTGATGGGGCTGGTTTGCACGGCCAATATCGTATCGCTGGTTTTGTTGGTAAATATATTGGTCAATGGTGGGGCAGTGGCCGGCAAGGACCTGCTTGTCTCGAGCGTTGCTATATACATCACTAATATCATCGTTTTTGGCATTGTGTATTGGGAGCTGGACAACAACACTGTGAACGTCCCAGACTTTAACTTTGCCCAGTTTGGCGATCCGCGCGAGAAAAGCTGGCGCCCAACATTTTTTGATTATCTCTACGTTTCTATCACCAACGGCACGGCCTTTAGTCCAACCGACACGCTGCCGCTGACGCACCGCGCCAAAGCCCTAATGACAATTCAGGCACTAGCAGCACTCATGACTGTGGTTTTGGTAACAGCCCGGGCAGTAAATATTTTGGGCTAAACCCAAACGTGCTATACTCGGTAGCATTAACAATTTAAATATACAGAGTGCAGCGAGAGATCTAGCTCCGTGACCTGCCAGCAGCCTGCGTTAGTAATAATGCAAGGTGCTCCATCTAGCCCGGCAAACCGGGGAAGATATGACATTTGTCCCTATCCTTTCCTGCGAGCCAAGAAAGGATATTTTTATGCCATTAGTAACCTATTTCACGAGCGAGTCGGTTTGTGCCGGCCACCCGGACAAAATCTGTGACGCTATTAGCGACGCCATCGTAGACGCCATTTTAGCGCAGGACCCGCATGCCCGCGCTGGCGTTGAAACCGTAGCCGGAGCCAACAAGATTGCCTTGTTTGGCGAAATTAAAACCACTGCAGATATTAACTTCGAAAAAATCGCCCGCGAAAAAGTGAAGCAGCTTGGCTACACCGTACCAGCTTGGGGCTTTAGCCAAGAGTCGGAATTTAGTAACGACGTGCACCAACAGTCACCAGAAATCGCCATGGGCGTTGACGCCGACGGTGCCGGTGACCAGGGGATGATGTTTGGTTTTGCCATCGACGAAACACCAGAGCTAATGCCACTGCCAATCGCAATCGCCCAGAGCCTAGCGCGCAAAATTGACGAGTGCCGAGAAGACGGTACATTAAAGTGGCTACGCCCAGACGGCAAAGCCCAAGTTACCGTACGTTATGAAGACGGAAAGCCAGTCGGCATTGAAAAAGTCGTGGCCGCTGTGGCACACGATGAAGCAGAAACTGCCGAGACAGTACGTAAGGACGTCATCACCCATATCATCAAGCCAGTCCTGGATTACTACAAGTTTGACCTGCCAGGCGACGAAGACATTGTTATTAACGGCACTGGGCTGTGGCACATTCCCGGCCCAGAATCAGATGCTGGCCTCACTGGCCGTAAAATCGTGGTTGATACCTATGGTGGTTACGCCCGGGTTGGCGGCGGTGCTTTTAGCGGCAAGGACCCGTCCAAAGTCGACCGTTCTGGTGCTTACGCTGCCCGCTACATTGCCAAAAACATTGTGGCCGCCGGCCTGGCTACCAAGTGTGAAGTTGGCCTGGCCTACGTTATTGGCCAGCCAAGGCCACTGATGCAAACCATTGAAACATTTGGCACCGAAACCGTCAGCCAAGAAGAATTACACGCTTTTAAAGATAAGATCATCGACACTTCAGTAAAGGGCATTATTGAAGAGCTAGACCTGGCACGGCCAATTTATGGTGCAACTAGTGCCTATGGCCACTTTGGTAAGGCAGAACTTCCTTGGGAGCAACTTAAAACGGTTGTATAATAGGGAAGTTAAACATAAGGAATAAACATGCGAACGTTCTTAAAGAAACTTTTAACTAGCGCGCCTAGCCTAGTACTGGCTGTCAATGTCCTCGCCATAGCCCCAGCCTACGCCCAGCACGGCGCCGATGATACAACTAGTGATAGCCACAGTAGCACCAGCACCGAAACCGAGATGCACACTGTGAGCAGCTCAGGCAAGCAGACCACCGTCGAAGACAATACGGCCCACAGCCAAGAGCTTAAGGACCAGGCCCAGACCAAAATTGACGAGCTACGCAAAGAAAAGAAGACCCAACTAACTGACGCCGAGCGCCAAAAGCGCTGTGAAGGCCGCAAAGTTGGCATCGAAAACCGCTTTGACAACATCGTTAACAAGTCACAGAACATCCAAGACCGCATCACGGCTATTTACACCAAAGGCCAGGACTTTGTAACGGCTAACAACTTGCAGCCAACAGACTACGCTGCACTGACGGCTGCCGCTGATGCTGCCAAGGCCAAGTCTGTAGACTCAATTGCCGCCCTTAAGGCTGCTACCCCAACTATCGACTGCACTAACAAAGATGTTGCCGCCGGTATCCAAAGCTTTAAAACCGCTGCCGAACAGACTAAGACCGACCTCAAAGCCTACCGTGACGCCGTAAAAGCTGTTTTTAAGGCAATCCACGCTGCTGCCGAAGCCGCCAAGCCAGCCGACACCACAACCACAGGGGGTAACCAATAATGAAAAAGCTTTCTTCTGACCAAAACGGTATTGGCTTTGTGCTCGTACTGGTACTGCTGCTGGTTGTTGGCGTAGTTGGAGCTGTTGGCTACAGAGTAACCAGCAACAAATCCGCTTCAGTCACGGCCTCAACCGCTAAGGCTACAAGCGTCCCTGCCAAGTTAAAAACTAGCGCTGATGTAACTGCCGCTAGTAAATCGCTCGACAGCACCAATGTTGACAGCTCGGTTGATTCCAGCTCGCTCGACGGCGATCTCAATACCCTACTTTAGATGTTTAAACGTTCGTACCGCTTAAGTACTACAGCATTGGCTGGCATTGCCGGCTTGCTGTATTGCTCGTGGCCGCTTGGCTACAGCCTCAATCCGGCTGTAGCCCGCCGTGGCCTGGCCAGTGAGCTTGGCGGCACGAACCAGCCCTACGCCTGGGTATTTATCTTAGGCGATGTACTGTGCGGCGTGCTAATGATAGCGGTGGCCGCCCTGATCTGGCGCGGCCTGCTGGCACAAGCCCGCAAGCCACTGATTGCCATCTTGCTATGGACGATTATTGCCTTTGCCATCGGCACCATCGCCGATGCGCTACTGCCCCTAAAATGTTCACTGTCTACCCAGGCTTGCCCGAGCTTTCACCAAGACCACCTGTTATTGATCCATGGGCTTATCAGCATTTTGGCGGCCAACTTCTTATTCCTAAGCCTGCTTATCTTGTGGTGGCGCGCCCGCCGGAGCCTAGTGTTGACCGGCCTGATGATTGGCTATGTAGCGTTTAGCGTTTTTTCGGTTATTGGCGTGGCTTTTCCAAACCAAGGTAACTGGGCACAACACTACTACCTAACGCTGTGCGGCGTGGTGCTGGCTTGTTTCCCCTGGGCTCTCTGGCAGTTTGCCATACACCCTAACCCGCAAAGAAGTCTACGTCCCGCAGTTCGTCCGGTAAAAATCCGTTAGGGTGCTTAAAGTTAGCTTCCCATTTGGTACCTTTGCCATAGCCTAGGTCTTTCATAAGCTTGGTTGGCGCGTTCCTGAGGTGCAAGGGGACTGGTAGGTCTGGGTACTGCCGGGCACTTTCGAGGGCTTGGCCCATGGCATCGGCTACTTCCCGTGATTTAGGAGCTTTGGCCATCACCGTGGCGCAGTGGAACAGGTTGTACTGGGCTTCTGGCATGCCAATGCGCTCCACAGCCATAAAGGTGCTAACGGCCAGGTTGAGGGCTGCCGGTGCGGCAATGCCAATGTCTTCACTGGCAAAAATTACCATCCGTCGGGCCACAAACTTAGGGTCTTCGCCGGCTTGCAGCATCCGTGCCAGATAATACAGCGCAGCACTAGCATCACTGCCGCGCATAGATTTAATAAAGGCGCTGATGATGTTGTAGTGGCTCTCACCCTTTTTGTCATAGCCAGGCACACGGGTTTGGGCGGCTGTTTCTACTATCTCTTGGGTGATTGGCTTGCCTTGCGCCAGTTTAAGCGACAATTCCAGATTGCCGAGCGCCACCCGGGCATCACCGCCACTAAGTTCGGCCAGCAGGTCGATGCTTTTGACCGGTAGCTGTTTGGCGCTGAGCTTCTCTGTCTGGGCGGCCTTTTTGATAATCTTGACGATCTCGTCTTTGGTTAGCGGCTCCAGCACTAACACCCGGGACCGGCTGAGCAGGGGATTAATGACTTCAAAGCTCGGGTTCTCAGTGGTAGCACCCACCAAAATGATCGTGCCATCCTCCACATGCGGCAAAAAGGCGTCCTGCTGAGCCTTATTAAAACGGTGGATCTCGTCCACAAACAAGATGGTCTGCATGCCAAGCCGCTGGTTCTGGTTAGCCCGCTCAATAACTTTTACAATATCGGCTTTACCGCTTGTAACAGCACTAAGCTCCACAAACTCGGCCCCCGTCTCTTTAGCAATAATCCGGGCCAGCGTAGTTTTACCGGTGCCCGGAGGACCCCAAAGGATCAGGCTTGTCGGCTGCTTTTTACTGATCATCTCATGAATGATCTTGCCGGCTGTGACCAGGTGCTCCTGGCCAACAACTTCGGTCAAAGATTCGGGGCGCAGTCGCTCCGCTAGGGGTCTCGTGTCCATAACATAAAGTATAGACTAAATGATGCTAATAACTGACGGTATCAACGGTTTGTAGATCGGCGAGGGCCGACGTCATAGAATCATAGTCACTATCTGCATAACTTTGGGCATCTTCGATCTGTCGATTAGCATCTTCGATGTTGGAATTTGCCTCATCAATAGTATTTTTCAGGTTACTAACATCGCCTTGAAGTGACGATACTTCATCCTGTGCCTCAGTCTTTTCCTTGTTAGCCGTGCTCACGCTCGAATATAGACAAAGACAGGCAATCACCAGGACTACAATCCAGCCTACATAAGATTCTTCTTTTCGCACTATCAAGCCCTATAAGTTAAAGCCATGTTGATACACCACCGTGATGAGAACATGTGCCTGAACGCGATTGACTAAAGCTATATGTACCATCAACGCATCGGGCGGTTGCGCCAGCAGGTGCGCTACTGCTTTCGTACGGACTACAAACCGTGTTGCCGGCAGAGTTTACATATGTACCATTTGGACAAGATGGTTGGGCAGGTGCAACATAGGTACCAACGGTTGTAACTTGGGTAACTGGCGGTTGAGTTATGGCCTCGCTTTTAAGGACTTTGTTGGTTTGCTTGCCATCGGTGAGTGTCAGCTCATACGTCAGCGTTTTTACACCATTGACTCCTGCTGTGGTGATCTTTGTTGTGCCTTTTGCGGTAGCTGCATCTTCGACAGTTGTGCTTTCAAAAACAATGGGCTGTGCTTCAGTAACAGTTTTAGTCGTGATAACTGGTACGTGTTTTGCGGGCTTAGCCGATGTCTGCTTGATTTTTGCAGCAGCATCACTAGAGTTAGCTCCGGTATTTGAATTGAGATTTTGATTGTGGCCGCCTGCGCTGACTAAAACAAGAGTTCCAAAAACCAATAATGCGCGTTTAGCGAACGATAGTCCCTTAAACCATACAAAGGCTTTTTTCATGCTAACTGTGACTATAAGCTATTTTTAAGAATAAGTTAAGATTTGATATTAGTTATAATGCTTAAGTATGACCGCCCGCACCCACGACCTAGCCGCCATAACCGCCCTCGGCGTTGTCTTTATATTGCGCCCGTCAGCAACTATCACCCTTAGCACGGCCATCGTTGCTGTTTTGGCGAACCTGATAGGCGGCATCACCCCAGACATCGACCAGCCCACCGCTCCACTTTGGCGTAACCTGCCAATTGGCAAATATTTTGGACGGATGTTTGGAATGCTCAATGGCGGTCACCGCTTCCTAACGCACTCATTAGTAGGACTATACTTGTTCGGCCTGGCTGCGCACTGGTTCTTGCAGCTTGTGCACCCAATCACTGGCAGTGTTGACCTCGACCTTGTCTGGCGAGCCTTTATGCTCGGTATGTTATCGCACCTAGTCATGGACACACTCACCAAAGAGGGTGTGCCGTGGCTGCTACCGATACCTATTAAGTTTGGTGTGCCGCCGCTCAAGCGCTTGCGGATTACGACGGGCAAGGCAGGCGAGACTCTGCTGGTGTTCCCGGCGCTCATCCTATTCAACATCGCCTTTTACTTTGCGCACTACCACCAATTACTCAACATTTTGCACCGTCACATAACGTAGTTGGCAAGCGACTTCTTCTCGGAGACAGCCGTACTTTGCAATGCCGATCAGGTCTGACATAATTCAATCAGTAATCAAACAGAGGGTATTATGGCTAAAGTGCAGCGACGGGTAGACTATTACAAGATCACAGCTCAAGATGGAGATAATGGGCTCTTTGGAGAAAAGCTCAAGGAAATTTGCGAAAACTTAACTCCCCAACAAAGAGAAATGGGAGTGCACAGCACAAGTTTAAATATTGAGATTATTGACTCAGATTCAGGTGATAATCTGATAAGAGGGTCTATAAAGCAGATTCGAAGCGTAGCTCCTAGTAAGCGCAAAAAGGGAAAAATTGAAACACGACCCGTCGAGCTCGAGGCCGATGAGGGTATAGACGAAAAGACTCACTTTATATATTGTCCCGATACTTCGTATATTTGCATTGAGTATAACTATCATGGGCCAAAAATTACCCTGCTCCTAGAAGTAATTAATAAGCTCTATAAACAGGAAATTGACCCTGACGCAAAGCGATCGGGGTATACGTGGATGCAAAACGGTAACGCTCTCGAGAAAGTCTTGGAGAAAAGACAAATCAGAGCCGTCCAGGCTAAGCTCATTGACCCAAGCACAGTCGAAGGTTTAGGAGAGCCTGACTTGCCGGGGGTTTATGAACAATTTAAAGCACCCAGGAATGCGACGATAGAGTTTGCTATTAAGTCAAAGGCTCGTGGTGCCTTTGCTATGCAAATACAAGATTTTAAGCGCCTATTTATAGGCAATCGTTTCGATTTGCAAAACTATGAGCGCTTAAAAGTGACAGTTGTGGATGAGGAAACTGGCAAAGATAAGCTCTATGATTTGGTCAAAGACAAGCTCCAGGATGAATTTAGTGTAGATCTACGAGAAGGAACAAGCGAAATTGACACTGAAAATATCATTGGAATAATGGAAAGGCTGCTTGATAATATAAAAGAGAATTACGTCGTAGGTTAGGAGGATATAACCGTGCCTAAAATTAGCTACGTAGTAAAAATAATTTCTATCGAAGTGCTTGCTTCTGCAGTCTCGGGGCTTTTGGCATGTGTTGCTTCATTTCACTATCAACTTCATCTCAAGCTTAACTTCGACTCGCTTGTTAATGCCCTCGTAAGCTTAAACTCAGGAATAATTATAGCTATTTTCTTGGCATTGTTTCATAGTTCTAACGCTAATATAGAAAACTTTAGAAAATTTACGAAGGCAGCAAAACAGTTATACATGATTTTTCTAATTAACTGCATAATTGCTTGCGTCGCTACGTTATTTGTCGCTAATACTAACTCAGGTTTTGTAATCAAAGCACTAAGAGATCAGCAATCGCTAAACATTATCTTTACTATCGTTTCCATTGCGGTGTCATTAGTGAATGTAAATCTTGTGTATAAACTGATCTCAATCCAGTTTCGGGATCGTAGCTAATCTTGGCTCACAACAATCTGTTATTATGAAGGGAACCAAGGAGTACCCGTAAACATGTCCAAAACGACCGAGAAACCCAAAAAGCACACTTCAGCCCAAGAACACTCCGCAACTTTCACGCACCGTCAGCGCACTCTTGCGCTAGTCGTCGTGTCTATGGGCTTTGTGATTGATCTGTTAGATAACACAATCGTTAACGTCGCCATTCCAACTATCCAGAGCAACCTTGGTGCCAGTTACGCTATGATCCAGTGGATCTTGGCTGGTTATGCCATGACCTTTGCGCTGCTGCTGATTACCGGCGGCCGTATGGGCGACGTTTTTGGCTACAAGAAGCTATTCTTGGGTGGTGTTGCCGGCTTTACGCTCGCTAGCCTACTGAGCGGTCTGGCTGTTAACCCAACAATGCTCGTTGTGTCCCGGCTTTTCCAGGGGTCAATGGCCGCCCTGATGGTGCCGCAAGTTATGTCCTTAATGCAGGTGATGTATAAACCGGAAGAGCGTGGGGCTATTAATGGCCTGTTTGGGGCGCTTGGTGGCCTGGCGGCCTCGCTTGGGCCAGTTATTGGTGGTTTGCTGATCAAGGTCAATGTTGCCGGCCTCAGCTGGCGTCCGCTGTTCCTGATTAACATCCCAGTTGGTATCCTGACGCTACTTGCTGGCTTTAAGTATCTTCCGGACGGTAAATCATCGCACCCGCTCAAGCTTGACCTGGTTGGTACCGGCATTGTGTTGGTGGCCATGACGCTGCTAGTCTTCCCGCTGATCCAGGGCCGTGAACTAGGCTGGCCACTGTGGGCGTACCTCATGTTAGCCGCTTCTATCCCGGCCTTTGCCATCTTTGCCAAGTGGCAGAAGGTTAAGAACCGCCGTGATGGTTCGCCGCTGATTGCGCCGTCGCTGTTTGAAAAGCGGTCATTTGCAGCCGGCCTTGGCATTAACATGATTTTTGAAGCTGCCATGCTTGGCTTCTTCCTGACCTTTACGCTTGTACTACAGATTGGCCTTGGCTTTAGCGCCATCCACGCCGCGCTGACCGGTTTGCCAGTGGCGCTCGGTATTGGCTTTACCATGGCAACATTTGGCCAAAAGGTTATTCCTGCGCTTGGCCGCCGCGCCATTTGGATCGGCACTACAATCATGTCGCTTGGCCTATTTATTTTGAGCCTGGTGCTGCACCATTACGCTTTTGCTACAGCAAGCTGGCAGCTAATTCCTGGCCAGTTAATGGTTGGTATTGGCATGGGCTTTGTCTTTGCCTCATTGTTTGCAGTCGTCCTTAGTGGCGTTGATGTAAAACACGCCGGGTCGGCTTCCGGTATCCTAAACGCCATCCAGCAAGTTGGTGGCGCCATTGGAATTGCCCTGATTGGCGTGGTCTTCTTTGGCCAGCTCAACCATGCCGCCGCCAACAGTTTTAATCTGCAGGCTCCAGAGCTCAGCCACAAGTTAACCGCGCTCCACGTTCCAGTCGATGTACAAGGCCTGATCATTGCCAGAACCAAGCAATGTTTTGTTGATCGCTCCCATGAAAAGGATAGCCAAGTTATCCCAGCTAGCTGTGTACAGAAAGACCTCTACCAAAACAAAGCTATCGGCGATGCTATCACCTCGAGTGCCCTCAAAGCCAACAGCGCCAACTTTAACCATGCCTTCAAATACGGTATGGTCTTCGAGGTCTCGTTACTGGCACTAGTCTTTGGTCTAAGCTGGGTGCTGCCAAAGCGCATCGACAAATCAGCCTACGCTGAAGCGTTCTAGTTTATTTTTCGCGGGAGTTGTGGTTGCGAATGGTTTCTTCGATGGTGGCCTGCAGATTTTTGAGGTCTTGCAGGTTGCTCATACGGACGCTGGCCACCACGTCAGCAAAAACCTGGTCGCCGTCTTGGCTGCGCACTTGAAAAAAGTTAAGTGTTGGGATGTCGCCCTCGCTACTTATAAATACGCCATGCCCGTCCGAGGCAATGGTGGGCACAAGGTGCGTGAGCCTTAAGTTATTTTGTCCGTCCATAGTTCCTCCTATAATTCTGCTTGGTGCCGCATGCGGTCAGATTCGTCTTCAATTTCGTGGCCAACGATTTCTTCGAGCAAGTCTTCGATGGTTACAATGCCAATGATCTTGTCATCCTTTTCGATGGGGATGAGGTGGCTGCCGGCGGCAATAAACTTGCGGAACATGGTGTCGAGCGCCGTCATGCTGCCAACCAATTGGGTAGGGTACAAGATCATGTCATCAACGCGGAAGTGGTTGCCATCAAAATCGATGTCAACCAAATCTTTCATGAGCATGACGCCGTAACACTTGGTAAGCTGCCGGTCAAAAATCGGTATACGGCTAAAGCCTTGCTCTTTGATCTCATCGATTCGTGAATCGTTCAGCATGGTATCAGTAGTTAACCAGTAAACATGGCGGATGTCAGTCATAATTTCTTTGACGCGTTTTTCACTTAAAGACAGGGCGCCACGCATAATCTCGATTTCGTCTTCGTCTAGCTCGCTGGTTTCGTTAGTCAGGTGCTCATTAATAAGCAGGCCCAGTTCGCCGCGGCTTTGCAGGCGACGCTTTTCGTGGGGGAAGAGGCGGTCAAGTAGTATCTGGAGCGGTTTGCTGGCTGGCCAGGTAATGTACTTCATGGCCAAAAGCACGATGTAGAAACGGTTGGTCCAAACCAGGGGGCTCTTGCTAAACAACGCTTGCGGTATAACTTCGCCAAAGACCACAATTAACAGTGTGCTCAGGGCGCCAGCGACAAAACCGTTAAACCGTTCGCCAAGCACCAGTGAACTGGCCGAGACCACGGCGACATTAGTAAACAGGATACTGCCGAGCAACAAGTGGACGTTTTTGCGGATTGGCAGGATGCGCTTGGCTGCCTTGTTGCCGAGCTTGGCTTTGCGCCGCAGGTCGGCCATGTCGAGTGACATGGTGGCAATATTAAGGCCGGAACAAACGGCCGACATCATGACAAGTAGGAGAACTTCGCCCGCAATTAACAGGTCATGGCTAATCTCCATTAACGCGGGACTCCAATAGAAACTCCAAGAAAGAGGCTAAGCATCGTATGGCAACTAGTATAACGCGAAACGCTCGTGCTTGCCAACCGGAGGTGGTACCATAGTAGGAATGATTCGCTACTTTGGCACATCTGTCTTCCTCACCGTTGCTGCAATCGTCTATGCCTTGTTTGGCATAAGCCCTGCTGCGGCCGTCTCCACTGCCATCCTGATCGCTATCGAGGTGGCTTTTAGCTTTGATAACGCCATCATCAACGCCAAAATCCTGGAGCGCCTGTCCAAAACCTGGCAGCAGCTCTTCCTGACCATAGGTATGATTTTTGCCATCGTCGGTATGCGCTTTGTCTTCCCGATCTTAATTGTCATGGTCACCGCCCATTTGCCATGGCACCAGGTAATTGACGACGCGCTGCACCACCCTAAAACCTATGGCGAACACCTGGCCGAGGCCCACGCCAGCATCTCGGCCTTTGGCGGCGGCTTTTTACTAGTACTGACTCTGTACTTCTTATTTGATGACGTCCGCAAAGAGATCTGGCTGGAGCGTATTGAGCGGCCGCTTCAAAAAATTGGCGGCAATGTCTTGCTGCCACCATTTATTGCGGCGCTAGCCGTGGGCGTTGTTGGCCTGTTTGCCGGCCACGAACAGGGCGTGGTGCTACGCGCCGGCCTGGTTGGCGTTGCTAGTTACACCCTTATAAAACTGTTCATCGACGGCCTAGGCAAACTCTCTGGCAACGACAATAGCACTAAACAATATACCGGCTGGGGTGCGTTCTTAGCCTTTATGTACCTGCAAATCCTCGATGCCAGCTTTAGCTTTGACGGCGTGCTTGGCGCCTTTGCTATCACCGATAAAATTGTCCTGATAGCCCTCGGTCTGGGTGTTGGCGCTATCTGGGTGCGCAGCCTAACCGTTTACATGGTCCGCAAGGGTACGCTCAGCGCCTACATATACCTTGAGCATGGTGCCCATTACGCCATTTTTGTGCTGGCCGCCGCGCTGCTGGGCAGTATTTTCTTTGAAGTTCCAGACGCCCTCACTGGTATAGTCGGCCTTGGCGTCATTGGCTCATCGTTCCTCGCCTCGCGCCAGGCCCTCCATGCCCGCCACCGATAGCCTCACACAGGCACTAAACGGCCCGGTTGAGCAGGTTGCCCAGCGTCTGCTAGGCTGTTTACTCGTCCGTGAGCTAGATGGCCAAGAAGTTATCTGCCGGATTGTCGAAACCGAGGCCTACCATCAGTCTGATGCCGCCAGCCACAGCTACAAGGGTCGTACCCCGCGCACCGATGTCATGTTTGGCCCACCTGGCCACCTCTACGTCTACTTTACGTACGGCATGCATTATTGCTGCAACATTGTCACTGGCCCGGCAGGCGAGGGCTCTGCCGTACTGATCAGGGCTGTAGAACCAATCGAAGGCCTGGATATAATGCGCCAACACCGCCCAAAAGCCAGCGGCAAAGAGTTGACCAATGGCCCGGCAAAGCTCTGCCAAGCCCTGGATATTAATAAATTACTAAATGGCCACAACCTCAACCAAAAACCGCTAAAACTACAGCTAAAAAGCCCTGTAAAACCGGCCGATATTGTCCAAACAACCCGCATTGGTATCAGCCAGGCAAAAGATGTGCAATGGCGCTTCTATCTTCGGTCCAGTCACTATGTGTCAAAGCTGTGACACATGTCACGTTGCATTTTTATTTTGTTAGGCATAAGCTGGTTACAGGAAGTGTGAGGCTTCCTAAATAAACCCGGCCGAATCGTATCGCGCCGGGTTTTTTAGGCCCTTGGAGAGCAGTCAGAACAAAGGCCAAATAGCTCAAGCTGGTGGCTTTTGAGCGTAAAGTCATGCGCTGCAGCTAACGCTTGTAGCTGGGCCTCTAGCGAAACGTCTTCTGTGATCTCAATGTGTTTGCCGCAGGCCTGGCAGGTCAGGTGATGGTGGTGGCCTTGGAAGATGTCGCTAAGCTCGAGTTTGTATTTCCAGCCAATTGATAGGCGCTGGACAACGCCCAGGCGCTCAAACAGCATGACCGTGCGGTAGACGCTGGAGCGGTCAACTCCTGGGCAGCGCTTTTCTAACTCGGCCATGGTCAAGGGGTCACTGTTTTGCAGTGCCGTAAAGACTGCCCGGCGCGGTGCTGTAATATTTTGGCCGTGCTCTTGTAGATAGGTTATAAGCTGGCTGAGGTCATGCGACATGCTGCAACTTTAGCACGAATTGCGACAAATTTGCAAAAAGCCTCGGTACTCCCGTAGACTCCAAGCATGACACCAATACTTATATCTTTCGCAGCCTTTTTATCAACCTTTTGCGGCGGCATTACGGCCGTCAAAAATATTAAACGCTTACATTATGTACTAGGGCTTACCGCTGGCGTTATTTTGGGAGTTGTTGCCTTTGATCTATTGCCTGAGATTTTTAAATTGGCCTACGCCAACCACATTGATCCCACCAAGCCAATGATCGCCCTGGTCGTTGGCTTTTTATTGTTCCACATCGTCGAGAAAAACTTATTGATTCACCACGCCCACGAATCCGAGTACGGCAAGCACAAACACCCCCAAGTTGGCATGCTGTCGGCCTTGGCGTTATCTGGCCACAGCTTCTTGGACGGCGTCGGCATAGGCCTGGGCTTTCATGTTAATACCACTGTTGGTATTGCCGTAGCGCTTGCCGTGATTGGCCACGATTTTGCTGACGGCCTCAACACCGTAACGCTCATGCTGAACCACAAAAACCCCATCAAGCGGGCTACCAAGTTTTTGCTGCTAGATGCCATCGCTCCCGTCTTGGGCGCTATTTCTACCTTGTTCTTCACGCTGTCTGACGCCAATTTGGTACTCTACCTGGGTTTCTTTGCCGGCTTCTTGCTTTACATTGGTGCCAGCGACATCTTGCCACAAGCCCACGAAGAAAATTCGTCACGGCGCACGATTGCTTTAACCGTGCTCGGCACCGCCTTTATCTTCCTGGTAACGCGCGCTCTCTAATAAAGTTGCGCGACATGGGTTAACGGCGTATATTTCGTCGTAATGATTGGGGATTACGAAGCACTCCATCCACGAGATGTGGTAAGCCAAGAGCAATCCAAGCTCGAGGTCTTACTGCCAACACTCGAAGAGGAGATGGACATGTGGAACCTCAAATTTTCGATTGAACCGGATGATGAGAAGCGCGCACAACTTGGCGAAGAAGCGAAAGCCAGCCTGAATGAACAATGGCCATTTGTGGGTGATGTTTTTATGGTTAGTGGTAAGTGGTATGGCCGTGAAATGTCATCCGATTTGCTCGGCATTCACTTTTCAGAAATCCGCGCTGCCGATGCGTTTACAATTGCCCAAAGCGCTGGCTTTGCCCTTACTGAGCGGCGTGGAATACAAACAGTTGGTTTTGCTTTTTACGCAGAAACACTGGGGATAGACCGCGAAACAGTCGAGGGGGCACTCACTACTAAACGCGTGGCGCCCCATGATGAGTCTACGCTCGCGTTTGTCCGTTCGGCATGGGAAGATGAAAACGCACTGATTGAAGGCGCCACTGAGGGGCTGCTTTCTGTCCACGGCCTGTTTAAACTGCAGTTCCGGCCAAACTCAACGTTCTACCGAGTTAAGCATGCTAAACAGCTCAAGTTTGTTACTGGGCTGCTCGATCAAGCCAATGAGGCGGCCACTGCACCTGGCCATAGCCTGCCTTTTATGACGGTTTCTGACCGCTTGATAACCCGGACCAACACCTCGTCCCCCTATGGTTTCCGAACTATGTGGCCAGAAGAAGGGCAACCCAATATTTACATAGAAGGGGAACTGCTTGGCGCCACGCTCATTGAGCGGGAGCTGCTTGATGCCAAACCGTTTACATCACCAAAAGATTTTATATACCCAGAGGCCGGGCTAACACTTATCATTAAGCCTCTTCGGAGCTCTGTCGATCCCAAATTCTTGCCACCCCAAGTGCTAGTACCAATTGGCCATTGCTATGAGATTGGCCTTGGCAGAAACTACGACGATAATGACGAAGTAGTTGTTGATGAGATTGAAAACTAGTTACGACTTACCCCTGAAAACTGTTAAAATAAACCTATGATCATAGCGGTTATCGTTTTGGGGATCCTGATACTGGGGGTTATTGGTATGTTGGTGCTGGTACTGCGCCGCTCTTCCACGCCTGCCACAGACGGTGGTGCCGCACTGCTGCTTAAGGCTGATATGACCGAGCTCAATAACACCGTCGGTGCACTTAAAGACAGCCTGCAAAAACAGCTGGTAGAACAGATGGGTGCCAGCAGTAAAAACATGCAGGCCCAATGGGCGTCCAGCAACAAGATCCTGACAGAAGTCACGCAGCGCCTTACAGAACTCGATAAAACTAATAAAAACGTTGGTGACATTGCCGGCGAGCTCAAGATGCTGCAAAACGTCCTGCAAAACCCCAAGCAGCGCGGAGTAATCGGCGAGTTTTACTTGGAGCAAATCCTAAAAAACACTTTGCCGCCTGGTGCTTTTGAGCTGCAATACAGGATTACTGAAGGCCTGATTGTTGATGCAGCCATTAAGCTCGACGACAAAATCCTCCCCGTAGACAGCAAGTTTTCGCTCGAAAACTATAACCGTTTGATTGACTGCGCAGACAACGAGCGCGAGGGCCTAGAAAGGCTTTTCAAAACCGATATCAAGAACCGTATAGATGAAACCAGCAAGTACATCTTGCCCGGCAAGGGCACGCTCGACCAAGCGCTGATGTTTATTCCATCCGAGGCAATTTATTACGACCTGCTGGCCAATAAAGTTGGCCTTAGTGCTGTTAGTGGCCGTAACCTGATACAGTACGCCAGCGAAAAAAAGGTAACCATTGTTGGCCCAAGCACCCTAAGCGCCATGCTACAAACCATCATCCAAGGCCTGCGCTCCATGGAGATTCACCGCGACACAGAAAAAATCCGCAAAAACATCGAACAGCTGCAAAAACACCTACTAGCCCACAACGCCTACATGGGTAAACTGGGTGCCAGCTTGGGCACCACCGTTGGCCACTTCAACACTACTTACAAAGAACTGGGCAAGATCGACCGCGACATCGTCAAGATCGCCGAAACCGAAGCCACCGTAGACCCTATGGTCCTTGAAAAGCCCAACCTTATCGACGAATAAGCAAATAAGGCTTGCGCAAAAACAGGAAAAAATTAGCCCGCTTATTGTTGGTTTTGATCAGATGGGTGTGCTGGTGCGGTACCGATTTAGAACTGTTATCTTTTTCTCGGGCATAAATGTTGTAGCCCTGCTCCTGGTAGTCGGCAATTATTGCCATAACTTCGGCCCGCTCATCTTCTGTAAGGTCATGCAGCGACTCGATGTGCCGGCTTGGCACGACCATCAAGTGGCTAGTCACTTTCATAAATTCCCAGTACTGGTAGGGATATAGGTTCTTAATGACGCTTGCGTGGAGATAATTTTTAACGAGCAAGTTGCCAGCATCTTCACAAAATGGGCATTTTTTGGCACCTTTGCGCAGTTGCTTGTGGGATTTGTCAGGATTGTAGTGTTTTTCGAGTTTTCGGGAACGGTACATCTGGCCAGTATACCAACTATTTCTGGGTCTTAAATAGGTCGAGTGCCAAAGCGGCCGTCCAGCTAAAGTTCATGGCGCCGGCGGCTTGGCCGGTGTGCGGGTCAAAGTACTCGGAGCAGCCGGACTTTTCGACCATCTCTAGCGTGCTTTCGCGCAGGGCAGCTGCGTGGTCTTTGTAGCCGTAGCGCTCCAGGCCATCAATAATCAGCCAATTCATGTTTACCCAGCTTGGACCCTGCCAGTATAGGCGAGGATGAAACCAGAAAGAGTTGGCGGTTACGCTAGGAACCGGGTAGGCGGTGCCAAAGGCCTGGTCGTTTTCTAGCATTTTAACCAGTTTAGCGGCCGTTTCTTTGCTGATTGAGCCGGCATACAGCGGCAACAGCGTGGCCACGGTAGGTATTTTAAGCAGCCGGTGGGTGATAAAGTCGCGCGAGTAATACTGGCCGGAGTAGGGGTCGTACAGCTGTTCAAAGGCGGTTTCGGTCTTCTTGATGCTGGCGTCTAAGCCCTCGGGCAGATCTTCGCGGATGGTTTTGGCAATATCGCGCAAATGCTGGTTGGCCCGGATAAAGATACTGTTAAAAGCCAAATCTTCAATGGCAAACAGCCCGTGGTCTAGGATTTTATTAATGTCATAGCCTTTACGGCGCAGGCGGCGTTGGATGTCGAACAGCGTCAGGGCCTCAACCGTCGAAAAGCGTTCGTCTATTGGCACCGAGCGGGTATCGCGGCGGAACAGGTTGATCACCCGGTCGAGGTGAGTTTTTTCGATGATCGTAATCCAAACCGGCAGCTGGTGCTCGTGCATTTCGGCCATCCACGGCGGCGTGTTGTCTAGGCCGGTTTCCCAGGGATGAATCTGGAGCATCAGTCCCTCTTTGTGCGGGTCGCGTTCGGTGTAGAGCCACTGGTGGTAGCTGACCAGCGCCGGCCACATCATGCGGTACCAACTGCGGCGTTCAGGTAGGGCCAGCTTTTTGCCAACTTGGACTATGGCTTCGGCCAGCATTGGTGGCTGGGTGATGCCCGTGGTAGCTACGCCATTGGGCGCGTAAGGGTTGAGCCAGCTGCGCCAGATGTTGCGGTCGGTGCGGTAGGCGGCGTCATCGCGGAAAATAATGTTGGGCAGCATCCCATTATGCCACTGGCCGCGGATCAGGCTGGTTAGCTCAGTCTGGGCGCGTTCAACATCGATGTGGCGCAGGCCAATAGCTACAAAACAGCTGTCCCACAGCCACTGGTGCGGGTAGAGGCCATGTGCTGGCTGGGTGTAGTTGCCGCGGTCATTCATCTCAAGAACTGCCGTGCACTGATCAACAAGGGAAGGCGAGTCCTGCATATGCTTATCAGTATACCGCGCATCCAACAGATGCAAACTATAGATAAACTTGACCAGATATGTTATAATATGACCAAAGCAAGGTCTAATAGATGGAATTTGGCAGTACAGATAGACGGTTCGAGGTGGCTGCTGCCGAAGAAGCGGCACTTATTACAGTGCTAGAAGCATTTGATGACCACGAATTCCTCAAGTTTACGCCAAACGGGCTTGACCTGTACCGTAACGAGCGCATTGGCACCCAAACTAAAAGTTTTAGTATTGGCAATGTGCAGCACACCATGGATGCCGGCACCTATGAGCCGGTACTGGTTGGACAGTACCCATCACTGCACGATTTTATAGCAAGCCATCACAAAAACCCCGAACCGGACACACACCAGCCACTCACCCAAACCAATGAGTCTGCCAAGGCCTGGGAGCAGACACTGCCCACTATAGACAACATGCGCGATGCAGCTGTTGCTGAAATTGAAACCAGGCAAACTAACTTTCATTACGAAGTTGTTATGTGCGGAGCCTGCGACGGCGAATCGGCAACTATCCATGAATGCAATTGCATGCAGCACGGTTCAACCTATGAAGACATACTAAGCGGTGTCGTTGTTGAGACTGTTGAGACAGGCGCACCAGACTCAGACTGTAAAAGCTGCTGCGGCACTGGCCTGGCAGCAACGGAATGCCGAAGTTGCCTTGGTGCAGGTTTTATAAACTTATACCCCGAAGTGCGGCTGCTTAACATAGCGACAAATGAAAGCATTATATTGTCGCTCGACCTGGCGCATATTATTGCTGCTGGCGAGCTAGTACTCGGCGGCCATTTGGTTGACACAAAAGGCTACCTTGAATCATGCTATGAGCTCTTTAGTGATGTGCATGGTTACCTGGTACGTGAGCTTGAAAAACTGGGTGTTAGTGCCGAAGATTCAATCCGGGTTCTGGGCAAGAAGCTGCAAGCCTTAGATTTTCACGATGCCGAAATGACAATCGCCCAAGCCGAGTGGCGGCAGCTACCTGACGGTACTACCGAGAGTTCCACGATTAGCGAAGAAAACATTATTGATGGCCTGCGGCAGGCGCAGGTCCAACTAGCTGGCTTTTTTGCCAAGCCGGTCATAACCCTGGAGCACTACCGTTTCGATCCGGCAGCCGCCCGTGTTACAGCAGCGAAACTGGGACAAGTAATGACAGATGGTGCAGTGGTTGAAGAAACCACCTTTGCCGCCCGTCCGGCCCGCCGCCTGCACGAAGCTTTTAACGACCTGGTGGCATTAGCTGCCAGCAAAGGCTACACGCTTGGGTACGACCAAAGCCCGCTTAATGGCCACGATGTTGGCCCAGCCTTTCATGTTTTTGACCAAAATGGCCAATACAAACAGGCATTGTACGTGGCGTCACACCTCCAGACGGCCCTGGAAAATTCGTGGTTTGAGCTATTAGAACTTAACGATAATTCGTAAAACTAAGCGGGAAGTCAAAATCCTGCTGTTTGAGTAGTTGCATAACGCCCTGTAGGTCGTCTTTGCTGGAGCTCATGACGCGCACGGTGTCGCCCTGGATCTGGGGCTTCACTTTGGGGAATTGTTCACGGATAACAGCGGTGACCTTTTTGGCCTTATCCTGGTCTAAGCCTTGCTTAAACGGCACCTCTTTGGTGGTTTTTAAGTTAGATTCCACAATTTCCTTGGTAACATCCAGGACTTTCTGTGATTGCTCGCGGCTGGCCAGCTTTTTGCGCACAATATCGAGGATGGCCTCTATCTGCCACTCGCCGCTGCCGGTTACTTTGATGCCTTTTTTATCATCCAGCCACTCAATAGCGGCCGGGGTGCCCTTAAAGTCGTAGCGGCTGGTCATTTCGCGCTCTGCTTGGTCGAAAACATTATTCATCTCGGCTTTGTCGTACTCCGAAACCACATCAAAAGAAAAATTTGCCATGACTACAGTATAGAACAGATTGGCTACGGTAGTGAAATCTAGTCGTTGTCCCAGCGCATGGCGCGTGGCAGGCCAACAAAAATGAACTTCTCAAAATCGGCTTCATAAATGGTCATCGTACCCGGAATAACCGCTTTAGAGCGTTCCGGCGTAAACCGTATGCGTGGCTGTAGGCCTTGTTCGCGCAGCTCCTGGGCTTTTTTGCGTGCCGGGAAAGCGTCTGTGATGGTGCCGCAGACAGTTTTCAGCTCAGTTACCGGCCTGAGCAAGGCGCGATCAAAATTAAACATCTTGCCTTCTAGGTTGGCAGTAACAATTTCGGTGTCTTTTACATGAGTGGTGCGTACCCAGTTTAGCTCAACGTATTGGCCTACACGCAGCCAGTGGGGGTCAGAAAAATGAAAGCGGCCGTCTATCTGTTCGGGAATCTGATGGGCTAGGGGTTGCTCAAGGTTGATCACCGTAAGATCAATCATTGGTTCCTTGCCGAGCGTTTCTATGTACGCCATTTGGGTTTCCCTTATTTTGGTTATGTTAACCCCAGTGTACCCCCGCATACCGCATATGCCAATTGTTTTATATGCATCAAAATAACACTGCTGGTATACTGATGGATAAGATATGAACTACCAAAATCCTCAGGTTGCTGAAGTTGCCCAACTGCTGAAAAACAGGTTAGCCGAACTACCCAACAAATCCGACATTTTTAAATCCATAGAACTTAAAGCGTTATATGACGAACTTAAAGTCCTCCCCGCCGACCAGCGTGCCGGCTTTGGCGCCGAAGTTAATGCTCTCCGCCAAGAACTCCAGGGTTTGCTAGCCTCAGGCTCCCAAGCTGCCGAAGCCCTGCCGCCAATTGATGTTACTGCGCCATTTGACGTTAACGTTGCGCCTGCCGACCGCCCAGTGCTGCTGCCAACAGAACAGGGCAGCAAACACCCGCTGATGACCGAGCTGGAAACCGTTTTAGATATTTTCTACCGTATGGGCTTTACCGCTGTAGAATCACCAGAAATTGATGATGATTACCACATGTTTGGCGCCCTCAACTTCCCAGAAGGCCACCCCGCCCGCGACGACTACGACACCTTTATGACCACCCAAACAGATAAGAACGGCAAACAGTTTATCGCGCCAGCCCACACCAGCACCATGCAGAACCGCGTTCTCAAACAGTACAAACCCAACCTGGCCGCCGGCGAGCCAATTGCTGTAGTTATCCCCGGCCGCGTCTTCCGCAACGAAGACCTCGATGCCCGCCACGAGCACACTTTTTACCAGCTCGAAGGCGTTTACGTTGGCAAAGGCATCCACGCCGGCAACCTGATAGCCACGCTTAAAACTTTCCTGGAAGAGTATTACGGCAAAGCCCTAGAAGTTAAAACCCAGCCTTTCTACTTCCCATTCACCGAACCATCGTTCGAGTTTGCCCTCAGCTGCCCATTCTGCGACAAGGCCGGCTGCAACGTCTGCTCTTACTCTGGCTGGATCGAGCTACTTGGCTGCGGCATGATTCACCCCAATGTCCTTAGTGAAGCCGGCATCGACCCTAACGAATACACTGGTTTTGCTTGGGGCGGCGGCATTGACCGCTTGGTCATGATGAAAAACAACATCGAAGACATCCGCCACTTCGAATCTGCCCGCCTAGAATTTTTGAGGCAGTTCTCATGAAGAAATTAATTTTATTAGGCGATAGTCTATTTGGCCAAGCCGGTAAGCACCGTATTGAAATGCTGGAATTAGCACTTAACAACAATTACGACATCTACAATTGCGCAGCTGGCGGCTGGGACACGAACGACATCGTAAAGAAATCGGCATATTTAGCTGGCTTAAAGCCAGATGTCATGGTGTTGTCCGTGGGCACTAACGATATTGCTTCATGGCACCATGTTTCGCTCCAGCAATTTGAGGATAACCTTCTTCGGATTTTAGAAATTTGGAAAGACTCCAAAGTTATCTTTTTCTTGCCACCACCACTTAATGAAGCTGCACAAGAAGCGCCTAAGATTCGCCGTAACAGTGACTTAAAGCAGTATCAGCAGGTTGCCGTTCAGATCTGTAAGGAGCGCGGTGTTACTTATATAAACTCTTGGGATATTTTTGGGCCACTACTTGATGCTGGTGATAGCTATCATATAGACGACGGTGTACACCTCAGCGATGATGGTTACAGTATTACATGGTCAGAAGTTGCAAAGGTGCTGGCATGACCGATAGGTTCAAAATGATCGGCGCTGTCTACGCATTGCTGCGTAAGGATGACAAAGTCTTGTTGCTTCGGCGAGCAAATACTGGCTACCAAGATGGCAAATTCGGCCTCGTATCTGGGCACATGAACGGCGGCGAACCAGCAACCAAAGCTATGATCCGTGAAGCTCAGGAAGAAGCAGGTGTAACCATTGCTCCAGAGGATCTCAAGCTAGTACATGTCACACATAAGATTAGTAGCCAGGCCGGTGGCCAAGATGAACGGCTTGAACTGTTTTTTGAAGCAAGTAACTGGGACGGCGAAATTACCAACGCAGAACCACACAAATGTACCGAATTGACCTGGTTCCCTATAAACGATCTGCCAACCGACACGATTCCTTTTATTAAACTTGTCATCCAAAACATTGTCGCCGGCAAAATGTTCAGTGAATATGAAATGGAGCCAGCATGAAAGTAAGTTTGACCGCCATTAAATGGCAGGGCTACAACGACTTGTTTGACCTTGGCGTCGATGCCTTGGTTGAAAAAATCGGTGCCCAGCTGGGCGCTGTTGAAGAAGTGATTGACCTTGGCAAAAAGTATGACGGGGTGATTGTTGCCAAAGTTGTCAGCTGCGTTGACCACCCAGACGCTGACCGCCTCCACATTTGTTTAGTTGATGACGGCGGCGTTGCCAAAGATGTTGAGCGCAACCAAGATGGCTTCGTGCAGGTTGTTTGTGGTGCCCCTAACGTCCGCGAGGGAATGCTCGTTGCCTGGCTACCACCAGGTGCCACAGTGCCCGCCACGGCCGACAAAGACCCGTTTGTACTCGAAGCCCGCGCTTTGCGTGGCCAGACCAGCAATGGCATGTTGGCTAGCGCCTCAGAGCTGGCGCTCAGCGACAACCACGATGGCTTACTAGAGATTGACCAGGCGCAAAGCGTTTGGACACCAGAAGGCGACAAAAACCCCGCGCCCGGCATGCCATTTAAGCTGCTGTACGGCCTAGATGACACCATCATTGATATAGAGAACAAGATGTTCACCCACCGCCCGGACTGTTTTGGCCTGCTTGGTGTTGGCCGGGAAATTGCCGGAATTCAGCACAAAGCTTTCAAAAGCCCTGACTGGTACCTGGAAGACCCAACTTTCCCAAGCGGTGACGGCCTGCCATTAACAGTCAAAAACGAACTGCCAGAACTTGTGTCGCGGTTTGTAGCTGCCAGCCTTAAAAATATTACGGTCGGGCCAAGCCCAATCTGGCTGCAAAGTTTCCTAACCAGGCTTAGCGTTAAATCGATCAACAATATTGTTGATGTGACTAATTACATAATGCTGCTAACCGGCCAACCGTTGCACGCCTACGACTATGACAAAGTAAAGGCATTGAGCGACGGCGAAGCAACAATTACTGTACGGCACGCACTCGAAAACGAAGAGATAACTTTGCTTAACGGCAAGACCATACAGCCACGCAAAGAAGCCATCATGATTGCAACCAACAAGAAGCTTATCGGTGTTGGTGGCGTTATGGGCGGTGCCGATACCGAAGTCGACAACAACACCAAAAATATAATTTTGGAGTGCGCCACCTTTGATATGTACTCAATCCGCCGCACCTCAATGGCCCATGGCCTGTTTACCGATGCTGTCACGCGCAACAATAAGGGCCAGTCGCCATTGCAAAACGACCGCATAACCGCCCAGGCGATTAGCATGATTATCGAGCATGCCGGTGGCGAAATCGCCAGCGATGTTATTGACGAAGCCCAGCTGAAACCACAAAAACCCGTCACTGTAACAGCCGAGTTTATTAATGAACGGCTTGGCCTACAGCTAACGGCAGATGCCATGCGTGACCTGCTGGAAAACGTCGAGTTTACAGTTGTCATAAATGGCAGTGAACTTACCATCCAGGCACCGTTTTGGCGCACCGATATCGAGATCGCCGAAGACGTCGTTGAGGAAGTTGGCCGCCTCTACGGCTTTGACCACTTGCCGCTCGAATTGCCTAAACGTAGCATTACGCCCACCCGCAAGGACCCGTTATTAGAACTCAAAAGCCAACTGCGAGACCGCTTATCACGCGCCGGTGCCAACGAGGTTTTAACTTACAGCTTTGTGCACAGCAAGCTACTGGAGCGCGCCGGGCAGCCAGCCGACCAAGCCTTTGCCCTCAGCAACGCCCTCAGCCCCGACCTACAAAACTACCGCCTATCGCTCATGCCCAGCCTACTCGACAAAGTACACCCTAATGTTAAGGCCGGCTACGACCACTTTGTGCTGTTTGAACTGGGCAAAGGCCACAACACCAACCGCCTAGACGAAGATGGCCTGCCAATAGAATTCGAAATCCTCGAAGCCGTAGTTGCTGCCAGTGGCAAAGCCGCACCAAAAGGCGCCGCCTTTTACGAAGCCCGCAGCTATCTTGAGTACTTACTGCAACCTTATGGCATAGACTTAGAATTCCGCCCCGTAAAAGAGCCCAGCCTGCTCCCAGCTATGCAAGTCTTTGACCAGCAGCGACTGGCATTAGTCTACGCCAAAGGTAGTGACAAATTAATTGGCGCCGTCGGCGAGTTTACCCCAAGTGTGCGCAAAAACTTTAAGCTGTCACATTACAGCGCTGGTTTTAATATCAGCCTGGTTGGCTTGCAAAAGTCTATGTCCGCCAGTTCTAGTTACGTACCGCTGCCACGCTTCCCTAAAGTAGAGCAGGACATTTGCCTAAAAGTTAGCACTGACCTGCCATTTCAGGAACTAGCCGACTTTGTCGTCGCAGAACTGCACAAAGCCCGCGACCCAGAGACCCGGGCCGTGATCACGCCAATTGATAGCTACCAGCGCGAAGACGACCCAGGCCACAAGCAAATAACCTTCCGCATAAGCATTGCCCACTTCGAAAAAACTATGACCGACACTGAAGTTAACGGCCTGTTAGACGTCGTTGCCCAGGCTGCCAAAACAACCTACTCAGCCGAGCGAATATAGCATGAAAGCCATCAAGCAATTTGCCAGCAGCCTAGTGCTGCTGAGCCTGCTGCTGCTTAGCCACACAATGCCAGCCCACGCGGCTGGCTATGACTTTACGGTCAATGACTTCAACGCTGATTACACATTAAGTAATACCCAAAAGCATGGCGAAATGAAAGTTGTTGAAGTAATCGACCTGACTTATCTATATGAACACCACGGCATTTTGCGGGCCATTCCTAACTCCTACAAAAAACACACCCTGAATATCCATGATGTAACCGTTACGTCTACGTCCGGCGCGCCAACACAGTTTACGGCCTCCAAACAAAACGGTAATACCGTCTTCAAAATTGGCGACCCTGCTAGAACCATAACCGGCCGCCAGAACTACAAAATCAGCTATACCGTCGATAATGTGATTGGTTTTTATCCGGACCACGACGAGCTCTACTGGGACATCAATGGCGATCAGTGGAATGAAGACTTTACACATGTCAGCGCCACTATCCATCTGCCAGCCGGCCTGAAGCACAGCGGCAACCAACCTCTCTGTTACAGCGGAGGTTACGGCTCTACTAGCCAAGATTGCACAGTCACTACTAATGGCCAAACAATTGCCGCCGAGACCAAAAACGGCCTGGCCAGCGACCAAACGCTCAGCATCGTGGCCGGCTTCCAAAAGGGTTATTTTGCACCGTTTACTTTTGCCGACTGGGTACAGCAATACGCGCCAAAGATTATTGCCACACTCATACTGCCAGCGGTAGCATTTATTATCTGCTTTCAACGTTGGCGTAGCTTTGGCCGTGACGAGCGGGGCAGGGGCGTAATCATTGCCTACTATGACGTGCCTAATGGGCTCAAGCCAATAGAGGTTGGCACCTTGCTCGACTTTAAAACCGATAATAAAGACATCAGCGCTACCATTATTGACCTGGCGGTCCGGCACTACATTAAAATCATCGAAACACGCAAGGACAAACTCATTGGCAAGGACGACCTTAGCTACTCCCTGGAGCTGGTTAATAATGACATGGCCGGCCTCAGCGCCGTAGAATCGCAGCTGCTGTCCAGCCTGTTTGGCCAACTAACGGTCGGCGAGCAAATAAACCTCAAAACCAAAGCCAATGCCCTCTATACTGCTGCCCAGGTCGCCCGTAGTGCCACGACCAGCGGCTTAACCACAGCCGGATACTTTAAGCGAGACCCGTCAAAAGTTAACTCAAAGCTACTAACGGTGGTGATTATTGGCCTCATGGTCCTAACATTTATTGGTAGCGCGCTTGGGCCGGTTCCACTGATCAGTATTATCCTTACGCTTGGCATAATGTTTGGCTTTAGCCGGATTATGCCCGCCCGCACCAAGCTCGGTGTTGAAACGCTTGAGCACATCAAAGGCCTCAAATTGTTCCTGCAGGTCACTGAGGCTGAGCGGTTTAAAAAGCTGCAAGGCCCCAACGCCGCTTACGCTGCCAGCCCGGAACCTGTTAAGACCGTCGACCTGTTTGAAAAGCTCTTGCCATACGCCATGGTGCTGGGTGTCGAAAAAGAGTGGGCCGGCCAGTTTGCTAACCTCTACAGCCAGCCGCCAAGCTGGTATGGTGGTAACCTTAGTACATTCAGCACTCTCTATCTGTTAAATAACCTCAATAGTGGCTTTGCGGGCGCCGTTAACACAGCCTTTAGCGCACCACGCAGCTCGGGTAGCAGCGGCTTCTCCGGCGGCGGTTTTTCTGGTGGTGGTGGTGGTGGTGGCGGGGGCGGCTGGTAGACGTGCTATTGCGCTAAAACACCTATCATGGTAGTATATACCGACCTTTGGTTGAGCCAATCCGGTTCCCAGAGCGCACTTTGACAGGTATGAAAATATTTTAAGCTAGGAGTTTATCTCCATAGCCAATCCTGCTGCAACGCTTACCCCTAAGTGTTCCGACAGGATTGTCTATGTTATAGACAAACTCCAGGGCATGCTGGTTGCTAAGCAATGATGCGTAGCTCCCCCCTACGCTAGTTGTGATGCAGGTTCAAATCCTGCAATGTCCACTGGAGAGGGGTGTGAGCCAACGTTGGTGGCGGTCGCCAGCAGTGACTCCATTCAGGGGCAGGAATGACGCTTCTCCCAGTGCAGCCGGCACCCCGGATGCCAGGCGCATTAGCGTGCACCTCTCTCCTTAACTTCATAAAGATAGATCTGCAGGGACTCATTGGTGAGCGCACGACACCTTAACACTTGGGGTGTACGGCAACCGCTAGTTGAGCACGACTAGTTAGATTATCTGAGGCTACAGGTAGTCTGCCAGTGGGTTCCGGAGGGGCGGTCGTGCAGATTGCACATAAAAGGCCAGCGCTTCAGCGCCTCCCCGGCCTGTCCGCCCCTCTCTAAGCTTTGAAGAAGGACTGGTGTCCACCCGGCCTAACCGCCATCAACACACCATCCCCAAAAACTATTTTCATACCTGTCCTTCTTCCAAAGTTTACGACCCGATGTGGTCGCAGGTTTTGAAAGAAGTAGGTACAATACAACTAATGAAACAAATCTGGCGCGTTATTACCTTTACCCGTGAGCTGTGGCGCTACTACCTGTTAGTGAGCGTTTTTACCATTTTGCTGGCCGGCATGAGCCAGTTGCAGCCGTTGTTTACCAAAGGCACCATTGACCAGATAACCAAGTTGTCCCATGGCGGCCATCCAGATATAACACTGGTGGCAATTTTTGCCATCGCCATCTTTTTAAGTGACTTTGGTGCCACCATTTTTAGCAATATCGGTGGCCACATTGGTGATCTGCTGATGATCAAGCAGCAGCGATTGCTGAGTGAGCGCTATTTTAAACACCTGCTGAGTTTGCCGCAGCAGTACTTTGACACTGAGCTTACAGGCAAAATTATCAACCGCATGTCACGCGGCATCAGCCAGATTAGCCAGTTTACCCAGATGATGAGCAATAACTTCTTGCAGTTTATCTTCAGCACGGTATTTTCACTGATCATTGTCTTTTACTATTCATGGCAGGTTGGCCTAATGCTCACGCTGCTGTATCCGGTTTTTATTTGGCTGACAACCCGCACCAGCAGCCGGTGGCAGGGCTACCAAAAGACGATTAACGCCGAGCAGGACGCTGCCAGTGGCCGCTTTGCCGAGGCGATTGGCCAGGTCAAGGTCGTTAAAAGCTATCTGCAAGAGAAGCGCGAGCTGAGCGTTTTTAGCAAGCACCTTGGCACCGCCGTTAAGACAACAAAGCCCCAGAGCATGTTTTGGCACAAGCAAGATGTTGTCCGCCGCAGCGTGCTCAATGTTATTTTCTTGGCAATTTACGCCTACATTTTTATTGCAGCCGCCCACGGCCGTTATTCTATTAGCACGATGGTGTTGCTGATCCAGTACGCTGCCCTAATCCGCATCCCAATTTTTAGCATCAGCTTCTTGGTTGACCAAACGCAGCGCACAATCAGTAATACCAAAGACTATTTTGAAGCTATGGATGAGCAGCCAGCGATTGTTGACGCTGACGCCGCCTCGGAGCTAAAGGTGACCGAGGCTGCTATTAACTTTAAAGACGTAACCTTTGCCTACAAAGACGGCAATGCGGTTCTAAAAGGCGTGTCCTTTGACCTGCCAGCCGACAGCAAGACAGCGCTGGTTGGCGAGAGTGGTGAAGGCAAGACAACTATCACCAGCATGCTCCTACGCCTCTACTCAGTAGATTCCGGCAGTATTACCATAGATGGCCAGGACATTACGCATGTAACCCAGGCCAGCCTACGCCAGAACATTGCCGTTGTTTTCCAAGAGCCGGCCTTGTTTAGCGGCACGGTTCGGGAAAACATTGCCTACGCCAACCCTCGCGCTACCGACAAACAGGTGATTGCCGCTGCCAATGCCGCCAATGCCCATGAGTTTATCAGCAAGTTTGATAAGGGCTACGACAGCGAAATTGGCGAACGCGGCCTCAAACTCAGTGGAGGCCAAAAACAGCGCCTGGCAATAGCCCGAGCCCTCTTAAAAGATGCACCAATCCTTATCCTAGACGAAGCCACCAGCAGCCTAGACAGTAAGAGCGAGCGCATGGTCCAAGAAGCTCTAGAACGCCTCATGAAAGGCCGCACAACGCTGATTATTGCCCACCGCCTCAGTACCATCCAGGCTGTTGACCAGATTGTCACCATTAGGGGTGGCCTGGTTGACGAAGTAGGCAGCCCGGCAAACCTAGCCAAAAGCAAAGGCATTTATGCCCAATTGCTTGAGTTGCAGTCGCAATCTAGCGAGAGCAACAAGAAGAAGCTCAAAAACTACGAAATTGCCGGCTAAAAACCTCGCCGGCTGGCCACCAATCCGCTATACTAGGTACAAGTCAGAAATCAACAGGAGGAGTAACATTCATGGCATCTAAACGCGATCGCGCTTTTGCGCTATTTGGGGCAATTTTATTCTTAGGAACATCTTCAGCCCTGACCGTCGCGGTCATCATCACCCTTATCAACCAGCATAAAAAGCCAGATAGTGGCGCGGCCAGCCAGGCAAGCACCACTACGGCTACAACTAAGGAGGCAACTAAAGTGGACAACACCAAATTACAAGGCACTAAACTCGCCAGCTTTACCCCAGTAGCAACCATCGATAAGCTCCAAGCTGTCGACACCACCCCTGGCACCGGCGATACCGTAAAAGCCGGCGACAGCGTTAACGTTGACTACACCGGCGCTGTTGCAGCAACCGGCGTTATCTTCCAGAGCTCTCTAGACAGCGGCCAGCCAGTCAGCTTTGGCCTTACCCAGGTCATTAAGGGCTGGACAGACGGCATTCCTGGCATGAAAGTCGGTGGCACCCGCCGCTTACTGATCCCAGCCGCCTTGGCCTACGGCGCCAACCCGCCATCAGGTTCCGGTATTCCAGCTAATGCTGACCTGGTGTTTGACGTCACCTTGCATTCCGTTACCCACAAATAGCGAAACGTACTAAAAAACACAATATATAGCGTCTTGAATTTTGCGTAAGCGCTATATATACTGAAATTACAGTCAGATGTACCTTACGCTTTGGCAGCAAATTACAATACAAATAACAAACATTTGCCAAAAAGCAGCCGACTGAGCCAGACGAGAGATCTGGCACGGAGCGGCGGGCGCGTATCCCTTAAAACGGATGTGCCGTACTTACATCGTCTAAAAAATCTAAACAGAGGGAACCCAATCATGGTCAAAAACATCACCATTTTTACTACAAACACTTGCGGCTATTGCCAGATGGTCAAGCGCTATCTTGGTGCTAAAGGCATGACCTGGGAAGAAGTAAACCTCGATGAGCATCCTCACCGCCAAGCAGAAGCCCTGAAACTCTCAGGTGCTTTGACCGTTCCTGTCACCGTTGTCACTAAGCAGGATGACTCACAAGAGGTCATTGTTGGGTACAACCTGGCCCGCCTAGCCCCAGCAGTCGCTTAATGAGTGATATCCCTACACACGATGTAATTATGATTGGCGCCGGTCCGGCTGCGCTAACTGCTGCTATCTATACCACCCGAGAAGACATCGACACGCTGTTATTTGAGCGTGGCGTTGTTGGCGGCTTGGCTGCTGTTACCGACAAAATCGATAACTACCCCGGATTCCCGGACGGCATCGATGGCTTAACTTTGGCTGACGAACTTCGCAAGCAGGCCGAACGCTTCGGTGCCGTTATCGAACTTGGCGAAGTCACCAACATCCACGATGAGGGCGAATACAAGCGCCTAGAGACCACCAGCGGCGATATGCGTGCCAAAGCTATCCTGATTGCCACCGGCAGCGATTATAAGAAAACCGGTGCCCCAGGCGAGGCTGAGTACTATGCCCGCGGCGTCCACTATTGTGCTACCTGTGATGGCGCCTTTTACCGCGACAAAAAAATTGCCGTCATTGGCGGTGGTAACTCTGCTATCCAGGAAGCTATTTTCCTAACCCGTTACGCCACGCACATTGATTTGTTAGTGCGCTCCACCATCAAAGCCAGCGATGTCCTGCAGAAAGAGCTCCAAGAATACGTTGATTCCGGCAAAATCACCATCCACCTAGGCACTACAACAGATGAAATTGTTGGTAAAGACAACATGGTTGTCCGCGTCGATGCTACCAAAGACGGTAATAAAGTCTCGTTTGATGTCGACGGCGTCTTTATTTTTGTAGGTTTGTTGCCAAACTCCCAGTTCTTAGTACCCCTATCGGTCAAACTCGACGAAATCGGCTTTGTTATGACCGACCAACACCTCCAAACCAGCATGCCCGGCGTCTTTGCGGCCGGTGATATCCGCTCCGGTGCCACCATGCAGATCGCTTCAGCGGCCGGCGAAGGCGCCACCGCCGCCCTCAAGATCCGCGAATTCCTCGAAGGCCACGTTAAAGCCGCCTAAGCAGTTGCCGCAGCCAGAACTATAGCTTGCTTGATCTCTTTTTCGATAACGTAATTATCAAGCTCAGCGGGTGTAACCCAGGCAAATTCCTGGTGCTCATGACTTAAAACCACATCAGAAGTAGCCGTTTTGCAGGCGAAAAACAGGGCAACGATGTGTTTTAACTCGCCCTCGGGTTTAGCAAACCACTCGTCAACGTGGATAACAGTGCCAACAACCAGGTCGGAGATGCCGGTTTCTTCCATGGTTTCGCGCTTCAGGCCGTCTTCGAGTTTTTCGCCGCGCTCTAAGCGGCCGCCAACAGCTTGCCATCGTTCGCCCTCGCGGACGATTAAAAACTTGCCATCGGCATTTTGGATTACGGCTTTGACGGCAACCTGGGTGTCCATTAGTAGTCCTTATAGTTAGGGAAGAAATCGCCAACCAGCTGGCTGGGGCGCAAACCAGCTTTTTTGAGGTCGGCGTGGATCTGCTCGACCATTGGCTCGGGGCCGGAGACGTAAACTAGGGTATCTTCGGTAGGTTTTTCTAGGCCGAGGATCATTTCGGCGCTAATGTGGCCGCGTTCGCCGCCCCAGGATTCGGTTGGATCTTGTACGACAATTGTGGCGTGGACGCCGGCGTTAGCAAAGGTGTCCTGGAAAATGATTTCATCTTCGCTATGTACGGCATAGAGCAGTTTAATAGGCCGTGTCTCGCGCGTCGATGCTAGCCAGCTCAAGATGCTATGAAACGGCGTAATGCCAATGCCACCGGCCACAAATACCAGCGGTGTCTGGGTCATTTTTGGTAATACAAAATCGCCCATCGGGTCGCTCATATCTACGGGCGTCCCAGATTTTAGCCCGCGCAGGGTCTGCTTAAAGGTGCTGGTCGGACCCTCTAAAGGGAATTTGGTGGTAATCGTCAGGAACTCATCGGTCGGTGAGCTGCTGAGGGTGAACCAGTGCTTTTGGCCGCGTTCGTCAGCCTCGGCGTGAGGTAAACTAAGCTGGATAAACTGGCCGGCGGTGTAGTCAAACGGACGCTCCGGCTTAAAGTAGAACGTAATAATATTGGCCGCCTCATGGGCGGAGTGGTCAAAAGTCACCTGCATGCAAACAGTATAACTTACTTCTGGAAGCGGTCGGGGTAGTCGGTGTAGATACCGTAAATGCCGTAACGTTCCCAGCGTTTGGCTTTGGCAACATCGTTGACGGTAAATGGCGAAATTAGCCAGCCACGCTTGGCCATAGGAACCAGGAATGGTTTCCACAACCACATTTGGTACATTCCCAGCCTTTTTGTGCCCAGCTTGCGGGCCCGGCGTGTTGCCCGGGTGCCGGACCACATGTCGTTGACTACCAAGGGCAGGTCGGGCAGGGTAGCGTGGATGGTGCGGAGAAGGCTGTAGTCAAACGAGGCCACAGAAACGCGGTAATCTTGGGGCAGCTCTTTGAGGATGGCAATAATTGGCTGCGCCGGCACTTGCGGTTTTACTTCTACAATAACCGATACGCGGCCGCCAATGGCCGAAAGGGCCTCTTCAAGCGTTGCCAAGTCTGGCTTGTGGGCTTTCAGCTCATCAAGATCGGTATTGGGAACAGATAGCTTGTTGCCTGCAGGGTCTACTAAGTGGTCATCATGTAACAGTATGGGAACTTGGTCCCTGGTAAGGCGAACATCGAACTCAATCCCATCGACATCATGCTCAAGCGCTTTACGGATAGAGGCAATCGTATTTTCTGGCGCTAGCCCTTTTGCGCCTCGGTGACCAATAATTTTCATTACTCATAGTGTACAATAACTGATGAATAAAGGAGTAAAAACATGACTGAACTTTCTTATGGTAGCGACGCTCCGGCAGTAGTGAACGTTGTCATCGAAATTCGCAAAGGCGAACGCAACAAGTACGAATTCGACAAAGACACCGGCCGCCTATTTTTGGACCGCGTTAACGGCACTACCCTTGGCTACCCAACCGATTACGGCTATGTACCAAATACGCTCTGCGACGACGGCGACCCACTCGACGCCCTGCTGATCATCGACGAATCCGTACCACACGGTACAGTCGTGCCATCACGTGTCCTCGGTGTCCTCTACTTTGAAGACGACGGCGAAATGGACGAAAAGCTAATCGTTGTCCCGGCAGATGATATCAGCAAAGACCACCTTAAAGACCTGGCCGACCTTGGCGAAAACTTCCAAAAAGTCATCGAACACTTCTACAGTCACTACAAAGACTGGAAAAAGGGTTGGACCGGCGTTGACGGCCAGCTTAAAGGCTGGGGTAATGCCGAGGCCGCCCAAAAAGTCATCAGCGACTCTATCGCCCGCGCCCAGGCCTAGTTATGCGCAAAGTCGTCCCCACTAACGCATCATTTATTCCAGATAATGCCAGCTGCGCTTTTAAAGGCGACATTTTTAGTGTGTACACCTGGCCCCAAGCCATGTTTGACGGCAGTACCAAGCAGTTCGAAATGCTCAAACGCCCAGATACGGTGCAGGCAATTATTGTAAAAGGCGACCAAATCCTGCTGGTCCACGACGAGCAGCCTGGCCGCAGTGTCCGGACGCACTTTCCGGGTGGCCGCGTTGATCTGGAAGACGAATCGTGGCTTGCTGCCGCTGAGCGCGAAATCCTTGAGGAAACCGGCCTAACATTAGCCAACTGGAAGCTAATTGATGTCCAGCAGCCAATCGTCAAAATTGAATGGTTTACCCCTGTTTATCTGGCTACCAACATTACGGCAGAAATTCCGCAAAACATTGACGCCGGCGGCGAAAAGATCGAGGTCATTTGGCGCTCATTCGATGCAGTCCGGGCCAGCGTCATAAGCGGTGCTGAGCCAACCATGCAGTACCTTTTGCCGTTGTTTAACCGCCTGCAATCACTCGATGACCTGCTGAACGCGCCAGAGTTTGCCGGCCAAGAAGTAGACCTCTAATGCGCATCCAGCCGGTCGCCAAAACGGTTCTTGTCAATGACCGCAATGAGATCTTGCTACTTAGGCGCAGCCCAACAGATGTGGTGCGCCCAGGCACTGCCGACTTTCCTGGCGGTTCAGTAGACCCTGGTGAAGACATCATGGAGGCTGCCGTCCGCGAAATTAAAGAAGAGTCCGGCCTAATCATTGAGCGTGATGCAATCAAGCTAGCCTACGCCAAAACCAGCCCACCATCCACCGACGGCACTATTTTGATCAGGCTGCTGTTTATAGCCAAAAGCCCACCAAACCCAGAGGTACAACTCAGTTACGAACATGACAAATATTGGTGGCATCCGCTCAGCGAGACCATGGAAGAAATGGACCATACCGCTTGGGCAGACGGGCTGGAGTTTATAAAAGGGCACCAATTACTGGCATTGTTATAGAACATAGCTTTGCATAAGCGCTATATATGGGGTACAATCGGGTTATAAAACCATAAAACCAATACAGTAAACAAGGACATACGCATGAAAACCAAGGTGGGCATTAACGGTTTCGGACGGATTGGACGCAACGCTTTTAAAATTGCGTTTGAACGCAGCGACCTCGAAATCGTCGCCGTCAACGATTTAACAGATACCAAAACACTGGCATACCTCCTAAAACACGACAGCAACTACGGCACTTACGGCAAAGAAGTCGGCTACGACGACACTGGCATTATTGTGGATGGCCAGCACATTAAAGTCTGTGCCGAAAAAGACCCAGCCGCGCTGCCCTGGAGCGACCTAAAAGTAGACCTAGTCATAGAGTCAACCGGCCGTTTTACGGATAAAGAAAGCGCCGGGCTGCACATCCAGGCTGGTGCCAAGCGGGTAGTTATCTCTGGTCCTACTAAGAGCGATGGCGTTGATACCATCGTGCTCGGTGCCAATGACGACAAGCTCGAGAACTCCACCGAAATTATTAGCAATGCCAGCTGTACCACCAACTCGCTGGCCGCAGTTATGGCTATCCTTGATTCTGAGTTTGGTGTAGAAAAGTCACTGCTGACCACTGTTCATAGCTACACTGCCAGCCAAGCGCTGCAAGACGCGCCAAGCAAAGACCTACGCGAAGGCCGCAATGCTGCCGAAAACATCGTGCCTACTACTACCGGCGCAGCAATTGCCGTTACCCTCACATTGCCGCAGCTTAAAGACAAGTTTGATGGCCTCAGTATACGTGTTCCGACCCCTGTTGTTTCACTATCAGACATTACAGCATTACTTAAGCGCGACGTTACCGTCGAAGAGCTCAACAATGCTTTCAAAAAAGCCGCCAAAGAGCCATTTTACCAAGGTATTTTGGCCGTCAGCGAAGAGCCACTGGTATCGAGTGATTACATCGGCAACAGCCACTCTGGCACCGTTGATCTGCTGCTTACTAAAGTTGTTGCTGGCAACCTGGTAAAAGTCATGGTTTGGTACGACAACGAATGGGGCTACTCCAACCGCCTCGTAGAAGTTGTTGCCGACGCCGGCCGCGCCCTGCACAAAACTGGTCACCACGCCTAAGGAGTACAATGCCTGTTCAGTCATCAAAAACAAGTCTCAAGAGTCCCAGCATATTCTTGGCTATCGGGCTGCTCATGTTGGCGTACGCCGTCTATACCTATAAGTCACTGGCATCAGATGGTAATTTGGCTATTGTGGCGTTGTTAGCGGCACCGGCTCTGTTTTTGTTCGGTACAGCTGTAACAGTTCCAGCGGGTCTCATATTGATTAAGCGGTTCTTTCAAAGAAAACACGCAAAGTGAAAATATACATTGGTGCCGACCACAACGGATTCGAGTTTAAGCGCCTGATCACCGAGCGGCTTAAGGCTGCCGGCCATGAAGTGATTGACGAAGGCGGCGTTAGTGTTAACCCGGAAGACGATTTTCCGCAGTTTGCCGGTAAAGTTGTTACCCGGCTCTTAAACGACGAAGACAAAGAAGCCAAAGGCATCTTAATCTGCGGCAGTGGACAGGGCATGTGCATGGCTGCCAACCGGTTTAAGGGCATCCGCGCCTCATTGTGCTGGAACCTGGACGAAGCCCGTTCGGCCCGCAACGACGACAACAGTAATGTCCTATGCCTTTCATCCAAATACACCAGCTTTGACGATGCCAGCGCCATAATTACTACCTGGATCAATACACCCTTTGCGGCTGCACCGCGCTTTATCCGCCGCCTAAAAGAGCTCGACGAACTGGGGTAATATGGCAATAATTTGCCCAACCATCACGGCTTTTGACTCGCAGACCTACCGCGAGCAGATGAATGTTGCCCGCGAGCTGTCGCCGCGCGTCCACGTAGACCTAATGGACGGCGAGTTTGCGCCCTCGCGCTCGCCAGTACTCGATAACCTGTGGCTGCCGCACAATGTCGAAGTTGACCTGCATCTTATGTACCAAAACCCGATGGAAGCGCTGCCGCACATCTTGCGACTCAAGCCACGGATGGTAATTATCCATAACGAAGTCGGCGTCCACCATATGCACTTTGCGGCCGAACTACACAAAGCCGGCATCGAAGTTGGCCTGGCACTATTGCAAGACACCCCCGTGGAGTGGGCCTACCAGATTATGCACAGCTTTGACCACGTGCTGATATTTAGCGGCCATCTGGGCTACCACGGCGGTGAGGCCGACCTGCAACTGCTCGATAAAGTTAAGAAAGTCCGCGAGCACCACCCCGACGCCGAAATTGGCTGGGACGGAGGTATTAACGACCAGAACATCCAGGCGCTGGTCGAGGCCGGCGTGGAAGTCTTAAACGTCGGCGGTTATATTCAAAAAAGTGCTGACCCGCATGCCGCCTACCGTACGCTGCAACAGCTTATTTAACTTGCTCGTTTGAGCAGCGCCGCTACCCGGTGGCCAATAGTTCTTGGGTTGTAATGGATTGAATCGTGAGCGTGTGGCGCAAAAAAGGCACGGCGCTTGCCGCTATCCTCAAGCACATCCTGAATAATGCTTTCCCTAATTGCGGTTGAGTAGTGCGTCATATCAAGACGGCCAAAGCGGACAGCTCCAATATTTTTAGGCGTTGCTGCGAGCACATGAACGTTTTGGCCATTGGCTTCATAATATAGCGGGTAATGATAATCGATGTCTGAGAAAGCACCGGCGGGCAGTGTAACGCCAGACGGGTTCTTGAGCGTAGGTATGGTAACAGTTTTCCAGGTGTAGAGCGTTTCCTCGCCATGGTGCTTAACAACACCCACTGGCGTCCGTTCTTCATCAACCAGAATAGTTACGGGCCTTTCATGCCCTCCGAAAGTGGTGGTGTCTTGCAGTGATCGCACAAGCTGCAACTCGGCTTCGCGGCAAAACACGTGATCAATGCTTTGCTTGATGTTTCCACTGTCTGCTTCTAGTAGGCTAAGCGCGGCCTTACCGTAGCGACTAACCGGCAGATATGGTTCAAGCGGCACGCTATTCTCGCCGTACATGCGCAGCAGGGAATCAAAGCGGTTCAGTTGGCCAAAAATGGTAACACAAGGGCCGTACTCAGCCAGTTGTGTCTGCGCTTCTTCGTCCATGGTCATGGTGGACATATCAAGGTCAACGTTTTCAAGTTCGCGCGCAAAGCTCTTCATTACGTGGATACTATACCATGAATTATCAATACCACAACACAGTGGTCACTCTGGTAGTATCTGGTATAATCACAAGCAGAATGACCAAAAAATTACCGATTGCTCAATTGGAAGTCATCGCAAATGATATTCGCGAGGATATTATCCATATGCTTGAGCACGCCGGCAGCGGCCACAGTGCCGGTCCACTTGGCCTGGCGGACATTTTTACGGCACTTTATTTTGACGTCATGAAGCACGACCCTCAAAACCCGGACTGGGATGAGCGTGACATATTGCTACTGAGCAACGGCCACTGCGTACCGGTACGCTACGCCACCATGGCCCATGCTGGCTTCTTTCCTAAAAAAGAGCTGTTAACGCTACGCAAGCTTGGTTCGCGTTTGCAGGGCCACCCGGAACGGACTCGTCTGCCTGGCCTAGAAACCACCAGCGGGCCTTTAGGCAGCGGCCTTAGCCAAGGTGCCGGCGTTGCGCTCGCACTGCGCATGGACAAACAGCTAACCCGCCGCGTTTACGTAATCATGGGCGATGGTGAACTCGACGAGGGCAACATCTGGGAAGCCGCCATGCTAGCCGGCAAAGAAAAGCTCAATAACATCACTGGTATTATCGACCGCAACAACATCCAGATTGATGGCCCAACCGAGCTCATCATGCCGCTAGAAGACCTCAAGGGCAAATGGGAAGCCTTTGGCTGGCATGTCCTAGAAATCAATGGCAACGACATTGAAGCCGTAATTGATGCCTGCGAAATGGCCAAAGCTATCCATGAAAAGCCAGTTATGATCATTGCCCACACTATCCCTGGCAAGGGTGTAGACTTTATGGAAAACGACTTCCACTGGCACGGCGCACCGCCAAACCACGAACAAGCCGTTAAAGCGCTCCACGAACTGCGTACCCTTGGCGGCAAAATTAGGAGCGAACATGAATAAAGCAGGTTTTAACCAATATAAGAAAGCAAAAGCTAAGTTCCATCGCAGCCCGTGGTTTATTCTGGGTACATGGGTTCTCGGCTTTGGTAGCATTGGCCTGCTTTATTTGTCCGGGCGCGTTTTATCCAATGATATTGCCGGTTTCCGTTCTTGTAGCGACAGCAATGGCATTGTAGTCCTTAACTGCGGAAAATCGTCGCTCAACGTAGGTGACTTGGTGTTGTTTGTCCTGTTTATTGCCTGCATAGCGCTAACGATGAGCTTATTTACCGCCGGTTGGCGGATGTTACAGAGGGCCAAATGAGCGATATGTACCTAGCCGACATTACCGGCAAGCTTCAGAGCGAGTCGACTCGCAAAGGTTTTGGCCGCGGCTTACTCGAAGCCGGCAAACGCGACGTCAATGTTGTGGCGGCCTGCGCAGACCTAACGGAATCTACCCAGATGAGCTTATTTAAAGCCGAGTTCCCGGAGCGCTTTATTGAAATTGGCGTGGCCGAGCAAAACCTGGCCACTGTTGGTGCCGGCATGGCAGCCATGGGCAAAATACCCTTTGTTAGCAGCTATGCTGCCTTTAGCCCAGGCCGTAACTGGGAACAAATCCGCACTACAGCCTGTTTAAACGAGCGGCCGGTTAAAATTGTCGGCTCGCACGCCGGCCTTAGTGTTGGCCCTGATGGTGCTACGCACCAGATGCTCGAAGACATCGCCCTAATGCGCGTCCTGCCAAACATGATTGTAATTGCGCCCTGCGATTCTGTGGAAGCCGAAAAAGCCACGCTCGCCCTAGCCGCCGATAAAGTCCACCCTGGCTACTTGCGCCTAGCCCGCGAAGACACGCCAATTATTACAACTAGCAAAACACCATTTGAGATCGGCAAAGCCTATGTCCTAGAGCAGGGCATTGACGTCACCATCATCGCTACCGGCACCATGACATACCAGGCTCTGGTGGCGGCCGAGAAACTGTATAAAGATGGGATTGAAGCTGAGATCGTGCATGTACCTACTATTAAGCCACTTGATGCTGAAACGATCCTGAAAAGCGTCCGCAAAACTGGTTGCGTGGTGACGGTCGAAGAAGGCCAGATCAACGGCGGCCTTGGCGGCGCCATCGCCGAACTATTGGCCGAAAACTTGCCCTCACCAATGCGCCGCATTGGCATGAAAGACCACTTTGGCGAATCCGGCGAACCCAGCGAACTTCGCGAGCATTTTGGACTAGACACCAAGCACATCCGCTTAGCAGCCCATGAAGTCACCGACAAGAAAGATAAGAGGGGGTAGGCATGCCATTAACACTACAACAGATTAGACAAAACTGTATGCAAGCGCGCCAGCGTATGCAGCAAGCCCGCGATGAAGGCTGGGCCTTTGGCGCCTTTAACCTAGACGACGAAGCGACTTTGAAAGCTGCTGTCCAAGCCGCCGCCGCCAAAAACGCCCCAATCTTGGTAGAAGTCAGCCAGGGCGAAGTCGATGACATTGGCATTAATAACGTCCGCGACATGGTCGACAACTTTAAGTACGAGTACGGCGTTGAAGTTTACGTCAACCTCGACCACAGCCCATCTGTCGAATCTGCCATGGACGGCATTGAAGCCGGTTTTGAGTTTATCCACATTGATGTTTCCCAAGCCAACCACGATGCCAGCGACGAAGAAATCATTGCCGCCACCAAACAGATCGTAGAGTATGCAAAACTCACCGGTGCCCTGGTCGAAAGCGAGCCGCACTACTTTGGCGGCAGCAGCAACGTCCACAAAGAAGACATCGACTACGAAGAGATCAAGAAGACCTTTAGCACGCCCGAAGGCGCCCGGGCTTTCGTTGATGCCACCGGCATCGACACCTTTGCCGCCGCCGTGGGCAATTTGCACGGCAAGTACCCTGTACCCAAGGTTATCGATTTAGACTTATTGCGACAAATTCGCAATTCTATCGACTGCAATATCTCATTGCATGGTGGTAGCGATACTCCCGGCCATTACTTCCGCGACGCTGTCCGGATTGGCGTCAGCAAGGTAAATATTAACAGCGACATGCGCTTCGCCTACCGCACGGCCCTCGAGAAAATCCTCAAAGAAAACCCCGATGAGTACTCGGTCGCTAAACTGGTCAGTAAAGAAGTCGTTGCCGCCGTCCAAGCCGTTGTGGAAAGCAAAATTGACGACCTCAACTCTGCTGGCAAAGCATTAGTGTAGATGATACACTTTAAGGCATAAGCAATATAAAACTTAGGGTGGGAACAAGTGGCAGATCAGCTCGACGTCATTAGCATCGGCGATATCGTAACGGATGCGTTTATTAAATTAGAAGATGACAAAGCTGTCACTTACCAAAACGACCAAGGTAAGTGGTTGGCTATGCCTTTTGGCACCAAGCTACCGTATGACCACGTCGAGATTTTAGACGCCGTTGGTAATGCTGCCAACGCCGCGGTGGCATTTGCGCGTCTAGGCCTGAACACTGCCTTTGTTACCAATGTTGGTGGCGACCAAGCGGGCCGCGACATGATCGTCCAACTTCAAAAAGAGAAAGTCGACCACCGTTTTGTCCGCATTAACGCCGATAAAAACAGTAATTACCACTATGTCCTCTGGTATAAAGAAGAACGCACCATCCTGATTAAGCACGAAGAGTACGACTACCACTGGCCGCACCTGCGCCCAGATGAAACGCCGCGCTGGGTGTACTTTAGCTCGATCAGCGACCACGCCCTGCCATACCACGACCAAGTAGCCGATTGGCTCGACGAAAACCCGGACGTTAAGCTGGCCTTCCAGCCAGGAACTTTCCAAATGGAAGCCGGAATTGAGCGCCTAAAGCGGATTTACGCCCGCACCGAAGTTTTGTTCTTGAACCGCGAAGAAGCCGTCCTGGTTTCCGGCGGTAATTACGATGACATCCACGACCTGATGAACCGCCTCCATGTCCTAGGGCCAAAGATTGTGGTTATTACCGATGGTCCAGCCGGGGCTTATGCCTCAGATGGCCAAACCCGCCTCCAAATGCCATTGTATCCAGACCCAGCACCTCCAAAAGAACGCACTGGGGCCGGGGATGCTTTTGCTTCGACTTTTGTGGCCGCACTTGCCAAGGGCAACACTATTGAAGGCGCACTGCAATGGGCACCAATTAACTCGATGAATGTGGTCCAAGAAGTTGGTGCCCAGAAAGGCTTACTGTCTGAAAAACAGCTCAGTGAACTGCTCCGCAACTCGCCGGATTGGTACAAGGCAAAACCATTCTAAAACCGTATGCGTTTTGCCACGCTTATGCTAATCTGTAAGTGTAAGCACTATGTGTAACAAAAACAGCAAGGGTATCGCTTAAGATGACGCGTTTCCTCTCAGAGTCGCTCGGGGCTGCAGAACCGTACTTTCAAACGGAACTGCGCAAGTTAGAACGGGCACACGGCAACCCGAGTGCCGATATTTCGCTGTCTACTAAAACCGAGCGCGAAGCCCGCGCCAAAGTCCGCGAACTGGGCTTAGATCCAAAAGATACCACCGGCAAAGAACTATACCAAGCATTGCTGGAGCGCGTCCGCGCTGACGATGCCCGGCTGGTCAAGACGCTGCGGACCCGGGCTGCTACCCACATATCCGCCGAAGGCGATATTGTTGCCGGCATGGTCCACGCCCTCAAAGATGCCAAAATTGTCCACTCTGGGCTGGCGCTTAAGAGCACCAAATTCAAAACACTTATGAAACGTAACCCGCCCAAGCGGGCCATGAAACGTCTTGGGTACCGGTCGCTCGATTCTTACCTCAAGCATGAAAGTCCGGCACTGGTCCTGACGGCCGCCCGCCTCTGTGAAAATGCTGCTTGGCAAAAAACTTTGCTGGATGAGTATAAAAAACTTAAATCCAGTGACTTTGAAGCCCGGACAGTGACAATTGCCCATCCCAACACTGCCCGCTGGCAGGATTTGGCCCACAGCAGCGTCGCTACAACCCGCCACAATGTACTTAGCCTGCCTGAGCTGGGCGCAGTCGTAATTTTGCCACTACCGGCAAATGCGCCAGCCGGTGCCACTACTGCCAGCCTGGCATTTGCGCTGCATGCCCTCAATGACCTGCGGGCCAGCAGTTCGTTCCTTAAGTTGTCACTCATGCGCCGCGATTTTGGTGCCGCCGTCCAAACAGTAGCTAAGGGGCAGCCAGCCCTCGAGGCCACAATTCTTGACCAAGTTGTGCCATGGCACATAGTCCAGCGTTATTATGGCCGCTTGCAGCACCTGTTTAATGAAGACTTATTTGCGCCGCACATCCAGCTCGAAGATATGTCTTGGCCAATGGTAGAAGAGTTTTTGAGCCATATTGAGCCAACGCTTGAGTTCTGGCACGAGTCGGCAGCCCTTGGCATTTTGGCCGAACACCAGCCAGTATCGCTCAATATCGTTGATGCGGCGCTTAACCTATGTAACCAGTTGCCGTTTGACCAGCGCATAGTCCAGTATTATCAGCAATCGCTTTGGCATGAAATTGTATTAAAATATCTAAAGCACGACACGGTCGAATCATCAGTTATGAGCCAGTTGCAACCGCAGCTTGAGCTTGCGACCAATTAAGGGGGTAGGGTTATGTATCAAATTTGTGTTTCTGGGGCTGCTAAAGGCGAAAGTGTCGAAGAGGGCAAGGAACTAGCTTACGCGCTTGGCGCGGCTATTGCCAAGGCCGGACATACGCTACTAACAGGGGCGACAGTCGGCCTGCCAAATTACGCTGCCGAGGGTTACAAGAAAGCCGGCGGCCGGATGAGCGTTGGCATCAGCCCAGCAGCCAGCAAGGTTGAGCACGTCATGAAATATCGCCTGCCTACCGAAGCCTATGACACCATCCTGTACTGTGGTTTGCACTACGTTGGCCGCGACACGCTCTTAATTACTTCGAGTGACGCAGTGATTAGTATTGGCGGCCGCCTTGGCACCCTACACGAGTTCACTATTGCTATGGAAACGGACACGCCAATCGCTTTCTTGCAAGGTGCCGGCGGTGTCAGCCAACAGATCCAAACTCTGATGGAACTGGCCCATCCGCTTCACAGCGGCGCCTACGTTGATTTCAATGAAGATGCTGACGAATTGGTTAAGACCTTGACGGCTCACCTCGACAAAGAGCATGCTAAGTATAAGAAGTTATACGCATAAAGGAGTAGCTATGAAAATCAACCAAAAAGGTTTTAGCGCAGTCGAAAGCCTGCTTCTTTTTGTTGTGCTGGCAATTATCGTAGGTACGGGCTACTTTGTCTTTAATAGCCAAAAACAGGCCAATGCCACCCTGGATGCGGCCAATGCCACCGCGTCCAGCAGCAGTGTGCCGACCAAGAAAAAGATAGTTGCAAAAACCCCAAAGCAGCTTACGTTTAAGTCGACCCTAAGCAGTACGACCTTTAAGTATCCTGAAACCTGGAAGCTAAGCGGGGGTGTGACCGATGGCGTGTCTGGCAACCGTGACGAGTACAAACTCACCAGCGCTGACGGTAAAGTTGTCCTTACCTGGGAGAACGGTATTGGTGGTCTAGGTGGGGCTTGTGATGACACGGTGCCGGTTACTACCAAAAATGCCGACCTTGGCCCGTGTCCCGAGTTTACCGTAGTAAGCAAAGAACCACTCAAGAGCACTACTGGTTTGTATGTAGTCAGCGGTGTAGTTACTAGTGATGGGGCAACTTTTGTGCCATGGCTGGCCGTCGAAAACAAAGATGGTGTGGTTGAGTCGATGCGCAGCATGGGCTACGACGTCTTTACCTTACCAAGCCAAACAACAAATGACGGCGGATCAATCTTTACGACTGGCAGTGTCAGCATTGGGAATGGAGACAACAAGTTTACTTCGTTAGCCGCTGCAAAAGCCTATCTTTCAAGCCCAACGATGGCTGAGGCCCAGCAAATCCTGTCCAGTCTGAGCTTCTAGTCTGGCGCCAATCGGGCCAGAGGCGGTACAATGGTAGGATGCCTAAGTTTAAAATTGCCTCAGACTTTCAGCCAACCGGTGACCAGCCGGCGGCTATTGCCCAATTGACTGCCGGCCTTGAGGCTGGTGAAAAGCACCAGACACTGCTGGGCGTAACCGGTTCCGGTAAGACCTTTACCATGGCCAACCTTATCCAGAATACGCAGAAGCCGACGCTGATCTTAAGCCACAACAAAACTCTGGCGGCCCAGCTGTACGGTGAGTTTAAACACTTTTTCCCAGATAACGCCGTCCATTACTTTGTGTCGTACTTTGATTACTACCAGCCAGAAGCCTATATTGCCCGCAGCGATACCTTTATTGAAAAAGACAGCCAGATTAATGAAGAAATCGACCGGTTGCGCCACGCTGCCACCGACGCGCTCTTAAGCCGTAAAGATGTGATTATCGTGGCCAGTGTCAGCTGTATCTACGGCATTGGCTCGGTCGATGACTATAACGGCCTGTCGGTTGAGGTAAAAGCTGGCGAGCGCCGGGTGCGCGATAAATTCCTGCGTCAACTAACGGACATCCAGTACCAGCGTAATGACATTGACTTTCACCGTGGTACTTTCCGGGTCCGTGGTGACGTCGTCGATGTTTTTCCAGCAGGTGAAGAACTAGCTTACCGCATCGAATTCTTTGGTGATGAGATAGAGCGGATTATCAAAATTGACCCGCTTACTGGCGAAATCCTGGCCACCCTCGATTCTTATAAGATTTTCCCAAGCAGCCACTACGTAACGCCTCAGGATAAGCTCAAAGTCGCGCTTGGCAAAATTGACCAGGAACTGCACGACCGCGTTGCCCAGTTTAAGATGGAAAACAAACTCATCGAAGCCCAGCGCATCGAGCAGCGCACCCGTTTTGACCTGGAAATGCTTGAGGAAACCGGTTTTGTGAAAGGCATCGAAAACTACAGCCGCTACCTGACCAACCGCGAGCCAGGCGAGCAGCCCGCCACTTTAATGGACTACTTCCCGGATGACTACTTGCTGCTGGTTGATGAATCGCACATGTCTATCCCGCAAGTCCGGGGCATGTATAACGGCGACCGGGCGCGCAAAGAGGTGTTGGTAGAATATGGCTTCCGGCTGCCCAGCGCCCTCGATAACCGCCCGCTGACTTTTACCGAGTTTGAACGCCATGTTAACCAAGCTGTATATGTTTCGGCTACCCCGGCCGAGTATGAGCTTAGCCGCAGCCCAGAGCCCGCCCAGCAGGTCATACGCCCAACTGGCTTGCTTGACCCACCAATCGAAGTCCGCCCGGTTGAGGGCCAAGTAGATGACCTGATTGCCGAAATCCGGGCCACCATAGACAAGCAGGAGCGCGTGCTAGTCACGACGCTTACCAAACGCATGTCCGAGGACTTGTCTGAGTATTTACAAGAACTCGGCATGAAAGTCGCCTACCTCCACAGCGATGTTGATACCCTGGACCGCACCGACATCCTGCGCGACCTGCGCCTAGGCATCTACGACGTGCTGGTTGGCATTAACCTGCTGCGGGAAGGCCTCGACTTGCCCGAGGTTTCGTTAGTTGCAATCCTAGACGCCGATAAAGAAGGCTTTTTGCGAAGTAAACAAGCACTTGTGCAGACTGTTGGCCGGGCCGCCCGCCATGAAGAGGGTAGGGTGATTATGTACGCCGACAGGGTAACCGACAGCATGCAATATACCATCGACGAAACCACCCGCCGCCGTAAGATCCAGGAGGCCTACAACGCTAAGCATGGTATTACCCCAACTGGTATAAAACGCGCTGTCGAAAAAGGTATGCGCCCAGACCTACCCGAAGAAGCCAAACGTGCCAAGCTTGACCTCAAGAAAATTCCCAAGGACGAATACGGCAGCCTCATCAAAGACCTGTCCTCGCAAATGGAACTGGCCGCCGCCAACCTACAGTTTGAGACCGCCGCCGAACTGCGCGATCTTATTGAACAAATCAAGCAAAAGGCGTAGGATAATCGGCATGACGGAGTTTGATAAAGAACATTTTTCGGCCAACCTGATGCGGGCTACCGAACGCTTCCAGGCTGCCAGCGGCAAGCTTGGAAAAGCAGCTACGTGGGCGGTGGCTGGTTCAAGGTCGCCATCTTACCTTCAGCTCAACTGGCAGGAAGTATCAGAGGAGGCCGTGCCCAAAACTCAATGGCTGAACTTTAACGGCAACCCTGGCGCTGGCCCAATCCCACGCTTGTGGCGTACTGCTTATTTACTAACTATGAGCAGGAATGAGATTGACCTCCTGCAAAGTACCATCCCTGAAGCCCGCCCAGCCGTAGCAATAAAAACTGGTGACCTGGTACAGATTGGCACCCATCCATATTTAAAATTTGGTAATTATTACACAGATGAGGCCGCCATCGCCGGCCGCGAAGGCCAAGGCGCAGTAACAGTAACGGCAGGGTTGTGGACACCCGAACCCGAAAAATTACTGGTACCGCAAACCTTAACGCTCGCCGAACAGCGCCTCTTTTTGGCGCGCTTTGAAGAACCGTTTTTGCGCAACATCCAAGTTATTTAGCTGGATTTAACTAACTGTAGGCCGTGTAAGATGTGCCGGTAATCTAGTTCAGCGGCAGAGCGGCCTTCTGAAAGCTGGTCAGCCAGGCGGCCAAAACGCAAGGCGATGTTGCCAATAATCTTGGTATCAATGCCAGCACCGTGGCCACCATCCGGGCGGACAAAGCGGACGTTCGGGCGGTCGCCGAGGATCTGGCGGTAGGTTTTAGCATCGTTAACACCGCAGAGACGGAAAAAGGCGATAGTGGCGTGCATATCAAGCGGGGTACGGGCCGCCATCATACCAGCCTCACCGCTCATTAGCGGGCGGCCAGTTCGGATAAACTGTTTGCCACCTTCTCGTGATAAGTCGGCAGTTTTTGAGAGGTGCTTGCCCCTTCCAGGTGAAGTAAGTGTGTGCCCAACTGCTAAGGCAAGCAGGCCCAAATCAAGCGGCAGCCGGATGCCCTTTTTTATCGTTTCGAGGTCTGAACGGATTGGGAGGGCATTGCATGGATCGGTGAGGTTGGAATAAATGACATTGCGTCCAAAGTCCTCAGCGTAGGCATTGGTGCCAAAGGCCAGCATTGAGCCGCGTGAGTAACCCTCGACAGCAATTTGTTTGGCAGATAAATAGCCCAAACTAGAGAAGTAATCAAGGACTTTGTGGGTGTTAAACGCGCTTTGCGAGAGAGGAAGTGATGATCCAATTTCTGGGCCTTTGATTATAACGTTAAAGCCCATGCTCATCAGTTTGCGGGCAACATCGGTGTTGAGGCCTTCGGGCTGAGTGCCCCAGGCAGTATCTTTAACTACCCAGACGTCCGAGCGCGGGTTAGCGGCTTCAAAACGGACAACTTTATAGCTGGTGTTAGTATCGTCATCCATGGAGAGCAGCTGGGGGTAAGCAATGCCGTATTCGCCCTGTGGCTGAACCGGCAGGTTAACTACACTAGAAGCGTCTACATTGCCGTCGTAATCAGGCAATATATAATCGCTATACAAAACACCCTTCTCAGTGGGAGAAGGGTGGGAGGTCGATTGCGGAAATGTTTCTGCCGTGGTCATAAGTTTTTTGTCTCTGCTTGTGTGAAATATCTTACTGCATAATATTCCCATTGCTTATGCTTTGTAAAGTGCGTAATTGGTCACTTTTTGCCACAGATAGAGATAAGCGGTATACTCTCTGTAAACGCCCATGCAAAACCTGTTTGAAGTCTACCTACTCAATGAAGCAATTTCTGCCGACCAGTGGCGGACACTTTATAACTCGATCCATCAATACGCTGGAAAACTCAGCAAGTTCGACATTATTTTTATGTGTACCGACAATGTTGTGCGCTATTTTGTCCGCTCCGAACAAAATCTAGCAGCCTTATCGACCAATATTGATGGCTTGCTACTGCGCCCGGTTGATGCCACGGAGCTAAACCTGCCAGAGCAGCACCGTAAGCAGCGCTTTGTATCGTTTGTAACCGGTGGCAGCCTGCTTGACCTTAAAGAAAAGTACCACGTCAAAAAGTCGCTCGATCTGCAATATGTCGTTTTTAGCATCCGGATCATTAACGATGGAACAGCCAATGTTTCGGCCAATATGTATTTCCTGGGGGCTGGTGATGCCTGGTTCCATGCCAAAAAGAAGATGCTTAAGTTCCCAGCGCATCTGCTGGCTGTCGATTTTGCAGGCAATACCCGATATATGCATCGCCAAACGCCGCGCTACCTCAACATAGAAAAATCTATGCACATGCTTGTCAGCCAGAACCTCAACGCAGTCTTCGAGGTGGACACTTTCCCATACTTCTCAAATAACTATTACCTCAACATTACGAACTACGAGTTTGATAAACACTCCTTTATTATCGGTGCCAGCGGTAGCGGTAAGTCTAAATTTATCAGCCTATTTGTTGATCGCCTGCAGCAAACGGCGCTCAATATGAACTACCGCGTCATTGTGATTGACCCTCACGCCTCACTGGCTGAGGACTTTAAAGGCATGCCGAGCTCAAAGGTTATCACCTTTAGTGACGAGAGCACGGAGCTCTTTGCCAGTGCTGGCGCTGATACTTCCGCTGCCACCGAGCTGACAGCCACACTCTTTAAGTCCCTGCTGGCTGACCAGTACACGCCCCGCCTTGACCGAACCTTACGCTTTGCGTTGTTTGTGCTGTTTACTGCTCAAAACATGTCGCTCGACATGCTCAAGCGATTCCTCACAGAGATAGAGCTGCGCAATCAAGTGCTAGACCATGTTCGTGAATTTGTGCCGACAAACATCGCCAAGTTCTTCGGGGGCGACTTTAACGAAATTCGCACACAGTACTACAACGAGGTTATCTCCCCAGTGGTGTCGTTGGTGGACGAAATGCAGCTTCAGCCGGCGCTGGTTGGCAACGGCAATGTTTCATTGGCCAAGACAGTCAATGACAACTTCCTGACAGTTTTCTCGCTCAACAAAGTCAAAATGGGCGAAAAAGTCGTTAAAACCGTGGCTGGCTTGCTGATCCAACAGATATTTTTGCTGGCGCAGTCGCATGCCTTTAATCAAAAAGTTATCATGATAATTGATGAAGTCTCGGTAGTCCAAACGCCAGCTCTGGCTTCAATTCTGGCTGAGGCGCGCAAATACAACCTGTCAGTCTTCCTTACCCAACAGTATTTTGGTCAAATCGATGACGACCTCAAAGCAGCAATTTTTGCCAATGTCTACAACTACTATGTCTTCCGAACCTCCGAAGAAGACGCCCGAGCCCTCGAAGGCAACCTCAAGCTCGAGATTCCTAAGGAGCTAATCGAGCAGGAAAACGCCCGCGGTATCAAGGAGCAGGATCTTCGTGTGAGAATGCTGACCGAGCTTCACCCTCGGGAGTGTATTGCTCGCTTGCTCGCTAAAGGCCAGCTCAACCCTTGTATTAAATTACGTACCATGGACGCGCCACAACGCGCAGCCGTAACGACGGCCAACCCGGCCAGCCTGACGCTATACGAACAGGTTGCTGAAACCATCAATCTGCCATCGAAGTTTGTGGAAACAGCCTCTCCGGCAATCGCCGCCCCAGCGCAGCCTGCCGGAGCTGCGCCGCCACCCGGCTCAGCGCCAACGGCAGCGATGGCGACACCAACCATGAGCATGAATCTCAGCGAAATCATGGCAATGCAATCATCAGGAAGAAAACCAGTTAACAAAAGAAAGGAGACGACATGACACCAGCGCAAGCCCAAGAACTACTCGACAAAATCATCGGTCAAGTTTTTGGTTACCAAAACCCGCTATCGCTTGAGCAATTCATGCAAAAGTACGCGTTTGATATTCGCCTCCCGATCCAAGTCAACGACAGTACCACCGGTGAGGTGACATGGGCAGGTTCAAATAATGCTTCCAAGTTCATTACCATGGCCAATGCCCGTAAGCGTGGTGAGGATCAAGACTTAATGCCCGCCCGACCTCTCCCGGATATTCAGAGCATTCTTGCGGCCTGGAGTGAGACAAACTTTATGTCCACCGAACGCCAAATGGAAGCCATAAATATTGCCGAGAGCGACAATATTGTCCAATCAGAAAACGTCTTTCGTTCGCAGTTTATCCAGCGATCCAAGAATATATTGTTTAGCGATGTTATGCATGACAGTGAATTCATCGCTGCCTCACAGCGATCACAAACTTCAAGCTTTAGCGTAAAAGTTGATGACAGCCAAAATGTCTCGAATAGTTTCTTTGTAACCTGGAGCAATAAGGTCAATAACAGCTTCTTCATTAACGACTGTTTTGACGTGACGGACTGCATGTTTTGCACCAATACAGCAGGCAAGCAGTACTGCATCGCCAACATGCAATATACCGAAGAAGAATACAAACGCATTAAGGACATGGTTGTCCGATGGATACTGACAAGCTAATGGGCGATTGGTTTAGGCATTTTGTACCTGGTAAAACGGCGCTGATAGTTGTTGATAAGCAGAATGCCTACATGGATGAGGCGGTCCTGGCTGACCGAAGCTATTCGCTCTCAGAAATGGGTAAGGCCAACTTTGTTAATCTGGAGCACTTTATTGAAGCGGCCAGGGCTGCTGGTGTGCCGGTGATTTGGACGCAGATGTATGAGTCAGTTGCCATGCCACAAGAACCGGTTCGGGAAAAAATGCTGCGTGATGTTGCCGAGGGTTATGTAGTGATCGATTCTCGGCCGGGTAATGCTCAGTATGCGTTTCATGGCAGGGTGCAGCCATTGGATAATGAGACGATCATTCCCAAAGAGCACTACGATGCCTTTAGTAACCCCTCATTGCATCAATCCCTCCAAGCTTTGGGTGTTGAATCAGTGATCTTGTGCGGCGGGTTTGCGTCACGCTGTGTAGTCGCGACGTCTTTTGGCGCCAATACCCATGATTATCATCTGATGATTGCCTCTGACGCAGTTATTGATCCTGCCAGCTTTGAGCCAGAAATACCGACGACTAGCAAAATTATTGATGCAATATTGGGCTACCATGCGCCTGTTGCTGAAATTATTACTAATTGGCAATAAAACAGCCAATCTGATCTAGCATCTAACTAGCTGATCTTCTATACTGTTACCAAATGGCAAAACTATCCCGGGAAGATATATTAAAATTGGCTCGGCTCGCACGCCTCGACCTCTCTGATGACGAGATTACGGAATACAGTTCAGAACTATCCGAAATCTTGCAGTACGTTGAGCTCCTGCAGTCGGTTGATGTTGACGGCTTAGAGCCGACCAACCAGGTAACAGGCCTGACTAATGTTACTCGCGCTGACGAAGTGCGTGACTATGGTTACGCACCGGGTGATTTGCTCAAGAATTTGCCGGACCAAGAAGACGGCCAGATTAAAGTCAAACGGATGGTCGGTTAATGGGCGCTTGGCTACCAATTGCCGAGATCGCTGCCAAAGTGGCCGCTGGCGAACTAAAAGCTACTGATCTTGTTGAGCAATCCCTGAAAGCTATCGAAGGTAACAAAGAATTTGATGCCATTATTGTGACCTTGGCCAGTAATGCCCGTGCCCGTGCCGCAGCCGTTGACGCTGGTGATAACAAAGGCCGCCTAGCCGGTGTACCGTTTATTGCCAAGGATAACTTCCTGGTCTTTGGTGCCGACACCACTGCCGCTAGCAACATTTTGCGTGGCTTTGAAGCGCCGTATCAAGCAACAGCCATCAACCGCTTAGAGGCCGAAGGCGCCATCTGTGTTGCCAAAGCCAACTTAGATGCCTTTGCCCATGGTGCCAGCACCGAAAACTCCGATTTTATGACTACTAAAAACCCGCACGATAAAACCCGTGTTCCCGGCGGTTCCTCGGGCGGTTCGGCAGCGTCTGTTGCTTTAGAACTGGCACCGTTTGCGCTCGGTACTGACACTGGCGGTTCTATCCGCCAGCCGTCCAGCTTTACTGGCGTTGTTGGCTACAAGCCAACCTACGGCACCATTAGCCGTTCGGGCGTGGTGGCCATGGGCAGCTCGCTCGACGTGATTGGCCCAATGGCCCGCACAGTAGAAGACGCCGCCCTTATTTTTGACGTTATGGCAGGCCGTGACGACCTCGACGGCACAACAATTGAGCGTGACAGCGCCGGCTACACCGGCCTGAGTGGTGACATTGTCGGCAAAAAGATCGGCATTATCAAAGAATATATGGGTGAAGGCTTAGATGAGGGTGTCAAGGGCGTGATTACAGAGGCCGCTGACAAACTCAAGGCCGCCGGTGCTGAGATTACAGAAGTCAGCCTGCCATCACTGCCAACTGCGCTTGCCGTATACTACATCCTTTGTCCGGCCGAGGTCAGCAGTAACCTAGGCCGCTACGATGGCCAGCGCTACGGCCATCACGCCAGCGATGCTAAAAACCTCGACCAAAGTTACACCCACGCCCGCGGACAAGGCTTTGGCAAAGAAGCCAAGCGCCGCATTATGATTGGCACCTATGTACTTAGTAGCGGCTACTACGACGCCTACTACAAAAAGGCCCAAACTGTCCGCACCAAACTTATCAACGAGTTCAATAAAGCTTTTGAGGAAGTGGACTTTTTACTGGGTCCAGTTGCCCCAACCACCGCCTTTACCATCGGTGCCAACGCCGATGACCCGCTGCAAATGTACCTCAGCGACGTTATGACTGTTGGTGCCAATTTAGTAGGCATTCCAGCGATCAGCTTACCGGCAGGCCTGAGTGAAAACCTGCCAGTCGGCCTACAGCTAATGGCGCCACAGCGTTCTGACCGTGCTTTGCTAGAGCTAGCCCAAGCCGCAGAGGGGTTGCTCGTATGACCGTCAATGCCATGATATTTGTGATTATTGCCGTTGGCCTGATGATCTTGGGCCTGATGATGTTTGTTAAAAACCGCCCGCGCAAACTGGATGTTAATAAGTACACCAACCGCTGGAAAGAGCTGCAGAGCAATTGCGCTACCCGCAAAACCTGGCCCCTGGCAATAATTGAAGCTGATAATTTGTTGGACGATGCACTGCGTGCCTGCAACTTTAGGGGTAAGACTACCGGTGAGCGCATGGTTGCTGCCCAGCACCAACTGACCAGCAATGACACTGCTTGGTTTGCCCACAAGCTGCGCAACCGCATTGTCCATGAAGATGTCCGTAAAATAAGAAAACAAGATGTATTTGAAGCCCTTGCTGGCTTCCGCCAAGCACTGCGCGACCTTGGAGCACTCAAATGATAGACCCCAAAGTCCGAGGCCAATATACCGCTACGATTGGTATTGAATGCCATGTGCAGCTCAAGACTAAGACCAAACTGTTTTCTGCTGTTGGCAACGATGCCCGCGAAGCGCCGCCCAACACCCTTGTTAACCACATTGATTTTGGCCTGCCTGGCGCACTGCCAGTGCTCAACAAAGAAGCTGTGCACCTAGCTTGCAAAGCGGCTTTTGCCCTAGGCACTGTGCCAGAACGCTTTAGCAAGTTTGACCGCAAACACTATTTTTACCCTGACCTGCCTATGGGCTACCAGATCACCCAGTTTGACGAACCGATCATGAAGGGTGGCTTTATTAACATTTTGGTTGATGGCGAGGAGCGCCTAATCCGCATCCACCACACCCACATGGAAGCCGATGCTGGCAAAAGTGTGCACCCAACCGGCAAAGATTACAGCTTGGTCGACCTTAACCGTGCCGGCACGCCGCTGCTAGAGATCGTCAGTGAACCAGACATGCACTCTGCCAAAGAGGCCAAAGCCTACGCCCGCGAACTCAACCTGCGTATGCGCTACGCCGACGTTTCCGACGCCAACCTCTTCTACGGCAACATGCGTTTTGATGTTAACGTTTCGGTTAGTAAGACCGACGAACTCGGCACCCGCACAGAAACTAAGAACCTCAACAGTTTTAAATCGGTCGAGAAAACCGTCGATTACGAGATTATCCGCCAGATTGAACAACTAGAAAAAGGCGAACCAATCGTCCAGGAAACCCGCGGCTGGGACGATGCCAAACAGCGTACCTTTAGCCAGCGCACCAAAGAAAACGCCGACGACTACCGCTACATGCCCGACCCAGACATTCCGCCCCTAGTCCTAGAAGACAACTACATCACCAGCGTCAAAGCGGAGATGCCAGAATTACCAGATGACTACCGCCAAAAATTCAGCCAAATCGGCGTCGATAAAGCGGTTATTGAAGATATTATTGCCACCCCAGAAACCGCCAAGCTTGTGTCCCGCGTCTACGAATCGGCTGGTGCCGACCACGCCCGCCGTATAGCTTTTTGGATGATGCAACCAGCTAGCGATGAAGACACTGAAGCCGAGGCCCAAACTGCCTCAGACGATGCACTGGTCAAGCTCTCAGAACTCGTTGCCGCCAACAAACTCAGCTCCACCGCTGCCAAAGAAGTGCTAACTGAGTTATTGAAGGGCGCCACCGACCCAGAAAAAGTCGCCGCCGATAAAAACCTCCTCCAAGTTTCCGACGAGGGTGCCATTAATGACATCGTTACCCAGGTACTCGCAGAAAACGCCAAAGCCGCCGAAGACGTAAAGAACGGCGAAATGAAAGCCATCGGCTTCCTAGTTGGCCAAGTCATGAAGAACAGCCAAGGCAAGGCCAACCCAGCAATGGCGACTGAGTTGATAAAAAAGCAACTAGGCCTGTAAAGGGCTTGCGAAAAAATTTACAGAAGTGGTAAGCTAAAGCTACTACAGTATTACTATGACTACTACAGACACGACCCTCCTTATTATCCTGACCAGCCTCTTGAGCATTTTTATTCTTGTGTGCATCGCCATTGCCGTGGTGATTTTTAAACTTGTCCGCGCTGTACAGGCCGTGGTGGTTAAGGCCGAATCAGTTGTTGATTCCGTCGAGGCTGCAGCCGAGGTCTTTAAAGACGCCAGCGGCAAGATGGCCATGATCAAGCTTATTCGCAATATTGTTGATTTAGCGCATGGTAAAAAAGGAGGCAAGAAATAATATGGGTAAAAACGCGAAACGATTTGCAGCTGGTGCAGCCATTGCCGGTGTAGCCGGTTATCTGGCAGGCCTGCTAACTGCTCCTAAGAGTGGTAAAGAAACACGCGACGACATCAAAGACGTTGCCAGCCGCGGCGTATCCGAGGCAGAAAAAGACCTAAAAGCCCTACACACCGAACTTAGCAAGCTGCTTGATGAAGCCAAGACTCAGGGCGAAAAGCTAACCGACAAAGCCCAAAAAGAACTCGGTGACCTGGTAGAAAAAGCTAAAGACACCAAAGAGAAAGCCCGCGAAGTTTTAAGTGCTATCCACGAGGGCGACGCTGAAGACAAAGAGCTCAGCAAAGCTATCAAAGACGCCAACGACGCCATCGACCACATCAAAAAGTACCTAAAGAAATAGTCCGTCTGAGGTATACTAGGGGGAAAGAATAACACCTCTGGAGGGTAGCCTTGGCCGCATCAAAACCACTCGCACCGAGTGACTATGTGCATCTGCACAACCACACGCAGTACAGCCTTCTTGATGGTTTAACCAAAGTACCTGCGCTTATTGACTACGTCCAAGAACAGGGCATGGAAGCGGTTGCCATGACCGACCATGGCACAATGAGCGGCACTATTGAGTTTTATAAAGAGGCCACCGCCAAAGGCATCAAGCCGATTATTGGCATGGAAACCTATGTGGCCGCCCGTGGCTTCCGCGATAAGGACCCAGGCAAAGACAAGCCTAACTTCCACCTGATTTTGCTGGCCATGAACCAGCAGGGTTACCAAAACCTTATGGCGCTGAGCACCATCGCCAATTTGGAAGGGTTTTACTACAAACCACGCATCGACCATGAATTATTAGAGAAGCACAATGAGGGCCTGATTGCCCTGAGCGGCTGTATTGGTGGTGAAGTGGGCGATTTGCTGCGCAATGACCAATATGAGGCTGCCAAAGAAGTCGCGGCTTGGTATCAAAAACATTTTGGCGACCGCTACTACCTCGAGGTTCAGGACCATGGCCACCCGGACCACCCTAGCAGATGGGACGAGCAGGTCGGTGTTAACCAGGGGCTGCTCAAGATAGGCAAAGAGCTGGGAATTAACTGCGTCGTAACCTGCGATGCACACTACCTTAAGCACGAGGATCAAGAGGCCCACGAGCTGCTACTTTGCGTCCAAACCGGTTCTTTTTTAAGCGACGAAAAACGTATGAGCCTCAAGAACTTTGAACTGCACGTCACCGAACCGACAGAAGTTATTAAGCGCTGGGGCAAAGACCACCCCGAAGTTATCCGTAATACAAAAGCCATCGCCGACCGTTGTAATGTCGAGATTGAACTTGGTAAAATCCTGATCCCAAAGTTCCCAACACCCCGCGGTGAAACTGAACGGTCATATCTGGAAAAGCTGGTCTACAAAGGCCTGGCTTGGCGCTACGGCAACATCCCAGAAGTCGAGGCCTCAACACTAAGTGTGGCCGATGCCAAAAAGATAATCCCCGAACATGTCTTAGAACGCACCGCCTTTGAGATGGGAGTCATCGACCAGATGGGCTTTAACGGCTACTTCTTGATCATCTCTGACTTTATAGGCTGGGGCAAAGCCCAAGGAATTGTTTTTGGACCGGGCCGTGGCAGCGCCGCCGGATCAATAATTTCCTATGCCCTCAAAATTACCGAGCTTGACCCGCTCGAATACGATCTGCTGTTTGAGCGCTTCCTAAACCCCGACCGTATCTCCATGCCCGATGTTGACATCGATATCCAGGACACCCGCCGCAACGAAGTCATCCAGTACTGTGTCGAAAAGTATGGCACCGACCGGGTTGCCAACATCGTGACCTTTGGCCGGATGGCCGCCCGCAACGCCGTCCGCGACACAGCCCGCGTACTGCAGGTGCCCTACGCCGAAGCTGACCGCTTAGCCAAAATGATCCCGCCGCCCATCCAGGGCCGGCATATCCCACTAGAAACGTCGCTCAAGAACGACCATGACCTCAAGCGCGAGTACGAAACCAATGAGAACTCCAGGAAAGTTTTTGACCTGGCAGTGCAGCTTGAAGGCACGATCCGTAGCCACGGCGTCCATGCCGCCGGCGTGGTGATTGCCCCCGAAGATATCGTTTACTACACTCCGCTCGAAATGGCCCAAAAGGGTGTAGTGGCCACACAGTATTCGATGGGCCCGGTTGAAGAACTCGGCCTGCTCAAGATGGACTTCCTTGGCCTGTCCAACCTGACGATTATTAAAAACGCCCTCAGGATTATTAAGCGCGTCAATGGCGTGGACATCGACATTAACACCTTGCCGCTGGACGACAAAGAGACCTATGAACTATTCCAGCGTGGCGACACCACGGGCGTCTTCCAGTTGGAATCAGCCGGCATGAAGCGTTACCTCAAGGACCTAAAGCCAACAGTTTTTGAAGACATTGTGGCCATGGTGGCCTTGTACCGCCCGGGACCAATGCAGTTTATTGATGAGTTTATTGGCCGTAAGCACGGCGAGCGGACGATTAGCTATCCGCACCCAAGCATGGAAAACTCGCTCAAAAATACCTACGGCGTGCTGGTCTACCAGGAGCAGGTGATGCAGATTAGTAAAGAGGTTTGTGGCTTTACCGGTGGTGATGCCGACGTGCTGCGTAAAGCCATCGGCAAAAAGAATGCCCAAATGATGGCCAAAATGAAAGACAAAATGATCCAGGGCGGCCAAGAAGTCTCTGGTATTGACCGGGCCCTGATGGAAAAGTTCTGGAAGCAGCTCGAAGACTTTGCGGCCTACTGTTTTAACAAATCACACGCCGCTTGTTACGGCTTAATCGCCTACCAAACCGCCTATCTCAAAGCCCACTACCCAAGCGCTTTTATGGCCGCCGTTATGACCAGTGACTACGACGATACCGACCGCCTGGCCATCGAAATCACTGAATGTAAGCACATGGGCATCAAAGTCATGGCTCCTGATGTTAACGAATCTTTCCTGGAGTTTGCAGTCGTGCCAGAAACCGGCGCCATCCGTTTTGGCATGAATGCCATTAAAAACGTTGGTACCGGTGCTGTAGAAGAAATTATCCGGGCCCGCGATGAAGCGCAATTTGTATCACTAGAAGATTATCTGGGCCGCGTTAACTGCCGCATAGTTAACCGCAAAGCCATGGAAAGCCTAATCAAAGCCGGTGCTTTTGACCGCTTTGGGGACCGCGCCATACTGCTGGCAAACATCGATTTGCTCCTGGCCTTTGCCTCACGCTTGCAGAAGCAGGCCAGCAGCGGCCAGACAGATTTATTTGGCAACCTTGAAGTACCAGTTCTGGAACAACCAAAACTAGAGCTGCAAATCCCGGCCGTTACGGCTGACCCGCGCGAACAACTACTCTGGGAGCGAGAACTGCTTGGCCTATATCTCAGCCAACACCCGCTCGAGTTGTTTGAGACGCTGCTTGCCGAACAAACCGTGCCACTCAACACCCTCAAGCCCGAGCATGACGGCAAATCAGTTAACATTGGCGGGGTGATCAGTGATGTCCGCGAAATCACCACCAAGAACGGCCAAAAAATGGCCTTCGTAAAACTCGAAGACCAATTTGGAGAAGTCGAAGTTATTTTATTCCCCAGCAGTTACCAGCAAACCATGGGCCTGTGGGAGCGCGATAAAGTAGTCATGATCCGCGGCAAAATCAATGCCAAGGACCGTGATGGCGGCAGGAGCAACGAGGCCAAAGTCATGGTTGACGACGCCCGCGAAATCACCGCTGCCCAAGCTTCCGCCTACCAGGCCACCGGCAAAAAGAAGAAAGTTCCAAAAGCCAAAGTACCGCTCAAAAAAACCGCGACCACCAAGCGGCTTGATGACGATGATGCCGCACAACCTGCTGCCCAGCGCGTTTATATTCGCCTCAGTAACAGTAATGACCAGCAAACCCTGATGAACCTCAAAGCAACCCTCGACAGCCACAGTGGTGAAACAGAAGTTGTATTAGTGCTTGGTGAAGCTGAAGCACGGCAGGCCATAAAGCTACCTGGCGGCATTAACCGCGATGGCGAAGGCCTTGGCAAGCTTCAGGAACTCGTCGGTGCCGACAATCTCAAACTGCAATAACTAGCGGATGACACCGCCAGCGCGGGTTAATACAAACCCGGCAGTGGCGATAAAGACGATAGCCAGGTCAAAGGCCGGGTGGTGCATGACATATACTTCGCCTTGGGTAACCAAACGGCGCAAACGTAGCCCATGGCGCATCAGGAAGACCAGCAGCGCGCTGCTAGCTAACAGGGAAACGGCAAACATACTCCATGGTGCTTGGCCACCGGTTAGGAGCTGGACACGGGAAACGAGCTGCGACGGTGGCTGGGCGCGGTTGGTAGACCCAAGCGTTTTGGCAGTGACGTCACCGCTCTGGTTAGGGACTGTGAAGTGGATATTGGCAACAGCACTGATCGGCTGGCCGTACATGGCAACGATAATTGTAGTGGGGCCAGCGCCTTGGTAATTTTGGCTGTGGGCAACGCCAAAACCAACTTGGGAATAGCCGGCATTTAGCATGTTGGCCCGGTGTTCGGGGCTGTTCATCCAGCCAGTAATAGTGCTGCCTGCATCTGTAAAGCCGTAGGCCAGGTTTTCGCCAGCCTGTTGGTAGGCATAACCGGAGGCGTCAATAAATGTCCAAGGTGTTTTGCCTTGCGGCGAATTGTGGGACCAGTAGTTATGTGCGGCCATATCAGCGGCTTTGGCCTGGGCGGCCGCAGTCAGCTGCGTATCAAGTGTCAGGTCGGCCTCTTGCTGGTGTTCGCGTTGACTGTTGGTGTTCAAAAGTAGTGTTTGGGCCGAGAAGTCGCTTGAAGCGCCAAGCACTGCCGATTTGGCGGACCACAGGCTGCTAATAGCTAGTCCGATTACAACCATCATTAACATCGGTAGATAAGGCCAATACGCTTTCACGTAGTGCTTATTTTGTTTGTGGTGCTGGCCATTCCGTTTTTGGTGGTGGCGCGTTGGTTTTGGTCGGGTTGCGAGTGCCATATTTGTTTTGAATTTTCTAGGCAGATTATAGCATAAACGGGAAGCTCTAGCCAGCAAAGCGGCAATGGTACAGTGCCATGGCGGCCGCCTGAACAACATTAAACGACTCTTTTTTACCAAACATTGGAATCTCAACAATGCTGTCGCAGAGAGCCAGCAGTTCGGGCTCAATGCCTTCAACTTCGCGCCCTAAGAAGACTACAACTTTATCCGGTGGCCGGTAATCCGGCAATTTTATAGAACCGTCAGTCTGTTCGAGGGCAATAACAGCGTAGCCAGTGGCTTTGAGGGCGGTGATAGTGGCTGTAATGCTAGTGCTGCGCTCCCATGGCACAAGTTTTTCGGCATCCAGCGCCGTTTTACGGATTTGGTTATTAATTTTTTGGGCTAGGTGAGGCAAGCGGTCCTCTTTGTCTGATAAAGGGTAGGGAGTGTAACCACTAAAGATGACCCGCTGCACGCCAAGTCCTTCGGCGGTACGTAGCAATGAGCCAACATTATGGGTGCTGCGGATGTCGTGGGCAATAACAATGATCGAGCGCATGCGATTACTATACCTCAAGACTACGCTTATGCTTTATACTTAGTAGCAATGAGCCAAGATGCCCGATTAGATGAAGAACGCAGTACACAGCGCCGTGCCCAGGTGCTTAATTATAATTACGTCGACACATCACAAATTACCAACAAAGAACTGTTCCGCGATGTCCTCACTAACGAAGAACTTTACCGCTACAAAGCGATACCAATAACAAAAAACCAAAACGGCTTACTGTTTGGCATTTTAACCAACACCTCACAGCAGTCACTAAAAGAATTACGCGACCGCTTCATTGACTACCGTGTGGGCTTTGCCATTATTTCTGAGACTGGCTACCGCGATTACATGAAGCTCTACGATCCGCCAAAACAGATTGAGTACCATGATATCGAGATTAACCAGGCTGGCACCGACCAATTAGTCGCCCAGGTTTCGCAAGTACTCGAGGGCGTCCGGGCTGACGACATGCTGGCCTACCTGGTGAGCCAAGCCCACGGCTTGGGCGCCTCGGACATTCACCTAGAAACCCAAAAAGACTATGCCCGCATCCGGTTCCGCATTGATGGCGTGCTCCACCCCATAGCCCAGCTGCAGCCAGATAAATACCGCGTGCTTATCTCGGCAATTGCCAGCGCCGGTAATGTTTCCACCTCAACAGATGAAGCCCAGCAGGGCCACATTGCCCAGACGGTGAATATGGCCGATGGCTCAACGGTAGATATTAATGTCCGCCTAGAAACTGTGCCAACAATTAATGGCATGGACGTGGTGATGCGGCTGTTTAATATGGACGCCAGTAAATACAATCTCGAACGGCTTGGCCTAACCACCAGCGAACGCCAGGTCGTCGATGCCATTATTAGCCAACCAAGCGGCCTAGTGATGGTCGTTGGCCCAACTGGCTCCGGTAAAACGACAACCCTCTACTCCATTTTGAACACGCTCAACACCGACGCCCGTAAAATTATTACCATTGAAGACCCGGTAGAATACGGCTTCCCGGGGATTACCCAAATCCCAGTCCATCCCAACGAGAGTGGTGACGACAACAGCTTTGCCGATAAGTTACGGGCTGTGCTGCGGCTTGACCCGGACATTGTAATGGTTGGCGAGGTCCGCGACCACGATACCGCCAAAACGGCGCTCCAAGCGGCCTTAACCGGGCACCTAGTACTTTGTACATTCCACGCCAGCTCGGCCGCTGCAGCCCTAACGCGCCTGGCTGATGTCATCGGCCAAAACCCTTTATTCGTATCAGCCATCCGCCTGATTATGGCCCAGCGTCTGGTGCGCCGCCTGGATCCCGAAACCAAAACCGCTTACGATCCTACTGAGGCCGAATGGCAACGCATTAACAGCGTGCTAGATAGCCTGCCACCCGGCTATGAAAAGCCAAATGTTGAAGGCCTGCAACTGTACAAAGCCGGCAGCTCCGAAAAAAACCCCTATGGCTACGAAGGCCAAATTGCCGTCCGCGAACAGTTCACCATGAGCGATGATTTACGCCACCTGCTCGAAAAACCAAGCAATAGCTTATCGGCTCAATCCATCGAAGAAGCTGCCCACCACTCTGGCATGCTGACTATGTCCCAAGACGCCGTGCTTAAGGCCATCGCCGGCGAAACCAGCCTCGACGAAGTCTTCCGTGTTCTTGGCTGATGATATAATAGGAGCATGTTATCAGATGAGAAGATCCTCTTTAAAGAGGCTATTGCTATTGATCCACTCGAGGTGGTCATTGATCCCGAAGCGCGGGACCAGCTTGAAGCTGGTGTAGGTTGGCAGAAGTTGAGAGCTTGCAACGGTGCCGACCCCGAACTCTTTTTTAGTCCCGACCAAAAAGATGGCCGTCCAACAGCCACACAACGTGAAGCAATGAAGTGGTGTGCCGACTGCATAGTCAAACAGGCCTGCCTCCAATTTGCACTAGTAAATGATGAAGTTGCCGGAGTATGGGGCGGCCTGACTACATTCCAGCGCCGCAACTTGGGCCGCAGACACGTGGCATAGGTGTTGCATATCTGTTAAAACTAGTGTAAACTATCTCGGATATGGGAAACATTATTCAAGAAATTAGCAACAGCTTTAAGAAGAGCGCCGTCGTTGACGTTCGCAGCGGTGACACCGTAAAGGTCCACCAAAAAATCCGCGAAGGCAGCAAAGAGCGTATCCAGATCTTCCAAGGCTTAGTTATCCGCACAGACAACAAAGGCAGCCACACTAGCCGCATTACTGTCCGCCGCATTGCTAGCGGCGTTGGTGTAGAAAAGAGCTTCCTGCTGCACAGCCCCCTGGTTGTCGCTGTAGAAGTTACTAAGCGTTCTAAAGTTCGTCGCAACTACCTAAGCTACATGCGTGATCGTACTGGTAAAGCTGCCCGCCTAACTGGTGTAGACTTTGACCGCAGCATCAACAATATCCACGATGAAGCCGCCGAGGCTGAAGAAGCTGCCCTACACGAAGCCAAGCTTGCCGAAGGTGAAGCCAAAGCTGCTGAAAAAGCTGCTGCCGACGCCGCAGAAGAAGCCAAAGTAGCAGCTGCCCTGGCCGCCCGCGAAGCCACCGAAAGCTAAATAGCACAACAATGGTCCGTATAACACATGCTCTAGAGCATAGTATTGGCACCGCCTATCAAGGCGGTGTTTTGCTTGCCGAACGTCAGGATGGCCTTGCCCAACTCTCCGGCTTACCTGGTGCGACCGCTCGCCTTATCCAGAAGCTTGCAGAAGACAAACCACAAGCTGCAGCTTCGCTGCTTGATGCTAACGCACGGTTGCACGGCGGTTACCGCTACTTAGGCAGTGGTTTTGATGCTGTAGCTTACCGCCGCGGTAACACTGTATATAAGGTTAATCGCAGGTCTATGGACATGACTTCAGAGAAACGTGAGGCATTGGTCGTCCATCGACAAGAGCTTCGCACCGCCATTGCCAAATCCATGGGTCCAGTGATCTTGCCCGAGCTGCTCACTGTCGGTCCTCATCCGCTAGATGCTGATATCGAAGCAATGATTACGACGCAGCCTTATTGCGAACATGCCCCTCAATTTATTTTTCAAACGAACAAGACAGATGTAGATGCTTCTGCGCTGGCAGTAGTCTGTGAGAGTTACAGTGATGCTCCGGAAGTTCTAACTGACTTTATTGCTCGAAGCCGGGCCTACCTCACCAACGAAAATTGTTTACCTGATACCAACGGGCCAGGCAATGTAATGCTAGGCGATATTGGCAACGGCCAAGATATTTATTTGGTCGATAGCGACCCGATTACCAAAGAGCATATTCCGACCCAGCGCTTAGTTTTGGCCCAGTTAGAGAGCTTGGGTACGGCACTTCGCGATCACGCCTGAACAGCGTGCTACAATGCCAGCATGATTGTCGGGATAGACGAAGTTGGCCGTGGCTGCTGGGCCGGGCCGCTAGTAGCTGGAGCTGTGATCTTAGGCGAGCCAATCGAAGGCCTTAAAGATTCCAAAAAACTCAGCAAACGTGAGCGCGAGCGGCTAACAGGGGAAATTAAGCGCAAGGCTGTAGCTATTGGGCTTGGTTGGGTCTGGCCGCACGAGATTGACGAAATTGGCCTAACGGCCGCAGTTACCAAGGCCATGCGCGAAGCACTTGGACAAATCGGTGCAGACTATGATGAGGTTATTATTGACGGCCACTTAAACTTTTTGCCGGAAAATCCTAAGACTCAAGCGGTTATAAAAGCCGATGATACCGTGCCGGCAGTCAGTGCTGCTAGTATTGTCGCCAAGGTAGCCCGCGACCTATACATGGCTAAGATTGCCAGCAAGTTTCCGGGCTACGGCTTTGAAGCGCATGTTGGCTACGGTACGGCGGCGCACGTGACAGCACTAGCGCAACTTGGGGTAAGCCCGATCCACCGTAAATCATTCAAGCCTATCCGGGCGATGCTACAATAGTCGGATGAATACCACCCAGGCAGGCCGTAAAGCGGAGCGGGCCGCGGCACTCTACCTTGAGATGCGCGGCTTTAAAGTCCTAGAGCAAAACTTTCGCCGTGCACGATGCGAGGTCGACATTATCGCCACCAAAGACGGCGTTGCGCACCTGGTGGAAGTTAAATACCGCGCCAGCAATGACCAGGGTGGTGGCCTCGATGCGATTACCGCCACAAAGCTCAGGCAGATGCGTTTTGCCGCCGAAATTTGGGTCCAAGAAAGCAAGTGGCCAAGCGAATATGTGCTGTCAGCAATCGAAGTCGAAGGCCCAACCTTTGCCATCCTGAACTTCATGGAAGATGTATATTAGGCAAGAAACTTGCCTGTAACAGCAATCGGGTGCATCATTAGGTAGATGAAATTACGAAGACACCACACAGAAGTTGCCCCAATACTTGAGATTGTTCCACCGCCTGTCGAAGAGAAAGTCGATCCGACTGAACCAATGGCTCTAAAGCCAGTTGACCCACGCATAGCGCGGATTGCCGAGCGGCTTAAGGTTGACCCGGATCAAGCATACGACCGCGCCCTGGATTTTGTTGATTACATTACCGCCCACGTTGCTGACTGGGGTGTAGTAACCTTACTGAGATCCGATGGCCAGCGCGTCTATTTTGATGATATTGGCCAGCAATCACATGGCATGCAACCCGACCGCACACACCACGAGGAAGACCCGGCAGAAACCCAACTCATGCGTTTACCAGCTGTAGGGCCGCTCGAAGAGCAAGCCTAAGCTAGCCAGTTTTTGACGGCCTCTTCATTGCGGTCGCGCCAAGCAATGCGGCTGCCAATCTCTTGCTCGGCAAGGGTAATATCCCGGGCAAGGGCAATGATGTTGCGCTTTGGACTAAAGAAGTCACTAAAGTCTTTAAGCTCGATGGCGCGGCTAAAAATGCTGCCCGCATAGCGTGGGAAGTAGCCATAGCTCTTTTCGCTTTCGAATTCTTTTTCGACCCAGCCCCAGTTATCAACCAGCCATTTCCAGGCAGTGGCGCGTGAATAGCGGTTGCGCAACAACCAGACAAACCAGTGCATCAGGTCTTGGCGGCGGATAGTATCGCCAGTTAGGCGGCCGATCACTGTCTCGTAGCGCTCCTTATCTTGAACGGAAGTTAGGGCCGAGGCGTACTCGTCGCGTTCTTCAGCACTCTTAGAGTTGTCGTGGAGTTTTAGTAAGCGTTCAAAGTCGGCCGGTGAACCGTGGCGGGCGGCAATAAAGTAAACCACCGAACGGGTGCTTGATGACAAGTCGGAGGGTGTTTTAAAGGCTGCAAAGCGCTTAGCGCCTTCTTCGAGCACTGCAAGAACTTTGGCACCTGCAGCCATGGCTATGACCAAGCCGCGCATGCGCAAGATGCTGGCGTCGTCTTCGGCGTGGTCGTCCCAGCCCAGGTCGGCCACCAGTTTTTGGGTGAGGGTGGCGATCATGGTGTTTAGTTTGTCTTCGGCGGCTTCGTCACCTTCGATCAGGCGGCGGACTTCGGCAATTGAGGCGGCAATATCGGCCCAAACGCTCTCACTGGTTTCGTTTTTATAGGCGCTGAGCAAGTCGAGCAGATCTGTAGTGGCTGTAAAACCACCGCGCTGCAGGAGCAAGTAGTTGTCCAGCAGCAATAGGCGGTCGATAGTACTAACTTCGCCGCCTTCTATGGCTTTAGTGATGGCGGCTAAATGCGTGCCATTAACGTATTGGGGTAAGAAGTAGCTGTGGCCGTCATGGTTGAGAATGAGCGCTTTGGTGCCTTTAGCTTCTTGAACGGTAGCTTCGGTGGCATCGAATAGCGGCTTGCTGAGCTCGGTTGTAGCGGCCAGGGGAACCTGCCACGGGGTGTTGTCTGTTGTTTTGGCACTTGGGTCACTCAGGAAGCGCTGCTGTTGTAAGCGCACATCAGCTTCACCTGGCTGCCAGTTAACAGATACAATCGGGAAGCCCGGACGGCTAATCCAGCCGTTCATGAACGAACCCACATCTTGCGAGCTGGCAGCACCAAGTGCAGCCCATAGGTCATCGGCCACGGTATTGCCGTAGGCGTGCTTGCCAAAATAATCAGTTAAGCCTTTACGAAACGCTTCTTCGCCGAGGTAATTGAGCAGCATGTACAAGACGCTTCCGCCTTTTGCGTAAACAATTGACGGGTCAAACAGCGTGCTAATTTCGTCTGGGTGGTTTACGTCAGTGTGAATCGCTTGCACATCAACCAGTGAGTCGCGGCGCTTTGCCGACGCCTCTTCGTGGCTAACAAACTGCTCCCAGATGTTCCATTCCGGGTAAAGTGCATCCACCGCGCGGTACTCCATCATGTTGGCAAAGCTCTCATTGAGCCAAAGGTCGTCCCACCACTTCATAGTGACTAGGTTGCCAAACCACTGGTGGCTAATCTCGTGGGCCACAACCATGGCAATGTACTGCTTGGTCTCAATAGAGCTTGAGGATTCGTCATATAACATGGCGACTTCGCGGTAGGTAATTAGTCCCCAGTTTTCCATGGCACCGGCGCTAAAATCGGGCAGGGCGGCCATGTCTAGTTTTGGCAGCGGGTAGGGAACACCAAAGTAATCTTCAAAGAACTCTAAGGTCTTAACAGCGGTGTCTAAGGCAAACTGCGTGTTCTTAACATGCTCCGGCGTAGCGTAGGTGCGCACCGTGACACCATTTTTAGTCTTGGCATCCAAATAGCCAAGCTCGCCGTAAATAAAGGCCAGCAAGTAGGTGCTCATCTTGGGCGATGTCTCAAAAACTGTGGTTGTTAGGCCGTCTTTCATGGTCTCGGCCTTAACTGGCGTATTAGCAATGGCGACTTCACCCTCAGGGTTCACCAGTGTTAGGTCAAAGGTAGCTTTGGCCTCCGGTTCGTCAATACAAGGGAAAGCTTCGCGGGCAAAATGGCTCTCAAACTGGGTGGCAATCAGCTGCTTCTGTTTGCCCTCGTGCTCAAATTTACAGGGGTAAATGCCGTTCATGGGCGTAGTAATTTTGCCGCTGAATTCTAGCGTTATGGTGTAATTGCCTGGGTAAAGCTGTTCGCTCGCGTGGATACGGGCTTCGTCATAAGAATCCTGGTTGTTGATGCGTTCCACCGCAACCTCGGTCTCGCCCTTTTTGTCGTGTTTAACAACAGTGGCTTTAGAGATGGTAAGGCCCTTTTGGTGAAAAGTAATACGCTCAGAGGGGCGGCCAACTTTTTTACCAGTTACCGTCACTGTACCCGTAAATGTCATTGCCTCTCGGTCCGGCGCAAGGGTTAGCGCGTAGTTGTCGGGCTGAAATTGCTCATATAAACGGGTAACAGTTTTGGTCATAGTCCCTCCTTAGGTCAATCTATCTAGTTTAACAGATAGGAAGATTGAGGTTGTAAGAAATCAGCCAAATCCCCTGTACGATACTATGTATATGGTATAAGGGATTTGGTAGTTAGAGACTACGACTTTACAGGAAAGGCAAACTGCGCTATTATTAAAGGGTTCTGTCCGGCCGACTTGGTCGGATTTTTTCGTAAAGAGACCCCCAAATTTTGATCATTACAATTTAGAAATAACAAGAAAGGATCCTCCAATATGGACATGGATTTTAAACAATTAGGCGTTGCTATAAAAGCGATTGCCGAAGAAAAGAACTTGCCAGAAGAAACTGTGCAAGAAGTCGTTGAGCAGGCCCTAGCTGCTGCCTACCGCCGTGACTACGGTGACCGTGAGCAAGAGATTCGCGTTAGCATGAACCTCAACACCGGTGATGTAGATGCCTACGTTACTAAAGAAGTCGTTGAGCGCGTCGGTGACGAAGCTTACGAGATTAGCCTCAAAGACGCAGGCGTCATGAAAAAGAACGCCAAAATTGGCGACATGATCGAGCTGCATGAAAAGGTAGATACCTTTGGGCGCGTTGCTGCCCAGACTGCCAAGCAGGTTATCTTGCAGCGTCTCCGTGAAGCTGAGCGCGAAATCGTTATGAACGAGTATGAAGATAAAATTGGTACCGTTATCAACGCCACCGTTGCCCGCGTTGAAGGTAACATCGTCCGCATCGACCTCGGTAAAGCCCAGGGTATTATGCCCCGCAGCGAGCAGATCCAGAACGAGCGCTACTACCCAGGCCAGCGCCTCAAGGTCTATCTAAAAGATGTTGAGCGTGGCTTCCGCGGCCCGCAGCTAGTCGTTTCCCGTGGTAACCGCGAGTTTATGGAATGGCTGTTCCGCGGTGAAGTCCCAGAAATGGAATCAGGCGCCGTAGAAATTAAGGGTATTGCCCGCGAAGCCGGTGTGCGTAGTAAAATCGCTGTTGCCAGCAACGTACCAGGTGTCGACCCAGTTGGTACTTTCGTTGGTGGCCACGGTACCCGCGTTAACGCCGTTATGGGCGAAGTTGGCGAACAAGAAAAGATCGACATCATTGTCTGGGCCGAAAACCCAACCGATTACATCACTAATGCCCTTAGCCCAACTAAAGTTGCCAAAGTCGTCCTTGATGAAAAGAACCAAAAAGCCAAGGTCATCGTTCCAGAAGACCAGCTCAGTATTGCCATCGGTAAAAGCGGCCAGAACGTCCGTCTTGCTAGCAAATTGACTGGTTACGAACTCGACATTGAAGCCGAAAAAACCGCTGAAACTGTGATGGAAGGTAAGGTCGAAACCACCGAACTGCCAAAGATTCCAAAGCTCAAGAAGAAGAGCGACCTAGAAAACTCACTACTCGAAGCCATCGAAGAACACGGGGAATAAATGGTCCGGCAGCGCTTTAGTGGAATGATGCTAGCGGGCGCACTCGGCCTCGGTGCCGGGTGTAGCCAGGGTGCCAGTCATGAAGCTGCACCAACGCCAAGTGTAAGCGCAACCATCTCACCCGAACAAGAAGTTGATCTGTTAGTAGCTGACTTTAAAAATAACCTTGCTGCCGGCAAAAAAGCCAAGATGACCGTTTTTATCGGTGCCTGCTCACTGGTTGCGGCCGAAAAGGGTTACTACGTAATCCCTAATCTTGGTTTTCTGTCGTCAGAAGACGGAAATGTGAACGTAGAAATAGCCTATGACACCCTCAAGAAAGGCTTTTTTCAAGGTGTTGCAGCTGTCAGTGAAGCTCAGAAAGACGGAAGCTACCATGCTCGTCCACTACCTGGAAGCCCAGATGAGTTGGGTATTGTCCTATCCCCGGAAGCTAGGATGCCCCAGCTGGTAGAGGTCAGCCTTGACCAAAAGCATGGCTTGCTACTAGATGACGGTCGTGAAGTCTCCAATATAGCATCATATGCGACCTTGAATCCTGGTGAATCACTACGTCATGCAGCCGACACAAACACCATTACCCAGAAGCTTTGCGACACCTCAGTCCATCCGTTATCCTTTCCGCAGGGTATCAGTTCGTGAGTGTATAAAAAACCTAATTAGCACTCTTGACCTTAGAGTGCTAAATGCTATCATAGATATAGCGACTATTTAAGATCTCGCTGGAAGGGAACTAAAACATATGATGCCAAATTCTCCCGACTTCCAAGAATTTCTGAACCATCTAACGAATAATGCATTGCAAAGCCTAAAGCATGCTGACGCTATTGCGCGCAGCTTTGGGAGCGCCTATGTGGGCACCGAGCACTTGCTCTTGGGTATTCTTGCCCAGGATGCCTCAATGGGTGCCAAAATTTTAGAAGGCGCTGGCGTATCACTAGACCGTGCCCGTCTGGCACTCAATATGACGCCAAAAACACTTGTTATTAATATGGGCGCCAAGGGCCTCAGCGAGACTGCAAAGTTAACATTGCGCATGGCCTACGATGTTGCCCAAGACTACGGCCAGGATTATTGTGGTACTGAGCACTTGCTCTACAGTATCCTCAACCAAAAGAACGCCCGCGCCACTATCTTGCTGCGCGACATGGATGTTGATGTAGACACCCTGACGAATGAGCTAGAGCAGTTCTTTAACCGCCAACAATATGAAGAAAGCGAAGCCGGCACCGACGCGCCACGCCGCACCAAAAAGGCCAAAAAAACCGCTTTGGACTTCTTTGGCACAGACCTAACAGTCCAAGCGCGCGAAGGCAAACTCGACCCAGTAGTTGGCCGAGACAACCAAATACGCCGCTTGGTCACTATCCTCAACCGCCGTACCAAAAACAACCCGGTGCTTATCGGTGAGCCAGGTGTTGGCAAGACCGCTATTGTTGAAGGCCTTGCCCAGCGCATTATTGCCGAAGACGTGCCAGACACATTGCTCGACAAGCGTATTGTTATGCTCGACCTAGCCGGCATGATTGCCGGTACTAAGTACCGCGGTGAGTTTGAAGAGCGACTTAAGAAAGTTATGTCCGAACTCGAAAAAGACAATCGAACTATTGTCTTTATTGATGAGCTGCACCTGATTGTTGGTGCCGGTGCCGCCGAAGGTGCCATGGACGCCGGCAACATCCTTAAGCCAGCCTTAGCCCGTGGCAAAATTCAAGTTGTTGGCGCCACCACCACTGCCGAATATACAAAGCACATCGAGAAAGATGCCGCCTTGGAGCGCCGCTTCCAGCCTATCCAAGTTCCAGAAACTACCCCAGGTGAGACATTGGCTATCCTAAAGGGCCTGCGTAAGCACTACGAAGCTTTCCACGGCGTAAAAATTAGTGACGAAGTCTTAGAGGACGCCGTTACTTTTGCCAAGCGCTACATTAGTGACCGCTTCATGCCCGACAAAGCCATTGACCTAATTGACGAAACTGCTGCCCATCTCCGCGTTGACAAGGGTAAAACCAGCCCAGAAGTCCGCAAGCTCCAAAAAGAGCTCAAACTGGCTAATACCCAAAAAGACGAAGCCAGCGACAATGAAGATTATCAGCGTGCTGCCGAGCTCAAAACCCGTGCCAGCCGAATTGCCGAAGAATTGGCTGCTTTGCACGCCAGCAATAAAGAAACCAAGCGCCTAACCATGACCAGCGAAGACCTAGCCGATGTTGTCTCACGCATAACCGGCGTACCAGTTAAGAAAGTCATCAAGAGCGAGGCAAAATACCTGTTAAGCCTAGAGAAAACCCTCAGCAAATACGTCATTGGCCAAACCGAGGCCGTTGAGGCAGTCTCCAGGGCTGTCCGCCGTAACCGTAGCGGTATTGGCTCTGAAAAGCGCCCAATTGGCTCGTTTATTTTCCTTGGCCCAACCGGCGTTGGTAAAACCGAGCTGGCACGGGTATTAGCCCGCGAGTTCTTTGGCTCCGAAAACAACCTCGTCAAAATTGATATGTCCGAGTTTGGCGAACACCACAATGTCTCACGGCTAGTTGGTGCCCCAGCCGGATATGTTGGTTACGACGATGGCGGCCAGCTGACCGATAAGATTCGCCGTCAGCCCTACAGCCTGGTACTGTTCGACGAGATCGAAAAAGCCCACCCGGACGTCTTTAACATGCTCCTGCAGATCCTCGAAGATGGGCATCTAACAGATGCCAAAGGCCGCAAGATTGACTTCACGAACACGATTGTCATCATGACTAGCAACATTGGTGCCGAGAAGCTCCAAAAAGAAGCTAACTTTGGATTCCATGCTACTAATGCCGATAAACTCAAAGACCTCGATGAGCTGCACAAGTCCAACGAATCCAAGGTCCGCGATGAACTCAAGAAAATGCTGCGCCCCGAACTGCTAAACCGCATTGATAAAACAATTGTTTTCCGCGCCCTAACTAAGAAAGATATCTTTAAGATTATCGACCTGCAGATTGATGAGCTCAAGAGCCGCATGCAAAGGCGCGGCCTGAGTATCCAGCTTACCCCAGGTGCCAAGCAATACCTGCTGGAGCACGGCTACGATGCACATAACGGCGTCCGCCCGTTGCGCCGGCTGATTCAAGACACAATCGAAGACCATGTGGCACTAGAATTGCTTGATGAAAAATATGCAAAAGGTGATATTATTCAGGTAGCAACCAAAAAGGGCGATCTAGCCTACGCAACCAGTCCTGAATAATAGAAACCGAGAAAGTGCCAAGAGCTTCAGCCTTTACACCAAATAAACCCTCACGACGCAGCCATGGCCTGCTGTTTGTGGTGCTTGGCCTTGCGGCCGGCCTGCTGATTGCAGCCGTTAACCGCCAGGGAATTTACGACTACGTAGCGCTCCACGGCTATCGTGCTCCCGATGTTGTCAGCTCGATTGCCAATGAAGACAGCATGACGCCTCGGGCCCGCAAGATTTTTTACGTTAACCACCCACTGATCGTTAATAAGGCCGGCTTTGGCAACGATTGTACTAGTGGCAGCAGCAAAGAGCGGACGATTGTCCTCGGCTGCTACCACGGCAACCAAGCCGGCATTTTTGTCCTAGAAGTTAATGATGCCCGGCTGACCGGTGTTGAGCAGGTGACCGCAGCCCACGAAATGCTGCACGCCGCCTACGACCGCCTAAGCAGCCGCGAGAAAACTCACATCAACGCCTTGCTGCTGGATTACTATCACAACCAGCTTAAAGATGACCGTATTAAAACAACGATCGATGCCTATAAGCAAAGTGAGCCCGACGACGTAGTTAACGAAATGCATTCAATTTTTGGAACCGAAATCGCCAATTTGCCGGCCCCGCTCGAAGCCTATTACAAACAGTACTTTACCGACCGCTCCAGGGTTGCTGCATACGCAGACCGCTACCAGGAGGAGTTCTCGTCGCGCACGGCTGCCGTCAAACAATACGACAGCCAGCTGGCGGCACTAAAAATTCAGATTGATAACATGAACGCTGACCTCAAACAGCGCTATGCAGCTATCACCAGTGAACAGTCACAGCTAGCCTCACTACGTTCCAATGGTAATATCTCTGAGTATAATGCCGGCGTTCCAGACTTTAACAGGCAGGTTGATGCCTACAATACTGAAGTTAATACGGTGCAAGGGCTCGTTGACCAATACAACATGATTGTCGCTAGCCGCAATGCCATTGCCCTTGAGCAGCAAGAGCTGGCAAATGCCCTCAGTAGCTCAGCCACCAAGATTAAATAATTTTTTCAGATTTGCATGCTAGACTGCATATAAGCAGAGGAAGAACCATGGCCAAAAAATCCGCAACTAGGTACGTCTGTAGCAACTGTGGCAACACTACTTCCAGCTGGAGCGGTAAGTGCCCGCAGTGTGGCGAATGGAATACCTTGCAAGAACAACTGAGCGTCGCAACCATTGCGGGCAGTGTTGCCCATGGTTCGGTTTTGCAGACCCAGTCTGTGGCTACCTCGGTTTCTAAAGACCAAAAACGGATTACCACAGGCATAGATGACATTGACGTCGTTTTTGGCGGTGGTATTGTCGCCGGTAGCGTCAACCTGATTGCCGGCCAGCCGGGCATTGGTAAAAGCACGCTGTTGTTACAGCTGGCATATGCCGTGGCCGCAAACGAATCAGTTTTGTACGTCAGCGGGGAAGAATCCGCCCACCAAATTGGCCTACGCGCCCAACGCCTTGGTACGCTGCGCCCGGAATTACAGCTGGCAACCAGTACCTCGGCCGATGACATTGCAGCGACCATTGCCAGCGGTACCTACCGCCTGGTTATTATTGACTCTATCCAGACCATTACCTGCTCGGCAATTGCTTCGGCGGCCGGTAATGTGTCGCAGATTACCAACAGCACCCAGTTATTAACTTTAGCCGCCAAGCAGAGTAATACGGCCATTATCTTGGTAGGCCATGTGACCAAAGAAGGTGCTATTGCCGGGCCAAAAGTCCTTGAGCACGTCGTAGACGTTGTCCTGCAGCTCGAAGGCGACCGTTACGGTGGCTTTAAACTACTGCGGGCTGTCAAGAACCGATTTGGCTCCACCAATGAGGCTGGTATTTTTGAAATGGTCGAAAACGGCCTGCAGCCAGTGCAGAATCCATCGGCGGCCCTACTCAGTGAGCGCCAGGTATCAGACGGCTCCGTAGTACTAGCGACTATGGAAGGTACCCGCCCACTGCTTGTAGAAGTCCAAGCACTGGTTAATAAGACCAGCTACGGCTATCCCAAACGGGCTGCCAGCGGCTTTGACCTCAATCGCCTCAACTTGCTTGTAGCCGTACTCGAGCGCCGCACTAAACTCAACCTGGCAGAGTATGACATTTATATCAACATCGTCGGTGGTATGCAGATCCGTGAACCAGCTGCCGACCTAGCTGTCTGTATGGCGATTGGCTCGGCTGCCAAAGGCTTGCAGCTCAAGCAAAACGCTGTAGTTTTTGGTGAAGTTGGCCTATCCGGCGAAGTCCGTCATGTGCCCCAAGCCGAAAAACGGTTATCGGAGGCCACCAAACTTGGCTTTGATGGTGCCATCGGGCCTATCCAAAAGTCCGGCAAAAAGCTTACTAAACTAAGCGGCGTTGCCGATGTCCGCGATGCGCTCAACAAGTTTCTCGAAAAAGACTAGGGGCTTCTAGTAACTGTGACTTGCGGCGAATCATTGCCTTCACTGTCTTCAACATAGAAAGTGTAGGTTCCGAGGCCAGCCATAGACTGATTACAGCTAACACCACCATTACTGGTACAGCCATTACTAAATGCGCCATTACCTTTTTTGATCTTAACTGTAAAGGTGGTATTGAGTTTGGTTGCTGTCCAGCTAATCACCGTGCTTGTTTGTTTTATTGTGTCCCCGTTGTTGGGGCTGGTTACCGTTATTGCTTGGTTGACCACCACCCCGTAAGAAAAATTTGCTGAGTCACTCCCCGAATAGAGGACGCTGTCGGTCGCTGTCGCCGTTATTGTGCCACTACCATCTGAACTCGGACTATAGGTGAAAGATACCGTACTTGGTGAATCGCCGAGAGCCTGGCTGTTGATGGTTTGCCCACCCAGCGTGAAGGTAATTGTACCTGGGAATTGCGGGTACTGGGCATCGTTGAGCGGGTGCGTACCTTGGGTAACGGTGGCAGTTATGGTACAGCTGCCGGTACAGGTGTCGGGAACAGTTAAGGTGACCGTAGGCTTGCTGTCGTTACAGTTATGGACGTCATCGGTCTGGACGGTGCCGGTGCTGGAGGTACTATTGCCATCGCTGACGCTAGTCTTACCACCGTTAAAGATATCAACATTCCAGAACTGGACATTGCCGTTGGTGACGGTGTCCTTGGCAAGGTCAGGCGTACAGCTGGTGGCAACTTTTCCGGAAACCTTGTCGTTGGTTTGCGATGTAGATTTGCCAGACTTATTACCGCCGACGTACCAGCCAGGGTAAAGGTCGTTGGTTGGGCTTGGTACGGTGTTAGTGGCGTAAATTGGCGTGCGGAGTACAAATGCCGGTGCAGATTTAACAGTTGTTGGCTGCTTCCAGTTAGCTGGCTTGAGGTCTTTGTGGGCGTACTCCATCCAGCCGCGGGTAATTGGTTCGGTCAGGCTTTCCATAGAAGTGGTGTTAAGGGCTACGTGGCGCGTGTGGTGGCCAACCCAGGTGACAATGGCGTACTTGGTTGACCAACTGGTCATGAGGCCGTCGTAGTTGTCGTTGGTGGTACCGGTTTTAATGCCAAACTGCCAGCCGTTGTAGCGGTGGAACTTACCGCCGCGGACAGATGAGGAACAGTTTGTATCGGTACATGATCCAGATAGGTAGCTGGCTTTCCAGTCGCTGGCCATATCATCGACAATGTAGGCAGCGTCAGCCCGCACAACCTGCTTGGCCGCTGGCTGCTTCCACTGGTAGACATTCTTTTGGTTAGCATCGGTAACTTTTATGATGAAGGTGCGGGGTATGGCTTGGCCAAGCCGGGCGAGGGTAGCAATACCGTTAACATGGTCATCTAGGCGCAAGTAGGCACCATCACCGATGGCAGAGGCAAGGTAACATTGCTTGGTAACGGTCAGCGCCTCATCCTGGTAACAGTTATAGCTGTTGCGCTTTTTACTCTGGTCGTAGCTGTTGGCCATCATGGCTGAGGCTGTTTCGATAACTTTATTAATCGAGTTAACGCGGCCCTTGCTGGTATCGTTTGGCAATGCCGAGATCATGGCTTTAGCAGCTGGAATGTTACGCGAGTTACCTAGGGCGTAACGCAGAGTTTCTGGCCCAGGGAATTTACGGTCATAGTCGTAGAGGTATGGCACGGTACCGCTTGGGCAATCTGGTGACGTGTAGCTTGGGACAATTGAACAAGTACCCTCGTAGTTCGGCAATGACGTCTTAGAGTCATAGAGAACCGAGCCGGCACCGACGTTATTGTTATTGTTAAGGAGCGTTACGTAGTCATATGGCTTAAAGCTGGAGCCTGGCGGCAGTTTGATGCCGGCGGCAAAGTTGTTCTGGCCAAAGGCGGCATTATTAAAGTCTACACCGCCCACCAGTGATACGATCTGGCCGGTTTGGACATCTTCGGCAACAGTTGCCTCGTTATCACCACCTACGCGCTCGACGTTTGCAAGGTTAGAGGCAACAAGGTCTTCGGCTTTATTCTGGAGGTCAAGGTTAAGCGTGGTGACGACCGACCAACCGCCGCGTGCAACCAAGGTCGAGCCAAAGCGTTGCTGCAGTTCCTGCTTAGCGGCTAGGACAAAGTATGGTGCTTTAATGCCCTGATACTTAGGCGTCTGCTGCTGGACGGTTGCCAGGATATCAACTTTCTTGGCTTCTTCGGCTTGGGCTTTTGTGATATAGCCCTGGGCCACCATTTTATCGAGGATGTAGTGCTGGCGGCCAATTAAGGCGTTGGCCCCAAAGTTATCAACGGTTGCGGACGGGTTGTACTTAGGGCTGGCGTATGGCGAATAGTAACCAGGTGCCTGTGGCATAGCGGCGAGCATACTGGCCTGGGCCAGTGTTAGGTCTTTGGCATCGGTGTGGAAGTAATCCCGTGCAGCCGTTTCTACGCCATAGTCCACGCCACCATACGGTGCGATGTTTAGGTAACCAGTTAAGATTTCGTCTTTGGTGTACTCGCGCTCTAGCTCAACAGCTAGGATAAGTTCCTTGACCTTGCGGGTAATCGTGCGGTTATCGGTCCAGTTCTGGTTGAGCTTTACGAGCTGCTGGGTGATTGATGAACCACCCTGAACGCTGCCGCCGCCTCCAATAACGTCGTGGACGCCGGCACGCATAATGCCACGGACGTCAAAAGCGCCGTGCTTATAAAAGTCCTTATCTTCAATAGCGACAGTTGCCTGGCGCATATATGTAGAGATTTGATTGCCTTCAACTGGCACGCGCTTAACGGCGTCATAATCTTGCCACAGCACAGTTTTACCGGTGCGGTCGTAATAAGTAATGCTGCCACCAAAAGTGGCGCTGGAAACATTCTTAAGTTTAGGCAGGTCCTTACGGAAGTAAGCAAACATGCCAATAATAAGGAAGAAACCAACGATAATAGATATGCCGACGATTTTGAGGGCCATAATACCGCCCTCACGGCTAAACCAGTAGGTTGCTAGGCGCTGCGGGTGTAAACGGTAAGCGATTCGGTGTATGCGGCCTTTTGGAAGCGTACTGAGGTAGGTTGCCTTATTAGTGGCACGGGCGAGCTTGCTCGCTTTCAGACGGTCACTGAGCGAGTGGTGAACTTTGATAGTTTTTCCACTTTTTGTCGTAAACTCACTTTTCGGGCGGCGCTTGCGGCCACTTGATCCACGGGTTGCATTCATAAGTGTTTTATCTGTCTCCCTCTCAAGATATCAACTCTTAGTATAGCAAACACGGCCCGCAAAACGGTCACGTTTTTATCTTAAATATTGCTGAGGGTGTAATCAGATGGCGGCTTACGGTATACTAGGGGTAACATTACTAGGAATAACAATGACCCTATCCGAAGAGCTTGCCTGGCGCGGCTTCATAAACCAGACAACCTATAAAGATACTGCAGTAATCGACCAAGCTGCGCCCAAGTTCTATATGGGCTTTGATGCTTCGGCAGACTCGCAGACTGTTGGTAACCTGGCGGCTATGATGTTTGTAAAAACTTTTCTCCGCCATGGTGCCGAAGGCGTTTTACTGGCCGGCGGCTCCACCAGCCTCATTGGTGACCCGGGCGGCAAAGATGCCGAGCGCCCACTGCAAGATGAATCTGTTATTGCGCAGAACGTCGCCAAGGCCGGTGAACAGCTCAAAGCTGTACTCCGTGGCCATGATTTTGAACTAGTCAACAACCTGGACTGGACGCGTGGCCTAACAGTTATCCCGTTCCTGCGTGATATTGGTAAGCACTTTAGTATGACGCCACTGGTACAGCGCGATTACATCGCCAAGCGCATCGGCGAAGGCGGTGCAGGCATCAGCTACACTGAGTTTAGCTACACCATCCTCCAAGGCTTAGACTACCTGCATTTATTTGATAACAAAGGCGTCACGCTACAACTGGGCGGTTCCGACCAATGGGGCAACTGCCTAAGTGGCGTCGAACTCATCCGCCGTGCCCGCGGCCAAGAAGTAAATGTCATGACCCTAAACCTCATTATTAATAAAGCCACCGGCAAGAAGTTTGGTAAAACAGAATCTGGTGCTGTCTGGCTGGACCCGGCAAAAACCTCACCGACCCAGTTTTACCAGTTCTGGATCAACAGTGATGATGAAGGGGTTGAAGAGTACTTAAAAGTATTTACCGAACTTGATAAAGGCGCTGTTGACGCCGTTATGGCTGAGCACCGCGCCAACCCTGCAGCCCGGATTGCCCAAACCCGCTTAGCCCAAGAGGTTACCAGCCTGGTGCATGGCGAGCCAGCAGAAGTTATTGCAGCCCAAGTCACCGATGTTTTAACGGGCAAAAAGACTATTGATGCCGTAGATGACCCAACATTGCTAGCACTACGCGATGAAATCCCAAGCGCAACAACGTCAGAATCCGGCTCGGTAGTCGACGCTTTAGTATCGACTAACCTTGCTAGCTCCAATACCGAGGCCCGCCGCCTAATAGACGGCAATGCCATTAGTATTAACGGCGTTAAAGTTGACCGCGAGCAGTTTGAGCCAGCCGACTTCCAGAACGGCCGCCTGCTGCTCAAGCGGGGCAAAGCATTTAAAGATTCAGCACTCATTGAACGCGCATAATCGGCGCATATAATAAATATAAGGAACAACTATGGCAAAAACGGCAAGCAAAACACCATCATCAGTAGGAAAACGGGCGCCTAAAAAGGCTGACCACTATAACGACCCGGAACATAACTATCTCCGCTATTGGGATGGCCGCCAGTACGAGCACGCCGCCGAGGAAATTGCCATTCGCAAACTACTCCGTGGCCGCCACTTTAGGCACGCTGTCGACATCGGTGGCGGCTATGGCCGTTTATGCGTCTTCCTGAAGCGCTTTGCAGATCGTGTTACTTTGGCAGAGCCATCACAGAAACAGCTAGACATCGCCAAAGACTTCCTTAAAGACCATCCAGAAGTTGACCGCAAACTAATGCAGGCTGACCAACTAGACTTTGCCGATGGTAGTATCGACCTTATCACCATGATCCGGGTTATGCACCACCTGCCAGACCCCACAGTTGAGTTTTCCGAGATATCCCGCGTCCTGAGCGACGATGGCTACGCCATTATCGAAGTTGCTAACTACTTGCACATCCGCAACCGGCTCAAGCACTTACTCAAGGGTGAGCGCATGCCTGTTAAGCCCGTCGATATCCGTTCTACTAACCACAAACACGACGATGACATTGCATTCGTAAACCACAACCCACACACTGTCATCCGTCAGTTAGAACACGCTGGCCTGCATGTGATCTCATCGCTTTCGGTATCTAATTTGCGCAGTGTCCGCCTCAAGAAGATTGTCCCACGCGAGATTATGCTGGGCGCCGAAAAAGTCGTCCAACGCCCACTGGCGCTAGTTTACTTTGGCCCAAGTATCTTCCTGCTTGTCCGCAAGGGCTAGTATACTAACGGTAATGACGCTCGATTCGCCACTGACTGATTTAAAGGGAGTTGGCGACGCACTAGCTGCAAAGTTCGCCGTTATTGGCGTGCGCACCATCGGCGAGCTGATAGACTACTACCCGCGGCGCTACGAGGACTACTCGGTACTTACGCCTATTGCCCAGTTGCAGCCTGGCGCAGTCACTATTTCCGTAACTATTAAACAAGCAATCGGCCGCTACGTCCGGCGCGGCATGCATATTACTGAGGCCGCAGCCAGCGACGAATCTGGCAGTGTCCGCCTTATCTGGTTTAACCAGCCTTACCGGGCGGCCGCCCTCAAGCCTGGCCAGCAGTACTTTGTGTCGGGCGTGTTTGAGCTGAGCCACCAACGGTTTGCCATTATGAATCCTAGCGTTGAGCTAGCCAGCGAGTTTCCCGTTAACACCGCCCGGATTGTTCCGGTATACCGTGAAACAAAAGGCTTAACCTCGCGCCAAATCCGCACCGCGCTGCGCCAAGCTATGCCACTAATCACGTCGCTGCCAGAAACTCTGCCTACCTGGATTACCAAGCAGCAAAAGCTGGTTAGCCGCAGCGAGGCGCTAAGGGCTATGCATTTTCCGGAATCAGCCGACCAACTGGCCGCTGCCAAGCTACGGCTTGGCTTTGAGGAAGTCTTCCAGCTATCGCTCGCCAGCCTCCTCAACAAGCAGGAAAACCAGCACGAAACCGCACTAACGATCGATTTTAAAGAGCAGTTAGCCAAAGACTTTGTTGGCCACCTGCCATTTACGTTGACCAATGACCAGCGCAAAGTAATCTGGCAAATCTACCTGGATTTGCAGAAAGCTGAACCCATGAACCGGCTAGTCGAGGGCGATGTTGGCTCGGGCAAGACCGTTGTTGCGACCATGGCTGCCCTGATGGCCTTAGAGCAGGGTTACCAGGTGGCGCTAATGGCACCTACGGAGCTTTTGGCCCGCCAGCACGCCGATACGATTCACCGCTTGCTTAAACCACTCGGCAAAGAAGGGCAGGTTGACCTGCTGGTTGGCAGCCTTACATCTGCCCAAAAAGCTAAAGCCCGGGCCGCAATCGCAGCTGGCCAAGCGCAGTTTATTATTGGCACCCAGGCGCTTATCCAAGAACAGGTCGATATGCACAAGCTGGCACTGGTAATCATCGACGAGCAGCACCGTTTTGGCGTTGACCAGCGCAAGACCCTTATGGCCAAAGCTGGCCACATGCCGCACGTGCTCAGCCTAACGGCCACGCCAATTCCGCGCTCTTTGGCGCTTACACTGTACGGTGAGCTTGATATTTCGGTGATTGCCACCAAGCCGGCCAACCGGTTACCGATTATTACTAAGATTACATCTCCCAACTCCCGGCCCCAGCTGTATGCCAAAATTGACGAACAACTAGAAGCTGGCCGGCAAATGTTTGTTGTTTGTCCGCTAATTAGCGAATCCGAGATGTTACAAGCAAACTCCGCAGAAAAAATCTTTGAGCAGCTCAGCAAAAAAGACTTTAAACACCGGCGTGTAGGGCTGCTGCACGGCAAACTGAAGCCTGCCGACAAGCAGCAGGCCATGAAAGATTTAGTTGACCACAAACTAGACATACTAGTTTCTACGACTGTTATTGAAGTTGGCGTTGATGTGCCCAACGCGACCGTCCTGCTGCTGGAGGGCGCCGAGCGCTTTGGCTTAGCCCAGGCGCACCAACTGCGCGGCCGGGTCGGTCGTGGCGAGCACCAAGGCTACTGCTACCTAATGATGGGTGATTCGGCCGCACCAACTAAGCGGATGCGGGCACTCGAAAGCTCCAATGATGGCTTTCGTCTGGCCGAACTCGACCTTGAGCTACGCGGACCAGGCGCTATATATGGCACCATGCAACACGGCCAATTGGATCTGCGTGTCGCTAAGTTATCTGATACAAAACTGATTGCCGCCGCCCGTACAGCCGCCCAAAAATTCATCGATAAAGAAGAAGATTTGTTACACTATAGCTCGTTAGCCTCGCAGGTTGCACGCCTGCGGGCTGTCACAAACCTAAACTAATATATGTACGCTATTGTTATCCATGCTCACCAAAAACTTGACCGGATCTCCCACCGGCACTTATTAAACTTGTTGCCAAAAGGCACGTTTTTCCCATCACTTAAAGATGTGTTGCACTTTGAAGGCAGCAATGGCCCGGACGCCGTAAAGCTCAAAAAAGACACCCGCGTTGAGCAGCCATGGCACTTCATTGACCCAAGCGACGAAGACGACGTCCATCTTCAAGGATCCATTACACACCATTACGACGGCTTGGTTAAAGCCCTAAAAGCTAAAGACGAGGTCCGCTCAGCCTTTGAGGCGGCCTGGCTGGCCCACGCCCTGGTTGACGGCCTAACACCTGCACACCACTACCCGTATGAACAGGAACTGGCCGAACTCCGCGGCGAAGAACGCCACACCCGCAAAGGTATTATTGGCCGTGGCTTTATTAAAGGTGACAACCTGGGCCAAACCATCAAGCACAGTTTGCGTTTGGTGGGTCCCAAAGGGCTACTAACTACTCACACTGCTTTTGAGGCCGGAGCTTACGCTATTATTATGCCCCTGTCACTCAAGCGGGCCCTGCCATCGGACCAGGACCTGCAAGCCGTTACCAACCACGGTATCCTCGGCCTGTTCAGCCAAATGGTCAAAGAGGTTGACGAGCTGAAAATCTACGACCGTTTCATTGCCGATGGCTGGACCCAGCGCCTCAGTCGTGATGTCCGCCAAGAACTGGCCCCGAGAATGGTACGCATGGTGCTGCTGGCCTGGTACGCTGCAGCCGAGGAGGCACGGGCATGAGAATTATTGCCGGGTCATTAGGCGGACGCAACTTTAACAGCACCCATGGCCACCGCACTCATCCCATGAGCGACAAAATCCGCGGTGCGCTATTTAACGCGCTAGGAGACATCCATGGCCTTAGCGTCCTCGATGCCTACGCCGGCACCGGTGCCATTGCCTTTGAGGCCGCCAGCCGAGGTGCATCGCGGGTGGTGGCGATTGATATTGATAAGCTTGCCCAGCGCGCCATAGGCGAAAGTATTGCCTCACTTGGCGTAGAAGATCAGGTGACACTTGTCCGTGGCGCCGCTAAATCATGGATCCGTAAGTCGCACGAGCAGTTTGATATTACTGTTTTTGACCCGCCATATGATGACATGCAGCTACCAGTTATCGAACGCCTGAACAGCATCACCAAAGTTGGAGGTATCGCCGTTTACTCTCTGCCGCCCCAGGCTCGTCTGATCATGCCAGATAACTTTGAACTGATCCAACAAAAAGACTACGGCGACGCCACGCTATCGTTTTACCGCCGCACAAGCTAAGCATCGCAAGCTTGGTAATCCGCCCAGAACAGGGTAGAATAGGCTAGTTCTGCGGATGTGGTGAAATGGTAGACACGCCAGTTTTAGGAGCTGGTGCCGCAAGGCGTGGAGGTTCAAGTCCTCTCATCCGCACCATTATTATCGTGTTATAGTTTTTATATGGAAGTGCCCACATCTTCAGATGTAGAAAACCATGGTTATGAACAGTCACTTGATGAATTTGACTCTTTAGAGAACAGATTATCAGCTGTTGGTAAACAGGTTTCTCCTGGAATGATAGCGCTAGCAGCAATGCACCTAAAGAGCACCCATGCTATTGATTGGGATATTATCAACCAAGCTTCAATAGATAGATTTGCTGTAAATTTATTTGAACAATCCGAATAGAAGTCTAGCTAAGCACGCCTAAAGTAAAGTTAGTGCATTGCTTCAACAATGTAGTGCTGGTCAAAAACTGAAAGTCAAACCCCACATTCCTTCGTAGTGCAACTTTTTGGGCTAGTATCAATTATATGTTATAATATGCTTATGACAATATCAAAGTACGATAGATTAGTGCCACAGCAGACTGCCGAGCTACGTGAAGCCGCACTCGCTACCTGTCCTGCTAATGCTACCGATGCCATGTTTGCCTTACCGTACGACCCACTAGCTAATGGACGCGCACATTTTTTTGATGTAGAGGTGGTGGGTGAGCCAATCACTCATGATGGCATAGCTTATAGCCTTGTGGAGGCGACAGGGATTAACGAGGCAGCAAAAGACAGTTATTTACAGATATATGCTGGATCTGTCATGGTCGATATATTCATGTCTAAGCACGTAACTATCCTCGGGCATGGTGATTACGAACGCGGCTTAAGGACTATAGGCCGTGAATTTTGTAGGTTGAGCCGTGAAGACTTGAGAAGCGAGAAGCACTATACACTCCCCAGTGTTAACGCGCGACGACGGATTAATGGCCGTTCGTAGCCCCATGCTTAGACTTTATAAATAGAAAGAAACTGCCTTAACAATATAAAGCTGAAGCAGATCTCCAAAACGGGGTCTTTTTATTTTGCTCATGCTTGCTTTAGCATTCGGCTTCAGTCATATTTGCTGCAATGAGTGAGGTAGTTTCCATCGATCAACCAGAGGGACACATTGCTGCCAGCAAGCGTTATTTTCAAGATGCGTTTGGCGATAATCAGCCACATCAATCTTTTGGCTGGAGCGGGACAGTTGAAGATAGCCAGGTCGCTTTTGGCGCCACCGTCAGCCAGGACTACAATAATGCAACAATAGCGCTAGATATATTACGAACAGGCGAAACAGATGTACTAGTTGTATTTCCTCAATCCTTAGAAGCGCACCATGTGTTTCTTACATGTATCAAAAACGCCATTGATCAAATGTGGGAGCAGTTATCCGAGTATTCACTTGAGGGTGACGAACCGAACCATGCCGGCTTTAGGCTGATTGCAGAGCGGCGAGACTCCCGAGATGAAGATGATGAGCAATGGGTAGATCACACTGAACAATGCACATGGCCAATCCCAATTGATCGTACCCAGCCGGTGATTGCCTACTTATTCACCGTCGTCGGGGTAGAAAAGCCCGATGACTCACCCTTGAAAGTCGCAAGCATCGTATTTGCAACTGGCGAGGAGCTTGGCAACGACAGTGGATTCCCGCCTTTTTGGTGCTATGCGGATGGAGTACATTTTACAGAAGATAAAATAGAGGATGAAGAAGTATGAGTGCCCCTGAGATACTGCCGCCAAACGCCATCTATCAAGGTGAGTTTAGCGTCGGCAGCCAACTTGGCATCCAATTTGCAGAGCCAGAAGGCGTCACGTACCTCGATTCTCCAGTGGCTGTCTACCGCACAAAAACCGAAGATGGTGATAGGTTCGATGCAGTCATAAATCATGCTCCACTCGATGGAAACAAGCTGTTCGGTGTCTTAGCCGAAGTTGCCCCGTCCAAAGAAAATAGCTACCTCGGCGGGGTCATCGATGATTGGAATATAGTCGATCGGGCAGCCCTGTCACCCGATGTACATCCCATGGATATAAAGAATTCGCAGTACCTAGTGAGAATACACCAGGTCTTAGGTGAATCCTGGACTGATTTTATGAAAAGCCGCTCAGCGTTTTTGAGCACCCTGGAAGATGCTACCACCCCCTACTTTCACAGAACCCACTACAAAGGCACCTTTATGACCCGAGAGGGTATTATGCCAAAACTTAAATATGAGTTTGTGGGCCAGATGCCACACGTCTCGCAACTGGTAGACGTATTGCAGGGTGCTGGGGTCGATGATGCTGAAGAGCGAGTCTACAATGCCCTCGAACGCCAAGTTAATACAAAACGTCGGCCTGACAGCCAGATTGCCAGGCGGGATACAATGGAAAAACGGTTTAAGAGCTGGTCAGCGAGCCAAAGAGCCGAGCTGTACGATGCGACCATTATGGGCGTCGATGAAGAAGCTAGGGCTGATGTGATCGAGCAGGCCTTAAGGAAGTTGTACGATTCCATAACATTTGAAGACGGCGAAGAACGGCTTTACCCAGTTTCAATGCTGGGCAAAAAGTCATTACACCAGATTTATGAGGATCGGGTTACTGTTCCTTGGGGTGGGCATGTAGCTGAAGTGATTACACTGCCCGGGAAAACTTCGCCAGAAGATTTTGTGGTGCCGGGCACTACTCGCCAGCTCGCGCCGCCAACAACTATTTCCCCCCTAGCGTCGTGGCACCGTAACGCCGATGGCCAGCGCAAACTTATAATTGAGCGGAAAATCGACCGGCCGCAAGCAAAAGTTGTAGATGGCGTGTTGGGCGCAATCGCTATAGCTTATTTTTCCCCTAAAGAGCGCAGCACCTGGCCAGCTAAGATGAACCTAAAAGAAGCCTTTGGCCAGGAAATAGGCGCAGCACAAGTGCCCGTCTTAGCCCTGATGCGCAGAGGGCAGCTCTTAAGGACCGACTTTGTTGAAGCCTGTGAAAGCGTTGGCTAAACATTGATGACTCTTACGATTCTTCAAGTATTTGCTTTTTGTAATGGCTTAGAGAATAATTGCGCTTAATGATGCAAACACATATGGAGACGGCCGGGTTTGATGACTTTGATGGTCGAGTGACACCAGAAGATATGGTTCACGCTGTCTATGCAGCGCTTATGGAATCAAAGCGGCCAGACGAGCAGCCAACGCTTCAAGAACTTGATGAAGTCTGCGATACGGCGCAGTTTTATGCCACCGGGCAAAAGCCTACCGGCGACACCATTAACGATTACCGTTACCTTATGAACCATCCTTTTGCGCGCCTATGGGGAGCCGGCGTACTTGAGGCGACCGTCTACTTTGAATGGGCCCATGCTAAAGAAGTGACTGCCTTTCAAAAAGATACTCAAAACGGACGGGCCAAACGCGGCTGGCTTTAAGCCCTGTATATTTGACATAAAGTGCCGCGCGAGTCGCGGCGTTTTTTGTTACTATTAACGTAAGGAATAAAATTATGGCACTTTCAACCCAACCCTACAAAGGCGCACGCGACTTCTACCCAGAGGACAAGCGCCAGCAGAAGTACATCTTTAACAAAATCCGCGAAGTCGTGGAGCGCTTTGGCTACGAAGAATACGATGCCCCAATTTTGGAGCCAACCGACCTGTACCTGGCCAAAGGCAACCAAGAAATCATTGACGAGCAGACCTACAGCTTTCAAGACCGTGGCGGCCGCAATGTGACAATCCGCACCGAAATGACACCAAGCGTTAGCCGCATGGTGGCTGCCAAGCGCCAAGAGCTGGCCTACCCGCTACGCTGGTATAGCATCCCCAACCTCTGGCGCTACGAGCGCCCTCAGCGTGGCCGTAGCCGCGAGTTTTGGCAGCTCAATGTTGATATTTTTGGCGTCGACGGTATTGAAGCAGAATTTGAAGTGATCCAGATCACCGACCAGATTTTTAAGGCTTTTGGCGCGCGTCCTGAGGCTTATGAGATTAAGCTTAGTAGCCGCAAATTAGTCACGTCATTGATGGGCGATTACCTGAGCCTCAACGATGATGTTGCGATTAGGCTTATCCGCCTGATTGACCGCATGAAGAAACTAGAGCGCGGCGAGTTCATTAAGAAGCTTGACGAGATTCTGCCTGCCGAGGCCCGCGCCGCCGGCAAAACCGAAAAGTTGCTAGCCGTATTAGAAGCCAAACAGTTATCGGATTTGCCGGATGAGCTACGCAGTAACCCATCAGTTACGGAGCTGGAAAAGCTGATGGCGCTGCTATCACAAGCTGGCGTGGCCAATGCTGTCTTCGACATTACTCTCATGCGTGGCTTTGACTACTACACCGACATAGTTTTCGAAGTCTTTGACACCAACCCAGAAAACAACCGCTCAATGATGGGCGGCGGCCGCTACGACGGCCTGGTGGGCCAATTTGGCGTGGCGCCAGTGGCAACCGTTGGTTTTGGCCTAGGTGACGCCACACTGGCTAACTTCCTCGAAGCTAACAGGTTGCTCCCAGAACTTAAGACCGAAACTGATGTCTACATTGTATTAATTGGTGACGTCTTTGAAAAAGCCCAGGCAGTTGTTGCCGAGCTCAGGAAACGGGGCCTTAATGTGGCCGTAGATGTCAGTGGCCGCAAAATTGGCGACCAGTTTAAAACTGCCGAGAAAAAAGGCATTACCTACGCCTTGATGATTGGTGACAAAGACCTGGAGGCAGGTAAGTTTAACCTGAAGAACCTAAAAACTGGCGACGAGCAAAACGCCAGCGTTGCCGACCTGACAAAGGTTGTCCGCGGCTAAATGACCGCTCCTAACCATGCCCTTACCGGGGCAATCATTGGCCTGACAGTAAGTAATCCCATCCTGGCTATTATTGTGGCTGTGGCATCACATTTTGTGTGTGACGCCATCCCGCATTTTGATGTTCCTGGTAAAACAGCAGAAGACCGGATGCGTTCCAACTTCTTTCTACGATTTCAAATAATCTTTGGTGGCCTGCTTTGCCTGCTGATTGTGCTTTGGCTAGCTTTAGCGCGTCCACACCACTGGCAGCTGGCTGTAATTTGTGCCTTTGCAGCCACAATTCCTGACTTACTATATGTGCCACGGTACCTGCATGTTAAACGAAATGGCCGGGACAATATGAACCGTTGGTGGTTTTGGCGGCTACACAATAATATCCAGTGGTTCCAGCGGCCAATCGGCGCTTTAGTAGAGATTGTTTGGGCAGGCGGTACGGTTATTATCTTGTCGGCGCTCACCCGCGGACAGTAAGCTAGCTCCTAGTAATTCGGCTCTGTATCTGGTAGAGTGGGTAACTATGCAAATTATACGAGACAACCCAACACCTACAACTACCAAACTGACCATTACGGCCGATGAAACTACGCTGCAAGAAGTTAAAGCTGCCGTCTTGCAACGGTTGAGCCGTGACGTTAAAGTGCCTGGGTTCCGCGACGGTAAAGCACCTATCGAACTTATCGAAAAAAACCTCAACGAGTCGCTTTACCAAACTGAGTTCCTGGAGCAGGCTGTAAGCCGCGTCTACATTGATGCTGTCGAGCAGGAAAACCTCAAACCAATCTCACAGCCTAATGTTGAGATCAGCAAATTCGTGCCATTTAACACCTTAGAAATTACAGTTGAGGTTGAAGTTGTTGGCCCAATCAAGCTGCCAGATTACAAAAAGATTAAGCAGCCCCTGGAGCCCGTTAAGGTAACCGCCGATGATATTAATGCCGTGCTTGATGACCTCAAAGTCCGCGCCGCAGAAAAGAAAGATGTTGACCGTGCCGCTAAATCTGGCGACGAAGTTACCATCGATTTTGCTGGCCGCGATGCTAAGACCAATGAGCCTATCGCCGGTGCTGACGGCAAGAGCTACCCTTTAATCCTTGGTAGCAACAGCTTTATTCCCGGCTTTGAGGAAAATGTGATCGGCATCAAGCCAGGCGAAGAAAAAGAGTTTACACTGACATTCCCAGCCGATTACGGCGTTAAAGCCTTACAGAAGCGCGAAGTTATCTTTAAGATCACTGCTAATAAGGTCACCGAACTGGTGACACCAAAGCTTGATGACGAGTTTGCCAGCAAGGTTGGACCATTTAAATCGCTGGCCGAACTCAAAGCCGATATTAAAAAGCAGGTTGAGTCTGACAAGCAGTACCAGCAGGAACGCGATTATAACAACCAACTGCTCGAGAAGATTGCCGAAAAGACAACGCTTGAGCTGCCAGCCAGTATGGTTGAAGAAGCCATGGACCGCATGGAAGACGAAGAAAAACGCAACATCGCCTACCGCGGCCAGACTTGGCAGGAACACCTAGCAGAAGAAGGCCTGACCGCCGAACAGCACCGCGAAAAGCAGCGCGCCGGGGCCGAGCTACGTACCAAAGTTAGCCTGATCCTCAGTGAAATCGCCGAAAAAGAGAAAGTGACTGTTACTAAAGAAGAGCTGGACCTGCGCATTCAGTTGCTCAAAGGCCAGTACGGCGACCCTAGCATGCAGGTTGAGCTTGATAAGCAAGAAAACCGCCGTGACATCGCCAGCCGCCTAGTCAGCGAAAAAACCCTAGAAATCTTACGGAACTATGCGGCGGCGTAGGAGCATATATGTCTACTAATTTTAATAATGTACCAATCCCTCGTGATGAAGCAGACCTTGAAGAACTAGGATCCGTTGCAGATTTAATGGGCAGTGTTATATCGCTAACTTTCGTTAATCCTAACCCCGAACGTATCCGGCATCCGGGCCACCGTTTTGACCTACGCCCCGACGAAGATATTTTTGCTGGTAGCCAAGAAGACAATTAGCACTCTTGACATGCGAGTGCCAATTTCCCTATACTAGTAACAACTAGGAGGTAATATGTCAGTTCTCATTCCAACCGTTATCGAAAGTGAAGGTCGTTACGAACGTGCCTATGACATCTATTCCCGCCTCTTAAAAGACCGCATTATTTTTCTTGGCAGCGATGTTAACGAAGCCAGTGCCAACATTGTTGTCGCGCAGCTGCTTTTCCTGCAAGCTGAAGACGCTAAGAAAGACATCTACTTCTACATCAACAGCCCCGGAGGCAGCGTTTACGACGCCTTGGCCATCTACGACACGATGCAGTTTGTAACCAACGACATCCAAACTGTTGGCATTGGCGTTCAGGCCTCGGCCGCAGCATTCCTGCTTAGCTCCGGCACCAAAGGCAAGCGTTTTGCACTGCCCAACGCTACTGTTATGATCCACCAGCCAAGCTCCGGTACCCGCGGTAAGGTTACCGACCAAGAGATCGACCTGCGCGAATCACTGCGTATCAAGAAGCTGTTAGAAGAAATTATGGCCAAAAACACCGGTCAAAAACCGGCCAAGATTCACGAAGACATGGAGCGCGATAAGTGGCTTAACTCCAAAGAAGCCCTGGAATACGGCATTATTGACCAAATAATTACCGCCCCGCCAAAAACGTAAGCTCATTCATATTCATGCCTAGAACTCAGGTTAACCTAGAACTTATTCAAAGTAGTGGAGCGAGCAAACAAGCGCGTGCTATTCAAGGCATCCTAAAATCACAAAGAGTCAAGGATATGCTTGGCGCGGAACGTCCAAATATACTCAAACGCTTTCAGAATCCGAGGGAAAGCACCGAAACGCTACGGAGTTTCGCGGAGACACCCGGACTTTTGGCCTTTATCATCCGTCTTAACAGAATGCCAACAGGCGTCGGATTAGCCGCAGAAAATCAGTCTATTACTCACCCGACAGAGGGTACGATAAGTGGCGACTGGCTAGGCTATTGGGTTGCGCCTGGCCTGAACATCGACGTCCATCAGGAACTTGCCGAGCAGCTGCTGAACGTTAGGGCAGAGGCCAAATGTCAGCTCGCAACAGCTCTACCTGGCCATAAAAGCGGCTTCCGCTGGCTGATGACTGCCGTAGGCGAACCAAGCTTCCTTTTAACAGATGCCCAAGGTGTTGGCCTGGGTGTAGTTAATTACCTTGAAAGGGAACAGCTCTACGTTAGCGGAAAATCTGTTGACATATCTGCTCAAGTGCGAGAAAATATACCTTAAGAAGTAGTGTAAGCTAGGGAGCTTTATGTAATAGAGCTAAAAACCCCTTCTTAGTAATCTTCGGCCGAATCAAACTAAAATCAAAACTACTTACATTCAAAATAAGTCACAGCACGGCGACAGCGGGAGAGTTGTTAAAGTGCGTTTGTGGCCAGTACTAAACCACTAATTTACAAGGGGGCGTTGACCGCTTATGGCGAAAGCAGCAACCGCATCAAAGAACAGCCGTGTTTTTTATACCAACACGGACGATGCACTAGACCTACCAAGCTTGGTAGACCACCAAAATAAGTCATTCCAATGGTTTGTCGATGAAGGGCTCGGTGAATTGCTCGCCGAAATTAGTCCGATTGATGACTACACCGGTGGCAAATTATCATTAAGTTTTAAAGATTACCACTTTGGCGACCCTAAGCTTTCCGAAGCTAACGCCCGTGAGAATAACGTCAGCTACGAAGCGCCATTAATGGCCAACGTCGAGCTAACCAACAAAGTCACCGGCGAAGTCAAAGAGCAAGAAATCTACCTGGGTGACTACCCATGGATGACCAGCCGCGGTACATTTGTGATCAACGGCGCTGAGCGCGTTGTGGTATCACAGCTGATCCGTTCTGCGGGCGTCTTCTTTACAAGCGACCTCCACGGTTCTAAGAACCTTTATGGTGCTAAAGTCATTCCTGGCCGTGGTGCATGGCTCGAATTTGAGACCGCTGCTAGCGGCGCCCTCTTTGTTAAGATCGACCGTAAGCGCAAGATTGCTGTCACTACCTTGCTCCGCGCCCTCGGTGTTACCGAAGCCCGCATGAGGGAAAACTTTAAGCACGTCGACTCTGGCAAGACCAGCTACCTCGATGCCACATTAGAAAAAGACCCAACCAAGGGCCAAAATGACGCCCTGATTGAAGTCTACCGCCGTCTCCGCCCGGGTGACCTGGCAACCGTCGATAACGCCAAGAGCCTTATCGAAAACATGTTCTACAACTACAAGCGCTTCGATTTTAGCCGCGTTGGCCGCTACAAGATCAACAAGCGCCTCAACTTAGATGTAGCCAACACCCTCGAGAACCGCGTTATGCGCCTCGAAGATATTGAAGCCATCATCGCTGAGGTTATCCGCCTCAACAACACCCAGGAACCTGCTGATGACATCGACTCACTAGCCAACCGCCGCGTAAAATTGGTCGGTGAACTGGTTCAGCGCCAATTCCGCATTGGTTTGCTGCGCATGGAGCGTAACACCAAGGACCGTATGTCTATGAGTGAAATCGAAACAGTTTCTCCTGGCCAGCTGATTAACGCCCGCCCAGTAGTTGCCGCTGTCCGTGAATTCTTTGCTAGCTCACAGCTGTCACAGTTTATGGACCAGATTAACCCGTTGTCAGAACTCGCCCACAAGCGCCGTTTGAGCTCAATGGGCCCTGGTGGCCTCTCCCGTGAGCGCGCCGGCTTCGAAGTCCGTGACGCCCATGCCACCCACTACGGCCGTATCTGTGCTGTAGAAACACCGGAAGGTGCCAACATTGGACTCGTGCTTAACCTCGCTAACTTTGCCCGTGTTAACGACTACGGTTTTGTGGAAACACCTTACCGCAAGGTCATTAACGCCGCCACCGCTAAGGACATCGCCGGCCACATTGCCGCCGAAGACCTGGCTGACGAAAAAGGTAAAGTCCTGGTTAAGGCCGGTACAAAGCTAACAGCAGCAGACGCCGCTAAGCTTGCCAAAGTTACCAGCCAGGTTACATGGCCAGTAAAAGCCAAAGTTACCACTGAAGTTGTTTACCTTGATGCTTACGAAGAAGAATCAGTCGTCGTTGCCGGTGGTGGTTCTGAAATTGACGAAAACGGTTACTTTAAGAACGAGCGTGTTTCTGCCCGCTTGAACCTAAAATCCGGTGAAGTCGATGCCAACGATGTCACCCACATCGATGCCAGCCGCAACCAGATTATTGGTAGCTCAGCCGGTTTGATCCCTTTCATTGAAAAGAACTATGTCTACCGCTCACTCATGGGTAGTAACCAGCAGCGCCAAGCTGTACCACTGATCCAGCCTGAAAGCCCAGTTGTTGGTACCGGCCTTGAAGTTGCCGCTGCCCGTAACACAGGCCAAGTTATCCTTGCCGAAGCTGACGGTGAAGTCACCCAAGCAACTGCTGAAGCAGTCATTGTTAAGTACAAAGAAGGCAGCATTACCTACGAACCACGCCGCTTTACCCGTTCTAACGAAGGCACCAGCATCAACCAAAAAGTTGTTGTCTCAACTGGTGACAAAGTTAAGGCCGGTGACGTACTGATCGAAGGTATGTCAATCCAGGGCGGGGAACTTGCCCTTGGTAAGGACCTCATCGTGGCTTTCATGCCATGGAGTGGTTACAACTTTGAAGACGCCATCATCATTAGCCGCAAACTCGTCGAAGACGACACACTGACCTCAGTCCACATTGTTGACTTCATGATTGAAGTCCGCGAAACCAAGCTGGGACCAGAAGTTGTTACCCGCGACATCCCTAATGTTTCAGAAGAAACCCTGCGCCACCTCGACGACGACGGTATTGTCCGCATCGGTGCCGAAGTGCACCCAGGCGACATCCTAGTTGGTAAGATTACGCCAAAGGGCGAGCAAGAGCTAAGTAGCGAAGAACGCCTACTGCGCGCTATCTTTGGTGAAAAAGCCAAGGAAGTCCGCGATACCTCACAGCGCATGTCTAACGGCAAGCACGGTAAAGTTGTTGGCGTTAAAGTCTTTAGCCGCGAAAACGGTCACGAACTTAAAGCCGGTGTCATCATGCAAATCCAGGTCTTTGTGGCCCAGATGCGTAAGATTGCTGTCGGCGACAAACTCGGTGGCCGCCACGGTAACAAGGGTGTTATTGCCCGTATCTTGCCTATTGAAGACATGCCATTCATGGAAGATGGTACCCCAGTTGACATCATTTTGAACCCGCTCGGTGTGCCATCACGTATGAACATCGGCCAACTGTTCGAAACTCACCTTGGTATGGCTGCCCGTGCCCTAGGCATGAAAGTTGCTAGCCCATCATTTAATGGTGTGCCAGTTGCTAAGATCCAAGAACTGCTCAAGCAAGCCGGCTTCCCAGAAGACGGTAAGCAGCAGCTATTTGACGGCCGCACCGGTGACGCCTTTAAAGAGCGCACCACAACCGGTTCTATGTACATGATTAAGCTCAACCACATGGTTGCCGATAAAATCCACGCCCGTTCGACTGGTCCATACACTATGGTCACCCAGCAGCCACTTGGTGGTAAGGCCCAAAATGGTGGCCAGCGCTTTGGCGAAATGGAAGTATGGGCCCTCGAAGCCTACGGTGCCGCCACCACGCTTCAGGAAATGCTCACCATTAAGTCCGATGATGTCTACGGCCGTTCTAAAGCCTACGAATCCATCATTAAGAAAACCGAAATTGTTGGTCCAAAGGTTCCAGAAAGCTTCAATGTCCTAGTTAAAGAGCTCCAAGGCCTTGGCCTGAAAGTTGATCTTGTCCACTCGGACAACATCATCGATGCCGAAGAAGTCTTGGCAACCAACATCCACGAAGAAGCAACCCATCCTGCAGAAGTTGAAGTCCCACAAGCCAGTATCAGTGATATCGATGTTACCGAGGAAGTTCCTGGAGACGACTTTAGTGTCGTAACCAGCGATGACGACTTCACCGACGCTGTCATGGTTACCGCAGACACAACTGATCCGGATGCCACTACAGATGTTAACGAAGAAGAGGAGGCGTAAGATGAGTTACCAACGCTATTCAAACAATGGTACTGATATCGCTGACTTCGATGCAGTGCGCCTAAGTGTCGCCAGCCCAACCGATATCCTCGACTGGAGCTACGGCGAAGTTACCAAGCCAGAAACCATCAACTACCGCACCCAAAAGCCAGAACGCGATGGTTTGTTCTGTGAACGCATTTTTGGTCCAGTAAAAGACATTAACCCCCACGATGCTAAGTACAAAGGCGTTCGTTCCCGCGAAGCTGCCGTTGATAAGAACGGTGAGCTGGTTACCAAGAGCATTGTCCGCCGTGAACGCATGGGCCACATTAACCTGGCTGTTCCGGTTGCTCACATTTGGTTCCTGCGTGGTACACCATCAGCTATGGGCTTACTGCTCGGCATGACAGTCAAGAACCTCGAGCGTGTTGCTTACTTTGCAAGCTACATCGTTAAAGAGGTAGACACCGCCAAGCGTGACCAAATGCTAGCCGATAAAGAAGCTGAATTTGCAGCCGCTAAAGAAGCCATCAAGCTTCGCTACGAAAAAGAAGCTGAAGCTGAAGACGCTAACGTCAAAGCCCTGGCTGAGATGCAGACTAAAGAAACCGAAGAAGTCACCAAGGACTTCGAAATCCTCAAAGACCAGATCACTGGCCTTGACCGACTGCGCTTGATGAATGAGACCGACTACCGGGCATTGCCTGACAAACTGCGTGAAATCATCAAAGTTGGAATGGGTGCAGCTGCACTTAAGGACTTGCTCGATGGCATCGACCTCAAAGTCCTGATTGGCGAACTGACAGCCGAGTCAGAAGAAGCTAAAGGCCAGCGCAAGAAGAAGCTGATGAAGCGCCTTCGTTTGCTCGAGTCCATGGACCGCGCCAAGATTAAGCCAAGTTCTATGTGTGTCTCGGTCCTGCCGGTCATCCCTCCGGATTTGCGCCCAATGGTGCAGTTAACTGGTGGCCGCTTTGCGACCTCCGACCTAAACGACCTGTACCGCCGTGTCATTAACCGTAACAACCGCCTCAAGAAACTCATCGACCTCAACGCCCCAGAAGTTATCCGCCGCAACGAGCAGCGCATGCTTCAGGAAGCCGTCGATGCCTTAATTGACAACAACAGCGCCCGCAGTGGCCGCGCCGTAGCCGCAACTGGCCAACGCCGCCGCCTCAAGTCTTTGAGCGACATGCTTAAAGGTAAGCAGGGCCGTTTCCGTCAGAACTTGCTCGGTAAGCGTGTTGACTACTCCGGCCGTTCAGTCATCGTGGCTGGCCCAGAGCTTAAGATTAACCAGTGTGGCCTGCCAAAGATGATGGCGCTCGAATTATTCAAGCCATTCGTCATCGGTGAACTGATTTTCCGTGAGCAGGCCCACAACATCCGTTCTGCTAGCCGCCTGATCGAAATGGGTGAGACAGTAGTTTGGGACGCACTTGATGAAGTCATTAAGGGTAAGTACGTACTACTGAACCGCGCACCATCACTTCACCGACTCTCAATCCAGGCTTTCATGCCTGTGCTGATTGAAGGCCGTGCTATCCAGCTCCATCCGCTCGTTTGTAAAGGCTTTAACGCCGACTTTGATGGTGACCAAATGGCCGTTCACTTGCCACTTAGTGACAAAGCACAGGCCGAAGCCCGCGACATCATGGCTGCTAACCGCAACCTGCTGAAGCCAGCTGATGGTTCACCAATCCTGCACATTGAGCAGGACATCGTCCTCGGTTGCTACTACCTGACCTACGACCGCCCCGGCTTTACTGCCGACCAGGCTAAGGGCTACGCTGACATCGACGAAGCCATCATGGCCTTTGACGCCGGCGTCGTTACCCTCCAGAGCTACATCCGTGTACCTTTCCGCGGCCAAACCCGCACCACGACCCTAGGCCGTGTCCTATTTAACGAAACCTTCCCAGACGACTTTACTTTCCAAGACGAAGCCATGACCAAGAAGCGCCTGCAAAAGGTTATGGGCCAGGTCTACGCGCAGTACGGACAGGAACAGACCGCCGAAATCGCCGACGCCCTCAAGGATATTGGCTTTACTTACGCAACCACCTCTGGCCTATCAATGGGCATGGGTGACTTTGCTCCAATCATCGGTATGGATGGCCTGCTTGATGACGGTGAAGACCGCGCCACAGCTATCTCTGAGCAGTACGAAGAAGGCTTCATTACCGAAGAAGAGCGTTACCGTTTGACCGTCGACAACTGGACTAAGATCGATACCCAGGTGCAGGACCTGCTTGCCAAACAAATGGTTGGCCAGGACTCATCAATGGCTATCGCCATCACCTCTGGTGCCCGTGGTAACATCTCCCAGATGAAAATGTGTGTTGGTATGCTCGGAGTCTTCTCTGACGCAACCGGTAACGCCATTGAGCTGCCAATTAAAGCCGGCTACATCCACGGCTTGAACCCGCTTGAATACTTTACTGGTACCCGTGGTACCCGTAAGGCGCTGATCGACATTGCCCTGAAGACTGCCGACGCTGGTTACTTGACCCGCCGTTTGGTCGACGTCTCACAAGATGTCTTTACCATCAATGACGATACTACTGACCCAGGCTTTGCTATGCTCCGCGCCGACGCCACAGAAATTGGTGTCAGCTACGCCTCGCGCCTTGTTGGCCGCTTTGCCGCTGAAGCTATCAAGGGCCACATTAAGAAGGGTGAACTATTTACCCCAGAAATTGCTGATGCTGTTGGCGCCGATGAAACACTTGACGGTGTTAAGATCATGAGCGGCCTTAGCTGTTCTAACGTTCGTGGCGTCTCCCAGAAGAGCTATGGTGTTGACCCAGCTACCGGCCTCCTAGTTGCCGACCACCACCCAATTGGTGTCATTGCAGCCCAGAGTATTGGTGAGCCGGGGACCCAGCTGTCACTGGACTCCAAGCACCGTTCCGGCGCCGTCCTGGCTGACGATACTGCCCAAGGTCTCTCACGTATTGAGGAACTCTTCGAAGTCCGCCAGCCTAAGGGACAGGCCTACCTGACCGAAATTAGCGGTATCGCTAACGTCTGGGAAGAGGGCGACCACTACGTTGTTCAAGTTACTGCTGATGACAACGAAGCAGTCCGCCTTAAGCTCGGTGAGCGCAAAGCACAGATCGCCAGCGGCACTGATGTTGCCCTTGGTGACGTCGTTGCAGCCCTAGAAGACAACTCAGAACCTCTGGTTGCCACCATGGCAGGCAAGGCCGAAGTTACTGGCAAGGAAGTCATCATTACGCCAACCAAACAAAGTGTTGTCCGTTACGAGATTCCTGGCTACAAGCAGATCCAACTGCTTGACGGTGACAAAGTCATTGCTGGCCAGCGCCTGACTAACGGTTCAATCAACCTCCAGGACCTCATGCGCCTGCAAGGTGTTGAGCCAACCCAGCGCTACATCATGAACGAAATCCTGCGAATCTTCGCCGGCCAGGGTCAGAACATTGCTGACAAGCACCTGGAAATCATCGTTCGCCAGATGTTTAGCCGTGTCCAGATCGAAGAAGCTGGCGACAGCGAATTCGTAACTGGTGATGTTGTCTCTAAGCTGGCTGTCGTTGAAGCAAGCGAGGCCTTAATAGCCGAGAAGAAGAACCCTGCCAAGTACAACCAGCTGCTCCTTGGTATTACCAAGGCAAGTTTGAGCACCGACTCATTCTTGAGCGCCGCCTCATTCCAAGACACTACCCGTGTCCTGATCGGCGCCGCTACCAGTGGTAAGCTCGACCGCCTCTACGGCCTCAAGGAAAATGTTATCCTTGGCCGCAAGATCCCGGTTGGTACTGGTTGGACAGACCGACTCGCCTTAGATGACGAGGTCGACGCTGACCTGCTCGAAGAAGCCGGCACCATGCTCGGCGACGCCTAAACGCTTCGGTGTTAGTAAAAACCCGCTAAATAAAAGGCGGGTTTTTACTGCTTGAACATCTCGCCGTAATCTGTTAGAGTAGTAGAGATATTAAGAGTAGTTTGAGCCGGGCGATAGGCATTATCCCTGCAGCAGATAGACTACAACCGTAGAAGGAGATTAAATGCCAACAATCAATCAGCTTGTTCGCAAGCCGCGTTCTAAGGTGACTTCCAAGAGTAAGTCGCCAGCAATGCAGCGCGTCGTGAACAACCTTAAGACTAAAAATTATGAAAAGCCAGCGCCATTTAAGCGCGGCGTTTGTGTCAAGGTAACAACCAAGACTCCAAAAAAACCAAACTCAGCCCTGCGTAAGGTTGCCCGTGTGCGCCTCAGCAACGGCTATGAAGTTTGGGCCTACATCGGTGGCGAAGGCCACAACCTCCAGGAACACGCCGTAGTGCTGGTCCGTGGTGGACGTGTAAAGGACCTTCCTGGTGTGCGTTACCACATTGTTCGTGGTAGCCTCGACCTCCAAGGTGTTAACAACCGCAAGCAAGGCCGTTCTAAGTACGGCACTAAGAAGGACGCAAAGTAATGCCACGCAAGAAAACTAAAGCCCTCGTCCGCGAGGTCGCCCCAGACCGCATCTACAACAGCGAACAGATCCAGAAGCTCATCAACCGCGTCATGTTGAACGGTAAAAAGCAGATGGCAGAACGCCTGGTTTACAACGGTATGGAAAAAGCCGCTAAGAAGCTTAAAGTGGAAAACCCACTCGAAGTCTTTGAAACCGCCTTCAAGAACATCCAGCCACACCTCGAGACCCGCTCCCGCCGTGTCGGTGGTGCAAACTACCAGATCCCTTTCGAAGTTAAAGGCCAGCGCCAGAACCACCTGACTACTATGTGGTTTGTGGCTGCCGCCCGCTCCCGCAAAGGTATGAGCATGGAAGACCGAATTGCGGCCGAACTCGCCGACGCCTACAACGGCCAAGGTGCCGCTGTTAAGAAGCGCGAAGACACTCACAAGATGGCCGAAGCCAACCGCGCCTTTGCGCACTTCGCCCGGACCTAATCTCATGGCTTCAGCTAAACCTTAGGTCATGAATATGTGCCCATATCGTGAGGGTGTAGAGTGCAAATTGTTTTTTGAAAGCACGCTGAGCGTAGAAATAGACCCTAAGCAGACTAAAGCAGCTGAGCAGGCAGGTTTTTTGGTAGTTGGCGGTATCGTCAGTGAGGCTGGTCGCCAACGGGAAACAGCTGCAATATATATTTGTGATGCTGCACTTGAGGCTGACATGTCACTCGTTGAAAAAGCTGCCGCATTTGAGATCTAAGTACTAGCAAAAACCGGACGACCTTTGCAGGAAGCCCGGTTTTTGCTATGCTGCAAACAAGCGAGGAATAATACATGACAACAGAGAAAACAAACGTCGTAGTACCAGTGCAACGTGCACGGTCATGGGAAGGACAGTCTACTAGTCACCACCGCGGAACAGGGGAAGATATTGTACGGCACACCCTTGGGGAAAGGGTCATACGCTGGTACGATGAGCAGCAAGCTTCCAAAACCGATCTAGAAACGCACATAGCGAGCGAAATAGAGTATGCCGGTAGCACCCCACTAGCCAACACGCTAGAGCTTGCCGCTCGCCATGTTGGCGTCAAGCTTTTACAGCTTACAAAAGCCGTTCTAGGCTAGTAAATCTATTGATTTTTTCGTATAATGGTTCAAAGCCGTGTTTTTTGGTGTCAAAAAACGCTTTTATAGAAACTAATTCCCCGTAAAGGACCCCCGCAAATGGCAGACAAGAAAGTAACAATGGACAAGATCCGTAACCTCGGTATTATTGCGCACATCGATGCCGGTAAGACCACCACGACCGAAGGTATTCTTTACCGCACCGGTTTAAACCACAAGATTGGTGCCGTGCACGAAGGTGAAACCACTACCGACTGGATGGCCCAAGAACGCGAACGCGGCATCACTATTGTCGCTGCATCTGTTACGTGTTTCTGGAAAGGTCACCAGATTAACATCATCGACACCCCAGGCCACATCGACTTTACTGCCGAAGTCGAACGTTCCCTGCGTGTCCTTGACGGTGCCTGCGTTGTCTTTGACGGTAAGATGGGCGTGGAATCACAGTCCGAGACCGTTTGGCGCCAGGCCGACAAGTACGGTACGCCTCGTATCTGCTTTATTAACAAGATCAACCAAACAGGCGGTGACTTTTACAAATCCCTCGAGAGCATTCACAATCGCTTGAGCAAGCGCGCGTTCCCAGTGCACCTGCCAATTGGTTTTGAGCAGAGCATCAACGGTATCGTTGACCTCGTTGCCATGAAAGCCTACACCTACAAAGAGTTTGCCGACCACGAAATGGTTGACGCCGAAATCCCTGCCGACATGCTCGACCAGGTTAAGAAGTACCGCTCATTGCTTGTTGAGAACGCTGTAGCCGAAGACGAAGCAATGCTCGAAAAATACTTTGAAGTTGGCGAAGAAGGCCTGTCCGAGGACGAAATCAAGCAAGCTATCCGTACTGCCACTCTGACCGGTAAGTTCTTTGTTGTCACCGGTGGTGACGGCCGTGGTGTGATGGTTGAAAAGGTCCTTGACCTTGTTAATGACTACCTGCCAGCACCAAACGACCGTGCCAATGTCTGGGGCGTCCACCCAAAGACTGGCGACGAAGTCGAGCGCAAGCACGACGCTAGCGAGCCATTCTCGGCACTGGCTTTTAAGATCACCAGCGACCCGTTTGTTGGTAAATTGGCGTACTTCCGTGTCTACTCCGGTAAGGTAACCGCTGGTTCATATGTCCTAAACAGCTCAACCGGCGAAAAAGAACGCGTCGGCCGTATTGTCCGCCTCCAGGCCGACAAGCGTGAAGACGTGACCGAAGTCGAAGCTGGTGATATCGCTGCCATCGTTGGCCTTAAGGGTACTACTACTGGTAATACGCTCTGTGACCCAGCCCACCCGATCATCCTTGAGAATATTACTTTCCCAGAGCCTCCAGTTAGCATTGCTATTGAGCCTAAGACCAAGGCCGACCAAGAAAAAATGGCCATCGCATTGCAGCGCCTGGCTGAAGAAGACCCAACTTTTCGTGTCAAAGTTGACCCAGAAACCGGCCAGACAATCATCTCCGGTATGGGTGAGCTACACCTCGAAATCCTGGTTGACCGTATGAAGCGCGAATTTAACGTCGAAGCTAACATCGGCCAGCCACAGGTTGCCTACCGCGAAACCATTCGTAAATCCGGTGTCGAAGTCCAAGGTAAGTTTGTCCGCCAATCTGGTGGTCGTGGCCAATATGGCGACGTTTGGCTCCGCCTGTCCCAGAACGAAGAGGGCGCTGGCTTTGAGTTTATCAACTCAATTAAGGGTGGTGTTGTTCCAAGTGAATACATCAAGCCGGTTGAGCAAGGTATTATCGAGGCTATGTCGACTGGCGTGCTTGCCGGCTACCCAGTTGTCGATGTTAAGGCCGAACTTTACGACGGCAGCTACCACGAAGTCGACTCCAACGAAATGGCCTTTAAAGTCGCCGGTTCTATGGCGCTTAAAGAAGGCGTTAGGCAAGCCGGCCCAGTATTGCTTGAACCTGTCATGAAAGTCGTCGTTGTTACTCCAGAAGAGAATATGGGTGACATTATTGGTGGCTTGAACGCCAAGCGTGGCCGCATCGAATCCATGGAAGATTTGTCCGGCAACGTTAAGGAAATCACCGCTTTTGTCCCGCTTGGTGAAATGTTTGGTTACACTACCGATATCCGCTCAATGACCAAGGGCCGTGCCAGTTCAAGCATGGAACTTGACCACTACGCTGATGTCCCACCACACGTTACCGAAGCTATCATCGCCAAAAACGCTAAATAAGTAACTCATATGGAAACAGAACCACGCCCCATAGTTAATAATACAGATCGAACGTGTCCAGTTAAGCTCCGCCGTGCTCATTCCACTGAGATAGGTCGTTTGTTGCATGATGGCGACCAAGATGTATTGTGTCCAGAGACGTGCGACGGTTGGACTCGAGAAACAACCAAAGTGCTTGGCGTAACCTTACCTGGATTTTTTGACCACATTGTATGTCAAGAACCGGTACCCGTGATTAATGTGCCAGTGCAGCCTGAAGGCTAGTCATGACTGAACTGATCCGTCATCTAGAAGTGGTGCCAGACCCGCCGACAGATCCGACGGTAGTGGTCATAGAAACCCTGCTAGCACTTCGTCACACTGATCCCAGCCCCTACAAAGTAGAAAACACTCGTTTCGTAGGCTTGCTCGCTACAGGTCAAACTTGGCCGCAATTGAACGAGCTCAGCGATAACATCAACGATTTTGTGATGGAGCGACACCCAGATAAGAGCGAGGACCGGTTTGACGCACGACGGGCAGCCTGGAATATTACTGGTGAATCCCTGAGCTGGCTAGGAACAGTGGCATTTAACTTTAATGATGCCGAAACTGCAAAAAATGCCGTTTTGCAACTCCGGAATCTGGGCGGTCATCGTAATCGTAAGCGAGCTCGCCGCTTAAACGGGGCCATAAAACGTGCCGACCATTTTGGCCACGAAGCGCCTGTTTGGGGTACGAGCAACTAACCTTTTAGAACCCGCGTCTAACTCTTTACAAACAGCGTACGATTCGGTAAGATAGTTCGGTAACTCATGCGAGTGTTTATATTCGTATGCTAGTAACTGGCAGCAACAACCCAAGTTATTAAACTATTAAAGTAATAAATCCAAGGAGATTACCTATGGCAGAAAATTTCGACCGTAGTAAGCCCCACGTTAACGTAGGTACCATGGGCCACGTTGACCACGGTAAGACCACACTAACCGCAGCCATTACAGCTGTCCTCGCTAAGAAGCTTCCTAGCGCAGTTAACAAGCCTATCGCCTATGACCAGATCGATAACGCTCCAGAAGAGCGCGCCCGTGGTATTACGATTGCTACCTCCCACCAGGAATACGAATCAGAAAAGCGCCACTATGCTCACGTTGACATGCCAGGCCACGCCGACTACGTCAAGAACATGATCACCGGTGCCGCTCAGATTGATGGCGCCATCCTGGTTGTTGGTGCTAACGACGGCCCTCTGCCACAGACCCGCGAACACGTTCTGCTTGCCAAGCAAGTGGGCGTTCCAAGCATCTTGGTCTTCATGAACAAGATGGACCTCGCTGATGCTGACCTCGTTGAGCTAGTTGAAGAAGAAATCCGCGACCTTTTGGAAAAGAACGGTTTCGACCGCGACTGTCCTATCATCAAGGGTTCTGCAACCAAAGCCCTCGAAGGCGATGCTGCTAACGAAGACGCTATCATGGAACTCGTTAAAGCTATGGACGACTACGTTCCAGAGCCAAAGCGCGAACTCGACAAGCCATTCCTGATGCCTATCGAAGACGTCTTCTCAATTAAGGGTCGTGGCACCGTTGCTACCGGCCGTGTTGAGACTGGTATCGTTAAAATCAACGAAGAAGTTGAAATTGTCGGTATCCGCGACACTCGTAAGACTGTAGTAACTGGTGTTGAAATGTTCAAGAAGCTCCTCGACCAAGGTCAGGCTGGCGACAACGTCGGTATCCTGCTTCGTGGTGTTGAGCGCGATGACATTGAGCGTGGCCAGGTTATCTGTAAGCCAGGTACAGTTTCACCTCACACCGAGTTTGACGCTGAAGTCTACATCCTCACCAAAGAAGAGGGTGGCCGTCACACGCCATTCTTCAAAGGTTACAAGCCTCAGTTCTACTTCCGTACGACTGACGTAACCGGTGAAGTTGAGCTACCAGCTGACAAAGAAATGGTCATGCCTGGTGACACAATCACCTTTAAGGTTAAGTTGCTCGCTCCTATTGCTATGGAGCAGGGACTGCGCTTCGCTATCCGCGAAGGTGGACGCACCGTTGGTGCTGGTGTTGTAACCAGCATCACCAAGTAATCAACTCGATTACTTACAACAGCGCCCGGGAAACCGGGCGTTTTTGTTTGCGGTTATAATGTATATATGTCTGAGAGATGTAACCCAGAGTGTGAATTTTATGTATTATGCGCTCTAAAAGCGCGATTCGACGAGGCCTATCCAGGAGCTATGGATTTGCACCTTGATGAGACGGCAGATCAGTTGGCACAGTTAGCAGAGGCGTGTCAGACAGAGCCGGGTGATGTGATGAATTGCAAGATACTTGCTCAACTTCAGCTTGCTATACGCTTCAAAAGCACTATCCCCGAACAGCCAACAGGCTAGTTTAATGATAAATCTCACATTTGCATTTTGGCCCATGACTGCTATTATTTTGGCAAGATGCCACATCACTTTGAGCTCATCCAAGGAGACAAAGATAACCCTGTCTATAACCAGCAGGTCGATGTCTTCCTGGCCGAAAAAGACTCTTTTAATAACCAAGATAAAGAATTGGTCAGTGATTTTTCATGGGACTACACTGACCGTCTCGCTGAAGAACAATGGTTTGACCCGATGTATGCACCAGTTTGGGCAGTCGACCGCTGGGAGCAGGCATGGGATTTGGCCAATCAGGGCAAACAACTTTGTTTAGCCGGCATTGTACGGGTTATGGGTGGCACCTCTCCAATTTTATATACGCCGTACAGTGCCATGGGTTGGCGCGATTATGGCCACAGTCAGTACGAAACAGAAAGCCTTGACGCATATGTTCCTAAAACAGAACTTAAGCGCCGGGGCAAGCTGTACCTGGTTAGTTAGTCTTTTCTTTTGTAAAAGCTAGCGTATAATCCAAAATATAAGCGTAAGGGGTTTGTTTGTGGCCGAAGTCCTTGAAGAAGTTAGCCAGCCGCAAAGCGAAGCGGTGGCACGGTGGGAAGCACTAGTAAGTGAACTCAGCCCTACAGTTCTCCAGGAGTTCGTGCAGCTAGTCATCGCAGACTCCTATAGCGACGGCTTTACCGCCAAACTAGATGCCGCTCCAGTCAATGAGAAAATTGCCGAACAGACAAAGATACAGACCCAACAGTAACTGGCCACGTTGACTTTATGTGGTATAATGTCATTACAAATTAATCGTACTGAGAACTCGTCCGGTCACTCATCACTCCGTGAAGAGGTTACAGTACAGTAAGGAACATCACTATGGCAGACGCCAAAACTGAGGCTGTTAAGCAGCGTATCCGTATCCGCCTTAAGGCATATGACCACAAAGTAATCGACCAGGCTGCTAAGCAGATCGTGGACACTGCCTTGCGCACCGGTGCAACGCTGGCTGGCCCAATCCCACTACCAACCCGCCGCAGTACCTTTACGGTCATTAAGAGCCCACACGTCTACAAAAAGGGCCGTGAACAATTCGAAATGCGCGTTCACAAGCGTCTGATCGATGTCTTTGAGCCAACGCCAAAGACCATCGACAGCCTGATGAACCTCAGCCTGCCCGCAGGTTGTGACGTCGAAATCAAAATGTAACAAAAGGTATGGCCCTCCGGGGCCATTTTTTATGAGCGAGTTACAAAAGAGATATGCCGAACTCATGGCCCCAGCTTTTGTTGCGGGCTTAGATCAGCTTCAGCAAAGTTCGCCTGAAGGCCTTGAGCCGACGGTGCGCCTATATTTATGCCAACTCCCGATTCGCGCAGCTCTGGATGATATTGCCTGGGAAGAAGCAGGCCTACCAGACAATGCGCGTGTCAATAATATGGGTGAAATTGGCAATGATGCGGCTTCGCCCCGGGAGTATGCCAGGCGGCTACTGTCGTTTGCCTTTGATGATGCGCATAAAATCATTAAATATGGTGCCGAGTATCTTGAGGAGCAGGGGATTGCAAACCAGGCTCAGATAAGTGAGCTGTTAATTAACGGCAAGCGCTCACTACTACAAGCGTCACTATTGACCGATAAATCAAAAACTGACTTGTTTTTGCTGCTACAGTACCCGGAATTGAAAGGGTCAGCCGTGAATATACCAGACATACAGCAGCCTTTCCAGCTGGAAGGCAAAGGCGAATCGCAGCATTTGGCCTGGAGCCATGAAGTAGTTGATTGGATGCAGCCACGCCTCGGACCTGGTCAGGGTTGCCCAGCCTATGGTATGCAGGTTGAATCTGCCAGCGGCGACCAGCGTCTGATATATTATTTCTGGGACACATTGGTGCAGGCTGCTTATTGTGTGCAGCAGTAGGTATAATATAAGCATGAGTAGTACACCTAGCCCTGATTTTCGGCGGGGGATAGATCATATTGGTGCTGGCGTTAGTTTTGTTGTGCATGATGGGACAGGGCGCGTCTTGCTGCAAAAGCGCGGCGCCGGGGCCCGCGACGAGCAAGGTCTCTGGGATACTGGCGGCGGAGCGATTGAGTTTGGCGAAAGCTTTGAACAGACTCTTGCCCGCGAAATCCGCGAAGAGCTGTGCTGCGATATTATCCGGGCTGAGTTTTTGACTGTCTATGACGCCCACCGCCAGCATAATGGCAAGCCTACTCACTGGGTGCAAGTTATATATGCTGTGCAGGTAGACCCATTGGCAGTTAAGATTGGTGAGCCGCACAAAATTGATGAGCTCGGCTGGTTTAGGAGTTCTGGGCTGCCCCAGCCATTACACTCCCAGTTTCACAAATCTTATGACTTAGCCCTGGAAAGGGGAATCGTTTCCTAGTTAAAGAGTTGCCGTCAGGAGGGAAGCGTGGTTCAATACGCTTATGGCTAAAACAACAAAAAAACGCAAAAAGGCTGCTAAAAGTGCCGAGCTCGACAGCACCTATCTCTTAAAACTTATTCTTTATGTAATCATCGGGTCGCAATGGCTGCGCTTAACAACAGGTGGCAATGGCCAAATACCAATTCCTATAGGATTGTTCATAGGCGTCTTTTTTGCCAGCCACGACCACTTCCAAATCGACCGCAAAATCGAATATGCAGTGCTGCTAATGGCCATGCTGGTCGGTTTCTGGAGCCAAGTCGGCATTTTCGTAAATCTTTAGCTGTGTAGAATTTGCAACGCATTGACAGGAGTAACGATCTCATGTTACTCTGTTATGGTATCTAACAAAGACTTGTACTTGGTATCTGTCGTAGGTCCTCCCAAAAACAGGGGTGGAAACCACCAGTAACCAAGCATTTTTATGTCAAACTTTGGTACAGTAACGGACAAAAAGGTATACATGAAAGCACTTATTACTCGTAAAATCGGTATGACAAGCACCATCGCTGAAGACGGTGCCACTCAGGCCGTAACCATTTTATCTGTTGCAGACCAAACTGTGCTGCAGCACAAAACCGTCGAAAAAGACGGCTACGTTGCCGTTCAGGTCGGAACCGAAACTGGTAAGAACCTATCTAAGAGCGTGATTGGCCATGTCAAGAACGCTAAGGTAATGCCAAAGATTATTCGTGAATTCCGCATTACAGAAATACCAGAAGAATTAACCGTCGGCTCAAGTTACAAGGCCGACGTTTTTAGTGTTGGCGACGAAGTCCACGTTACGGGAACCAGCAAAGGTAAGGGTTGGGCCGGTACTATCCGCCGCCACAACTTCCACCGCGGCCGCAAAACCCATGGTGGCCAGAGCTACCGCCGCCCTGGTTCAATCGGCTCAATGTACCCACAACGTATCTTTAAAGGTACACGTATGGCCGGCCAGCTTGGCCATGACACGGTAACCACCCAGGGCCTCAAGGTCGCTATTGTTGACGCAGATAAAGGTATCATCGGTGTCACCGGTGCTGTACCTGGCCCAAACAAAGGCATTGTAATTATCAAGGGGGCTAAGTAATGGCTATTGCTACATATACAAAGACTGGCGCCAAGGCGACAGCTCCTGCCAAGCTCGACAAATCTGTCTTTGGCGTAGCCCCAGCAAACCAGACTTTGCTTAAAGAAGCTTACGACGCCTACCTGGCTAACGGCCGTGGCAACTTCGCTGTTACCAAAACCCGTGGCCTCGTCAGCGGTGGTGGTAAAAAGCCTTGGAAGCAAAAAGGTACTGGCCGTGCACGTTTCGGCTCTAGCCGTAACCCAATTTGGCGCGGTGGTGGTATCGCTTTTGGTCCAACCGGCCTAGAGAACTACACCAAGCAAATGAACACCAAGGCCAAGCGCCTGGCTATCCGCCAAGCCCTAAGCCTAGCAGCAGATGCTAACCGTGTTTCAGTTATCGAAGATATCGTTTCTAAAGAAGGTAAAACTTCTGAACTGGCTACATTGCTTGCAAAGGTAGAAGCTACCCGCAACATCCTAATCGTTGTTGAGAACAAGACCCCAGAACTCGTTCGTGCCAGCAATAACTTGCAGAACGTCAAGATCGTTTCTGCCCAGTACATTAATGTATTTGATGCCCTCAACGCCGACACTATCCTGTTCTCTGCAAAAGCCCTCGCTGCTACCACCGAATGGCTTGCTAAGGAGACTAAATAATGGGTAAGCACATTGTCCTCGAACCTCGTATGAACGAGAAGACCTACGGCCTTAGCGATAAAGGTGTCTACGTATTTAACATCGCCAATGATGTCAATAAGCACTCTGTTGCCCGCGCTGTTGAATCCCAGTTTGACGTTAAAGTTACCGCTGTTAACATCCTCAATGTTAAAGGCAAAGCTAAGCGTACTATCAGCCTGACCGGTAAACGCATGAAGAATGCCGAAGGCAAGCGCCCTGACACTAAAAAGGCTTACGTAACCCTCGCTGAAGGCAACCGTTTGCCAATATTTGCCGCCATCGAAGAGGCTGAGCAAAAAGAAGAAGCAACCCAGGCTAAAATCGACAAAGCTGCCGAAAAAGCTGCCAAGAAGGAAGGTAAGAAGTAATGGCTATTAAGACTTACAACCCAACAACTCCTGGCCGCCGCGGCATGTCCAGCCAGGACTTTGACGTTATTACAACTAAGAAGCCATTGCGCTCACTGCTTGTTGCCCAAAAGCGCGGCAGTGGCCGTAACAACCAAGGCCGTATCACAACTCGTCACAAGGGTGGTGGTGCCCGCCAGTTCTACCGCTTAGTTAACTTCAAGATGCTTGAAGGCCTGACAGCCACCATCGAACACATCGAGTACGATCCAAACCGCAGCGCCCGCATTGCCCGTATTAAAGAACCAAATGGTACTTACCACTACATTCTTGCCGCAGGTGGTATGAAAGTTGGACAGGTCATTACATCTGGCGCAGAAGCCCCAATTGAAATGGGTAACCGCCTGCCAATCAAGAACATCCCTATTGGTAGCACCATCCACGCTATCGAGCTTAAAGTTGGTGGTGGTGCCCAGCTTGTCCGTTCAGCTGGCAACTCTGCCCAGCTGATGGGCCGTGACAACGGTTACGCCCAGGTTCGTTTGCCTAGTGGCGAAGTTCGCCTAATTAACGAAAACTGCACCGCCTCACTCGGCGTCATTGGTAACGAACAACACCAGAACGTAAAGATTGGTAAAGCCGGTCGTTCACGTCACTTAGGTAAGCGCCCAAGTGTCCGTGGTGTCGTTATGAATGCAGTTGATCACCCGCACGGTGGTGGTGACGGTGGCCGTCACCGCATGGCTAAAGCGCCACGTACCCCTTGGGGTCAGAAGACGCTTGGTTTCAAGACCCGCCGCCGTAAGAATACTAGCCAGTTTATTGTAAAGACGCGTCACGCGGCGAAGAGGAAATAACGTATGAGTCGTTCACTTAAAAAAGGTCCATACGTCGACTTCAAACTCGCTAAGAAAGTAGCGGCTTTGGGCGATGATGACCGTACCATTATCAAGACTTGGGCCCGTGCCAGCACTATTACGCCAGAATTTGTTGGCCGTACTGTCGCTGTCCACAACGGTAAAGTCCATGTCCCTGTATTTGTTACAGAAAACATGGTTGGCCACAAGCTCGGTGAGTTTAGCCCAACCCGTAAGTTCCGCAACCACGGCGGTAAGTTAGCGAAGGGGAAATAGGTCATGCCAGTTCAAGCTATCGCTAAAGGTGTTCGTCACAGCCCACGCAAAATGGCTGTCGTTGCTGCCCTCGTCCGTGGCCGCTCTGTAGAAGACGCCCTGACTATCCTCGAACACACACCACGCCGCACGGCTATCGCTGTAAGCAAAGTTATCGCTAGTGCCAAAGCTAATGCTGACCACAACCACAACTACAAGCCTGCTACCTTGCAGATTACCGAAATCAGCGTCACAGCCGGTCCACGCCTCAAGCGTTACCGTCCTGCCTCCCATGGCCGTGCTTTGCCATTCGAACGCAAGACTAGCCATATCCGCGTTGTTGTTGATGGTGAACTTCGTGCCACCGCTAAAGCTGTTAAATCCGCTGACAAACCAGCAGAAGAGAAGGAGACAAAATAATGGGCCAAAAAGTAAACCCAATTAGCATGCGTCTCCAAGTTAATAAGGACTGGCGCAGCAAATGGTTCGTAAACAAGCGTGATTACGCAAAGTTCTTAAAAGACGACCTAGCTGTCCGCCGCCTCATTGCCACCAAACTTGGCAGCCGTGCTGCAATCAATAAGGTTGAGATTACCCGTACACCAAACTTGGTCACTGTTACTATCGCAACCGCTAAAGCCGGTGTTGTTATTGGCCGTGGTGGTGCTGGTGCAACCGAACTCAAGCTTTCTATCGAAAAGATCTACAACGTCCCAACCCGCGTTAATATCGAAGAAGTCAAAAAGCCTGACCTCTACGCCAAGCTGGTTGCCGAGAACATAGCCCACCAATTGGAACGCCGCATGAGCTTCCGCCGTGCTATTAAGTCAACTGCTGCTGCAACTATGCGCGCTGGTGCCAAGGGTGTCCGTATCCAGGTTGCCGGCCGTTTGAACGGCGCAGAAATGTCACGCACTGAAAAAGAAGTTGCTGGCTCAGTACCTCTGCACACCATTCGTGCAGACATCGACTACGCACATGTAAATGCAAAGACCGTCGCTGGTATTATCGGCGTCAAGGTTTGGATCTACAAAGGGGATGCTTAAGTCATGTTAATGCCAAAGCGTACTAAATTCCGAAAGGTCCGAAAGGGCAAGATCCGTGGCGTCGCTACTAGCGGCCACTACATTGCTTACGGCGAATTCGCTCTCCAGGCCCAAGGCCATGATCGCATTACTAGCCGCCAAATCGAAGCCTCACGTCAGGCTATGACCCGCTACATCAAGCGTGGTGGTAAGATTTGGATCCGCATTTTTCCTCACACCCCTGTTACCCGCAAGCCACAGGACGTTAAGATGGGTAGCGGTAAAGGTTCACCTGAATTCTTCGTTGCCAAGGTTCGTCCTGGCACCATCTTGTTTGAAATGCAGGGTGTCCCAGAAGAAATTGCCCGCGAAGCTATGCGTCTCGCTGCCCACAAACTACCTGTTAAGACCAAGTTCTTGACCCGGGAGGATGCATAATGAAGGTAACCGAAATCCGTAAGCTTTCAACTACTGAACTAACTACTGAAAGCACTAAACTGCGCGAAGAAATCGCCGAGTTGAAGCGCCGCCTACACATGGGCGAAGTTTCAAACGTCCGTATTATTCGCACTAAGCGTAAAGATCTGGCGCGCCTGCTGACTGTCCTCAGCGAAGCGCTTGTAAAGGAGGCCAAATAATGGCTAAGTCACTCGTAGGTGTTGTTACATCTAGCAAGGGCGACAAGACCATTGTGGTCACCGTCGCAACCCGCAAAACCCACCCGTTGTACCGCAAACAGTACACTGTTACCAAGAAGTTTATGGCTCACGATGAAAAGAATGAAGCCCAAAACGGTGACAAGGTGGAAATTATTGAAACCCGTCCAATCAGCGCCCGCAAGCACCACGCTTTGAGCCGCATTATCGAGAAGCCAAAACTTCGCGAAGACTCATTGGTTGCCCTCAAGGTTACAGAAGAGCCAAAGGCTGAAAAGCCAGCAGCAGCAGAGGAGGCTAAATAATGATTCAGCAAGAATCACGTCTTATCGTCTGCGATAATTCCGGCGCTAAGGAAATCCTGTGCATCCGTGTACTCGGTGGCACCCGCCGCCGTTACGCTGGCGTTGGTGACGTTATTGTAGCCACTGTTAAGCAAGCTGCTCCAAACGGCACCGTTAAAAAACACGCTGTGATCAAAGCAGTTGTTGTCCGCACCCGTAACACCATCCGTCGCAAAGACGGTTCGACCATCAAATTTGATGACAACGCCGCTGTAATTATTGGTGACGATAAACTACCACGCGCAACCCGTATTTTTGGGCCAGTCCCCCGCGAACTGCGTGATCAGGGCTACAGCAAGATTATTTCACTTGCTCCGGAGGTTTTGTAATGAATACTACTGATAAGAAAGTCTTTAAAATCCGCCTTAAGAAAGGTGACACTGTTGTCATCCGCACAGGCAAGTACAAAGGCCAGACCGGTAAGATCACTGCCACCCACCCAAGCGAGAACAAAGTTACCGTTGAAGGCATTAACATCGTTAAAAAGCACGTTAAGCCAAACCAAACTAACCCACAGGGTGCGATCCTCGAGATCACTAAGCCAATTTGGGTCAGCAAGGTCGCTATCGTCGAGCCAACCTCAAAGAAGCCAAGCCGCATCGGCTATGACCTTAAGAGCGATGGCACTAAGACTCGTATATTTAAGAAGTCTGGAAAGGAGATTAAGTAATGGCAACTACCCCGGCCACCCGCCCCGCTACCGAAAAGAAACCAGCAAAAGCTGCGGCTAAAGCACCGGTCACTACTGTACGTCTCCGCACCCAGTACAACACCGTTATTGCTGCCGAACTATTAAAAGAACTTGGGCTAAAGAACCCACACCAGGTTCCAAAACTCGAGAAGATTGTCGTTAACTGTGGCCTTGGCCGCGCTAAGGACGACAAGCACATTATGGAAGTCGCTGCTAACACGCTGCGCAAGATTACCGGCCAGTCACCTGTTGAAACTATCGCCAAGAACTCCATCGCCGGCTTTAAGCTCCGCGAAGGTAACAAGATCGGCCTTAAAATCACCCTACGTGGCGATAAGATGTACGAATTTGTTGACCGTTTAGTTACTATTGTCCTGCCACGCCTGCGTGACTTTCACGGTGTTAGCGCTAAGGCTTTTGACCAGCAAGGCAACTACAGCCTTGGCTTTACTGACCAATCCGTTTTTCCAGAACTCTCATTCGAAGAAACCACCACGCCACACGGCCTACAAGTTGTATTTGTTATTAAGAGTCAAGAAAAAGAGCATGCCCAGGCACTACTGACTAAGTTTGGTATGCCATTTGAGAAGGAGGCCAAGTAATGGCTAAGAAATCTATTGTTGCACGTGATGCCAAGCGCATCCGAATGATTGAAAAATACGCTGCCAAGCGTGCTGAGCTCAAAGAGCTCGGTGACCAAGAAGGTCTGGCCAAGTTGCCACGCAATTCCAGCCCAACCCGCCGTACCAACCGTTGTGTTGAGACCGGCCGTTCACGCGGCTTTATGCGCCAGTTTGGCCTTAGCCGCCTGAGTTTCCGCGAGCATGCAAGCAAGGGCGAAATCCCTGGTGTAACGAAGTCGAGCTGGTAGGAGGAATATATGAGCACTACATCAACCGATCCAATTGCAGATATGTTCACTCGTATTCGTAACGCTATCGCGGTACGCAAGAATGAGGTAACCCTACCACACAGCAAAGTTAAAGAAGCTGTTGCCCGGCTTTTGGCGGACAGCAACTTTATTGACGGCGTCAAAGTCGGTGACCAAAAGATTGGCAAAACCATGACCGTCACCATCAACCCCGAAGGCACCAACGCCCGCATTACCGAAATCACCCGCCTCAGTAAGCCAGGCCGCCGCTACTACGTAAACAGCCAGGAAATCCCAACTGTGAAGCGTGGCCGTGGCATCGTTATTGTAAGCACGAGCAAAGGTCTGATGACCGGCGTTCAAGCCAAGAGCGAAAAAGTCGGCGGTGAATTAATTTGTAAAGTTTATTAGGAATATTAAGGAAATACTATGAGTCGTATAGGAAAACTACCGATCGCCATCCCGAGCGGTGTGACAATCACTGTCGACCCTGCTGAAATTACCGTCGCTGGTAGCAAAGGAACGCTCAAGCAGTTCACAATGCCAGACATTACGGTCGCTCAGGAAGGTTCGGAACTGATTGTTAGCCGTGCTAACGATGAGCCAAAAATCCGTGCCAAGCACGGCCTGATGCGGGCACTGATCAACAACATGGTTGTTGGTGTCAGTACCGGTTTTAGCAAAAAACTAGAAATCAACGGTGTTGGTTATCGTGTTGCAGCCCAAGGCACCGATCTCAAGCTAAACCTCGGTTTCTCGCATGATGTTATTTACAAAATGCCAGCCGGCGTTACCGCTGCCCTCGAGCAGAACACCATCACCGTTTCTGGCATTAGCAAACAGCAAGTTGGCCAGGTCGCAGCCGAAATCCGCGCCCTGAAGAAGCCAGAACCTTACAAAGGTAAGGGTATTAAATACGAAGGCGAGCGCATTATCCGCAAGTCTGGTAAGAGCGGTAAGGAGAAGTAATGAACTCACTCGCACATAAATTGCACAACCGCGTTCAGCGCAAAAAACGTATCCGCTCTGTCGTTTCTGGCACTGCTGTACGTCCACGGCTTTCTGTCTACATTAGTAACAGCCACGTGACTGCCCAGCTGATCGATGACACGGCCCACAAAACTTTGGCCTACGTTACCACTGTTGGCAACAAAGCCGCTAAAGGTACCATGACTGAAAAAGCTGCCGCTATTGGCGCTGAAGTGGCCAAGCAAGCAAAGACCGCTAAGATTAAAACCGTCGTCTTCGACCGCGGTGGCAAACTCTACCATGGCCGCGTTGCAGCCTTGGCAGATGCTGCCCGTAAAGAAGGACTGGAGTTCTAGATGGCTGATGCACCACAATCACAATCACAAAATCGGGGTGGGGAACGCCGTGGACGCCGCCCAGACATGGTTCCTGAAGAGAAGCAGTTTGACGAGCGCACATTGCACATTGACCGCGTTGCCCGTGTTGTTAAGGGTGGCCGCCGCTTCCGCTTCCGAGCCCTCGTAGTCGTTGGCGACCGTAAGCACAAAGTTGGTGTTGGTACCGCTAAAGGCGCTGACGTTACTGCTGCTGTTGCTAAGGCAACTGAAGTTGCAAAGAAAAACTTCATTACTGTTTCTTTGTACAAAGGCACTCTGCCACACGAAGTTGAAACTAAAGTCTCTGGCGCCCGCATTTTGCTCAAGCCGGCTGCGCCTGGTACTGGTCTTATAGCTGGTGGTGTTGTGCGGACAGTCCTTGAAGTCGCTGGTGTTAAGAACGCCTTGTCCAAGTCACTCGGTTCAACCAACAAGACCAACACGGCTTACGCTACTATCCAAGCCCTAGAAAGCCTGATACCTGCTAAGGATTGGGTTACTACCAAAACTGCAGCCGCTAAAAAGCCAGCTGCCAAAGCTAAAGCAAAGGTAGAAGCATAATGAAGTACCACGAACTTAAAAGCACTAAGCAAAAACCAGCCAACCGCGTTGGCCGTGGTATTGCTGCCGGCCAGGGTAAAACCGCTGGACGCGGTACCAAAGGTTATGGCGCGCGTACTGGTTCTAAGGCTAAGCCAGGTTTTGCTGGTGGCCAGAACCCACTCATGCAAGCTTTGCCAAAACTGCCTGGTTTCCGCAGCTACCGCATTGCAGCAGAAAACGTTTACACCGGCCAGCTCGACCGTTTTGCTGGTAAGACTGCCGACACGGCAGCCCTAGCCGCCGCCGGTTTGATCTCTAGCCCATACGTTAACGTTAAGCTGATCGCTAAAGGCGAAGTAACCAAGAAAGTTACAGTCCAGCTCCAAGGCGCATCAGCCTCAGCCATTGCTGCAGTCCAGACCGCTGGTGGTTCATTCGAGAAGGTCGCCCGCCTTGGCCGCCCATCGACCACGGAAAACCCTAAAAAGGTTAACCGCGAGCGCAAGCCACAGAAGCACACCAAAAAAGTCTAGTCCCAGCACTGATTTTACAAACCGCTCTTCTGGAGCGGTTTTTGGTTGTATACTGAAAATCATGAGCAACTATCGAATCTTGCTGAAACGGCAGCAAATAGAAAAGACACCACGGGGAAACGGACAAAGGTTAACATACGACCGCAGCCGTGTAACTCGCAGCCAAGCACTCTGGGGTGGTGACAGCCCGCCACCACCAGAAACAATAGAGGCAGCGGTAACCAAAGCACAACTGGCTGCTGAAGATAGGTTCAACCCGATGCTTAATCCGTCTTGGCGGCTCCGGCCAGCAGTCCTGTCGGAGACTATTCTTCTTCAACAGCAACGTACACCGAAAATATTAGGCTGGAAAACATTGCAGCTAGCAGAGGTTACTGCACTAGCTGAGGACGGCTTACAAGAGGCTCTAACTTTTGATGACCCTCAGCCGGGATTGGCTAAAAGAGTCCTGGCATTTATCATGGACAATGATCCAGTGCTCCATGCTTCAAAGCGTTAATGGTATTTCATGAAAATTTTTAGCCAGCTGACGCTATATCTTGTATACTAGTTGGGAACAGATTACTTATTAGGGGTAGATAAAACACATGAACTGGAAGATTATTGGACGTTCCCTCGGGCATGGCGATATGCGCAAGCGTATTTTTGCAGTGCTCGGCATTTTACTGGTATTTCGTATTTTAGCGCACATCCCGGTGCCACTGGCAGATCCCACCACTTTACATCAGGTCCTAAAGAACCTCTTTACCTCCAACAACACCCCGCAGCTGATTAGCTTTATTAATGTCCTATCGGGCGGTGCGCTGGCTAACTTCTCAATTATGATTGCTGGCCTTGGCCCGTACATTAACGCCTCGATCATCATGCAGCTACTCACCAAAGCTATCCCACAGCTTGAAGCGCTGCACAAAGAAGGTGAGTTTGGCCAAAAGAAAATCAACCAGATGACGCGTATGATTACGTTGCCGCTGGCTATTATCCAGTCCATAGGGTCAATTTACCTGATCCGCACCTACGCCAACAGTATTGGCGGTATTGGCGATATCACCGCTCATGCCACCCTCATGCAGTGGGTACTAATGGTTGCCTCGTTGGCTGGTGGTTCAATGCTGCTGATGTGGCTTGGTGAGCTGGTGACTGAACAGAGTGTTGGTAACGGTATCTCGCTTCTAATCACGGTAGGTATTGTTAGCGCCTTACCTAGCCAGATTTCGAGCATTGTCAGTTCTGTAGTTAATAAGAACGACCACTGGCGTTTGTTTGGCCATAACTTCCCGGTTAATAAAACGGCCTTTTTATATGCAGCGATTATTGCGGTTTCGGTATTAGTGGTGACTTGGCTGGTGGTGGTACTTAATGAGGCCTCGCGTAACCTGACGGTTAACTACGCCAAACGTGTTCAGGGCAACCGGGCGTACGGTGGTGTTACAACTGTCTTGCCGGTTAAACTGATTACCGCCGGCGTGGTACCAATCATTTTTGCTGTCGCATTCCTCAGTGTGCCAAGCTTTGTGGGCCAGCTACTGACCAGCTCACACAGCGCCCGGCTGGCAGAGTGGGGCACTAAAGCCGCCACTTGGTTCCAAACGCCGTCCGCAACCACTTTCCATAGCCTCGGCTGGCATGCCTATATCTACCCAATAACCTACTTTGTCCTGGTGTTTGCCTTTACCTACTTCTACACCAGTATCACTTTCAACTCAAAAGAGATTTCTGAAAACCTACACAAGCAGGGCGGCTTCCTTGAGGGTGTTCGCTCTGGCCTGCAAACCGAGAAGTACCTCACGAAGACCATCAACCGCTTAACGTTCTTTGGTGCCCTGAGCCTAGGCCTCTTGGCTGTCCTCCCAATTGTTGCCCAGGTATTCGTAAGCTCCAGTATTACTATCGGCGGTACTAGTGTGCTCATCTTAGTATCTGTAGCCTTGCAAACACTGCGTGCCGTTGAGTCACGCGCCTTGATGGTCACATATGACCAATACAGCCAGCCTGAGTTCTTCCATGACTCTCTCGGTGGCGAGGCGCCAACTGGCCGTTTTCAGTTCCTGCGTAAGCTTAAGCCATCTCGCAAAGCAAAATCATAAGTGCTATAGTAGAAGCTACCAATACGGCTTCGCCGCACCGGATCTGTTTAGTGATACAAAAACACTTTGCAAACGTTGTTTTCTCTGCTATAATTAACCCTTGTTATATTTATGGCCGCAAATAAGGAAGTAATCGAGCTCACGGGAACAATTGTTGAGACCCTCCCAGGGACTCAATTTCGTGTAGAACTCGAGAATGGCCATCAAATCATAGCTCACGTTGCAGGCAAGATGCGGAAGCATTTCATCCGTATCGTGCCAGGTGACAGCGTTACCGTAGAATTGACACCTTATGATCTTACTAAGGGTCGGATTACGTACCGCAAAGGTTAACAAATTATTAATATAAGCAGTGAGTCATCTCGGAGAGGAGAATGATCCGCATGAAAGTGCGTGCAAGCGTTAAAAAAATCAGCCCCGATGATAAGTTAGTTCGTCGCAAGGGCCGTTTATATGTTATTAACAAGCTTAAACCTAAGCATAAGCAGAGGCAGGGTTAAGCATGGCTCGAATTTCAGGGGTTACTATCCCTACAGAAAAGCAAGTCTGGGTTGCTTTGACCTATGTCTTCGGCATTGGTCCTAAAACCAGTCACAACATTTTGGCCCAGGCCAAAGTTGAACCAACCGAGCGCGTCAAGAACTTGACCGACGCCGAGATTTCCCGCATTCAGGACATCATCAACGCCGATTTGGTTGTTGAGGGTGAACTGCAGCGAATTGTCGCCGGCAACATCAAGCGCCTCAAAGACATCAACGCGTATCGTGGTATGCGCCACAAGGCAAACTTGCCAAGTCGTGGCCAACGTACCAAAACCAACGCCCGCACCCGTCGCGGCCGTAAAGTAACTGTCGGTGGTACGGCTAAGAAAGTAGCGAGCAAGACTTAATATGGCAGAAGCAACAGTCACCAAGAAGAAGAAAGCAAAGCGATCCGTCGCCAGCGGCCAGGTCCACATCCTGGCTACCTTCAACAACACCATCATTACCTTCAGCGATGCTAGCGGTAATGTATTGACCAGCTCAAGCTCTGGCGCCTGCGGTTTCCGCGGCTCTAAGAAGGGTACGGCTTATGCCGCCCAGGTCGCTACTGAACGTGCTGGCAACGCTGTTAAGCAGCAGTACGGCCTTTCAAAGGCAGAGATCATCATCAAAGGCATTGGCCTTGGTCGTGATGCAGCTGTCCGTGCTTTGGCTGGCCTTGATATCCAAGTTGAATCTATCAAAGACGTAACGGGTGTGCCACACGGTGGCGTGCGTCCTAAGAAAGCCCGGAGGATTTAGGTCATGGCACGTGATACCGGATCTATTGTTAAGATGAGCCGCCGTGAAGGCTATGCCCTTCACCCTAAGGCTCACAAAGCGCTTGTTAAGCGCACCAGCATGCCTGGCCAAGGTGCCGGCAACCGCCGCCCCGCTAAAGCCAGCCAGTACTCATTGCAGCTTCGTGAAAAACAGAAGGTTAAGCGTTTGTACGGCCTGCTTGAGAAGCAGTTTAGTAACCTGATGAAAGAAGCCACAAAGCGCGAAGGCCAGTCTGGCGCCAATTTGCTCCAGTTCCTGGAGCAGCGCGCCGATAACGCCGTTTACCGCGCCGGCTTTGCCCCATCACGCCGCGCTGCCCGCCAGCTGATGACCCACGGTCACTTCATGCTAAACGGCACCCGCGTCGATATCCCATCAATCCGCTTGAAGGCCGGTGATACACTCATCGTTCGCCCTCACAGCCTCCAGACAGAATACTTTAAGAAGTTAGACGACGTTAGCCCAGCACCTGCAGATATTCCTGCTTGGCTTAAAGTCAATCGTAAGAAATTTGAAGTCACTGTTGCGAGTCTCCCGACCCGTGACGACGCTGAACTTGAAATCAATGAGCAATTAATCGTGGAATACTACTCACGCTAAGGGAAGGAAGCAGCAGCATGTCAAACACTATTCACACACCAGGACTCGTCAATGTAGACGAGCACAGCGCAACCAGCGCTACCTTTGTGGTCGAACCACTGCACAGTGGTTATGGTATGACCCTTGGTAACAGCATGCGTCGCGTCCTGCTTTCGAGCATTTCTGGCGCCGCCGTTACCTCATTTAAAATCGAAGGCGTAACCCACGAATTCACCAGCGTTGCTGGCGTTAAGGAAGACGTCGTTGACGTCATGCTTAACCTCAAGGGTGTCCGCTTCCGAGTTTACGGTACTGACATTCAGAACCTCCGCATCGTTAAGAGCGGCAAGGGCGTCGTTACCGCTAAAGACATCCAGACTAACGCTGATGTCGAAATTGTTAACCCTGACCACGTCATCGCTACAATCGACGACACAAAGGGCAAACTAACCATCGACCTAACCGTCGAAGTTGGCCGCGGTTACCGCACCATCGAGGAAGGTACAGCTAAGAAAGCCAGCGACTACGTAGCCGTTGACGCCATTTTTAGCCCAGTCCTCCGTGTCCGCTACAAAGTCGAAAAGACCCGTGTTGGCCAGGCAACTGACCTCGACAAGTTACTTTTGACCGTCGACACCGATGGCTCGATCACACCTCAGGACGCTTTCGAAGAATCTTCGGCTATCCTCGTTAACCAGTACACCGCACTTGCTGGCAAGACCCGCGTTGCAGTTGCACCACAGGCCAGCGAAACTACAGCTGCCCAAAACAGTGAATTCTCAGCCGACATGCTCGGTGACGAACCAACTGCCTTGAACACCAGCATTGAGGATCTAAACCTGTCTGCCCGTACTACCAATGCCCTGATTAACAATGACATTCACACCATTCGTGACTTGTTTGCCCTCAACGACGCAGAACTGCGTGACCTCAAAGGTTTTGGCAGCAAGGCCCTCGACGAAGTGAAGGAAAAGTTAGCGGAGTTGGAGCTGTAATATGCATCGTCACGGATATAAAGGTCGGAAATTCCACCGCGAACGCGATCAGCGCCGCGCCCTTATTAAGGGTTTGGCCGACTCGCTCGTCAAGTACGAAACAATCGAAACTACCTTACCAAAAGCTAAGGAAATCATTCCTTACGTCGAAAAGCTGATCACTAAAGCTAAAAAAGGTGACCTTCACAACCGCCGTCAGGTTATTTCTAGCCTGCAAACGCTCGAAAGCGCCCACAAGCTGGTTGATGAAATCGCTCCAAAGCTCAGTGGCCGCAACTCTGGTCACCTGCGCATCGTCAAGACCACTACCCGCCGCGGTGACAACACCCAGATGGCTAAAGTCAGCTTTGTTGATGACTTAAGCGCAGCACCGGTAGCAAAAGCCGTTGCCGCAGCACCAAAGCCAGCTATCAAAAAGCCCGTAGTCACCAAGAAGCCTGTTGCCGCCAAGAGCGCAAAGGAGACTAAATAATGAAGACCTATAGCGCAAAACCATCAGACGTGACCCGCAAATGGTACGTCATTGACGCCGCAGAAGCCCCTATGGGCCGCGTTGCTACCCAGGTTGCAACTTTGCTCACTGGTAAAGGCAAGCCACAATTTACCCAGCACATCGACTGCGGTGACTTCGTCATTGTTATCAATGCTGCCAAAATTGTTGTCACTGGCGACAAAATGACTAAGAAAATCTACTACAAGCACAGTAATTTCCCTGGTGGCCTGACAGAAACCGCCCTTGGCGACAAGCTCAAGAAAGACCCAACTTTCCCGATCTTCCACGCTGTCCGTGGTATGCTGCCAGTCAATAAGCTGCGTGATGGCCGTTTGCAACGCCTTAAGATCTACGAAGGCACCGAACACAACCACGCCGCTCAGAAACCAGAAATTATTTCAGTAAAGGAAGCTAAGTAATGGCTAAAGATTCATACACCTATGCACTTGGCCGCCGCAAAAGCGCAACTGCCCGCGTCCGCCTAACCAGTGGCAAGGGTGCAGTTACCGTCAACGGTAAGACTGCCGCCGAGTACTTTGCTGATAGCAAGTACCTGCTGGCTAAGCTCGAGCAGCCATTCGCTGTCCTCGACCAGACCAACAAGTTCGACATTTCTGTCGTTGTTTCTGGTGGTGGTCACGATGGCCAAATCGAAGCAATCCGTTTGGCTAGCGCTAAGGCACTCGCTATCTTCAATGAAGATTACAAGAGTACCCTCAAGCGCGCCGACCTGCTTGGCCGCGATTCCCGTGAGAAAGAACGCAAGAAGTTCGGCCTCAAGGGTGCGCGTAAGCAGCGCCAGTTCACCAAGCGTTAAATCGCACGGTATCTCAAGCAGCCTCTCCCAAGGGGCTGTTTTTGTTTGCAGCTCTAACAGGCCAGTGTATAGTAGTAACTAATGAAAGCTTTACAGAACAGCCAGTATTGGTTTACCGACACTTCCGTGACGGTTTGTTCTGTGTAGTTGCAAAGTCGAAGACATTGAAAAGACCGCCACCAGGGCGGTTTTTTAACAAGTAATGAGAGAAAACAATGAAAACATCAATACATCTTGAACTTGATCCACGGACGCGTAGCGAACGCCTGGTTGGCGTGAGCGATGAACAGCAAGTCGATGAGCGCATTGCTCACGCTGTCGTTAACCAACGTCGGCTGTTTGCCCCTTTGGTGCGTCATCTGGCGGGCAACCAGTACCGCGATATTAACCCTGAATACCAAGAGCGGACAGATACTCCGCCTCCAAAAGACCTGCTTCAGCTTATGGGAGTCGTACGGGATGAGCTGCTAGTTGCAGTTGAACAGTGCACACCACCGCTTGAGGTGATAGAATAGAGTGAATATATGGCAAAACCTGTTGTTTTAACCGGCCTACGAGCAAATAGCGAATTCCACCTTGGTAACTACCTGGGCGGTATTTTGCCAATGATCCAGTTGCAAAAAAAGTTTGCTGGTGACTACCAGCTGAATATGTTTGTACCAGACCTGCACAGCTTTACTACACCTGTCGAACATTCAAAGTTGTACCTGCAGATTATCGATAACCTTAAAGTCTACGTTGCAGCCGGCCTTGACCTAGATAACGAAGATACATTTATTTACCGCCAAAGTTATGTTGCCGGGCACAGTGAGCTGGCCGTCATCCTTAACAACTTTGCCTACTTTGGTGAGCTTCAGCGCATGACCCAGTTTAAGGAAAAGTCCGACCAAGCTAAAGACACCAACATTACCGCCGGCCTGTTTGATTATCCCGTGCTTATGGCAGCCGATATTTTACTATACGGCGCCAAATGGATCCCCGTAGGCGAAGACCAGCGCCAGCACATTGAACTGACGCGTGACATCGCTCTGCGCATGAACAATAAGTTTGGTGAAGATTTACTGCATGTTCCCGTAGAGTGGGAAGAGCAGCTTAAGTTTGCCGGCCGCGAATCTGGTGTCCGCATACGCTCGCTCAAAACACCAGAAAAGAAAATGAGTAAATCCGTTGATGACCCTGCAGGCACTATTCTCTTAAGTGACAACCCAGAAGACGCTGCCAAAAAAGTCATGAGTGCCACGACTGACTCTATTGGTGTCATTAGATATGATATGAAAAACCAAGCTGGCATTAGCAACTTGCTCCAAATCTTGGCGCTACTGATTGATGCCCCGCTGGCAGAAGTCATTGCCAACTGGGAAGGTAAGACCAGCTATGGTGACCTTAAAACTGCTGTTGCTAGTGAAGTCAAAGTTTTCTTAACTGACTTTCAGCGTAAACTTGCAAACGTTGAAGAGCCGGAGCTGATGCGCAAGCTCGAAGCCAGTGAATACCTGATGCGCGATGTTGCTACTCAAAACCTTTACAAGATCCAGCAAGCAGTTGGCCTGAGGCCGTAATGAGTGACCTAGAGCTTTCACGCGCGGAGCGGCTTGACCAACGCGTTGTATCGCAGTTTCCTGAACTCAGCCGCATGTATGCTACTAAACTGGTTGAAGACGGCAACGTGACTGTTAACGGCAAGGTTATTACAAAGGGCGGCCATAAACTCTGGGAAACAGATGTTGTTAAGGTGGACTATAACCCCGAGGAAGCCGCTGCCATTCCTGATATTGAACTGCCTATATTGTATGAAGATGACGACTGCGTTGTTATCAACAAACCACTCGGCTTGCTGACCCATAGCAAAGGTGTCTTTAACCCGGAGGCCACAGTGGCCACTTGGCTCAGCAGCCGCCTTAAAGGCCTTGCTGGCGACCGGGACGGCATTGTTCACCGTTTGGACCGTGCCACCAGTGGCGTGATGATCTGTGCCAAGAATCCCGAAGCCCTATCTGCACTGCAAAAACAATTCTCCCAGCGCCGTACTAAGAAAACATATGTGGCGATTGTAAGAGGACGTCTAAAAGCCCCGGAAGCTGTTATCGACATGCCCATTGAGCGTAACCCCAAAAAACCCCAGACTTTCCGTGTTGGCAGTAATGGCAAGCCGGCCACAACTGCGTATAAGGTACTTAAAACCACAGAACACTATAGCTTGGTTGAACTCAAACCTTTTACAGGCCGTACCCACCAGCTTCGGGTCCATTTGGAAGAGTTGGGCCACCCGATTGTTGGCGATGTTCTCTACGATGGGCCAGTTGCAGACCGCCTATTCCTGCACGCCCGCGAGCTGGAAATTACCATTCCTAGCCGGGAACGCAAAGTATTTGAGACGCCAGTTCCATCAAGTTTTGAGGAGTTTTTGAGCCGTGACCGCTGAACCGCTGTTGCACCCCCACACCAAGCAGCAACTTGACCAGGCAACAGATAGGCAGCTTCACGCCGTACTGCTAACTGGACCAACCGGTGCCGGCAAACTAGTCGTTGCAGAGTGGCTGGCAGCACGGATGCTTGGCCTAAGCGCTGCACAATTGCACAAGTACCCTTATCTGGTGTGCCTAAACCGTGGTAAAGACACATCGATTAGCATCGAAAAAGTACGTGAACTTGAACGTTCTTTAAGCCTTAAAGTACCGAGCCAGGCGACGGTTAACCGCGTGGTGATAATTGAAGACGCTCACTTTTTAGGTGGCGAAGCCCAGAACGCATTGCTCAAAACCCTCGAAGAACCCCCTCAGGGCACGGCCATCATTTTGACGGCTACAAGCGAACAGGCACTTTTGCCCACAGTCCGTTCGCGCACGGCACGTATTGCGGTAAAAACACCGCCCACAGAGTTGTTAAAAGCGCATTTTTCACAAACTGGCCAGCCTGCGGCCCAACTGGACCAGGTTTTGGCTATCAGCGGTGGCTTGCCCGGACTAATGACAGCTTTACTTGAAGACGCCGAACACCAGCTGATTCCGGCAATTGCCGCTGCCCGCGGCCTATTACAAAAAACTACCTATGAACGCTTGGCAGCCGTAGACGGGCTGGTCAAGGACCGCGAATTGCTGAACGGTGTACTGTTTATCCTGCAGCAAATGGCTGAGGTGCAATTAAGGCGTGTTGGAAGTGCCCAAGCTGAGCGCTGGTCCAAGGTATTGCAGTCTACCTATGCAGCAGAGCAGGCGTTAGCCCAGAGCGGGCAAGCAAAATTGGTGCTAACAAACCTTATGCTTAACCTTGGCTAATCTGATATACTAGAGCTCAAGATGTATGAACTTCTTATTGTGGCGGGTTTTGCTTTCTTGGCCTACCACAACGCCAAAATCCATGATGATGAGTTTGCGGAAGTTTCCCGCAAAGTTGGTGACCGTCTCGGCAAACTCTGGGATATAGCCCACCAAGGTATGCGTGAGAACCGCTTTTTGCGCGCCGAAAAGGCCCTACTAACCATCCTTAAGATTGATGAAAAGAACGCCGCTGCTTACAACCGTCTCGGCATACTTTATGCCAAACAAAAAGAGTTCCGCGATGCCATTGACTGTTTTGAGATTGCCAGCAGCATCGAAGCCACCCCTTCAAGCCTCCATAACTTAGGGCTTATTTACTACGAAACCGAAAATTATGATAAAGCCGCCATCGCTTTTGAAGAGGCCCTGCGCCTAGAAGATGGCCTAGCTGCCCGCCACGTGGCCTACGCCAAAGTCCAAGAAAAACTTGGCAACTACAAGATGATGTTTGCCCAGCTAGAAAAAGCCGTCGAGCTAGAACCCAACAAAGAAACATATAACTTGCTCTACAAAGCTTACAAGCACCAGGGCATGGAAGCCGAGGCTGACATTATTGCCGACCAAATGAAAAAGCTGATCGTGCCGGCTGGCCGGGCTAAGCGCATTTTACGCCCGCGGCGAGTTGTAGTTTAACCTCTGTTCTGATACACTATTTCGAGTTAAATGCCGCCTTAGCTCAGTTGGTTAGAGCATCAGTTTTGTAAACTGAGGGTCGTCGGTTCGAATCCGACAGGCGGCTCCAGTAATACATGCGGGGTTAGTGAAGCGGTCAAACACTGCAGACTGTAAATCTGCCCTCTTACGAGTTCGGAGGTTCGAATCCTCCACCCCGCACCAAGCCAAGGCCCGCCACAACGGCGGGTTTTTGCTTGCGAAAAGGCGTATACTGCAGCTATTAACAAGGAACACATCATGTCACAAACTGTCTTATGCCCATATTTGCACTTTAATGGCGAGGCCCAAGATGCCCTCAACTTCTACCAATCAGTCTTTGGTGGCGAAACTCAGGTCGTCCGCTTTGGCGACTTTCCAGCCATGCCAGTTGCCGAAGAAATGAAGAACGATATTATGCACTCTCAACTCAAGGCGTCAGGTATGACGTTGATGCTCAGCGACGCCACGCCACTCGGTGAATTACAAGCCGGTAAGAATTTTAGTGTATCTGTATCTGGCGAAGACACCGAAACCCTCACTAAGTACTTCGAAGGGCTAAGTGCAGGCGGCACCATTACCGAACCACTGCGTATGCAACAATGGGGAGCCAATTTTGGTATGTTAGTCGACAAGTTTGGTATTAGCTGGATGGTGAATATTACGCCAGCAGCCTAGACTTATATAAAGTCGCAGGAGCCAAGGTCATAGGCAAGCAGGATGCCACGGCGCACACCGGTGCTGCGATAATGCACGCGGTGTAGCTGACCCGGCCTATCGCCGCTATAACTGCTGACGCCACGCCAAACTAACATATGGCCTTCGGGAGCGCTATCAATGGTCTGCCACTGGTCCTTATGGAACATTTGCAAACCCGGTAAGGTTGCACCCAGCCAGTAGGTAATAGTAGTGTCGGTGTCGACGTGCTCAATTTGGCTTGCCCGAAGCCGATTATGTACCATGAGGCGCTGATAACCACTGGGGACGCCCATTGCTTCGTAAACTGGGTCCATAGTGCCACGCATGGCAGTCGTCAGCTCACGCATTCGTCCCCTGAGCTCATTCGGTAATTCAGCAGCCGGCGTAGATGTATAGGTGACCGCTGGTCGTCGATTAATGGTGGCCAGATACTGGTGGAGGCCACCGGGCTTACTACCCGTCTCGTATGGGGATTCGGCAAGTGGTGCCAATGCTTCAATGATTGGCATAGCGTCAACGCCGGTGTGAACCATGGCTAGGCCACCAAGTGGGTTTAGCATATGATCAGGAAGCTCCCCCGGTTCTCTGTATATGGTTTCTAGGTTGAAGGGTTTGAGTATTTCAGGCATAACGAATGCAAGTATACCCTTAAGCCCCTTGGTTAAAAAGCACTTTTTTGGTACAATCTATTGGTATTTTTGCCGCCTTAGCTCATTTGGTAGAGCGCATCCATGGTAAGGATGAGGTGTCGGGTTCGAATCCCGAAGGTGGCTCCATAAGAATATTGAAATTCGAGTAGGTGTTGACAAAAAAACGTAAGCACTATACCATATCCGTATAAGTAGTAAATCCAAAAGAAATACGCTTATACACAGCCCTTAAACAAGGCAAGCAAATATCCTTTCTGCAGAAAAGGAAACAAAAAAATACCGATTTGATCAATCGGTATTTTTTATTCTTGTCACCAAAGCGTTTACAAGCGGCGCTATATCTGTTAGGATAGATAAGATAAATTCATAAAGGTAGTATTTCTATGGCCAAAAAAGGCGATAAGCGTAAAATCATCGGTATGGTGTCGGAAGAAAGCGGCGAACGCTTGTATTACACTACCAAAAACACCATGAACACCCCTGAAAAGCTGGCGTTGCGCAAGTATAGCCCTAAGCTTCGTAAGCACGTTGTTTTTACGGAAACCAAGAAGAACTTGGGCCGTAATGAAGCACCAAAAAGGTAGTTTCGCCTCCGGCAAAATTACGCTGGCTGTGATAACCCAAGAATTAGTCCCCAATGGGGGCTTTTTTACTGCAAAAAGCGTTGTCAAAAACCATACTGTTTATGCTATACTTAACACCGTACAGACGACATACAAATATGAGGCCAAAAACGAGAAATGCCTGAATTCGATAGACATCGCTTTCAACAGCACCAAGCTACGCAACCGGTGGAGCGCCGTATCTTTGGTGCGCCTATCCAGCGTGGCATCTCACATGCTGAAGAAATAGCCGTTCATGAAGCCCGAGTGGTACGAACCGACCTTGATAAACTTTTAAGCTACATAGATAGCCATTCGCACAAAAGCCTACGTAAATGGGCGCGCCAAGGCGCTAAACAAGCAAAGCGGGTAAACCGGCTGTACAGGCGGGCTGCCCACTCTGTTACCAGCAAATTGCCGGAACCGGTCCGCATCACCGGCAGCTATATACGTAAACATTATCTGGAATATCCTATTTTGGCGGTTATATTGCTCGGTATTGCAGTGCCGGCACTGCAAGGGACGGTAGGCCGTAAACAAGCTGAACTCTATAAGCTTAATGATGCCAGCAGCCTACTCAAAACTACGCCGCAGAGTTTGGTGAAGAATATTGGCTATGATGCTAAGAATGCAGCATATACGTTTATGGCACCTGCAGATGAGCAGGCAGCAGCCAATAGCCAAAGCGCCGGCGGTGCCCACTATTCGGCCAAACTGAACGAAGACGCCAGTAAAGGCATAAGCCTGACCGATACTGCCAATAAACTTTCAATTGGCCTTACGCCAGAGTTCTCCACCATGAAGGCCAAGCAAGTAGATAACCACATCGTTTACCCTATTAGCGGGTCTAATGCCCAGCTCGTATACACATTCGAAGGCAACGGCCTTAAGGAAGACATTGTCTTGTACAGTAGCAATACTCCAGAAGCTAGTTTTAGCTATGCTTTCAACCTGCCATCAAGTTTAGAGGCCCGGATGCAGGGTGATGGCTCGATCAGTATCTTTGGGGCTGACCCAGCGCTGTATGGCAATATTTCGTATAGCTCGGATGCTGATAAGGCTTTGGTTCAAAAAGCCCAGGTGAACAGCGCAAAGAATACGCTAATGTACATTTTGCCTGCGCCGGTGGTAAAAGGGCAGAGCGCCAATGATGCTAACAAAGTTACTGCCAGGTTCAGCCTTGATAACGGTGTCCTGACCGTACATGTCGGAAACCTGCTTGGGCGCCAGTACCCGCTTACTATTGACCCGACTCTTGCCCTAGCTAGCGCTGGTGATTTTGGTATTGGCAACGTAGACGACAATAACATTGATTTAACAAGTTCCAACCAGATCAGCCGCGGCCCACTCACCGGCGGCGACACAACTGGTGCTGCCACCCAACAGGTCACTCCCACCGGTAGTACTGGCTCCACCGGTGCCACAACCCTAATCTGGAATGGCTTTATCTATGTTATTGGCGGCCAAAAACCAGTCAGCACACAACTAAATACTGTTTACTACGCCCCAATAACAGCCACTACCGGCGCTATTGGAAGCTGGACGAGCCAGAGTATCACATTGGGTGTGCCGACGCGCGGTGCTGTTGTCTACAATGGCCGCATTTACCTAATCGATCAAAACACCGGCTCAGCCTATGTGCCAATCAATGCTAACGGCAGCTTGGGTACGGCAGTCACTGTAACAACACCACCTCAGATTAATGGCGCCAACTTTACAATCACTGGCCGCTCGGATGTAGTCGCCTACAATGGCTACATTTACTTCAATAAATTTGACGCATCAATATCTGCCAATGGCGCGTACTACGCCCCAATTAACCCAGATGGTACACTCGGTAGCTGGACCCAAACCACAAAACTGCCGGCATCCAATGACGATGGCGCGATGATAGCCTACAACGGTTACATGTACCACCTGGGTGGCGGTACTGGCTCGCCGCACAGTGCTTGGACTAACCTGACGTACTACACCAAGATTAATAGTGACGGCAGCTTAGCCACTTGCTCCGGTGTTACTTGGTGCACTGCCAGCAACAACTTCACGAATGGCCGTGAGGGCTTTGGCGCAACAATTATGAACGGCTATGTCTATATACTAGGTGGTTGTGCTAACGCATCAGACGGTGTTGCTGGCTTTTGTAATAACAATAGCACTGGCCTGACAGCAACAGCCCAGGTGCAATACTCCGATATGCAATATGCGCCTGTCTATGCCAATGGTGATCTTGGTGCCTGGAAGACAGGCAGCACTACGCGCACTGGGTATAATTACAACTTGGTTGGTGCTTATGGACACCTGTACGCCGGGCAAGGAGCTTCTGTCACTAGTGCAAGCTGCCCTGGGGTTGGCTGTACTAATACTATGAACTACATCGCCTCTGTTTATAATTACACCGTAACAACAGCCGGCGCGATTACAGGCTTTAGTTCGGGTACCGCCATGGGCTCATCTGCAAAATGGGATGCTGTTACATCAGCGAATGGCTACTTGTATAGTGTCGGCGGCTGCACAGGGGCAACAGCCAACTCTACTACCTGTACCGTAGGTGCTGACTCGACAACGGTGCGCTATGCTACAGTCAGCAGTACCGGCACGTTGACGTGGTCTACAACAACGGCCTTGCCGGCTGGCCGGTGGATGGCCCAAGCTGTTGCCATGAGCGGCTATCTATATGTGTTGGGTGGCTGTACTTCCACAGCCGGTACCTGCACCGGGAAGTCGGACATACTTTATAACACTATAAATCCAGCTACGGGGCAACTTGGTGCCACCTGGTCAACAGCAACAGCAACCTTGACAGGCGTAACCCAGGGCTTTACGGTGACCACCTATAATGGCGTGCTTTACGTGGCCGGGGGTCATACTTCTGGAAGTAGCACACTATCTTCCAACATTTATTATTTCCCCTCAACTAATAACACCGGGGACCTGGCAACCAGGAACACATCAAGCCTGTCTGGTACTGCCTATAATTCCCCGATAGCGGCCTACAATGGCTACTTCTACATTACCAATGGCGCAAGTGGCGTACTTATGGCTTCGATTGGTGCAGGAGGCTCAGTAACAAACAGCTGGTCCAATGCTACAACCACGGCAGCAGCCGGGGTCAACAACGGTACACTATGGATCGACAAGGGCTTTGCCTATGGTTCTAGCGGCACGGTAACTGGCTATGCGCCAATCAATAGTAACGGTACGTGGGGTACGTGGGTGACTACCGGCGCACCAGCCTTGCAAAGGCAATATAGTGGGTATGCGGTTGTAGGCGACCACCTGTACGAGTGGGGTGGTTGTTCTAATACCACTAACTTTGGAGCAGGTAGTGAAGCTTGCAGCTCCTCAACAACTACTACCGGCATCGCAACGGTCGGCAATGGGGCTAGTGGCGCCAATGCTTCCTGGGTAGCCAGACAGGCCTTACCGGCGGTCAGAAGTTTTTCATCGGCAACCGTGGCTAATGGCTATATTTATACAGTCGGTGGCTGCTCTGTTACTGATTGCGGGTCTAGTAGTGCCACCGGAACTGTTTACTACAACAAAATTCTGCCGGATGGCACCCTCAGTAACCCATGGTCTACAACATCCAACGCGCTAGGTGTTAACAGGGCCCAAGGAGCGCTTGTAGCAGTCGGTAATTATTTGTACATGATCGGCGGGGTGGATGCGTCGCTAACCAAAACTAACACAGTCCTGTACACGACTGTCAGTCCTACCACAGGTGATACTACCGCTAGTTGGACAAGTTCGGGCAGTTTATTGGCTAATATCCGTGGTAACTCGGCTGTGTCTTATAAAGGTTATATTTATGTAACTGATGGAGAAAATTCGGCTACGGGCAAAACTTTGACTACTGAGTATACCTCCGTTGGGCTAGGTGGTGGTGCACCATCAAACCCGGGCTGCGGTACTACTTGGTGTGCTAGTACAAGCTTACCGAGTGGTGCAGGTAGCCTTTTTGGAGCGGCAGCGCTCAACAGTGGCAGGATGTACTTTAGCGGCGGCCAATTAGTTGCAAACACCTCATACTCCTCAAACGTGTATTATGCCACCCTGTCTTCCGGTGGCATCGGCGCTTGGTCGACTGCCAGTACTAAATTCAATACCGAACGCTATCAGCACGTTAGTTTCGTTGCCAATGGCTATATCTATGTGTATGGCGGTTCGTCTTCGTCCGCTTGTCTCAATGATATGCAGTATGCACCACTATTGTCTGGCGGGGACATTGGTAACTGGCAATCAGGCCAGAGTGTGGCAACCAGCAGAGCTGCAGTAACGGGTGCCTACTACGGTGGCTTCAGTTACTTTATTGGTGGCCAGCCATGTGGCTCGCCGGTAGCGACTGTCGATATGGCCAGCATACTGTCGATGCCCCAAAAAGCGCAGTATTCTAAGCTATTCGTGACGGATAAAGATGTTACTCCTGTCAAGACAAACCAGACATTCAGCACGACCGGGGCATATATTAACGGCACTTATGCTTCGGCCACACGTGCAGCAGTCACTTTGGGTGCAGCAACAGCCTTCAGCCTAACCAGCGGCACTGCCAATACCCAAATAGGTACAACTCAAGCAGCTTATTTTTACCTGACGTTCAATCTAGACGACACCCAAAATACAACTTTCTCAGACACTTATAGTTCACCTACGACACTCTCATTCTTTAGGATGAGCTACCATCCAAACACCAGCATGCGACTTCGGGGTGGCGCGACATTTAATAGTGGCGTCAGCCAGTCACTAGATACCCCTTAATCGTATAGAGTTATAACTTAGGAGTCGCTTTTACTAAGGTCGAGGAGTGTGTTAACCATCTCGGCATGGCTCCAAACAAGTGGCGTAACGCCAAGTGGTGCAGCAGTTTCGGGATCAAATTGTTCGCTCAATACTCCGCTTGGCAGTTCGCGGGCCAGTGCCCAGTCGAGCAATTCACGGGAGCGGTCAATGTTACCGGCTGTGTAGTAGTACTGGGCCAGCCACAAAGTGCTAACAACCCAAGGGTTGCCAATGTACTGATGATTGGTCAGGAAATAGTTGTCGTTTTCATAGCGCAGTACGCCGCCACTGTTGGTAACGTTAGTGATGCGCTCCTCAACATGTTTGGCCGTACTTGCCAGGCGCGGGTCATCGAGCGGTAAATTGGCATACATGAACGGACCGTAGAGGCTGGAAATGTCCAGGGTGTTATCAAACTCAATGCTGCCGTCTTCTTGTATGAGGAAGCCTTTAACGAAGTAACCATCGGCATGGTAAAGCTTGTGTAGGTTATCGCGGATGCTGGCAGCGGCGCGTTCCCATTTGATAGCATCATCCGGCGTTTCGACTACTTTGGCGAGCTTAGCAGCCGTTTCTAGCCCGGCAATGACCGTGCAGACAGTGTAGGTACTAGTCAGGAACTTCTCTTCCCACAGGTCGTAGCTGGCGTGTGGTAAGCCGGTTTCTTCATCTATAAACTTGGCCATAAAGTTAGCGCAGGGCGCAATAAAGCTGTGGTACATGCTTTGGACAAAGGCGTGGTCGTTAGTGGCTTCAAAGTACTCGCCAATCATAAAGACCACACTAGCGGTTTCATCTTCCTGGATGGCCAGCTCTTTGCGGCGTCCGTGAACCAATGGGTGCCAGGTTGAGCCAATGGCGCGGTCGGGCTGGTATTTGTGCATTAAGTAGCCATCTTTGTGCATGGTGTCACGGGCAAACTCGAAGAAGTTGCGGGCTTCGCGGTACTGGCCAAGGCGGATCAGCGGCCACAGCGCATAGGCAGCGTCGCGAGGCCAGCAGTAGCAGTAGTAGTCGCGGCCATAGTTAAAGATGCTGGAGTCGCCACTGGCCAGGACAGAACCCCGGTCATCACAATGGGCTTTTATGACTAACAAGCTGTGCTTGAGGCTGCGGGCGTGGAAGTCTGGTATTGCCACTTCGCCGCTGTTCATCCACTGGGTCCAATTAGAGCGGGTATGCTCAAGCCGGCTGAGCATTGGGTGGTGCTTAAAGCTGTTATGGATGCTTTGGGCATCATTTTGGGTACTGGCGGCGATAATCCAGTAATCAAAAATGGCTGAAGCTTGGCCTGGGATAGATTTACGCAGGCGGATAACGCTGTCGACGCCACCGTGCTCAACCGCGTTTGCTGATAATTCACCGTCTTCGGCATCTTTAAAGGTGCCGGCCTTACCTTCGATTGCGTAGTTGCCTACGGCGTACTGGTCAAAATCAGTGCCATCGTCAAAGCGCCCAGCAATCAATAGGCAATAGCGGCCTTTGTAGTCGAGGATGTAGTGGTCGTCGGGAACATACATGGCGGTGTCGCCACGGCCCATGCGTGAGATCTGGAAGACTTGGTGCATAAAAATCCGGACTTCGCGTTCGTGGTCCCAGTTGTTAGTGATGGTACAGTGGCGGATGAGGGCGTTGTGTTCTTGGTCGATGTAATCTTGAAAATGCAGCCCAATACCCAAGGTATCGTTGGCCAGCTTAACACTGCTAATTAGCGCCGATTCTTCAAAATCAAGTTCAATGTGCCAGCTGCCATCGTCAGTCCAGCTAAACTGGCCATCTACCCAGATGCCGATTTTGTGCTGGCTGCTACGGGCATTGGTTAAGTTTTCTAGGCCAACGTACGGGTAGTAAAAGTCATGCACCAAGCCTGATTCGTCGAGCCCGACAAATAACTGCCCATTACTGAGTACAACCGGCCGGCCCATTAAACGGCATATCCTTTTTGGGATAATCGGAACTTGAGGTCGTGGAAAGCATTCATAAAGTTAATGTAGGCCTCGTACGGTGTGTCGTAAGGGCTAAAGTAAGCGTGGATGTCACCGTCGTTGAAGTATTTGGTACACATGTAGTAGAAGTGGTCAGAGGTCTGCAGTTTGCGCCAGTCGTCAATTAAGTCCCAGTCCCCAGTCTCTTGGACTACATTCTCTAGGTTGTACAGGGCTTGTATGGAGCTGGTTTGCATGCCATTGCCGAGCCAGGCACTTAAGTCACGCTCGGTGTCTGCCCAAGTGATGGTATTTGGCACGTCCACAAAATCGACGGATTCATTAGCATCAATAACTTCCGAGACAGTCATGAAAGTGTTGCCAGGAGTTTTGAGCCATTCGCCGGGTAAATGCTCAAGGAAGCCGAAGATGCCGCTCTCACTCCATTGGTGCTCACCGAAGGTCTCATAGTCCATAAACAAATTAAAGTTGGTGGCATCGGGGTCTTCCGAGAGCCAATGGGCAAACTTGTCGGCGGTTAGCGGCCACTCAGACCAGTTTTGGTCGCCAAAACGGAAAGCAATGTCGTCAGACAGCTTATAGTTTTTCATAAGTAAGCGGATGTTGTCGGTGTAGCTTGGGCGGTAAACAAAGTTTGGTGAGCGCCAGCCTAAGATCGGGTCCCAGCCTTCGGCAAGTACACCCTTGTAGCCGGCTTTGTCGGCCCAGAATGCTACATCGTTGTTGTAGCAAAGCTCGGTGTTACGGAATACCTGTGGCGTTTGGCCAAAGAGTTGTTGGACTTTTGCGCGGTGCATATTTACTTGGGCTTCAAACTCCTGCCTAGAGTAAAAGAATGCCAAGGAGTGATGGTAGGTTTCGGCGACAATCTCCACACGGCCGGTGGCGCATAGGTCCTGGAAAGACTTGAGGGCTTCTGGTGACCATTTTTCGAGCTGTTCAAGTACAGTGCCCGTGATAGAAAGGCTGACTTTGAACTCAGGGTGGTCATTGAGCAGCTTGAGCAGCCGCGTGTTGGTTGGCAAGTAGGATTTTTCGGCGACTTTCTTAAGGATGCGCTCGTTTGATTCTTGGGCGTCGTAGGCGGCGTCGAAGTAGTCGTGTTTTACGGCGGCATCAAAAATGGTGTAGTGGCGTACACGGTATGGCTGGTGAACGTGCAGGTAGAGGACTATGGCTTTGCTCATGCGGCAACCCCGACGTGGTCTTCGTAGACTTGCATGATCTTGTGGCTGGCATCATCCCAGCTCAGGCGGGCAAATTCGTTGTAAGCGTTCTGGTGCAAGGTGTCACGTAGCGGGTCATTTAGGACAACGGCCGCAATCTTGTTAGCGATCTCGTCAATGTCCCAATAGTCCACTTTCAGGCAGTTGTTAATAACTTCTGCAATGCCCGAGGTTTTACTAACCAGTGCCGGGGTGCCGTAGCCTATTGCTTCCAGTGGTGTTAAACCAAATGGTTCAGACAGTGATGGCATAACAAACAAGTCGCCAATGGCGTAGGCATCACGCCAGCGTTTGCCACGCTGGAAGTCTACAAAAAAGACATTCTCGCCAATTCCGAGGTCGGCGGCCAGGTCAATTAATTCGTAATACTGCTCGCCACTGCCCACAATCAGGAACAGGGTCTTAGGGGCGTGAGCAATGACTTCTTTGGCGGCGCGTAGTAGGTTTGGCAAGCCTTTTTGGATAGTCAAACGGCCAATGTTTACCACAACCCTGTAGCCTTGGGCTTTCATGGCTTCTAGGTATTTGTAGGAGTTATCGGGGTCAATGGGGTCGAAACCAGTAATGTCGATGCTGTTATGGACTACTTCTATCTTATCGGCTGGGATACCGTAGTCACGGATAATGGTGTTTTTGGTGTGTTGCGAGACGGCAATAATGCGGTCAGCGGCCAAAAATGACATCTCTTCGATCTCGTGTACTAACGGATTGCCGTGCCGGGAACCTGCGCGGTCCGATTCTACGGAGTGAACATGCAAGACAATTGGTACTCCCTTGGCTTCTTTGGCACGCAGTGCAGCCTTGAATGTCAGCCAGTCGTGGGCGTGGACAATATCGAACTCAGTTTCATGGATAAGCTTGGCTACTGCGTGCTCGTATAACTCTTGCTGGCCGAAGATATCAAGCCACTCAACAGTACCATCATCTTTGATGTACTTATAGCTGTCATAAGCAATACCTGAACGCAAAACCGTCGCTACTCCTTGTGGCTGAGCCGCCGTTACTTTCATAAAATCGATGCCGTGATCGGCTTGGTAGGGAAGTACAAATTCGATGTCGATGTCTTTTTTGGAGAGGGCTTTACACATCTGGTAACACGCTATCCCCAGCCCACCGCTGTTATGAGGTGGTAGCTCCCACCCAAGCATCAGTATCTTCATAACCCTCTTTTTTAACTAGGCACTCTTTGATTTTTCTTATGCTTAGTATAGATGACTCTATCTGTTAGCACAAGCGTAATACTGAACTAATTGTACCTCTGCTTACAGATGCAGTCAAGAGTTTTCAACAACGATTTTCAGTAATATTTCTTACAGTGATTACAATTACATAAGCTGTATACTCTTTGTCATGAATGATGAGTTTTGCGCACAAACTTGCGGCCAATCTTGGTACTAGTGTAGAAGCTATTATTGACAGGGGTAAGTGGCACATGCCACTATAGCAGTTATGTCACATCATACTGAGCTTACGCGGCGTTCATATGTTCATCCCTCTCAGGGAGCCGCTGCTCAGGAGTATTTTGAGGAGTTTAAAACTGATGACCGCCGCTGCTTTCGGCGTGCCGGCTTGCTTGGCATGAATGCTGTTGTGCTATTTGCAGGCGGTGTTGAAACGGTAGAGCAGCATCCTATGATTGCGCTCGGTTTATTGATTGGTTCACTGGTAAGTGGTGCAGAAGTTGGTATGAATATGAGCCAGACAGATGAAAACCTTCAAGCTGCAGAGCGATACGTGGCTGCTGGTGCCGAACACTACCATATGTATCAAGAAACAATGCCCGAATGGCTACAAGAACAACTCGCGCCTAAGCCCTAGCTGAAGCTAAGCTTAAAGCTTGCGTCTTTTATTAATAATCGTGCTGACATAAGCGTACTTGAATAATATTGTCTATCAGACCAGTGGTTGGGGCATTCACCTATGCCAACAACTTGCTGTATGGCAATACGAGTGGCGCTTACAGCCTCATTGGCGGCGACTATCACATCCGCACTGGCAGCCCGGCTATTGATAAGGGTACGGCCAATGGCGCATTGAACTACAATCTAGACTTCATCCTTCGTCCACAGGGTGCAGCAGTTGATATCTGTGCATATGAGGGCGGTCGTTAGGCCCCTCCCAGCGCATAGTTACCCAGGCAGCAGGAAGTCACTAACCGTGAGCAGCCGGCCGGCCACCATTAACTGTCCCAGCCCAAGTTGTGCTTTTGTGCAACGTGCAGTCTCCCAAATAAATATTTCTTCGGATTTATCAAAGTCGGTTTGTTTGTTCTTCACAACCGTTCTGTAGGTAAACTTATCGGAACCCGGGCCTGAAAAGCGTAGCTGCCTGCTATCTAGTTTTACGAAATCCTGAATGACCATAATTCCTTCTGGAGTGAGTCGGTCATAAACTAACTGACAAGTTTTTTCGCGCTCAGTTTTGGTCATTTGATACATAACAGTAGATGCAAAGGCAACATCATACAGGCGGCGTTCGGGTATGTCTCCATCTACGTCAGTATTAATCCTAAGAGCAGCTGAAATATCAGACTGTGTAAATGATACGTTCATAACGTCCATGGACTTTAGCTGGCGTGCCTCCTCGAGCCTTGCTTCATTAAGCAGCTCGCTTGGGTAGCTTGAACATGCGTACACCCACTCAGCATTCGCCTCGTCACGTAAGTCATATAAGTCTACGCCCATACTTCGACCAATCCGAAACGGGCTACGCGAGAGGCTGTTGTACTTATAAGATATACGCCGGTTTTGCCGAGTATTGCCATTAGACCGTGGTTCAACTATGCGGACGTCTTCAAATGCGCCACCTAGAGCTATCTTTTTAAGCCCTAAGTTTTGGCTGCAGCCTATATCCAACAATTGCGGGTGTGCCACATCTGGGCTCACGCATGAAGTTAGGATAAACTTTAAGGCATTATAGCGCTGGACCACATTGCTTTGTGTCTGGCGCGTGATTAAATCTTGTATAACTTCGTTCAGGCGCGGTGTTAGTAAAACAGTTAGGATGCCGGAACGCCATGGCTCAACTGAACGCGTCGTAAAAGGGTACTCATGGCCAGTGTTACGGTACATGAACTGCTTTTGAAAAGTCCTTAGTAACTTATTTGCAGCGTATGACGGCACAATTTCTGAATCGAGTATAGCCGTGTTAAGTATTTGCAAATGGACACCAACTTCGTGCTGAAGCTCTGGGGGCACCTCTCGGCCATGCAGCACATCGAGCATTCCTTGGAAAAATAAGGCAATACGGTCATCGCCACCGGGCGGATCAACCATTTGCTTGGCAAACTCAGCTATAAGCGGCGCACTAAAGTACGGCGCAGGGTTCTCTGGATAAGAAGTGGGCGTGCGTTCCATAGTAAAGAGGTCTTTACCTACTAAAAGTATAGTCCGAATGCACGCGGTGAGATGTGATATATGACCCTAAAACAGAATGATGTTTCTTATATCTTGGCAGGGGCACGTGGAATCGAACCACGATCTAAGGTTTTGGAGACCTTTATACTAACCGTTGTACTATGCCCCTATAAAGTACCGGTACATAATAAGGGAAAACGGCTAGTTTGTCATCTGTTTTACCCTTTGCAACTACGGCATTATCTGGTATATCTATATGAAGACATGGGCAAAACGTATCCAACCAAACCTTTTTTATTGATCCTTTACGGCTTCCCGGGCTCTGGTAAGACGTATTTTGCGCGCCAGCTGGCCGAACAGGTTCAAGCTGCCCACCTGCAGGCTGACCGCGTCCGCAGCGAACTTTTTGAAGAACCCCGCCACGATAAGCAAGAGAATGACATTGTTAACCAGCTAATGAACTACATGACCGAGGAGTTCCTAACTGCCGGCCTAAGCGTTATTTATGATGCCAACACTATGCGCTCAAGCCAGCGTAACGAGCTGCGTGACCTCGCGCGCCGCTGCCACGCCGTGCCATTGATGGTGTGGTTCCAGCTCAACGCCGATGGTTCATATGCCCGTAATGCCAAGCGTGACCGGCGCCGTGCAGATGACAAGTACGCTATTGGCTGGGACAAAGAAACTTTCCGCAAAATCATGGAGCACATGCAAAATCCAGCGGGCAAAGAAGAATATGTTGTCCTGAGCGGCAAACACCTGTTTGGTACGCAGCAAAGTAGCGTCATGAACAAACTCCGCGAGCTGGGTGTATTTACGTCTGACACAGTTACACCTCATGTCGTAAAACCTGGGCTGGTCAACCTAGTACCAAACCAAGGCCGCGTCGATATGTCGCGCCGCAACGTTATTATTCGTTAGATCCCATGGCTTTTAAGTCATTTACGGTTGAGGACCTCGAGGTCACTATCTATAAACGGCGCGGCGCTGGCAGCTTGCGCCTAAGCATCCGGCCTGATGGCCAGGTGCGTGTCACGATCCCGATGTGGGCGCCATATAAATCTGGTCTGGACTTTGTGCGCTCCCGGCTTGACTGGATCCGTGAACAGCATCTGCCTAGTAGCGAACTGGTTCAGGGCCAGGCAGTTGGCAAGGCTCACCGGCTAATATTCATGGCCAAGCAGGGTATTAAGACGCCAACGTCACGGCTTCAGGCTTCATCGGTATTTGTGTACTATCCAATGGACAGTTTGCCGGGTAGCGCCGAGGCGCAAGCGGTGGCCCTCAAAGCCTGCAAAAAGGCCCTCAAATTGCAGGCCGAAAAACTTTTGCCTACCCGCCTGCAAGAACTAGCCCAAAAATATGGCTTTAGCTACAAAGATATGAGCGTCCGCGACCTCAAGAGCCGCTGGGGCAGCTGTGACGCCCAGCAGCACATCAAGTTCAACATCTACCTAATGCAGCTGTCTTGGGAGTATATTGACTACGTCATCATCCATGAGCTGGCCCACACTGAGCATATGAACCACGGCCCGGAGTTCTGGAGCCGGGTGGCGGGCTGCTCGCCAAACTACCAGCAGCTTAAGAAAGAGCTTCGCAAGCATAAGCCTGTTGTAATTGCTGGTAGCGTATCTTAGAATTGGCGTATGGCCGAAAAAACATCCCAGGAGTCGTTCAAAAACCTCCTCGACTCCTCCGGGCACCGCGTTGGTGTGGTTTTGCCGGCTTTTGTGGCCATTGGCACGGCGATCCTGCAGTATGTCAGCAGTGACTACTTTTCGCATACCTCCCGCCTAGCAGCGTTAGCTGTAACGGTTGTTTTTGCCCTAATCGCCCTAGCCGAAATCTTCAATAAACGCCCGTCCAAAGCCTGGCGGACGGTGCAGTACATTATTACTCATGGCCTTGTTTTTTATAGCCTGAGCTACATGCTGCCGTTGCCCTCACCGTACCTGTTATACGTAGTGATGATGAGCTTTTTGGTCTACTTTGACTTTGGCTTCCCCCTAACACTGGTTAGCATGTTTGGCCTGTTTTTTGCCTTTACCGGCCGCTATATCCAAGTCCACGGCTTTGGCCAGAACAGCGGCCTAGACTACTTTATTGCCTTTTACGCGGCCATTTTAGTCATTACCTACTATTCCATCCTGTTCTTGCAGATAGCCCAAAAAGAACTTAAGAGCGTCCGGGCCAGTTCCAAACGGGCCTCTAATACCCAAAAGCGCATCGAGTCGCTAATTAACAACATCAGTGACGGTGTGATTGCTGTAGATGAAAAGCTGAAAATTAATGTCTACAATGCTTCTGCGCTTAATGTACTCGACCTTAATACCGACATAAGAGACCATTCGCTGACATCTATCTTAAAGCCAGTCAATGAAGAAGGCCACGCTGTTAGCATCGCCAAACTGCTCAAAGATGCTGAGTCGCCTACGATTAACCGCGATTTACGTATCAAGTACAAAGACGGTAGCACCGCCAACCTGTTCCTGGGTATCTCGCCAATTTACCTCGGCTATGGCAAAAAAGTAAATAATGGCTACACTTTGCTGCTACGTGACATTACCCGCGAGAAGTCACTCGAAGAAGAACGCGATGAGTTTATTAGTGTCGTGAGCCATGAGCTGCGTACGCCAATTGCTATTTCCGAAGGTAATATTGGTAATGCCGAGTACATCGTTGAAAAGACTGGGGATATGGAGGCAGTCAAAAAAGCCCTTAAAGAAGCCCATCACCAAGTCCTATTCCTGGCCGACATGATCAATGACCTGGCAACCCTGAGCCGCGCTGAGCGTGGCGTCCTGCAGGTTGATGTCGAGCCTATCAATGCCCATGAGCTGGTGAATGAACTTGGTAACAACTATACGCCGCAAGCCGAGGCTAAGGGCCTTAAATTGGTGTTAGATATTGACCCAAAGCTCGAAATGCTCTACACCAGCAAGCTTTACAGCCGTGAAATCCTGCAGAACTTTATCACCAACGCCATCAAATACACCGAAAAGGGCACTGTTACGCTCAAAGCCAAGCCGACTGATAAGGGGGTCCAGTTTGCCGTACAAGACACTGGTATTGGCATCAGCAAGTCAGACCAAGACCGGGTATACGACAAATTCTTCCGCTCCGAAGATTACCGTACCCGCCAGAATAACGGCACTGGCCTAGGCCTCTACGTTACTATGAAGTTAGCCGGCCTCATCCACGCTGATATTAGCCTACAGAGCGAGCTTAATAAGGGGTCGACCTTTAGTATCTTTATTCCAAATCTGGAGATGGAAGCTCCGAGGCCGGTGGCTGAACCTCCAAAATCGAACGGTTAGCTTGGCGGAAGCAGGCTATGCCGGTAAATGCTAAGCCTAGGGCAATAGCTGGTGTAGGCGGCGTGGCAGTACCTGTAAAATACCTTGGCCAAACTTCAACAACTGGATAAACAGCGGCAAAACAGGCCATTCCGCCCACCCGTAAACCGCTGCGCACTAGCCATGGTTGAACGCCATGCATAGTGTCTAGATCAACTTGGTCGCCGTGCTCTGTCATTAGCTATGAATACTACGGGTTTCGGCCGGGTTGTCAAGCGGCGGTAAATGTGGAATGACATGCATGACAGGAATACAGACGTTGCGGCCCTTCCACAGCACAGTACTAAATTCATACTTCCACATTGAGTAGTTTAGCAATGCGACATCGTAAATGGCCGCCAATGGCAATGTCCATAGGCTCCGCAGTAACAGGCGGCGGTAGGTTATGGTGACGATCTCACTATAAAAGATGGTTAAAGAAGCAACTGTCAGGACCGCGAGCATCGCCAGCATAGCTTGGTGGACAAGCAGTGCCCTTGCCAATACAACATACGGTACGACGAGTACTAGTAGTGTAATAACCCCGTGAAAGCACGTCAGCTCGGGCCTGCGGTGAAGCTGTGGGTAGCGCGTCCTGATGGCTGTATCGCGCTGTTCGCTAAAGGCTTTATCATTAGAGACGCCAAGTGCAGTATTACTTTGCATAAAACTGTAGCCGTCATGGTTAGTAGCCAAAGCTGCAAGGTGGCGTTCGGGAATAATTGAGCGGGTAGTTGCCTTAAAGGTGCCACTCTTCTGAATCAGTTCCCGTGTTGCTATCCAGCAAGTGCTCAAGATTGGTGGGCGGTTGATAAGGCGCCTTGGCAAGCTAAGCTCCCAGGCATATCGGCTAGGCTGCAGTAACGCCTGAAATAGTCCATGTGGCCGCTGATTGGCAGGCATGATACTACACATGTCTTTTTTCTTGAGGAGCATAGCTGTAACTATGTTGTGCAGGCTTTCTGGTTCAAAGCGGGCATCAACGCCACAAAACAAAATAAGCTCGCCGTTTGATTGGTTAAATAGCTGCTCGTAAGCAAAGTTTTTAGCTAGCCAGTTTGGCGGTGCTGACTGGCCAGAAATAAAACGTACCCCAGCGTGGGCAAAACTGCGAATAATCTGAGGCGTGCGCTTGTTCTGGGAACAATCATCCAAAACCAAGACCTCGAGCTTAGGATATGTACTAGCTACCAATGATTCTAAGCAGGCACTTAGGTCCTCCGTTTCATTACGAGCCGGAATGGCGACTGTTAGGCTCGGCAGGTCCTTATCGGCGATGCCTTTGGCAACTTCTGGTGCTACGGCTTTGCGGCTGTTATGGATAGTGGTACGGGCAAGCACCAAGGCACCAATAAGTTCCAATACAGCCAAGACATACCACCAGGCCTCGCCACGGACACTATATAAGCCGGTTAGCCAAGCGCCCCACAGCAGTATAGTTTGGGCCAGCACCAGCCATAGAGTAGTGCCCCGTGCCACAATATAAAGGTAGTCGGCCATTGTCCTGCCACGTACTACACGTAGCATATTGATGGTGCGGTAGCCGCTCATTATAAGGACTAAAACTGTCCAAAAACTGGGGTGGGTGGCTATAAGGGCAATTGAACCTACACCCAAACTGGCTATAGCCAGGCTTGCCAGTATGCTCCGTAACCTCCAGAGAGCCCGGATCCAGAGCAGTAGTTCTAGGGCAGTAGCCAAGCCAAGGCCTGTAAGCGCAAGCGTCATAGGGATTACTATAGCATTAAAAGTTGCTTGACCGAAGTTGAACCGCGTGCTAAGCTTGACTCCAGTGGCCTACAAAAACTGTAGGCTTTTTAATTTGGAAAGACGTGGGGAACGCAGTGGCCGACGAGAAGCCAGTACAACCAAAAAGCCGGATCGTTAAAAACCCGGAAACATTCCGTGAGCGGGCAGTTAAAGCCAATGAGCAAGCCGCTAAACCATCACGCAAACAGGCTGTTGTTGCAGCACCAGTTCGCGTAATCGTTAAGGTGGTAAGCCTTATTGCCAAGCCATTTGCCTGGAGTGGTAAGACGATTGGCGCCACCAAAGCTGGCCGTATATTGGGCAAGCCCCTTAAAGTTCTGGGTCGCATACTATTACCGCGTTACGTCCGCAACGCCTGGGTAGAACTTCGCCAAGTAACCTGGCCAACCTGGCTGGAGAGCCGCCGTTTAACTTTTGCAGTTCTTGTCTTTGCCGTCGCCTTTGGTGTAGCAATCGCCATTGTCGACTTTGGCCTCGACAGACTCTTTAAAGCACTATTACTTAAATAAGGAACAAACTATGACTGGTCAGAAACGTTACGACACAAGCAAGCAATGGTACGCCATTCACACCTACAGTGGCTACGAAGAAAAGGTCGCTGAGAGCATTCGCCAGCGCGCCGAAAGCCTAGACATGAAAGATAAGATTTTTCAGGTCCTAGTACCTAAGGAAAAGATGATCGAAATCAAGAACGGCAAACGTAAAGTCGTCGAAAAGCGCATCTTCCAGGGCTATGTCCTTGTCCAGATGAAGCTATCTGAAGATGCCTGGTACATTGTCCGCAATACGCCATCAGTTACCGGCTTCGTTGGTTCCGGCACCGACCCAACTCCTGTTGGCCAGGACGAAATCGAAAAAATCCAGAAGCGCATGGGCCTTGAACAGCCTAAGCACAAGATCGACTATGCGATTGGTGAAGTTGTTAATATTATCGACGGTCCATTCAAGGGCTTTGACGGCTCTATCAACGAAATCGATGCCCAAAAAGGCAAGCTTAAAGTTTTGGTTAATATGTTTGGCCGTGAAACACCGGTAGAACTCGATTCACTACAGGTTAAACGAGTCTAGACATAATGGCTGACAGGGAACGTACATCAGGCTTTGACTATACAGTGGGCGAACTGCTTGGCCATGAAACCGAGCAAGCTGGCCCCACTATCGGTCAGCACTGTATTGCTCTCAGTGCAAGCGCCTTAGGGCTTTTCGAATCTGTTGTTGGCTTTGACCGCTTTATTTTTGGTAATACATTGGTAGGCGCAGCGGCCATGCTAGGCGGGGTAGTTATGACTGGTGCTGGCGTCGCCATTGAGCGCCATTACGCTAGCTAAGCTTGACATCAAGTAAACACAAGCGTATTACGGAAGTAGTACGCTTTTTAAATTTGGAGAACAAACATGGGACGATTTGAAACTAATGATGCACCGAAAACCTTTCGGGAGATCGCTCGCATGCCCGAACGTATGAAAGGCGACGAGATCGTCCTTGGAGACAGCTTCTTATTTGACCCCTTTATTGTGGCCAAACAGTTGAAGGAACAGCGTGAAGCCCGCGCTGAACGCGCAAAGATGCGCGAAGTTGAGCTGCTCCTTGAGCCAGAATCCTTACCTGAGATTCCTGTCCAGGTTCAAGCCGAAGTTGACCACTTCTCAGACGTCGCTTAAGGCTGGCTTGCTTATAACACCGTAAGCGTGTATAATCTCCCCTGTTACGCACAGTCGATTTGCTTCATCGACACTGCAAGTAAGACTTAGGAGATACTAATGGCAAAAGCTGTAAAAGCTAATTTAAAGATGAAAATCAAAGCCGGACAGGCCAGTGCTGCACCTCCAGTAGGTAGCACCCTTGGTCAGTACGGTGTTAACATGATGGACTTTATTGGTCCATTTAACGACGCTACCCGCGAAATGCAGGGCGCCATGGTTACGGCACACATAGTTATCTACGATGACCGCACCATGGACTTCCGTGTTGTTGGTGCACCAACAGATGACCTCATCCGTGCCGAGCTTGGCATCCAAAAAGGTTCCGGCCGCCCAAACACTGAAAAGGTCAGCAAAAAACTCACAAACGCCCAGCTAACCAAAATTGCTGAAGCTAAGGCCCATGACATGAACGCAGAAGACGTCGAAGCTATCAAGAAGATGGTTGCCGGCACTGCCCGTTCAATGGGCGTAGAAGTTGAAGGCTAAATCATGGAAAAATCAGTAGTCGAGATCATTACATTGCCATTACAGGCCGTCCGGGGCCTTGGCCACCGCGTCGTGCAGTGTGCACAAGAAGGCTTTAATGACGCACTTGGCATGACCCCAACAATGCGCCAGCCAGCTGAGCAAGCTCAAGCCGAAGTTACAGAACAATAATTTTTAATTGTGGGAGGCCTATAAAACGGCCGCTTGCACCACGAGGAGATATATATGGCAGAAGCCAAGAAGACGAAGAAGACAACTAAAGCCGAAGCAGCCATTGCTGACGCTGAAAACGCTGCTGTTATTGCCGGCGATACAATTATTGAAGCACCAATTGAGGTTACTGAAGCTCCAGCCGAAGAAAAGGTTGTAGCCAAGGCCGGCAAGCGAAGCGCCAAAGCTATCGAAGAGGTCGAAGAAAAGCAGGCCAAAGAAGAGCGTAAAGCCACTGGTGAAGCTGCCGAAGGCAAGCCAAAGCAGACGGCCAAGCCAACCCGGTCACGCCTTGAACGCCGCGGTAAGAAGTTCCGCAAAAGCGCAGAGCTACTTGAAATTGGCAAGCTATACACCCTCGACGAAGCTGTCGCACTGGCCCAAAAAACCAACCCAGCTAAGTTTGACGCCACTGTTGAACTGCACATTAACCTCGGTGTTGACCCTCGTCACGCCGACCAGAACATCCGTGACAACCTGGTCCTGCCAGCTGGTACCGGTAAAACTGTCCGAATCGCCGTATTAAGTGATGACGCCGCTGCCGCAAAGGCTGCTGGTGCTGACCTGGCTGGTGAAGATGAGTTATTCAAAGCCCTTGATAAAGGTGTTATGGACTTTGACATCCTGATCTCTACACCTCAGCTGATGGCCAAGCTTGGTAAGTACGCCCGGGCCCTCGGTCCTCGCGGCCTAATGCCAAACCCAAAGAGTGGTACTGTTACTAACGACATTGCCAAGGCAATCGCCGAAGCCAAAGCCGGCCGCGTTGAATATCGTGTCGATAGCACCGGTATCCTGCACATGGGCATCGGTAAAGTTAGCTTTACGACAGCCCAGCTGCTAGAAAACGTTTCAGCTGTCCTAGCCAGCGTTAAAAGCAATAAACCATCGAGTGTGAAAGGTAACTACATTAAAACAGTCTACCTGACCACTTCAATGGGTCCAGTTGTGGCAGTCGACCTGGCCAGTATCGGCTAGAGATTAACTGGTTCTTAAACATTTACCGCCCGGGTCAAACTGGGCGGTTTTGTTTGGTACACTAGTGGGATGATTATCACCGGCATCACGGGCGCAATTGGCCATGGTAAAACCACATTAGCACAGGCATTAGTAACTGCCTCCGGGCAGGGTGAGAACTTTGAGTCGTCAGATATCATTCTGGAAGTTGCCAATGCGCTGCGGGCACTGCCTATTGACCACCCAGCCCCAACTGACCTGGAAGCTATCAATGAGTGGCTGGCCTTTTTGCCACCAATACTCCACGATATAACCCATGTAAACGTGCCAGAGTCGGCTTTTGTACTCACTAAGCAAAAGCTGGCCAAAGACACGGCCCTCTACGAAAAACTGTTCGAATACCTGGCATTTATGGCCCACTGTCCTAACTTTACGCGGGCAGCCATTACGGTAGAGAATAAACACCGGTACAGGGCGCTGCTACAGTGGCTTGGCGGTTACTGCGTTCTTAAAGTACACCCAACAATTTGGTTTGACGAACTTGTTCGTCGTGTTCAGGCTACAAAAGGCCTAAATTTAACGACCATTGGTGGTGTGCGCTTCCCGAGTGATGCCGAATCTCTTCGCTCTGTAGACGGTGTTATTATTGCAGTCCAGCGGCCCTTGCACGGCTCGGCAGACAGCGCAGACATCACCGAACGGGAACGTTCACAGATCATCCCAGATATTACAGTTATCAATGATGGAACCATCGAACAGTTACAGCGCCTAGCCAGCACCTTATATGCTGATTTGGTGTCAGCCACCCCACGCCCAACCTACATAGCCAGTAGTTTTAGCGTTTAACTTTACTAATCTGTAGCAAAGCATTAAGCGTACGGGTAAAGCCGCGGACTCCACCTTTATAAGCCACATAGCGCGGCCGCCATTCAGGTTTATATTTGGCCTTAAAGCGGTGCAGGCCGCTAAAAGAGTAAAAGCGGTCGCCGTTAGCGTAAATAAAACTTAGCACCGTATCGGGTAAAGATCGGGCTTCATCATCATCATCAAGCCCTACTAGCGGGCAAAGCCCTAAATTGAACCGTGTAAAGCCCTGGGCGCGTAAATAATCAATGGTATTAAGCAGCAAGAAGTCATTAATGTTACCGGTGCTATCTTCGGCGTAGCGTAACATGTCATAGGTTGCCTCTTCGGTATCAAAACCGGCCGGGATGAGGTTAACAAAAGCCTGGATAGTACTTGCCGCATCGCGCACCACCATGACCTGGCACTGGTCAATGTATGCACCACTGTAATAACCCATAATAAAACCCCGCTCGGTACGGCCATCACGGTCAAGCCACTCATCAGAGATCTGACGCAGCCGGTCTTTAACGGCAGTGTGGTGCGGAGGGGTTAGGAGCTCAGTGCTAAAACCTTGTTTTTCAAACTTGTTACGGATATGGCGGAAATACTTATTGCGCCCTGTATCTGTAAAAGCCTCAAGGTTCACAACAGCTTCTTCGCCAATCTTCTGGAGCGTAAAGTCCTGGTTTTCCAGTAATTGGTGGCTGGTATCTTGAATATGAACCCAAGCCGGCAGCCAATCGTTACTGAAGCAAGTACGCTGGAACTCCCGCACCAGCTCGCCAAATTGCCTAGGGTTACCACTCGGGTCACCCAAGCAGACGGCCACACCGCGGTGAACACTATAGGCTAGCCCGGCTGTTGTGGTTCGATCAAAATAGTACTGCTTATCATGCGGCCACAACTTAAAAAAGTCCTCACTGCGGGCCGGATAGTGTTCTAAAAGCTGCTGCATCCGATTGCGTGGCCCAGATTGGTCAGAATGGCGTAGCCGGAGTGGTTCAAAGAAAGCCAGTATCACGTAGGCAGCAGCTGCAATACTTACTAAAGAAAGCGAATCAACAAAGATATGGGCACGCTTAGTATGTGGTGTGAGTGGTTCCCGGGTGGTAATACCCAATTGGTCAACAGTGTAATGAACAGCTTGGCCAAACGAAATCTCTTTGTGAAAATCGGAGCGGTCGAACAGGTTAAAACCAATAACCCCGTAGAGTAGGGCTACTACAATAATGACGGCCGAAAAACGGGCAGCATTGGCATAGCTCCGGGCTTCACTTTGAACTGTAAAGTCCTTGCGGAAAAGGCCCAGTAACCCGATAAGCAGCAGCGGTACGATAACGCCGCGTACAATATCGATCAAGCGGACATGGTGGTCTTCGAGGCCATTCAGCAAGCCCATGCCGCTTAGGCCTAAGTAAAAGGTGTAGGCCAGTATGCTCACCACCCAGGCGCGGAACTTGTGCCGGCGGAGCAAAGTACTTAGGTAGATCAAGCTCACACCAAGAAGCAGTGGAACATCAATCGTTGCCAAGCTACCGCGTAAGGTTTTGCGGACAAGGATCTGGTCGAGTAGCGTAGTTATGAGGATCAGTGCACCGTGTGAGGCCACCAGCAAGCTAATAAATCGAATTACGAAGCTACGACGAATATGAAATTGCATGTCGTACTATTATAGCTAAAGTTGAGCATATTGCTTAGCTTAAGCGTTTACAACAGCTATTTGCGTAAAAATCACATTATTATTTTACTTGCGTATAGCTCCCTTTTTCAGCTAGAATAAAACAAACCGCGGAGGAGTAATAACAGCGTGTCAGTTTACAGTAATACCCAGATTCGCCAGGCTCTTGATGAAGGTCATATTGTCTGCCACCCCTTTAAACCTGAGCACGTTGCACACGCCAGCCTTGATGTTACCCTCGGCTATTACTATTACCGCATCGAAAAGCAAAAAGAACGCACCATCTATAATCCTTTCGATAAAGAAGACGTGGAGCGCTATTTTGATGGCCCCTACAAGGCATTGCCGCATGGTGAATGGTGTAAACTCAATGGCTTTAAGCCGCTTGCCAATATTCCCCTTGACCATCCCGTCATATCTTTGAAGCCGGGCGAACGCATCCTGGCCCATACCCACGAGTTCTTTGGCATTAAGCCACCAGGCGCCTACGAAGTTAAATCACGCTCCAGCTGGGGCCGTAACGGCGTAGCTGTTTGTTTTGATGCTGGCTGGGTAGATCCCGGTTATATTAACCGCCTCACCCTCGAAATCTATAACCTCAATGACCGCGAAACAGTATTGCTGCCGGTTGGTGAGCGTATTGCCCAGGCAATCTTTGTTGAAACCGGCGAAGTCGATGGCAACTATGGCGAAGGCCGAAGCAACGGCTTTAGTGGCAAATACCAGATGGGAACCAATCTCGAGACTATTATCAAGACTTGGTCACCAGATATGATGCTGCCAAAAGCCTACTTAGACAGCCGTCTCATGCCACAAAAGATTGAGGGACTATCATATGACTAATGGTAAATACATTGTCCTCGAAGGTGCTGAAGGTGTAGGTAAAACCTCGCAATTAACTGAGTTGGCCCGCCGTTTACGGGCTGCTGGCTTCCCGGTGCGTACATTGCGTGAACCTGATAGCCAAAGTGACCTTACCGCCCGGGCCATCCGCCAGCTAACCCAAGACCCGCATTACCCTATGAACACCCGCACAGAGGTGCTGCTTTACAATGCCGCCCGCTCCCAGAGCCTTGAAGTTATTAAGCAAAGCGTAGAACAGGGCATTATTTGCCTGGTTGACCGCAACTACTTAACAACACTGGCCATCCAGTACTATGGCCGCGGTGACGTGCCAGACTACGGCACTATTAACACCATTATCAATTTTGCTGTTGGTGGTATTGAGCCAGACCTAACAGTGGTCCTTGACGCACCAGCTGCAACCCTAAAAGAGCGGGCCCAAGGCCGTGGCCAAGGCGAACGTTTTGATAATCTTGACCAGGCATTTTTAGAGCGAGTACGGGCCGGCTACCTCTGGGAAGCTAAGCAGCGCAACTTGCCCGTTGTATTCGCAACCGACAGTTTTGAGCAAGTCGCCAGCAATATCTGGGATTTAGTCTCTAAAACCTTGGCTATTCGCGAGCCCAGCAAAGCTGCAGCAACTGCAGAGCCGGTATCTATTAAAGAAATTATTGAGCAAAAAGAACTGCCAGCGCCTCATGAACCACCCCTACAAACAGTGGTAGCAGAAGAAGCTGCCGCCGAACCCGCCAACGATGAACCTTTTGTTACTAAAGATGATAACGGCCACTTCCATGTCACTAAAACCGGCAAAACCTACCTAGCTGAGTCAGTAACCAGTGTTGACGGCAATGTCTATGCTTTTACCGACAAACTTAGCCCGATCACAATCGCAGCAGCTATGGCCCGCCTCAGCCGCCGTGGTGACGATATGCGCATTACTATCCTTGATGAGTTTGCCGGCAAGGTTGGCAAGGACTCGCAACTACTGCAAAGGGTTATAACCGCTTATGGTGACGACTCCGTCCAGCAATTAGGCGGGTTGCACTTTGTTATAGAAAACGCCTCTAATTTACTGACCAAAAAGCTCGAATGGGGCCGCTTAGCGGCTTATCTTGAGCAGTCTACCCGCTACATTTACTTTGATCAGAAAGATGCTAACGGCCATTACCGCTATTATGTCCCACCACAGATAAAGGGTAGCGTCCGTAAGCAGTACATTGAAGCCATGAATACCCTATTTGAGCTGTATTCAGTAATGGTCCGCCAACTGACTGACCACGTCCGTGCCGGCTCCAGCGTACCCAAAGCTGAGCAGGACATTGCTTGGCAAGGTGCTACCCGCGCTCAGGCCTGCGATGCCGTCCGCGCCGTTCTCCCTGTTGCCACCAAGTCCACTGTTGGCGTTTTTGCCTCTGGCCAAGCCCTTGAGAGCCTTATAATGCACCTCCTGAGTGACGAACTGCCAGAAGCGGTCACTACCGGCCACGACCTGCTGGAACAAGGCCGTAAGATTGTCCCAATGTTCCTAGAGCGCGCCGATAAGCCAGAACGGGGCGGGGCAGCCATAGCCTACCGCGCCAACACCCATAAAACCGTCCAGGGACTTGCCAAAGAGTACCTGCCAGATAATTATGCGGCTGACGACACCAAGCCAGTTACCCTGGTAGACTACTGGCCAAAGAACGAACTATTACTAGTTCCCGATATGCTCTACGAGCACAGCAACCTGCCCCTAGAGAAGCTCCAAGGCGAGGTCAGCGAATGGGACTTTAAAAAGAAGTCAGAAGTCTTTAAGAGCTACATGGGTGAACGCCTCAACCGCCGCCACCGCCCAGGCCGGGCCCTAGAAAAAGCCCACTACAGCTGGGACCTAGTCTGTGACTACGGTATTTTCCGTGACCTGCAGCGCCACCGCATGGTCGACGACCTCAACTGGCAACTCCTAACACCCCGCTACGGCTACGAAGTACCGGCCCTAGTTGAAGAAGCCGGCCTGGTTGACCAGTTTGAAGCTTGCTTTGACATCAGCCTAAAGCTCTACAGCTTGCTGCAGCAAAACGGCTACGCCCTAGAAGCGCAGTACGCCACACTGCTTGGCCACAAGATGCGATGGAAGATTACCTACAACGCCCGTGAGGCTTTCCATTTCCATGAACTGCGCACAGCGCCACAGGGCCACCCTGGTTACCGTAAACTCGTCCAGCAAATGCATGAAAAACTTGCCGAGGTTCACCCACAGATGGCTGATGCCATGAAGTTTGTTAACCAAGGCGAAGACGACGAACTAACACGCTTGGCAGCAGAACGTTACACCCAGTTCAAGCTCAATAGCTTTGACAAAAAAGCCTAAGCTTCTTCCTCTAGACGAAGGGTATACATGTAACTATGGACTGCACCTGGTACAAGGCTGTATAAATCGTCCCAATGGTGTCTAGTAAGTTCAAGTGGATGAGCCTGCCGCTCCTGTACAACACTAAAGCCAGGTTCCCCTGGAACTTGATATGAAACTAAGCTAGGGTCATCGGCCGTCAATCTATAAACTGTGTCAAAGACATGTGAAAGGCCATACTTTTCTAAAAACCGGCTGTGTTGCTCTGTGTGCAGTGGCTCATTGGAAGAAAAGTATTTCAGATATTGAAGGTTGCGCTCGCTGTCAGTCAGTCGAGCTTGCTTGAGTTCAGCAATCTCCCCTGCTAGGGCAGGAGCAATCTGTTGAACAGTTAGGTCGCTTTGGCTAGCCACTATTTCTTTTGCGTAACTCATATATCTTCCTCTTTAAAATACTCTTTCCTTGACTGGTGTCAATTTGATCTTTATCACAAGCGTCATGGCTGTAGTGCATAAAAAACGCCCGGATCCTTGTGGGAGTCCGGGCGGTGTTTCGCTTGTTTGATTGTATGCGTTACACGGACTCCCCAAAAATAGCCATCTTCACTACGAAGCGGCAAATGTTTTGGTGTTGGTTGCGTGTATATGTCATACCGCAGTAGAGTTTACGCTTTAAGTTTCGTTGTGTCAAACAAAACGATTTTTATGGGTTGACAGGCACTCCCGGCAGGCGTAGCCTAGTAATCGTGATACTTATAACCGCAACCATTTTTACTCTTATTATTCTCAGCCTTCCACGGCTGTGCTTCAAAATGGTTGAAGCCGAGCGCCAAAAGCGCCGCTAGCACAGTCCCAAACGCGATACACAATCGGACTTCAACCAACGAAGTCCGATTTTTAATTCCAAGGAGAACCCAATGTTTACAAACCCAAATATCCAAGACGCTTATACGTATGACGAGCGACCTCGTCAGCCAGGCATGCCTGGCGATTACCTAGGCCGTTATACCGTCGCAACAGTGGCGGAAGTACAGCTTAGCCTAGACTTCGCCCATGGTTTTGGCATGCAGGTTGTCCAAAAGGTAGTGCAGCTCGCAGAAACGGACCAACAATGATAAATCCTGCCGGCGAAACACAATGGCGTCCTAAGTCTGATTGTGTACGCCACTACGAGCTACAGCAAAATTACCTGCCGCTTGAGGCTTACGTGCCAATCGATGCAGCCGATGCAATGGCCTACCTCCGCGAGTTAGCCTTACCCGAACTCGTAGCCTATGATGGCCACCCTGTCCAGGAAGACCTAATGCGCGAGATGGCTGCTGCTGGACCCTGGTCGTATCTGTTTCCGGAGGTCGTAGTAACCGAACCAATAGTAAGACCCATGGCGGGGGAAGCACCATATGCAGCCGTCTAGTGTTCTCGAACAGTGCAGGCGCCCAGATGGTAGCACTGATTGGAATAAAGTCGCCAAATTATCACACTATGCCGTTTCGGTAGAAATCCTCCATCCAGCGTCCGAGGTGGCATTGACTACAGTGGTGGAACAGGGTATACTACAAGACAAGTTGCCAGAGACAGTAGCGGTCAATACGACTTAAGAATGCTACCAAGGTACAAACAATCTATTTTTGCTCGGAGTAAAGATAATTGAATGCCTGATCTCTTGCAGACAGGCATTTTTGTTTGGCAACGATAACAATACGGACCAGGTCGATACCGTATTCGCCAATAATTAGTAGGAGAACTACATGGCACTGACAAAATCAGAAAAAGACGAAGTCGTAAAAGAAGTTGCCGATTTACTGGCAACCTCTAAAATGACCGTTGTCGCCAAGTACCAAGGCACCACTGTAAAGGCTATCCAAAGCCTGCGCAAAGAAGCCAAGGCTAATGGCACCAAGGTAAAAGTTGTAAAGAACCGTCTTGTTATCAAGGCAGTCCAGCACAACGATACCTTAAAAGATGCAGACACCAGCAGCCTTGAAGGCATGCTGCTCTACGCTTTTAACGCCGAAGACGAAGTTGCCCCAGCCCAAGTGCTGAGCCAGTTCGCCAAGGCAAACCCAACTATTCAATTCGTAGGTGCTTTTAGCGCGGAAGGCAAATTCTTGTCAGCCGACGACGTTAAGGCCCTCGCTAACCTCCCAGGCAAGCACCAGCTCATCGCTGAAGTTGTTGCAACCTTGCTGTCACCAGTACACGACGTCACAAACGCCCTGTCTGGTAACCTGCACGCGTTGCTCGACGGCATCGAAGCTAAAGCTACCGCCTAGGAAAATAATTTTAAGGAGAATCACATGGCTGATATCAAGAAACTGGCAGAAGAGCTGACCAAGCTGACTGTCCTCGAAGTTAACGAACTCAAGACTATCTTGAAAGACGAATACGGCATCGAACCAGCTGCTGCAGCAGTTGCTGTTGCTGGTCCTGCTGCTGACGGCGAAGCTGCCGGTGCTGCAGAAGAAAAGTCTGAATACGACGTTGTCCTTAAGGACGCCGGCGCAGCTAAAGTAGCTGTTATTAAGGCTGTTAAAGACATTACTGGTCTTGGCCTTGGTGAAGCAAAAGCTATCGTTGATGGCGCTCCTAAAGCTGTGCTTGAGCACGCTAAGAAGGAAGACGCAGAAGCCGCCAAGAAAGCTTTGGAAGAAGCTGGCGCTACTGTCGAACTCGCTTAATTTTAGCGACGTTTATAAAATGGGCTCTTCGGAGCCCTTTTTTAGTTGAGTATTGCTTTTTTAATGTGTTTATGCTATAATCATGCGATGACTTCACGGAACTTAACCGAATTATCATACGAAGTACCACTCCCACAAGGGGTGGACATTGAAACTGCAATCATTGCTGGTGTTACTCCGCACGACCTCAAAGACACTGTACAAGATGCACAGCATAGAGGTGCTATGGCTAATATCCATGCATCGTCAGCACGGAGTAGCTATGGGTATGCCCAGCAATTGGCCAATATGGACGTAGAGCACTATGCCCAACTTGTTGATATTCAGCACAGCGCAATTAGCAGCTACCGTGATATGAGTCGCCGGTTTGGCGCGATGAACGATGCGATCGCAACTGATCTGCGTAGCGCTGGCGAATCAGCCCAAACTGCATCCGATGATATTATCGCAGATGCAATTAAAGCATCTGAGCAAAAAATCCTTATGCTGCAGGCCGAAAAAGACGAAAAAGTGCGTAAACATCAAGAAAAGGCCATTGCATCCGGGCGTGCCGTTCTTGCTGCTGATGAAATCGCTCGCAAAGCACAACCAGAAGCAAATCTGGCTCGTGCGCTCGATGAACGTATCTATAAACTAGGCAAGGGCGGTTATTTCCGCGCAGCCTTACTTGGTGGCGTTGTGGTGGCGAGCGCGGTTAATGCATTACTCATTGCCTCCATTGCAGCCGAAAAGGGCAATTCGAACCCCGTTGTGACACCTGATAATTCTATTCTTCCTGGGAACACTTTGCCCTTAATCCCTGGTACCCCTGATATCCCACGATATACCGGTCATTATGATGTTTATGGCGATAAGATTGTCGTCACAACCGAAACACAGCCCGAACTTCATACTGGAAGCGCCAGCAACCCGTTAGCACGCGGTAATAAGCTCACGGGCACCGAACGTGCTGCAGACATCCATGCCGTTCAGCCACTGATTAGCTATCTCATCAAAAACCACGCTAAGATCACATCAGTAGAAGTCACTGGCAAGGCGAGCGATGACCCCCTCCTGGGAGTTGCAGAAAATGCAAATGCTAGTATCGCAGAAGCTCGTGGCAAAATAGCAGCAGAGGTATTTGCTGCAGAAGCCAAGAAAGACGGACTCGTCGTTCCGCAAATCGAGCCTATCGGCTACGAAGCAACACTAAAACCTGATCAGATTGCCCAGCTAAGCATCATTGCCGGCCAACAAGGCATGAATACAGAGCAACTCGTTACTGCTTATAATGACGGCACTGCTAAACTATCTGCAGCCGACAAGACAGTGGTAGACAAGTTGCTGGCTTCCAACCGTGGCGCCGACTTCGTCATTAATTTAGACAAAAGCGTACAGGTTAAATCAACTGAATACCAGAAGATTGGCATAAAAGACTTTACGATTGCCGGCCGCCCGGGAGAAATCATTACCGGTGCCTACTTGTTTATTGGCGGTATGTACAGCATGATGTTTGGTGGCGAACGATACTCGCGCCGATTAGCTCACAAACGCGCACAGCGCATAGTCAAAAAAGCCGAAGCATAAGTAGTGTCTTTTCCACAGAATTACAGGGAAACCGCTGATTCTTTGACTTGATTTGCTATCCGTGGTACTTTTAGGGGGAAAAGTGTACCAAAATAAAACACTTCTTCATGAGAGACAGACATAATGGCAGACGTACCAGAGAAACAAATCAAACGATTACGAACTCTTATTCAAGAGGCGGAAACAAATTTATCAGCAGCCAACGAGCTGCTTATGAGCCTTGTCGGCGATGACGACAAGATTGCTCCTGTAGTACGCGAAGATACCCTCGGCAAAGTTGTCGAAGGCGTTTTTGATGGCCAGCTCATGGTCGGCTCAGACGGCAAACCATACCCAGTTCCTGCCAACTATGCCAGCAAATCTAAGCTCGTCCAGGGTGACATCCTTAAATTGACCATCACCGATGATGGTAAATTCTTATACAAGCAAATTGGCCCAATCCCGCGCAAACAGATGATTGGTGCACTTATCCTAGAAAATGGCCACTACTTTGTAGATGTTGCCGGCAAGAAGTTCCGTGTATTGCTCGCTAGCGTTACCTACTTTAAGGCCAAGCCCGGTGACCAAGTCAGCGTCAACGTCCCAGAAGACGATTCCAATGCCGAGTGGGCCGCACTCGAAGCCGCTCTCTAATACGATCATGGTTATCTGACTCAATTAAGGTATTATCTTTGCTATGAGCTTACTTCCTGACATGCACCGCGCTGGTAAACTGGCCGAATGGGAAACTATTGATGAAGACCTCTGGACCGACGTTCAGCGCAGGGCAGATGAAACTAATGGTTTAGATACGCCCGGAAACCGCGAAACGCTTAAGGGTGTAATCGCATCAGTGGCCGGTGTTATGGCAGTTGGCTTCGACCAACCAGCCGTAGGTGTTGGATTACTGTTTTATGGCCGAACCCGTGACCTAAAAGACGGTAAAGTTGCGGCCCAAACTGGCACACGCAGCCCGCTAGGCGAAGCATTTGATGCCGGTGCCGATAACCTGCTGGCTGCCATCGCAACACCGGTACTATTTAAGAAAAACCTAATCACCAAAGATGAGGCAGTCATTGCCGGTGGCGTCTTAGGCGTAAAAACACTGACATCGGCCGTTGCTAAAATTCGAGGCCAAGAGCTTCACCCATCGCGTGCTGGAAAAATTGGTGCGTTTTTTGTCTGGAACCGCTACGGCACAGCCGTCTTTGCCAAAGCCTTAGAACAGGTTAAAGCACCGCGCGCGGCCGAAAAAATGGAACGGTTCTCCCGGCTGAACGGGCATATTGGGTTTGTCCTCGAGGTGGCTGCTGCTTTAGATTATGTGCATGAGACTTTCAGGGCTCGCAAAGCCTAGTATTACAACAGCTTTTTGCCTTTCGGGCGCGTATAATAGATAGCCTATGGGGAAGGCGTTATACCGAAAATACCGGTCTAAAAAACTGTCCGAGATCATCGGCCAGGAGCACATTACTGATACTCTCAGTAAGGCGCTCAAAGCTGGCCGGATTAGCCACGCCTATCTATTAACCGGCCCCCGTGGCGTCGGCAAAACATCTATTGCGCGCATCCTGGCCCACGAAATTAATGGCCTGCCATACACCGAAGACGAAAACCACATCGACATCATCGAAATTGATGCCGCCAGCAACCGCCGGATCGATGAAATCCGCGAACTACGCGACAAAGTCTACATAGCGCCAGCCATTGCCAAGTACAAAGTCTATATTATTGACGAAGTTCACATGCTCACCCGCGAAGCCTTTAATGCGCTGCTTAAAACGCTCGAGGAGCCGCCAGAACATGCCATATTTATCCTAGCTACTACCGATGCCCACAAACTCCCAGAAACTATCATCAGCCGTACCCAGCGTTTTACCTTTAAACCTGTTGAGAAGTCTAAGGTTGTGGCGCACCTCAAACAGATCGCCAAAGACGAGGATATCGAAGTTGAGGACGCAGCCCTAGAGCTATTAGCCGAACACGGCGAAGGCAGCTTCCGTGACAGCATCAGCTTGCTCGACCAAGCTAGCAGCCATGGCCAAGCCCTAACCCTGGAACACGCCCAGCAACTACTAGGAGTGCCATCGGAAACTGGCATCATGCAGCTACTGACAGCCCTAGAAAGCCCGTCGAATGCCATTCCAGCCACCATGCAGGCACTATCTGGCTTGTATGATCAGGGTTTTCAAGCAGCTACAATCGCCAAAGAGCTGGGCATACAGTTACGCAAACAGCTTACTACTGGTGTTACCGCCCTTAGCAGTGAACACATACTGGCAATATTAGGCGCCTTGCTTGAAGTGCCAATCTCGGCTAACCCAGAACGCTATCTAGAAATTGTCCTTTTGCAGTCCCTGCCGGCGACCGCACCAACACGCGCCGCAGCTATCATTGCAATCGAGTCAGAACCCGCACCAAAGATAGACGAGCCATTACCAACTAAAAAGGTGGAGCGGGTGGTAGAGCCTATAGTACCACCAACCCCGGCAGCTGTCCCAAGTGGGGAAGTCGACGAAACGATCTGGCCGCAGCTACTCGGTGCCCTTAAAAGCCAGTACAACACACTGTACGGGGTTATTCGCATGGCCCAGCCAGACTTTTCTAAAGATGGCACCTTAGAACTTGGCTTTAGCTTTGCCTTCCACCAAAAACGCATTAATGATGCTAAAAACCGGCAAATCATCGCCGATATCATCAAGGGTATCAGCGGCAAATCGGTACAGATCATCTGTATCCTTAATAAGGATGCCAAGCCGCTTAAAGTCAGCGCTACGGCCCCAGCAGCTGTAAAAAATGCCCCAAGTGGCGATTTATCAACCATTAGCAATATTTTTGGCGGCGGCGAGCTGCTAGAATCATAGTACTTGAGCGTGCAAAAGAGGGAATTACATAATGGAACCAACGGCTAAACTGCAGCCGCCACAGAACAGCGAAGCCGAAGCATCATTGCTTGGGGCACTACTGATCGATACTGATGCGATTGTTAAGATTGCCGACGCTTTGTCAGCCGATGACTTCTACGAAAAGCGCCACCAGCGTATCTACGAAGCCATGAACGCCCTATATGAAAAACACCAGCCGATCGATGTGTTAACCCTTTCTGACCAACTTAAAAATAACGGTTACCTTGATATGGTCGGCGGTCCGGCATACCTAACTGAGCTGACTAACTTTGTGCCAACCGCCGCCCACGTTGAGCAATATGCCGATATCGTCGCCCAAAAAGCCATGCGCCGCCGCCTGATTAGCGCCTCACAGGAAATCACCGGCCTTGGCTATGACGAATCTAAAGAGCTCCGCGAACTTATAGAAGAAGCCGAAACCCGCCTGTTTCAAGTTAGCCAGCAACAAGTAAAACAAACGGTTATTAGTATTGAAGAAATTCTGGCCGAAAGCTTTGAGCGCCTTGATGACCTCCATAAAGATAAAGGCAAAATCCGTGGTGTTCCAACCGGTTTTAAAGATGTAGATAACATCCTGGCTGGTTTTCAGCGCTCTGACCTGATCATTCTGGCTGCCCGTCCATCAATGGGTAAAACCGCCTTGGCACTCAACTTTGCGCACAATGTGGGCCTCCAGGCTAACCAGCCAGTACTGATTTTTAGCCTAGAAATGAGCAAAGAGCAGCTGGTTGACCGCTTATTGTCGATGGAATCCGGCGTAGATGCTTGGGCGCTGCGTACAGGCAACCTCACAGACGCCGACTTTGAAAAAATTGGCCAGGCAATGGGCACCCTAAGTGAAGCCCAGATATATATCGATGACACTCCGGGCATTACTGTCAGCGACATGCGCACCAAAGCCCGCCGCGAGGCACATCAGCACCCACTTGGCCTGATCATCGTCGATTACCTACAACTGATGAGTGGTGGTAGCCGCTTTAGTGGGGAAGGTAACAGAGTTCAGGAAATCTCTGAGATTTCTCGTGGGCTTAAGGGCATTGCCCGTGAGCTTAACGTACCTGTTTTGGCACTGTCACAGCTCAGCCGTTCCGTCGAAAACCGCACACCGCAAATCCCCCAGTTGGCTGACCTTCGTGAATCCGGCTCAATTGAGCAGGATGCCGATGTCGTGGCCTTTATCTACCGCGAAGAGTATTACAACCCAGACACTGACCGCAAGAAGCTCACCGACATACTTATTAAAAAACACCGTAACGGTGCCACTGGTGGCGTCGAACTCTACTTTGATAATGAGAAGCAGCGCTTCAGGTCAGTCGATAGCCGGCACCCTGACCCGTTTAACGGCTAGGGTTCAGCCCGCATAAGCGTTATACTGTAAGCCAAGATGATCAAAAAAGTCCGCACTTACTTTAGCGAGCATGGCGACCGTATCTGGCCGTTGGTTGGCATCACGGCAGTCATTGGTACCCTAATGCTCTACAAACTGGGCAGTCTAACTGGCGCTCTGGCTGCAAGTGAAATTGCTGTAACCCACATGCCTTTGGGCTGGCATGGACTTAGCCAGGACCCATTCTTTTTACCTATTAAATTCCTCCGTTCGCTGCTGATGATCCTATTTAATCACCACGGGCAAACCGTGGTCCGGTTGGCCAACACTATTTTTGGCGTGCTAGCTGTACTTGGCTTTAGCCGCTTATTACAACTCTGGTACGGTGGGAGAACCGCATTTATGGGTGCAGCCCTATTTTTGACTTCCGCCTGGGTGCTGCATGTCAGCCGTTTTGCCAGCAACGACGTGGTTTACCTAGCAGCACTACCGATCATGTTTTACGTCCAGATGTCCCTCAAGCGCGCCGAGCTATCGGTTTGGATGTACATTGCTCCGGTCGTCTGGGGCCTTGCACTGTACGTTCCTGGGCTCATCTGGCTGGTTGCAGTACAGATCTGGCTGCTGCGCAAAGAGCTTTTAAGCGGCTGGCAAAACTTACAGGCACTATGGAAGCGTGTTATTGTAGGGCTGCTTGGACTTATGTGGTTACCACCCCTGTTATTACATGTCTTTAGTTCGGGCAGTAACTTTGCCACATGGGTAGGCCTGCCGTCACACTTCCCGGGAGCCATAGAACTTGGTAAGCAGTTCCTGGGCGTGCCGTTACACCTGTTTATTCATGGCCCAAAAAATCCTGAACTATGGCTGGGCAAAGCACCGGTTATGGACATCTTTACACTGGCCTGCTCCTTGCTTGGCATCTACTTTTACGCAACCCACCTCAGCGCCAACCGCAGCCGGTCGCTGTTTAGCCTCTTTGGCGTATCATGGCTGCTTGTGGCTTTGGGTGGCCCAGTCAGTTTGAGTCTGATCGTGCCACTGATGTATCTATTTGCAGCCTGTGGTATTGGCTATTTGCTGCATGACTGGCTTAAAGTTTTCCCACATAACCCCTTTGCCCGCACCCTTGGCATTAGCCTCATTGCCGTGGCCGTGGCAGTCAGCATCACTTATAATGTGCGGGCCTATTTTGTCGCCTGGCCCCACAACCCCGACACCATCTCGATATTTACGCATAAACCATAGCCCACATCTGTTACAATAGAAGTATTAGAGGAGACTACCATGAGCCGATTTGACCAAGCCAAGATGCTAATGCGCGTTAAGAAAATCCAGAAAGAACTGCAAAGCCAGATTATTACCGTAGAAAAAGGTGATGGTGCCGTTCGTGTCGAGATTACCGGTGAGCAAAAACTTAAAAAAGTTACCCTCAACCCGGACCTGATCGACCTTGACGACATTGCCTACACCGAGCGCCTAATTGAAGAAGCCGTTAAAGAAGCCATCGCCGAAAGCCAGCGCATTGCCGCAGAAAAAATGCAGCCCATGATGGGCGCACTTGGCGGCCTCGGCCTGTAGTCCGGTATGCAAATCCTGCCGCCAGCGTTAACAGACCTTATTGAGGCCTTTGGCCTTCTGCCTGGCGTTGGCCCACGGACTGCAGAACGTTACGCCTATTACCTGGCACGCCATACTTCAGATGCACCGCACAAACTTGCTGATGCCCTAGAGCACCTCCAGGGCGGCATCGGCTACTGCCGCAAGACGTTTGCCCTTGTCCGCGCCGGCCAGGAGCTGTCAGACCTGTACACCGATCCACGCCGCGACAAAACAACTGTCGCCGTCGTTGCCGAGCCTTTTGACCTCGTCGCCTTGGAAAAAACCGGCCAATTCCACGGCACCTACCACGTCCTCGGCGGCCTGGTTTCACCAATCGACGGTATTGGCCCAGAACAACTCCACATCGATGAACTGGTCGCCCGCATCGACGAAGACAAAGTAGAAGAAATCATCCTAGCCACTAACGCTTCCGTAGAAGGCGAATCAACCGCCCTCTACATCCAGCAACAGATCGGCGACCGCGATGTTAAGATAAGCCGTTTAGCCCGCGGCCTATCTGTTGGCGTAGACCTTGAGTACGCCGACCAAATCACCCTCGGCCGCGCCCTCGAAGGCCGCCAAACCCTCTAAACGCTTGCAGAAGTGGTTGGGACCAGCCAGTACATTATCTCTAGGGCAGAGAGTGGCAAGGGGAATCCGTCCCTAAAAACGCTTCTTAAGATAGCTCATGCACTGAATGTGCGGCTAACCCTGATAGAATAGAGCAATGGACCAAATTGGACAGATTAAAGATATTGTTGGTAATGCGCAGAAAATCCTGATTATTCAGGCTGATAACCCTGACGGGGATAGCCTGGGTAGCGCCCTAGCGCTGGAAGCAATCCTGCATGAACTTGGTAAAACGCCAATCTTGTACTGCGGCGTAGATGTGCCTGGCTACTTACGTTATTTGCAGGGCTGGGACAGGGTACAAACCGAGATTCCACATGATTTTGATGCTAGCATCATCGTTGACGCCTCGACGATGAGTTTACTAGAGCGGCTTAGTGACTCTGGTGCCCAGGGCTGGGTGGCTGCCAAGCCATGCATTGTATTGGACCACCACCAGTCTGTTGAAAACGTCGTGCCATTTGCGAACGTACTTATTAATGAATTTACCCGGTCGTCTGCTGGAGAAGTGATTTACTATCTAGCTAAACAGTTGGGTTGGCCTATACCAGTCAGTGCTGGCGAATGCATCATGACAGCGATCCTGGGCGATACGCAGGGCCTGACTAACCAGCTCGCCAAAGTTGATACCTACCGGGCTATGACAGAGCTGGTTGAATTGGGAGTTGACCGCCCGTCACTAGAAGAAAAGCGCCGGGAAGCCAGCAAAATGCAGCTTGAAATCTACAAATATAAGGGCCGCCTGATTGAGCGTACCGAGTTTGCATATGATGGCAAAATTGCCCTAGTTCATATACCTCAAGACGAAATTAACACCTACAGCCCGTTATACAACCCCGGGCCACTCGTGCAAGGTGACATGCTCCAAACCATGGGTGTGCAAGTGGCAGTTGTTTTTAAAGAGTATACCGATGGCCGGGTGACAGGTGCAATCCGTTCAAATCCGGGTTATGGCATGGCAGCAGACCTGGCAAAACACCTCGGCGGCGGTGGGCACGCCTTTGCTAGCGGCTTTAAGGACGTCAGTGGCAAACCTTTTAATGAGATCAAATCCGAATGTATCAGGTACGCGTCTGAATTACTTGCTAAGATAGAAGAGGAAAAACCTGATGAAACTGTACAATACGCTTACCAAACAGATTGACGACTTTCAGCCATTAGAGGCTGGCAAAGCCAAAGTTTACACTTGTGGTCCTACTGTCTACGACTACGCACACATTGGCCACTGGTTTAACTACGTCCGTATGGACACACTTATCCGCACCCTTAAATCCGCTAGCCTAGAAACTAATTGGGTTATGAATATTACCGACGTCGGCCATTTGGTAAGTGATGCCGATGAGGGCGAAGACAAGCTCGAAAAAGGTGCTAAGCGAGAAGGCAAAACTGCTTGGGAAGTTGCCGAGTTTTACACTAAAGACTTCTTGGAATGCATGCAGCTACTAAGCATGCTTACACCAGACCACATTGTTAAAGCCACCGATCATATTGAGGAGCAGATTGGCCTGATCAAACGCCTTGAAGAAAAAGGCTTTACATACGTTATTGATGACGGCGTCTATTATGACACCAGTAAGTTTGAGGGCTACGCAGCCTTTGCGCGTTTAGATTTAGATAACCAAGAAGCCGGTGCGCGGGTTGGCTTTAATGAGCAAAAACTTAATACCAGCGACTTTGCCCTATGGAAGTTCTCGCCTACAGACCATCAGCGGGACATGGAATGGGAAAGCCCATGGGGTAAGGGTTTTCCAGGCTGGCACATAGAATGTAGTGCTATGGCCATGAAGTACCTTGGTGATGAGCTTGATATTCATACCGGTGGTATTGACCACATAGCAGTTCATCATACCAATGAGATTGCGCAGTCCGAGGCCGCCACTGGTAAGCGTTTTGCGCAGATCTGGCTACATAGCAACCATGTCACAGTTAACGGCGAAAAGATCAGTAAATCACTCGGTAATGGCATACGCCTGCAAGAAATCATAGAAAAAGGGGTCCCAGCCGAAGCTGTACGCCTGCACATACTAGAATCAAGCTACCGTAGCCAGGCCAAGTTTAGCTGGGAAAGCCTAGAGGCTGCCCACAACCGGCTTAAGCACTGGAAAGAAGTAGCAGCTTTAGTCTGGCAGCCAAGCACCAGCAACACGATAGAATCGGTTACAGCTGGTATTGCCATGACAACTGAAGAAATACGTGACGAACTCGAAAACGATCTGAATACTCCTCAAGTTTTAAGCCTGGTTGACCGACTGTTGTCGGTCGTTGAGGCAAACTTACTTTCGGCAGACAGTACGCCGGCATTCAAAGATTTTCTTGAGTTTCTGAATGGCACGCTTGGTATTGACCTGATGGCAGACGGACCAATTAGCAACGAGGCACTAGCCATATTTATGGAGCGCCTCGAGGCACGAAACAATAAGGATTGGGCTAAATCTGATGCCCTGCGTGACCAGCTAACGAGCTTGGGTTACGGCTTGCGCGATGGCGCTAATGGAGTTACTTGGTTTCGGTTGTAGCTGTTTCGAAGGTAGCTTCACCAATAATCTTGTGAACCCGTAGGTATTCAAGCAGGGCAATGCGCAGGCAGCCAGCAATTGGGATGGCAAATAGGCCGCCAAACAGGCCGCCAAAACTAACGCCAATGACTACCGACAAGAACACCAGGAGCGGTGACATGTTAGTGCTGTTAGCCTGGATCCTTGGCTGGATAAGGTAGTTTTCCATCTGTTGGTAGAGGATGTAGTATCCAAGAATAATGATCGCGGCCGAAGTTGAATGGAACAGGGCGACAGTAGTGACAATAACAGCGCCGATCGTGTGGCCGACCATTGGGATCAGGCCACAGGTAAAGACAATCACCATCAGGGCAATCGGATAGCTAATATGTAGCAGTAGCATGGCCGGCAGAATTAACGCCGAAGCAATAGCCGCCAGCGTAACCTGGCCATTTACGTAGCCGGTAATAACTTTATACATGTCTTTAGCCAGGCGTTGAGCCATGTTGTGATGTTCATCAGGTACAACATCTTTGGCAAACCGCAGCCAGCGTGGCCCCTCAACAAGCATCATGAAGGTCAAAACTAGTATAGTTAGTAGCGAGAAAATACTAGAGCCAATGGTCTGGACAGTCGAAAATGCTGCTCCGCCAACATTCTTAAGGCGTTCAGACAGCTGGCTAGAAAAGTTGTTAACTTGCTTTTCCAAGTGGTACTTACGAATAATGCGGCCAGTAGCGCTATCTTGGCTGCGAAAGTCACGCACTAAGTTTGGCGCAGCTGCAACAAAGCTTTCGGTTTGGTGTACCAGTGGCGGTACTATACTGGCTAAAAAGCCGCCAATCAGCAGTACTACAACCAGGAACGACAAAGCTGTGGCCAGCGAACGGCTACCGCGGCGCTTGCCAGGCAGGCGCTGGCTTAGCCACTGTACGGGGCTATTGAGGGCAAGGGCTAAGAAGAAAGCCGTAAATACCAGCAGCAAAGCATGGGAAGCTTTGTGAACGGCTAAAATAAGGCCAATAGTACCGACACTCAGCAGGGCAAGGCGGATAAAAGTTTCGTTGGTAATGGTAATGGCTACTTCGGGTTCAGTTTTATTTCGGAGGAATCGTATCATGGCTATGATTATCTACTGTGAGCGCCGTTTTCGCAATGCCTGGATGTAGATATCAACAAGCTGGTTACCGACTGTTTTAACATCAAAGTTGGCGGTATAAGCTTTACCCCAGTTAGCTTTTTGCTGGCGGAGAGTTGGATTCGTTAAAAGTTCACGTAGTTTTTGGGCTAACTGTTTTGCGTCATGAGGGTTAAATAACAGATGCGGCTCAGGCTCAAGTACTGACCGGTAACCACTGTTATCGCCACCAAGTACGGCAGCTTTGCCGCTGGCCATGGCTTCTAGTAAAACAATGCCAAAACTTTCTCCGCCACTACTAGGGAACACTGATATATCTGCCGAGGCATAGTAACGCGGCTTATCGGCCTCTTCGACAAAGCCGGTAAATTCTACAAAGTCGCCCAGATTGTTAGCAGCCACAAAACCTTTAAGTTCATCGTCAAGTGGGCCCTTGCCGCAAACCAACACCCGGAAAGCTGGCAATGTTGCATCTTGCGCCAGCTCGGCAACAGCTTCCAATAATACTTTGCAACCTTTACGTGGCACCAAACGGCCTAAAAAAAGGATAGTTCGTGTATTGTCATCATATTTTTCAAAGCCTTGGGCGCCTGCAAAACGCGGGTAATCAATGACATTTGGGGAAATTGTGGTTTCTATGCCAAATGTTTTGCGGGAGTAGGTAACAGCGGCCGATGACACGCTCATGATTTGGTCAAAACGCTTAAGGGACTTATGCACCCATAAAGCCAGCAGCCTAGTCGCCAGCTCAACCAGTCTGGAATAGGCAACAATGTGAAAAGTGCCAACTACGGCAGTGCCAGCTGGGGCAGCTAGGATAATCCGATGCGCCAAAAACGGGCTGTAAGGTGTCTGGACATGCAAAACATCAAATTGTTCAGTCGCTAGTAGCCCGCGAATATGCTTCTTGGAAGCTGGAAGCGGTACTGATAGACGGTTACCATTAAACCGGACATGGACATTGCGCGCCAAACTGTGAATATTTGGTAGGTCAGTCCGGGTGGTTTCACCTACTAAGTAATGAACCTCATGGCCTTCGGAAGCCAGCCATTCGCCCATGCTAAGGACATATTGCTGGACACCGTCCGGCTTATCGAGTGTATCGTCGAGTACTAGACCAATCTTAAGCTTGGTGGCCATGTTGTTTGAGGGCCTCATGGTAAAACTCTTCGTATTGGTCAACAACGTGTGGCCAGTCAAACTGCTGGACGTAATCAGCAGCCCAGGATTGCCACAGTGTACGCAGTGGCTCGTTAGTCAGGAGCAGTTGCAAGCGGCGGGCAAATTCCAGGTCATCTCGTGGGTTAACAATCGAAACGGCACCAAGATCCTGCATGACATCTGAATATCCCGAATTGTTGCCAGCAACAGTAATAACACCGGTGGCCATGGCCTCCAAAAGTACAATACCAAAGCTTTCACCAAACACCGCTGGCGAACAGAATATGTCGGCTTCTTTAAGCAATTGTAGCTTGAGGTCTTCACTGATAAAGCCCAGAAATGAGACATTGTGCAGGCCAAGGTCCTCGGCAAGCAGCTCAAGTTTTTCACGGTCTGGGCCGTCGCCGGCGATTACCAGTTTTACATCAGGTTGTTGCTGTACTAACAAACTATAGGCTTGCAGTAAGTACTTAACACCTTTGCGGCGCTCCAGGCGGCCAATAAATAGAATGGTTTTGCCAGTTTTTTTCTTGGCTTTTTTTAGCGGGGCGCGGTATTTAGCCAGGTCGATACCGTTAGGAATAATCGTGATTGGCTCGTCGGTCAAGCCACCAACATACTCGGCAGCCGAGTCTGATACTGCAGTCAACATGTGCAGGTCTTTGAGTACCGATTTAAGGTATGGCGTAACCACCCGGACAACTGTCCGGCTCATCAGTGTTTCTGGGACTTTAGCGTGGAAAGTGGCAATATTGACACTCTGGCTGCGAGCCAGGATCTGCCGGCTTAGTACCGGGATCCAGGGCTCATGAAAGTGCAAGACATCAAAGTCTTCGTCTTGCAGCATCTGGTTAATTTTCTCTGTATCGGCTGTGGCCGAAACCTGCGCCGTGGTGCGCATTGGCGAACGGAAGTCGGTAGAAACGCCCACAAATATGCAGTCTGGTACGTCAATAACATCGGTATCACGCGGAAGTGGGGTGATAATGCGGACTGTATGGCCGCGGCGGGTTAACTCAGCATGGGTCGCCAGGACAATTTCCTGGACACCACCGCCTTTAACAATATTATACGGGCAAACAAGGCCTATTTTCATCTTGGTATCAGTATACCATTAGAGCTTCGAGACAAGCTTGCGAAGTTTGAGCGGTATATATGGAGCGGCCGCTTTTTCATCGGCAATGATGCTAGGGGCATGGTTGCCAACATCTAGGATAGTCAGCAGGGTAAAGTCAGTAAAAATAGTCCTGAGGTGCTGCTCTACAAGGTAGCTATCAAAGTATTGGTCTGCAGCAATGCCAACATGGTAAATCGGCAAATTAACCCGGACTTTACAGTTATCAATAGTCAGCATCTCGGTAGTGGTCTTCATATAACTACGCACTTCGTTGCTGTGCCAGAGGCCAATTTCTACTTTGGTGATTTGCTCAATCTCTTCGGCATCACCGCTAGCAAACTTTTCCTTGGCATTATGAGTGTGCTTGTAGGCAGTGCGTAAGATAAACGGGTGCAAGATAACGTAGCGGAAAAACAGGGCTGGCAGGCGCCGCGAGAAAACCCGGGAAAGTGTCAGGTAGAAGAAGTAGCGCGGCTTACTGAATAAAAAGTCATCCTTGTGCGCAAAGCCGGCAATACTTGTAACTAGCTCGACCTGCTTGCTCATTTCTGGGTAGCGTTGGAGCATCCGTGTCACGACTGCAAAACCAAAACTCATGCCAACAATGACAAACTTTTTCTTCTTATAACGCATTTTGACAAAGGCCGCCAAGTAATCAGCCATGTTGTCGATGGTCGCTTGTTTGCCAATCTTATAAAAGCTGTCCATGCCACCAAAGCCGGGCAGGTCTGGCATGGTGACGTTAGCGTAGCGTCCCAGCACCTGGCTCAAGCCCCACCAGCGCTCAATACTTGAGTGGTGGCCATACACAAACAGCAGCTCTGTTGTTTCGCCCTTGGGACCGGGCAAAGAGAGCATGCGTCCATCCATCCCGTTAATATTGAGCGGGTGAATGTAGTCAGCTGGGTTTTTTGGTAATCTACGTGCCATGCGAAAAGTTGCAGCTATCGTACCAGGAATCGCTGCGTTCGTCCAACCCATACATGGGCTATACTAGAAGTACCATGAAAAAATACCTAGTGACTATACTCATTATTTTAGTGGTTTTAGTGGGTGTAATTTTGTTTGCTAGCCAAAAGGCCACAGCTCCTAGTAGCCAGGCCTCTCAAAAATCTACCACTGTTAAAACTATCAGATTTAACAAATCTCTATATTCCACAACCGACCCAGCTAGCCTCTGGGTCGTAGTCAATAAGCCGCATGGTTTGTCGCCTATTAATTACGCGCCGACCGACTTAGTAACCCCAAATGTGCCGCTGCGGGTCGCGGGTAATGAGTCTATGCAGCTGCGTGCGGCACCAGCCGCAGCATTAGAAAGCATGTTCAGTGCCGCCAAACAGGCTGGTTTGCAGCTCATGGTTGCCAGCGGGTATCGGTCATACGACTACCAAGTTAAGTTATACGGCGATTACGTTAAGGCTAGCGGCCAAGCTGCAGCCGATACCTACAGCGCCCGGCCTGGCCATAGCGAACACCAAACGGGCCTGGCAGTAGATGTTGAGCCAATAGGTAAAAACTGTGAGCTTGACCAGTGCTTTGGCGATACAGCCGAAGGTAAATGGGTTGCCACCAATAGTTACCGCTACGGGTTTATAGTCCGCTACACCCCAGCTGACCAAGCCATTACCGGCTACGAAGCTGAGCCGTGGCACCTACGTTACGTTGGGGCAAGCCTAGCAGGCGAAATGCACACAAAAGGCATAACAACGCTTGAACAGTTCTTTGGCGTTAGTGGCGGCCCTAATTACTAGCGTGTAATTTGTTCTGGCGTCAGCAATGGCACGTTAGCTCCGTAAGCACTAAGCGTACTTATGAATCGCTGCCGTTGGGCGTCCAGAGTAGTTTTAAGTTGCTGGCTATCAAGCATTGCCTGTGTTGTCTTGGTGAGCAGGTACACATGAACATTGGTGCGGTTGTTGGTATTTTGGGCTGCGGCATCGGCAGCCGACCAGTCGTAGTGCACATATATAGGTAAGTAGCCAGTTACGGAAACTTGATAGGTTTTGGGGTTGATCTTCATGTAGGCCAGGCCATTAAATAGTGTCTCGGCCGGGATCTGGGTATTCAGGAAGTTACCAAGGCTGTACCAAACGACTGTTTTTGTACCAGTTGCGCCCGTTAGCTGCTGCACCGGCTGCAGTTCGTGCGAGCCATGCCCCAGCACTAATTGCACGCCTTGGTCGGCTAGCCACTGGGCATCTTTTTGCTGCTGCGAATTAACAGCCGTAGAAAACTCGGTGCCCCAGCGCATGCTGGCAATAATTACCTTGGCGCCATGCTGCTTGGCCTCGGCAATCTGTTTGCTGGCAAAATCTGTGCTGAATAAGTTGACGCCATAGTCGTTTTGGGCCGGCGCATCAATGTTTATGTAGGTGGTGTAAGCCAAAAAGGCAAACCGTACGCCTTTAACCGTAAAGTACTGCACACTGTCGTGTTCTGCCTGGTCGCGGTTTTCGCCGGCAACGGCCAGCGTTTTGGGCACAGCTTTCCAAGCATCAACCGAGGCAGTGATATTGGCCTGGGTAAAGTCAAAACTGTGGTTACTGGCGGTATTAACCAGGTTACAGCCAAAACTGCCCATATCTTTCACAAAATCTGCCGGGGAATTGAACTTAGGGTAACCAGCTACCGCCGAAACGCTACCGCCGTTTAGGATAGGGTCATTGCAAAACCTAATGTCTGAGCTAGCAAAATATGGCTTTAAGTCTGCAATCATCGGCAGGTAACTATATGAGCCATCTGCTTGTTTAGCCTGGGCGTTAATTGTGTCGTGGGCGATCCAGTCGCCGGTTGCTACCAGGCTAATATCGTTTGTTTGCACAGTTTTCTGTTTTGTTACGGTATTAGCCTTGGTACTTGGGGCAACGGCATGAGGGGAGGGTAGCAGGATTGAAACAACAACTACGGCAGCCAAACAGCTAATCAAACCAACGATTAGCAAACGCTTGTGTGTAACCCGTAGCAACATATAGCCTCATCATATCATCCCAGGTATGCCATCGGTTGTATCGGTACAGCTTTTACGGTAAAATGCAATCTGTTTCAGCGACAACAATGGGGCGTCGCCAAGTGGTAAGGCACCAGTTTTTGGTACTGGCATTCGGGGGTTCGAATCCCTCCGCCCCAGCCAAGCATAAGCAATTTATTTTAGTTACTTATTATGTTAGTGTTATGCCCATGTTTTTGTCTGCGGACCGGTTGAGTGACCTACCCGAATCATATACAGCTTTCGACGTTGTAGAGCTGAAACGTGATGCCCTAGTACAAGGTGTAGTACAGGCAATAGATACAAAAGTACCTAAGCTCTGCAGTGTACGAGAGTTGCAGGAAGCAGGCACTGTTCGGATTGAAACTGCGGGCTTCGCAGTAATAGTTGCTGCATCAAAAAATAACGATGAGACGCATCGGCCGGCGAGATTATTTTATGGAGCGGGAACTGATACAGAAATACTTGACGTTTATGGAGCCGTAGAAGGTACGCAGGCATACGGCTTTCCATTTATCGGGTATATAGAGACTCGACAAGAAGTAAGATTAATGGGCCTCGCCAAAAAAGTACTACCAGTTCTAAATAACGTCACGAGAGCTGTGTACGGGATGCCTCTCACCTCTGGGCCACAATACTATTTTAGCGAAGATGGCGCAGCGCTGTGCGAAAATATTGAAGCTTCATTTAATTTATCGAGGAACCATAACGGATTTGTAGAAGGCATACAGCAATCATAAGTTCGAAACTCATCAACTAGCCCCAGCCATATCAACAGAGTTATGGTATAATAAGTTTATGACTACCCCCGAAGAACCAACACTCCCGAACATCGATCCTGAAGTTGTCGAATCATTTGACGATACTTCTGAAGCGATACTCGCTGAAACGCCTATTGTCGATGAGCCCAAAACTAAGGGGCAGCTAGATCCACGCGTTCAGATGTTCGAGGCCCTGGGGAATTCTCGCTTCGCGCCTGAGGTCATTGGCCGCGTGGCGCTTCGCTTCGCCGAGTCAACACGTCGGGCTATTGATGGTGAATCTTGGCTCGCCAAGCTTGCTATTCGGTTGCAGGAACATAACCAGGATACTGAGGCCAAACTGGCTGTTGATAAGTTCAAAAACGATCAGCGAAAAGAAGAGGCGTTTGCAGAGTGGCGATCACTTCGCGGTGAGCGCTTGGCTAAAAAACGCGAAAAAGCCATACTCTCTGACACTGCTAAAGTCATCGACAGCGCCGGAGACGATGTCAAACGCTACTATTAGACCTACTATTTGATCCATAAAGGCGGACTTGGGCAATTGCTTTCTTAGGGTTGGTTTCATAGCCGACCCTTCGCGCTCACAACAACGACTTCACCCTCAACGCATCTAAATCCTAAGCGTTCCAGCTTCGCTGCGAGTATACTTGCATTTAGTAAAAGGGGTTCGAACTGGTGGACACCGCCCCAGTCATACCGGTTATGCTTAAAAGACCTCTTCGGAGGTTTTTTATATTGATATAACCCATGCTCGACAGAAAGATATCTTAGCCAGGCGCACACAAGAGTCCCGTCAAGTACTCGCTATTGCGTCTCAGATCATAACCCCTTAATAAGCATAAAAATTAGTACAATATAAGCATTAGGAGTATGATGATATTTGAATAGTCGGGCTGGTTTTAAATAACCGGTCGCCTCTGCATCTCGGATAAACAAAAACCGAAGACTGCTAGTTAGGCCTGAGCTGTTACGGCGATACCGGCCACGGTCTAAATTATTAAAGCGAGAACTTGACTCGTCAATGTCTACTATGGTGTTGTCACCATGTTGGGCTTGGTTCTCGCAATAAAAGAAAGAACAGCATGCAATGAGCAGTATGTTTAAATCAAGTAACAGAAAAGTAACATTACCAATCGCGATAGTGGCAGCCTTGGCAATTGGCGGTGGAGCGTACGCTTTCACTGCTTCCAACACAGTGCCGGTATCAACTGCGGGCGCGGGATCCGGCGCGGTTTCAGGCTACACGGTAACAAACCTTCACTATGGACTCAATACCACGACGCCAGGGAATATTGACTCATTAACGTTCACAATTAGCCCGGCAGTCCCTAGCGCTAGCGCCGGCAAGGTCACCATTGCAGCAGCGCTTAGCGCTGGCGGCCCAACTAATTATACCTGCACTACCGATGTAGCCGGGACAACCGTTACCTGTGCTACTACCAGCCCCCAACTAACAGCTGCGCTGCTTACCAGCGTAACTGTTGTCGCAGCCCAGTAATCACAGCAAACCTCTACATCTAAGGTTCACATGAATATGCGGATGCATCCAGTAAAGATCATTGTATCTATCATAGTCGGCGTGATAGTTATTGCGCTATGGATATTTTTAGCTCCCGCCAAACTGGGAGGCTCCACAAACTACTCTATTACGTCCGGTATTAGTATGGAGCCTATGTTCCACAAGAACGACCTGGCACTTGTACGCGCCCAGTCCTCGTATCATGTTGGTGATATAGTGCTGTACCAAAGCCGAGTCGTCCACGCGCCAGTATTGCACCGCATTTTCCTAATCCAAAACGGCAACTATTTCTTCAAAGGTGACAACAATAGCTTCGTTGACCCGGGGTATGCTACCCCTGCAGAGCTTACCGGTAAATTGTGGCTGCATATTCCCCGTGTTGGTGCGGTGCTTGGGTGGTTTGGCAAGCCCTCGCACGCCGCAATTATCGCCGCGGCAACTACCGTAGCCCTCATCGTGCCCGGCTTTACGACAGCAAGCGGGCGCCGCCGCGGCAGGCGAGCAGCACATAAAATGCGGATATTCGTCGCAGGGCAGCTGAATAGACCGGCTAAAGCTGCATCTACCGTCGATAGGCATTCGATCGAGATGACTCCTTGGCAGCAGACCTCCCACTACATATCGTCGTTTCTTGAGGGGCCGTTGGTAACTTTAACGGCATTTGTCATAGTAACTTTGTTAGCCTTGCTCCTTCTTTTGGTAGGCTATAGTCATCCTGCCAAACAAACCGCTCCGCTCGCAAATGCATATAATTCTAGCGGGACGTTTTCTTACTCGGCAATTCCTAAAACACCGACAGCGGTCTATCCTTCAGGCTTTTTGATCACGGGCGATCCAATTTATCCCAGCCTCATCGACACGGTAACTATTACGTTTAAATACCGGCTACTATCCAGTCTCCCCCACAATATAAAGGGTACGATAGGCCTCGACACGCTACTCTTATCCAGCAACAACACCTGGAAAAACCTTTCCGTAGTGTCGAAAGCTATCCCATTTACAGGAGATACTACAGCCCTTTCGGAACACCTGAAATTGAGTGATCTTTACGGGTTCATAGACAGTATATCCACCCAGTCCGGTGTTGTGATGAGCAACTACTCGGCCGATATCCAACCCGTGGTTCATATTACTGGTGACGTTAATGGACAATTTATAGACGAAACCTTTAAGCCTGTGCTTCCATTTAATATAACCAGCTCGATTATTACCCTGAATGATGTCGTCACTCCTCCTCTTCCCGGCGCAACCTATACATTGCCGTCTGCGGACGCCAATCGTATTTCCACTTTAAACCCCATACAATCCAGCAGTATTACGCACCTTGCCCCTAACACAATTTTGATTGCTAAGTACCGGGTAAGCGTTTCGCTCATCCGACTGATGGGCCTTGTTTTAGGAATTATTGCGGTCGTTTTGGCAATCATTCATGACAAGCTACGACAGGGCCAGAAAATACAAACTAATGAGGAGCTACTCGCCAAACAATTCCGGTTACTCATTGTGCCCGTAACATCTCTGCCGTTGCCCCCTGATGCCGTTGAAATTGATGTCCCAGAGCTTGCCCGCTTTGTCGAGCTTGCCCAATATCTTGAGCGGCCAATATTCTATGTGTTGTCTCCCGAGAATAAAATTTATTGTATAGACGATGATGGGCATCGGTATGTCTATCATTCATCGAATGAGTCTATTGCCGGTTCCGTATCTGCTCAGCAAGCAGCGGCTACTACCAGTGTCCGAAGTAAACAAACAATAAACATTTCACTGACACCACCTAAAAAGTGGTTCACCATAACTGTTCGCGTCGTAAGCGGGTTTATTGTGCTCGCTGTGTTCGCCACGATTGCCACCAGTCTTACGGCCAGCATTAATGTTCCAACAAGTCGTGTCAGCAAATCTGCATATGCCCGGCAGATAGCACAACTCGCACCGGCAGGCTGCAGCGCACTAACGCTTAATTCACTTGTAATGGCCACCGGTACATCTTCGAACAAGCTTTCTAACGTGCTCATCCTGGGGAACGCCGGTATAAACACCTTAACAGATACTGGCACGGGCAACTGCATAGTTGGTGGAGGTGGTGTAGATAAGATCACTGCGCCAGCATCGGATATTTGTATAAAAGGCCCGACCACCGGGTCTACTTATGGCAGCTGTACGGTCAAATTGTTATAATTTAGGCGAATTGCGCTATAGATAAATAATATGTTTCTGGAAGGAGGTCGACCTGTAATTAAGGCAGAGGATCATCCCATTACCATCATACATAGACCGGCTGTTAGCAGCTCTTGATAACCTAAAATAGCATGTTATAAATTCGAAGCTTACCAGCTAGCCCCAGCCAAATCTTCATTGCATAGCACCATCCCAAAGACTACTATGATTGTGTCACGCATTTAAAGGAGGCACCATGAATTCAGTCGTACACTTCGAAATGGGATACAAAGACCAGGCACGTATGGTTAAGTTTTATGAATCGGCTTTGGGCTGGAAAACCCAAGCGATGGGGCCTAATATGGGCAACTACGTCGTCGTCCACACCGCCGAAACTGACGAGAATGGTATGGTTCAAGCAAAAGGGGCAATTAACGGCGGGTTTTATCAGAAAACTGATGACCCCTTGAGCCAAGCCCCATCGGTTGTTGTTTCTGTAGATGACGTTCAGGCTACCATGAAAGCTGTGGAAGATGCTGGCGGAAAAATCCTAGGCGGCCTGAACCAAAAGGGCGAGCACACCATGGAGCCACAGATGATCCCCGGCGTTGGTTTGTGGATCTCGGCAATGGATACAGAGGGCAACCGCTTCAGTATCCTCCAAGCCAGCAGCTAATAATTCAAATCCCTCCACACCAGCCAATTTACTCACTAGCTTTTAGCAGTGCAGCCTGATAGGCAAGATTTGGATTTAAGAGGGTTTCAGGATTGGCGAATGATGCCATATCATATATTTGGCTTGGATCACCGCTTAATTCTCTTAATGAAAGCTGTGGCAGATCGAGCGGCTCGCGACACAGTCTTCGCCGCTCCGCCTCAGCATAAATAGCTTCTTTATGTTCGCTGGGAGATATGCCAGCGGCTTGGCACTCCCATATTACGCGTAACATATGCTCAGTTTGGGCTCTTTGCTCTGCAACAAGCGGCGCAACCACAAATCTACCTATGTGTGTCGTTTCCTGCGAAAGGTCGCTATCTTTCAAACGTCTATCCGCTTCAAACCTTTGTTTACTCACTCTTTGTTCAAGCGATAGTTTTCTCAATCTCATATGCAACACTATAACATCGACGCCAGTCATTATATTATATGGCTACGTACTCTAGAAGCCTTTTGTTTTGTTATAATTTCTATATGCAGGGGAACGCAACCAACACCGATGAATACCTGAAAACATTGCCAGAGTGGCAGCAAAAGAACCTAATGCTCTTTAGGGAGCTTGTGCATGCAGCCAGCCCGGATATCAGCGAAGAAATCAAATGGGGCGTTCCTGTATTCATACGTAATAAAAAGATGGCCTTTTCTATGGGTTCATTCAAGGCCCATACAAAATACAATTTCATTAGTAATGGTGCCGAACTCAGCGACAACAAAGGTTTATTCAATAATGGCCTTGAATCCAAGAAATCGCGCAGTATCGATCTACAGGAAGGCCAGAGTATAGACAAGGCGGCACTTGAGGAATTAATTAGGCAAGCCGTTAGTAAGCTATAGAACTACTCGAACGGTTCCAACAACGCCTATTATACTCAGCCAGGATTTGAAAAATGTGCCCAATAATTACATATGCAACCTTTTGGTTGCTTTTTTATTAACAAACATTTACCATGGTCACGTACACCTAAATAACATATCCGATAGGAACTTGCATGGATCAATCATTCCAAGACAGTATTGAAAAAGTAATAGTAATAAATGCGCCTCAAGAGAAAGTATATGAAGCAATTACAAGCCCGGAACGTATTACGTCTTGGTTCCCTAGCGCCATAGAAGGTACGCTTAATGTTGGCGACAGGCCAATCTTAGATTTTGGCGAGCATGGCAAAAATCAAATTTACGTGGAAAGTGCTAAGCCCCACGAATACTTTGCCTATCGCTGGATCCCTGGCAGTCGGCATTTTATTGGAGACGTTCTGTCTCAGCCAAATACACTCGTCGAATTTATTATTCAAGAAGTAGAAAACGGCACAAGAGTTACTTTGAAAGAAACAGGGTTTGCATCATTGCCTGCAGAAGTACGCGATCAGAAACTTGCAGAAAATACAGGCGGCTGGGACTATATGCTTAATCGACTTAAAGAGTTGCTGGCAAGTAAGTAATGCTGATAGCTGAAACCTTTAAAGCACTGGGGGATCCCGTGCGACTAGAAATAATTGAGCGCTTGAGTAGTGGATCCTTATATACGCTAAGCAGTGTATCAAAAGATCTTGGATTGACGCGACAGGGCGCGAGGAAGCATCTTCAGGTACTGGCTGATGCTGAGTTAATTAAGATGGAGCCGACAGGTAGAAACACTATAATAACTTTTGCACCTGCATCTTTAAAAGCAGCAGATTCCTTTATCAAACAACTTGAGCGCAAATGGGATGTTAGGTTGGAAGCTTTGCGTGAATTTGCAGAAGGAGATAAATCATGACAAATAATAACCCGGATTTCACTACAAGCATATTAGTTGAACAAACTCCTAAAGAAGTATTTGATGCAATCAATAATGTTAGTGGCTGGTGGTCGGGCGAGATTGAAGGAAACCCAGATAAACTTGGCGCAGAATTTACGTATCAATACGGTGATATACACCAATCTACACAAAAAGTAACTGAATTCGTTCCGGCAAAAAAGATAGTGTGGCACGTTATAGATGCTTACTTAAGCTTTGTCGAGAAAAAAGACGAGTGGAAAGGCACAGACATAATCTTCGAGATTAATGAGAAAAACGGCAAAACTGAGTTGGTCTTTACGCATAGAGGCTTAGTGCCCCCTTTTGCATGCTATGGTACTTGCTCCAATGCTTGGGAAACGCTCGTGCAGAAGAATCTACGCAATTTTATTATTACCGCTAAAGATCAAGCAGATGCATTTGTTGGTTAGTTAAATTGGTTCTAATGTTGTCGACGATGATCAGCTAAATAGAGTGTGACGAATGTATCACCGCAAACCCTTGATGTTTTGCAATACGGGTATATAGTAAGCTTTAGCTTGGTGATTACACCATCCAAAACAAAGACAGGCAAGGCATGTCACAAATACAAAGTTTTGAGTTAACACCCGAGGTAGACCTTATTAAATACTTACGCCACGTCGATGGGCTGTATCAGAATAAGCTCGACGAGCTACGCGCGCTCAGCCGTCTAAAAGACACCTTATGCGAAGCTATTGGCGTCCAAGCTTTGCAAGCTGTACACATTGAGCAAGAGACTATAGGGCCAGTACGCCTAACTGTGGCAGCCTAGAGTTGACCGTAGCAAACTATGTGTTATAGTATTGTTATATGTCCGCTGAATCCTCTGGCGCTACTGCCTGCTTACCAGAACGTATCCTAGTACTTGAAAATCCTTTTTGTAAAAATGCTGCCCGCGGTAATCGCCAATTGCCGGACCTAATAGAGTTTAGTGGGCTCGCGTCCGACACCGTGCAGACAGACCGCGACTTCGCCGTTACAGCCGACCGCCTGAAAAACGTACTAGAACCGACCGACCTTTTATACGTTATAGGTGGCGATGGAACAGTCAACCAAACACTCGAGCCACTTATTCGCAGCCAGGCACTGCTGCTACCCACCCGTTCGGGTAACGCCAATGATTTAGCCCTGTCAATGAATGGCCGTAGAGCACCATGGAAGATATTTTCGGATTTTAAGCATGGTATGGCCAGCGATGTAAAAGTGCATCCTATCGAAGTAACTATTAATAGCAACGACTTGCAGGAAATAGGTTACGCCGTAAACTACGCCAGTTTTGGTTATGCTGCCTTGGCATCACACTACCTAAACCAACCATGGCAGCATCCACGATTCCAGCAGGCATACTATAAGCTTCCAGCACTTGCACAAAACCTAGTAGGTTTGTCGCGGGAAGGCTATTTACTAGGTAAAGCAGCTGTTGATGCCGAGCCGTTTCAGTACAGTGACCAAGATTATGCTGTAGATATAACTGCCGTGCACTCGAAACGAATGGCCAAGCTTGGGCGCTTCAATGTTCAACATACTGACCCGTGTATGTTTGCCGTACATTTACCACAGGCAGGCGTCCTGGCTATAGGCAAAGAGGTTGCCAAAATGGCGCAGGGTAAAACAGCTGGCGAGTATGTATCCCACCTAGCTTTTAGTGTAGGCCCTACTGGCAGTGCCTTATATTACCAGCTAGACGGCGAAGCTCACCCTTTACCCAACCATAGCAATATCAGCATTGGTCTTGCCCGAGACTCTGTCCGCATTTTGACCAGATCAACAGGAGTTCCCTATGACAGAAAATAAAAAGAAGAACGACGGCGAGGCCGCAGTACTAGAGGCAATTGCCGCCATGCCAGAACCAGACCGTGCCATAGGCGAGCAGCTTCACGTCCTCATCAGGGCCAATGCCCCAGATCTTATGCCAAGGACCTGGTACGGCATGCCTGCGTATACCAATGGCAATAAAATAGTTTTGTGGTTTCGCAGTAAAAAGAAGTTCGGCGAGCGCTACATGACCATTGGTTTTAACGATATTGCCAAGCTCGACGCAGGCAACGTGTGGCCAATCAGCTATGCATTAACAGAACTGACGTCTGATGAAGAGGCAAAAATTGCCGAACTCATACAAAAAGCAGTGAGTTGAGCAACTAGACATGTTATTTTGCTATAGTATGCATAATAACCATGGTATATATGCTCTACGATCAGTATCTGCCTAGCCATCCCTCAATCCTGGATATACATAAGCAATAAATGCTATACTAACCGGTAATGGTAACCATTTGGTGAAAGGGTTCAGTTGAGCACGCAACACAAACATAAACATGCAGTCGCAAAAGCGATCTTGTTTCTTGGTGTTGTCTTCGGAGGCTTGGGTGCTTATATTGTTCACTTCACAAAAGACATTCGCGTTGGACCGCTGACTACAAAGGGTCCAATCGCTGCCGAGCAAGCCAATTTGATCTATTTGTCTCTAGGAATTGTCCTGGCTGTTTTAGTTCCAACCATACTATTGCTCTATTTCTTTGCCTGGAAATACCGGGAGTCAAATAATAAGGCAGTGTATAAGCCTGGGGCTCATCATGGCAAAGCATTTGTTATGACTATGTGGATCTTCCCGACACTCGTGATGCTGGTCCTCGCCTTTATCTTAGTACCAGTCACTCGACGTTTGGACCCGAGGAAGCCAGTAAACAACGGTACTGCACCAATTACGATACAAGTCGTGGCATTGCGCTGGAAGTGGCTCTTCTTATACCCAGAACAGCAGATCGCGACCGTCAATAGTGTCACTATCCCAAAAGATCAGCCAGTGACTTTTGAACTAACCGCCGATGAGACGCCAATGAGTTCATTCTGGATTCCAAACCTTGGTGGAATGCTCTATGCCATGACCGGACATGTAAATCGCCTTAATCTCATGGCGACTGCGATTGGTGATTATTCAGGCAGCTCCGCCGAGATTAATGGCGCTGGCTTTGCTGGAATGAGGTTTACCGCCAACGTTACAAGCAAGCAGGATTTTGGCAAGTGGGTCAATCAGGTTCAATACAAAACCAACCCACTTGATGACACCGCCTATGCAAACCTACGCAAACCAAGTGAAGCTGCACCAGTGACTACCTATTCCACGTATGCTCCCGATTTGTATAATACTATCATCATGAAATACATGGGCGATATGAGTGGCATGGATATGAGTAGTATGAACCACGAGGGGCACACTAAATGAGACATTTTTGGCTCGGTAAGCTAGATAGTCACGCTCTGCCGCATGCCTGGTTCACTATCGGCGGAACAGCCGTGTTCCTTTTGGCCGCACTTATTACCGTTATTATCATCACCCGCATGAAGCGCTGGAAATGGCTGTGGAATGAATGGCTGACGTCTGTAGACCCCAAGAAGATCGGCATCATGTACTTTATCGTTGGTGGCGTGATGCTGCTGCGCGGTGGTCTCGATGCGCTTATGATGTGGCTCCAGCAGGCGCTTGGTGCCAGTAATATGCCAGGTATCGGCGGGGAAGCTGCCCATGGTTATCTGTCCTCTGAGCACTTCCAGCAGATCTTTACCGCACATGGCAACATCATGGTCTTCTTTGTGGCGATGGCCTTCATCTTTGGCCTCATCAACTATATTGTTCCCCTGCAGATCGGCGCCCGTGACCTTGCCTCGCCGTTTATGAACACGCTCGGTTTCTGGCTGTATGTCGGTGGTGTGCTTATGGTCAACATGTTCTTCATGTTCGGAGGCGAATACGCGGCCACTGGTTGGCTGGCTATCGCCCCATTGTCCGGTAAAGTATTCAGCCCGGGAGTGGGCGTCGATTATTGGATATGGAGTTTACAGATTTCAGGGGTAGGCTCGACACTTGGTGCGCTTAACTTTATTCTGACGATACTTAAGATGCGCGCACCGGGCATGACCCTCTCGAAAATGCCATTGTTCACCTGGGGTTCACTATTCAGTATGTTGATGGCAGTAACCGTCTTCCCGTTACTGACAGCCACCTTGTTCTTATCTTTCTTTGATCGGTACCTCGGCACACACTTCTTCACAATGACCGCTGGCGGTGACCCAATGATGTACACCAACCTCATCTGGATGTGGGGACACCCGGAGGTCTACATTTTGATGCTGCCGGCATTTGGTGTCTTTTCAGAAGTAGTCGCAACATTTAGCCGAAAACCGATTGCCAGCTATAAATCAAACGTCATCGGTATGGCAGGCGTCTCGTTTATGGCTCTCTCCGTGTGGCTACACCACTTTTTCACCATGGGTGCCAGTACGGATGTCAATGCGTTTTTTGGCCTCATGACTTTGATTGTCGCAATCCCGACGGCGGTACTGTTCTTCACCTGGATTGCTACGATGCGGGGAGGCATGATCAGGTTTGAGACACCGATGTTATGGTTCCTAGGCTTCGTCGCGATCTTTGCAGTCGGTGGTCTGTCTGGCCTCATATTGGCCTTCCCGCCGGCCGATTTCCAGCTTCACAACAGTCTCTTCTTGGTTGCCCACTTCCACTTTAATGTCATTGGTGGTGTACTGTTTGGCATTTTCTGTGGTATCAATTATTGGTTCTCCAAGTTTACCGGCTTCAAGCTTAACCAACGGATTGGTCGTCAGGCTTTCTGGTGTTGGATCCTCGGTTTTTGTCTCTCATTCATACCGATGTTAATACTTGGCCTCATGGGTGCAACCCGCCGGCTTGACCACTATGACGCCTCAACTGGCTGGCAACCATTCTTTGTGCTCATGCTAATCGGAGGCATTGTTATCGCCATTGGTACAGTGCTGCAACTTGTCCAAATATTCGCTAGTGTCATCCAGCGCCACCGCCTTTACGATGCGACCGGCGATCCATGGGATGGTCGCTCCCTCGAGTGGGGCACTACCTCACCACCACCGTCGTATAACTTCACTGTCATCCCGACCGTAACATCGTTTGACACATTTTGGGAGGCCAAAAAGAACCACGCCCTCCCTGGTCCTGCCTATGAAGATATCGTGATACCTAAGAACACGGCCGCTGGTATCTACATCGCTTTGTTTGCATTCCTTTTGGGCTTTGGCTTCGTCTGGGAAATGAACTGGCTGGCCGTGGTATCTATCATTGGTATTATCGTCGTACTCATTACCCGTGGCTACAATGAACATTCCGAATATATCCTGACTGCTGCAGAAGTAGAGAAAAACGAAGAGAAGCGAGCCGAGCTACACAAAAAACGCCTCGAGCAACACAAGGCTGCCCTCCACGAAGAAGAAATGGGCCTCGTTGACTTCATGCGCTACATGCTGAAATTAGGCATGAACTACATCCGGCAGAAGCGGCGGAAGCGAACATGAATGAGCAGGCACTGACTCACCACGAACGGCTTGAAGCTGCCGCCAACGACCGAGTGAAGTTCGGCTTCTGGATCTACCTGATGACTGACCTCCTGATGTTCTCAGTCTTATTCGCTTGCTACGCGGTTCTCCATGGTAACCATGTTGGCAGCCCGGCAGGCCGCGAACTCTTTAGCCTTCCTCTCGCCCTTAAAGAAACCCTGATCCTTCTGACCAGTAGCTTTACTTGTGGCATTGCTATGGTTGCAGCGAGGCGCGGCAATAAGAACATGACGCTGTTTTGGTTTGCTATAACTTTTATCCTTGGCCTGTTGTTCTTAAAGTTTGAGTTGACTGAGTTCAGGCAATTCATTCTTGAAGGGCATACCCTAAAGACTAACGCTTTCCTGTCATCATTTTTCGTACTCGTAGGAACCCATGGTCTACACATTACTTCAGGTCTGCTTTGGATGGGGACAACCATGATATTCGTCATGAAGCGCGGCCTCAACTCGGCTCTCGTACGCAAGCTGTCGCTCCTGAGCCTTTTCTGGCACTTTCTTGATATAGTTTGGATCTTCATCTTTACGATCGTCTACTTAGGAGCTTTTGCATGAAACATGGCCAGACGAAGTCCTATGTTATTGGCTTCATATTATCTCTGATTTTTACGCTCGTTCCTTACTACTTAGTTCAGCATAAGGTGGCGGTTGGCAGGAATTTGCTTGTGGCAATACTTGGCCTGGCTGTCGTCCAGCTGATCATCCAGGTGGTGTATTTCCTGCACCTTGGGCGCAAGCCGACGCCACGTTGGGAGATTGGCTTCTTGCTTTCCACTATCAGTATAATCCTGGTAGTAACCGCTGGCTCACTAGTGATTATCCACAACTTGCATAGTAATATGAGTATTCCTGACCAGGAAAAAACTCTGGTTAACAGCGAAGCAATCTACCAGGTCAACGGCAAGCTGACCGGAGCTTGCCAGATGATCCGCGCCAACCACCAAGTAATAATTAAGAATAATACTGCCAGTCCACGGTATGTCAGCGCCGACAAGTGCGACACCCTTACCTTCGTCAATCAAGATAGCCAGCGCCACACTATTACATTCGGCACACACACCACGCACAGTAGCTACGCCGGCGTGAGCGAGTTCGAATTACGGCAGGGCAAGCCCGAGACAATTACACTATCCGAAACCGGTGGGTTTAATTATCATGACCACCAGCGGCCCAGTATAGCTGGCAGCTTTTTGGTTCTCTACAACGGCCAAGGCCAATAGTATATGTCCAGTAAATTCCAGCAATATTTAACACTGACAAAACCAGGCATTGTCCGCGGCAACGCCCTGATGGCTGCGGCTGGTTTTTTGTTTGCCACGAAACATCATATCGACTTTTTGACGCTGTTCGGTTTAATTATTGGTACGTCACTTATTATTGCCAGCGCCTGCGTCTTTAATAACGTGATCGACCGTGATATTGACGCCAAAATGGCTCGAACCAAGAAGCGCGCGTTGGTTGTCAAAGCCATTAACGTGCAACACGCACTTATCTACGCCAGCGTACTGGGTTTCGTCGGGTTTGGTTTACTCATATGGTTAACGAACGTGGTGACTGTTCTGCTCGGTGCTGCGGCACTCGTGACGTATGTTGGTCTGTATACACCCCTGAAGCGTACCTCCGTTCACGGTACGCTTGTTGGCAGCATTTCCGGCGCTATACCGCCTATGGCCGGCTACACGGCAGCAACCGGACAATTCGACGGTGCCGCGCTCTTGCTCGGCTTGCTGTTGGTGTTCTGGCAGATGGCTCACTTCTATGCCATAGCCATTTTCCGCTACGAAGACTATAAGGCTGCCGGCATACCCGTCCTGCCGGTGCATGACAGCATTAGTGCTGCCAAGCGACAAATCGTGGTCTATATTGTGCTCTTTGCGCTCAGCATCTGTGCTTTTGAGGTCTTTGGCTACACCGGGTATATCTTTGTAGTTGTTGGTCTTGCCTTGAGCGCTAGTTGGTTTATAAAGGGGCTACGTGGCTGGAACAGCGTTGCCGACACCCCCTGGGCTCGTGGCATGTTTGGCTGGTCGCTGGTGGTGCTTATGGGTATGATTGTTCTGCTATCCGCAAACACTCTGTTGCCATAGCCTAGAAGTATTGACGTCTTTTGGCGATCACAAAAACTAACCCACCAAGCAGTAGTGGCAGCCAGTAACTTATCAAGCGATACAGGAGCACTGCACCGACTGCTGGGGCGGCTGCTACATGGTAGGCAATGAGTCCTGCGGCCAACCCAACCTCGATGCCTCCGATACTGCCCGGCGTCGGTGTTGCAGTGCCGATGCTCAAGCCAAAGGTGAATATAATCAGCGTCGTGACTAAGCTCAATTGAACACCCACAGCATGACAGCTGAGTTGCAGCGCAATAATGTTCGCCAGCGTCAGTATGACTGAGGAGAGCAGGGCTAGGAGCAGTGATACCGGTCGTTTGTGGTATGTTAGCAGCTGCGCGCCGACCCCAGCGAAAAAACCAAAGAGCCGGCGGCGCACACTGGGGAGCAAAGCTACCACAAGTAAAACTAACAGACCTGGCGCAAGCACTACCAAGGCGGCCTTCCAGGAACTTTGGTGACCTATTGGCAAGCTTGCATTTGTTGTGGCTAGCAAAGTAAGTGTGAGTAAAAAGTGCCCGATGAATCCCATCATGTTATTGGCTGCCACAACGCTAGCAGCCTGAACGGCGCTGTGGTGTTGTTTGCGCAAATAGAGGTAATTAATCCCTATGCCGCCAATGCCTGCCGGCAATAAACGGTTGGCAAACATACTGGCAAACTGCATAAACACTGTCCGGCCAAACTTGAGTGGTTTAACGGCAAGCTGGGTGTAAACACCGGCTGCCGCCACATAGCTAAATAGGGTGATAGCCAAGGCTAGAAAGGCAAACTCTTGTTTGGCATGGGCAATTAATGGCAAGCTTTTTTGTAAGCCACCTATTTGCGGCACAATTACGTATAGGGTCACCATACACAAGAACATATAGGCAATGTAGCGCTTTTTGATTTGAAAGCCGGGTGGGGGAGTAGCCATTACAAGTACGCTGTTTGTGCAGCTTGGGTAATTTGCTGCATCAGCTGGGCTCGCTGCACCCAATTATATTGGCCATTGCCGTTGGTATAAATGACTAGCGTCAACCACTGGTCCCCATGTTTAATAATTGCGGCATCATGGACATTATCCTCATCAATACCTACTTTGTGATAGACCAAGTTAGGCGAGGCCACTGCCGGGACAATATAATCCCTAAAGTTGGCGCGGGCCATTTCAGATAAGAGCAGTTGGCGGTGCTGAGGCGTCAATAACGTGCCGTCGGCCAATTTACTCAATAGCAGGGCTATATCCTGGGCACTTAGGCTGTTAGTATCGGCGTTGTAATCAGTAATTCCTAGTGTTGTGGCTTGGGCCGATAGGGCAGTGTGCCCGATCATAGTGTTAAAAGCGCCCCAACTCTGGTCATCGCTTTTGATAATCATGGTATCGAGAGCCTGCTGGGCACTTTTGCCCGCTACGTCATCCGACAAGCTCGCCCTATGATGCTCAACCATATTTAGGTAGGTAACAGCTGTCAATAATTTACCTGTGCTGGCCGCGTCAAACAGCTTGGTTGACCCAAAGTTTTGCAGTCCAAGCCTGCTAGTTGCAACAGATACGCCTACATCCACACCCGGGTTAGCGGCAATAAGCTGCTGTACCTGCGCCCCAAATTGTTGAGACTTCTGCTGGGCAGCGAGCAAAGCCGCATGATCTGCCTGCTTCTGGGCAGCTGCTTGGGCAGCAACGTGCTTCGTCCAGCCACCATGGACACCGGCCGTAATGAGGGCAGATACCACTATAAAACGCGCAGGTTTACTCAAAAAGAGCGAGCGGTGTGCAACCAGCCAGCCCAAGGTGGCTTTCCACGACGGCACGGGCTGCTGCTTAGACTGCCGCGGGCTATAATATGCATAATTGGTGAGCGTGGGTGAGGTGCGACGCATTTTTGTTTTTAGACTATTCCTGGGTATTATACCTAAACATTGCCATGTTTGCAATGAAAAGTCATACTTCCCATCAGGGGCGAGACATGTATAATAATCGCCAATGAGACAAGTCAATTTTCGTGCCCTTCGCAGCGTGCATCCTCTGATTGCCTGCGCCGTGCTTGGCATACTATATTTACTGCTTGTCTCTATTTTTCCGGCAAATGCTGACAGCATGACACAGTACGGCTGGTCCTCTACCGAATATCACACTATTTATTTGATGATTGTTATTCCGATGGTTGCCACCTGGTTCGCAGCCTTTTATGGCTATAATTGGGTGCGCTCATATGCCAAATCAATCGAAAACACCGCTGAGGGCGATAGCTATAGGCAACTTGCCAACGGTGTTGGTTGGCTGGCATTGAGCCTGCCGGTGCCTACTATTGCCAGCCTTATACTCAATAGCATTGCCAATGCCCATCCTGGTTTCCATGCCAGTGCAATTATTATTAGCAACTACATTGCGCTTATTCTGCCATTATTTGCTTTCGCAGTGATCGGTAATGCCGCCCGCATGCTGACCGCCACGGCCTCAATCCGTATCAGCCTGGCTGGCGCACGCTCGGTCATTTTTATGTTCGTCCTGCTTGGCGTCGCCTTTTGTTACCTCATCCTGAAGCATTTTGACCTAGGCAGCCCGGCAAGCAACAACAACCCGTACTTTATGCCCATCTGGATTATGCTGCTTACTATCATTGTTCCATACCTGTATGCCTGGTTTGTCGGCCTGCTTGCAGCCTACGAGTTTAGCGTGCTTGCTACCAAAACCCGGGGCGTATTATTTTCACAAGCCCTCAAATTGTTTGCACTTGGCCTGGTTACCGTTATTGGTAGCTCAATCGTTTTAGAATATATCAGCTCTGCCGCCCCCAGGTCTGGCCATTTAGAGCTAAATGGCCGGCTGCTAGCCACCTATGTGTTCCGCATAGCTGCAGGTATTGGCTTTTTGCTGATTGCCCAGGGCGCCCGCCGTTTACGAAAGATTGAGGAGGTGTAGCAATGGTAGCTACTCCTGCAATCTATCCAAAAGTCATTAAAATCACGCATGTTTACCTTGGCCCAGCAGCCGACCGTTTTATTGCCCGGCAAGTCCAAAACCATCTCGGCAAACAACCGGAACTGATTACCCGTGAAGACCTAGCGTCGATTATTGACTGGATAGGGGTTGCCGTTTCATTACTGACAGATGACAGAGAGATTATTGAAGAATACCTAAACGGACTACGTAAGCTAGCAAAACAATAACGGGGATGGGCATGCCCAAGAGACCAGCAACACAATCAACACTTACTCTCGACGAGCAGATTGCCCAGGCCGAGGCGGTGTTTACGAGTATTGGTGACGCTGCTATTGCTACCGACCAGTTTGGTAAAATCACCCGCGTTAACCCGGTAGCCGTGGAGCTGCTCGGTTTTACCGAAGAAGAGCTGGTTGGTGAATGGTACCCTCGTAAAGTAGTAGCCGTGACAGAGCACAACATCCCAATTAACCTTATAGACCGGCCAATTACCAAGGCGTTTCTGACCGGCAAGTCGATTGCCGAAAAAATGTACTACCGCAAGCACGACGGCGAGAATATCCCGGTTTCCGTTAATGTGTCGCCTATTATCATGGGCGCCAAGCCTGTAGGGGCTATCGAGGTATTCCGCGACATCAGCTTCGAAGAAGAAGTGGACCGCATGAAGAGTGAATTTATTTCGCTAGCATCGCACCAGTTGCGCACGCCATTATCGTCAATTAAAACATATTCACACATGCTACTTGATGGCTACATGGGCGAGATGACACCAGCACAGAAAAAGTCATTACGAACCATTATCGGCGCCAGCAACCGCATGAACGAGCTGATTAGTACATTACTAAACATCACTCGTATTGAAAGCGGCAGGATTGCCGTCACCCCCAAGAACTTAAGGGTTGAGCGGGTGGCTGACGAAGTCATCAAAGAATTGGCGCTCCTGGCCGCCGACCGAAACATCAGCGTTGACCTGATTGCCAAAAATAAACAGGGCTATACCGTTAAGACCGATACGCTCATTCTCAAAGAGATAATTACCAACCTAGTAAGTAATGCTATCAAGTACACCCCAGTAGACGGTACGGTAACCATTCACATCAGCACCCGCGGCGACAAGCTACAAGTATCTGTAAGCGATACCGGCTGGGGTATCCCTCAGTATGCCCATGACCAAGTCTTTACTAAGTTTTTCCGGGCCAGCAACGTCGTCAAGCGCGAAACGGCAGGCACAGGCCTTGGGCTCTACCTGGTCAAAGGCCTGCTTGAGAACCTTGGGGGCCGTATTTGGTTTACAAGTATAGAAGGCAAAGGCACAACGTTTTATTTTACGCTGCCAAAGAGGTTTAACCCCGACAGGCCGGCGCCAAAACCGGCAGGAGGACCTTAATGTTAGATATTTTATTCGGATGGCCTCTGAGCATATGCTATAACTATAGGGAGAAAAAGGACTTTTATGGCAAACATACTGATTGTTGAAGACGACAAAGACCTAAATAACGCGTACCGCATCATCCTTGAAAGTGCGGGGTACACTGTTGAATCAGCATTTGATGGTAAGGAGGCATTAGAAGCACTTAAAAACTTCGACCCCGACCTCATCTTGCTCGACCTGCTTATGCCCATCATGGGCGGCTTGGAATTCTTGCAGAATTACGACCTTAAACACGCCCACCCCGATGTTAAGGTACTTATTTTTACCAACATGGAAAACTCACCAGAGGTTACCGAGGCCTACAACCTTGGTGCCCACCGCTGTATCATCAAATCCTGGACAGCACCACACAACTTGGCACGCGTTATCCAAGACAGCCTTGCAGGCAACAAAGCCACTGTTACGGAATAGACTTACAGTTTAACGGTTAGGTCAGCTACAAATTGGTCATTAAGCATGGCGTTCAATTTGGAAAAATTCAGCTGGTAGGGCTGGTTTTTGCCATAGTTGATAACGCCTTGGTGTTTGAGCTTGTTTAGCTCGGTAGCGGCCGTCTCGCGGGTTAAGCCAGTTAGGTTCGCAAAGTCCTGATGTGTAAGGTCTAGGGTGATCTCGATCTGCTGGGGGGCAGTTTGCTTGCCGTGGCTAAGCGCCAGGTAATGCAAGGTATAAATCAGCTTATCGCTGGCCCTGGAGTGCTGCAGGGCATTCAGGCGCATACTTTTGCCTAGCTGGTCTACCAAAAGCTCTGACATCTGCTGGTAGATCAGCTCAGGCTGGTTTTTAATAAATGCTACGTACTCGTCGCGGTTGACAGCATACACGCTTACTTCGGGGGAAAAAGCTTCAAAGTAGTAAATGGCACTTGGCACTTTGCCAAAAATCCACGAGGTGGGGAAAGCTGAGCCAGCAGTTGTGAAAGCGACGGGCTTTTCATCACCACTAACGCTCAGGTTATATGCCTTGACCGTACCGCTTTTGATCACGTACGCATTGCGCGGTGCTTCGCCTTGGAAAATAATAATTTCACCCTTGGCGAACGTGCGGACAGGGAAGGCAGCTAAAAACGCATCAAATTGCTCTTGGGGACTCATCATGTACGTCCATAGTACCATCCCCATCTGGTTCTGAACAGTTTTACTGGGTACTGGTTGTGGAAGTAGTTTTTGGTACTGCGTCAGTGCCGAGCACGAGTATAATATCGGCGTTATAGGCTTTGGTATAGGGGCTGGTGGCTGTAACCACAGCTTTTGGATAAAGCTTTTTGAGGTAGGCAACGGTGGCCGGCTTTTTGCCGCCGGTCTCATCTACAATTTGCGTTACAGCCGTGTCGGTTGCATCTCCAGTTGCCAACACGCTAATATTTTTGGATGTCAGCTTTGTCCGCACCTGCGAGGCAAGCCCAGAGGTATTTGTGCCATTCAAGACCACCATTTGGGATCCCTCACGGACCAGTAAATCCGAGGAGGTAATTTGCTTGAGGTACTTCTGGATATCACTATAGTCATCAAGGCCAGCAGCCGGTACCAGTGCCGATTGGCCATCCGGCGAAGTATAACTATCGAGTAAGTTCTTGCCATTGGCTGAGTTTAGGCCAACCGATGTTATATCACTGCCTTTCATTTCCTTTATAAGGTCGTACAGGCGTCGAACTTCGCTAATAGTAATGTCAGACTTAACGTTGCTGCCTACGGCGTCAGACAGGCTGCTGAGCTTGGTTGGGCTGGCCAGCACGCCAGCAGTAATCGCCTTTTGCTCCAGGGCAACCAGCAGCTTGCGCTGGTTTTCGGTGCGGTCAAAGTCACTGCGCGGGAAACCATATGAGTATGCCGAGTCACCACGGGCGCGGGCAATATCAAGTGCCTGCTCACCATCGATATGGTGTACGCCGTTTGTCAGCTTCACTAGCGGCTTATGCGTGACGTAGTCGATGTTTGGGTCATAAATACCGCGCTTATCGGTACTAGCAACCGTAAAATCGATGCCACCAACAGCATTGACGGCGTCACGTAGTGCCGCATAGTTAACCAGGGCGTAGTAATTGATATTTACGCCAAAGTTGGCTTCAACAATTGATTCCAGCATTCCCATGCCACCTTGTGGAAAGCCAGACTGGTTAAAGTTGTTCTTTTTGCCAGCCACATAGGCATAGTTAATCTTGCTGTAACCAGAATCTCCCACATTAACCCAGAGGTCGCGGGGGATACTCATCATGTAAGCTTTGTGGTTTTTAGTATCAAGGCTGAGCAGCATTATTGAATCTGTCAGGTCGCCACCACTGTGCCCAACATCGTCAGCCGAGTTGCCTGCCAGCAAAATATTAACCCGGCCTACATCTTCGCCTTTAAGCTTGGTAGTTGATAAAACTCCGAGAATATTGCCACCAAACACCTTATGGGTATTGTATACAAACTTACCGCCGACCCAGCCGCCGACCAGTAGCACCAGCAGGGCTAACGTAAGGCTGACGCGCTTGATAGTAAAACCGCGCAAAAAATTGCGGAACTTACTGGATTTACGGACTTGGGCTTCGGTATGCAAAGGGGCCTCCGCTACGCTAAATGGGCTGTGTTTATAAGAGTTCAGCGTCATACCAACCGCCGGGAAGTTAGTACCTGCCAAGCGGGTAACTGGGTCGTGCTTTGGCAGCTGAGCAGCAGGACGCTGTGGCTGTGCTGGAAAGGGCTTTTTATGTGGCATAAACGATCTTTCATTATAGCCGGTTACGCTTGCTGAAGCTACCTTTTCGGCTGCCACTAGGTTGTAGTGTATACTTGAACATGTATGAAACTCATTGTCCAGGTACCATGCTTAAACGAAGCTGAAACGCTACCCTTAGTTTTAAAAAGCATCCCAAAAAAAATTGCCGGCATCGACGAAATCCTCGTCCTTATTATTGATGATGGCTCCTCTGATGATACTGTTGCCGTGGCCCGCGCACATGGTGTAAAGCATTTCGTGCACCATACCCGCAACCAAGGCCTGGGCCGCTCGTTCCATGATGGCGTATTAAAAGCACTCGAGCTTGGCGCCGATATCCTCGTAAACACTGATGGCGACAATCAATACCCCCAAGAACGTATTGCCGACCTGGTCCAGCCAATTATCCGCGCCGAGGCCGATATTGTGATCGCAGACCGCCAAACACACACCATTGAGCACTTTTCAAAAGGCAAGAAGCTACTACAGCGCCTGGGAAGCGCCATCGTTAACAAGGCCGCCGACACCAATTTACCGGACGCCGTTAGTGGCTTCCGTGCCTACAGCCGCGAGTCATTACTACAGCTCAATACCATTACCCGTTTTAGTTACTGCACCGAAACCATCATTCAAGCCGGCAACAAGCGCCTGGCGATTACCAGTATCCCGGTAGATACCAACCCTAAGCTACGTGAATCACGCCTGTTTAAATCAACCTCAGAGCACGTTATTAAGTCCGCTGTCACCATCATGCGCGCCTACATTATGTACAGGCCTTACGTTATTTTTGGCTCAATTGGCCTGGCTTTAATGCTAGCCGGGGCCATACCATTTGCGCGATTCTTATACTTCGCGATTGTTGATGGCCACACCCGCGGTCACATCCAATCACTTCTGGTCGGCTCACTGCTAATGACTAGCTCGTTCTTGAGTTTTATCCTGGGTATTATTGCCGACCTTATCCGGATTAACCGGATTCTCATCGAAGACCAGCTAGAACAGTCCAAGCGCCTGCGCTTTGACCGTTAAGGTAAGTATTGGCTTGCTGTACGCGAACCAGGCGTAATCGGTACCAACACCTTTTGGGCAGCATGGTTGAGCGCCTGTGGGGCGCTACCTGGCCAGTACCAATTATCGCTACTACGGATCATATAAGTCATCACACCGCCGCCCCAAAGGCCGCAGGCGAGGATTGTAACAACAGCCCATGGCATTAGTTTAGGCACCAAACGAAAAGCTTCACGGGCACATAAGGCAACGATCAGCAGAACCGGAAGCATAATAATCAGCAAGTAACGCCCGTTGATTGCCACAGCCGTGCCGGCATGCAGGTACAACAGATATTCGTCGACCCACAAGAACCCAATATACAAGACGCTAACCACTGTGAGCAGTTCGAGCAGCGGGGCATTATAGCGCTTGATCACCCGCCGGCCATACAGCGGTACCAGTGCCAGGCCAAGGACGGCAAAGACAATCATGCTCTGGCTGGGCACCGTTAGTGGGCCACGGGTCTGGTAGTCTTCGGTTGGACCGGCGAGCGTAAAGTACGACCTCAACCACATACCCTCAAACCACGAACGGGTAAAGGTAAGGGGGTTATCGCTGGCATCGCCTGACTTATTCAAAGCAAGGTAGTAATCACGGTTCCACGGACCATAGGCTGAACATTGCTCAATTGTTAAGACATCGGCACAATCCGGAACGGGCCGGTGGTAGCGCAAGGTATTAAGGCCTTCGCGTTCAATAAACAAACCGCCAAACAGCACTAAGCCAAAGATTAGTAATATGCGCGGTAACATCTTAAGCCGATGGAAGCTCTGGCGAGTTTCTTGGCGCAAGCGTTTGCCCGGACCAAAAGCACGGATTATCCCAAAGCCAATGTAAATCACAATCGCCAGGGCGATTGGCAAGAAAGCGTACTTAACAACGCTTGTCGCCAAACACAGAACCGCTAAGCACAGTAACTGGCCTAGTTCCAACTTGCGCTGGTTGCGCAAGGCACTCGCCACCCGCTCAGCAACAAGTAGGCTCAGCCCTACAAGTGGGAGCAAAAGATTATCATAATTTATTTGGGCAGCCAGCAAGGGAACAATTGGTATCAGTATAAAGACGGCCAAACAGCTGTGAACTATGGCTTTTGACGCCCCGCTGCGTAACAGCAACCTGCGAAAAATTGGCAAACTACCGACGAACAGACCAACATTAACCAGACGCAGAAGAATCACCTGAATGGTTTGGTCCTGTGTAAACAGCCTGATAAAACGCAGGATAAAGCTCATTAGGTAGTGGTATAGGTAGGATGGGTCTCGGGTAACAGCGCCAAAAGCATCGCTATCGGCTGGGTGTCGCTCCCAAAAGGGGCTGAGGTGATGAGTGTAAAGTTTAATGATGCCAAAATGGAAGTCTTCATCAAATGCCATCGGGTATTTGGCGGTAAAGACGATCCACAGGGCTTGAAAAATCATAAAGCCGACAATGACTCGGAAAAACATTTCGGAACTAAGGCACGCCGTGATGCGTGAGCGGACGGAAGCTAGTTTCATATCTATCAAACAGTATACCTGGTTGGCTGAAAAATCGCTGAGAGTGCTACTATTAAGCCATGCCGCGTACCTACCGCAAAGCGATCATCTCGTTTGTTATCGTCACTGCCACCATTGTCAGTTTTGCACTGTTTTTTAGCCATCACCCAGAGGTTGGCCGGGAGCTGCGCCACACGCCGCCGGCCCGATTGGCAATACTAGTTGCCCTCTATGCCGTGTTTACCGCTAGCATCGGTTTAATTCTTAATGCCACAGTCCGCCTATGCAATGTGACAATTCCTCGCCGCGAGAGCATGTTAATAACCATGTACTCGGCAATTATTAACTTTTTTGGGCCGCTGCAGAGCGGGCCAGCCTTTCGGGCTGCCTACTTAAAGAAGAAATATGATGTCAGCCTCAAACTCTATGGCCTGGCCACTCTGGGCTACTACATTGCCTACGGCCTGATTAATGGCATCTTTTTGTTAGCCGGCTGGTCGCTTTGGGTGCTAGCCCTGATCCCGCTTGGGCTATTAAGCGCACGCTTTATCTTGCCACTGCTGCCAATTAAGTCTTTGCAAAAACTGAACCTAAAAGCCTGGAGCTATCTCTGCATTGCAACCGCTCTGCAAGTTGGGCTGGTATCGGTTATTTTTTACCTGGAGCTGCATGGTATTAGCCATTCCATCAGCATCCGTCAGGCAATCATCTATTCCGGTGCTGCTAACCTGGCACTATTTGTATCACTTACGCCGGGTGCCATTGGCTTCCGCGAATCATTCTTGTTCTTTTCCCAGCGCTTGCACCACATCCCGAGCGACATAATTGTCTCAGCCAACATCCTAGACCGCACTGCCTACATCTCTATGCTACTTATAATTACTGTTTATCTGTTCGCCAGCCATACCCGTTCGCGGTTACTGGCTATTACTAAAAAGTAGCTTTTTAGAAGTGGTCCCTAATGTGGCCAAAACTGTATTCCCAAACGGCATCAGCTTTTTTCTTGGGGTTGAAGATGTCTTGGGGATCCATGATGCTTTTGGCTTCTTTAAATATGCCGAGCATGTGCTTGCCATACATCATTTCGAGCCATGGCCCACGAACCAAGCCATCGTTGTGCTCACCAGACAGTGAGCCACCATACTTGAGTACGAGGTTGTTAACTTCTTTCATGGCTGGCAAGATCTTGCGACGGTCATTAGGATCTTCAAGCTTCATAAGCGGTATAACATGGAAGTTGCCATCGCCCATGTGGCCGGCAACAGTTGCAAATAGCTTGTACTTCTTAATAATCTTGCGGAGCTTTGGCAGGAACACGGTAAGGTGCGGTGGTGGCACCACAAAGTCGTCAATAAACGGCGCTGTGTGCTTGTCTTTGACTTTGCTGCGCAGTAGCTGGAAGCTGTAGCGGCGCATAATCCAAAATTTTTCAGCCTTGCCCTCGGTGGGATCCTCTTCGAAACCATTAATTTCATAACGGGCACGGTGCTTAGCCAGCTCTTTATGCAAGGCATGGACTTTTTCGCGGATCTCTTCTTCGCTATCGCCCTTAAACGACACCATCAAAATCAATTTTGGGATACCACGGAGCAGTTGCAGGCCGTCAGGGATTAGCGTAATCAACAAATGGATGAACTTCTTCCAGCCAAGGATTTTGAGGAAACTCGGCATAAAGCGGATCGATAGCCAAAGCGTTGCATCGTCAAACGATTCAAAGCGTGACGGCTTAAACTCCATGACCTTGTTAATGACCTCGCCAAGGTCGTCGATATCTTTCATGAATAACACAAGCAGGCCTTCATCAGTACGGGCTTTGAGTACTTTGAGCTTTATGTCGGTTACAAAACCGAGCGTACCTTGGGCACCAACTATCAGTTTGGTTAAGTCAAAAATGCCGGTTTCGCGATCCCACACATCCCACAAATTGTAGCCAGTTGAGTTTTTGGTCACATGCGGCTTAGCGGCCTTGATTTCGTCATAGTTTTTGTCAACTAGCTGATAAATTTCGCGGTAAACTTTGCCTTCAAAATCTTTTTGCTTCATTTTTTTATCAAGCTGGGCCTTGTTGAGCGGAGTAACTGTGCGGGCAATACCGTCGGCAAAGACAAACTCGAGTTCGTTAACAAAGTTTTCGGTTTTACCAAATTCAATCGACTTTTCGCCGCCGGCATTATTATTGACCATACCGCCAATGGTACAGAGGTCACGGGAAGCAGGGTAGGTGGGCATGAGGGTGCCGCGTTTACGGCTGGCTTCATCAAAATCACGATAGTAGACACCAGGCTGGGCCTGAATATAGGTATCGGTGACTTTTTCGATCTGATTAAAATGCCGTAAAAAGTCAACAATAATAGACGTGTTAATAGCCCCGCCAGACATATCTGTTCCGGCACTGCGGGCAGTAAGGCTGAGTCCGGGCTTATGTTTTTGCTTTTCGGCAACTAATTTTACCAGCGCTTCGACTTCTTTAGTGTTCTTTGGTGCCACCACTAACTGGGGGCGCAGCTCAAACATTGAAGCATCGTGGCTAAACAAATCGAGCGTTGCCGGATCATCGGCCATCTCACCGCTAAACCCTAGTGAAACAAGGGCATTTTTGATATCATCCATTACCCTTAAGCTTACCCGACAGTGACTACTGATGCAACCTGGGGTACCGTATTCTGTAAGAATAGACTGAATAAGCCAGTTTCGCGTGCAAAGCACCAGAAACGATAGCGTCTATTCATCGGATACGGTACCCCAGGTTGTATCTGTTGACGCTTATGCTAAAATAGCGGTAGATGGCAAAAGAAAAAGTCTTAGTGGTGGGCGGAGGCTTCGGCGGGGTTAAAGCCGCTCTCGAACTTTGCGAAGACGAGCACTTTGAGATAACCCTGCTTAGCGACGACAGTGCTCTGCGTTATTACCCAACGTTATACCACACGGCAACCGGTGGTAAGCGTGCTAACTCAAGCATTCCATTTTCTACAATTTTTGCTGGCAAAAAAGTCCAGCTCAAAAAGGGAACCGCTACCACGCTCGACCGCAAAGCTAAAACCATCACCACGGCCGATGGCATTGTTTATGACTACGACGTACTAATCATAGGCCTTGGGGTAGTAACTAACTACTTTGGTATTCCAGGACTCCCGGAGTATTCGTACAGCATTAAGTCACAGGCCGAAGTAGCGCGGTTTAAAGCACATTTGCACGAGCAGCTGATCAGCGACCATCAACCGGATCTTAATTACGTCATTGTTGGCGCCGGGCCAACAGGTATTGAGCTAGCCGGCGCATTGCCGGATTACCTCAAACACATTATGAAAAACCACGGCTTGCCGCAGCGCAAAGTCCATATCGATATTATCGAAGCAGTGCCGCGCCTGCTGCCACGGCTGCCCCGTGACACATCTCGCATGGTAGGCCGCCAACTTAAACGCCTTGGCATCAAAGTCTACCTAGGCAGCGCTGTTCAGGGACAAACTGCCGACGAGCTAACGGTAAACGGCAAACCGGTCCGCAGCCATACAGTTGTCTGGACGGCTGGGGTTACAAACCATCCATTCTTCAGTGAAAACCATTTTGTGATTATGGGCCGCGGCAAAGTTGCCGTCGATGCCTATTTGCAGAGCGAAGAAAATATTTTTGTCATTGGCGACAACGCCAACACACCGTTTAGCGGCCTTGCCCAAACTGCGCTGCACGACGGCCATTTTGTTGCCATAAACCTGAGGCGCCGGGCAAACGGCAAAAAGTTTAAGGGTTACACTGTCAAAGAACCAATAACGGTCATCCCGGCCGGCCCCCGTTGGGCAGCTGTTGTCTGGGGTGGCATGCGCCTTTACGGCTGGCTTGGCTACACCCTCCGCGAAGCTGCCGACCTTGTTGGCTTTCACGACCTAGAACCATGGGACAAAGCAACTAAGCAGTGGCTAACCGAATTTGAGCAAGAAGATGGCTGTGATGTCTGCGCCACCGCTGCCATATCCTAAACTGTTACAATAGGGGTATGGATTCGAGTTTTGCGACTGCTTATAAGAACCTGAACGCTCGACAAAAACAGGCTGTTGATACAACTGAAGGTGCAGTGCTGGTTTTGGCCGGCCCGGGCACCGGTAAAACACAGCTGCTCAGCACCAGGGCAGCACACATTGTTAAGCTTGGGAATGTTTCGGCCAACAACATTCTTTGCTTAACCTACACTGATGCCGGCGCTTCAGAAATGCAAACCCGCATGACCGGTATTATGGGACCCTCTGGCGGTGACATTGCCGTACATACGTTTCATGGCTTTGGTAGCTGGATTATCGCCCAATACCCTGAGCAATTTGCCAATGAGCGGGCACTGCGCCAGTTAGACGATTTAGCGCGCTACCGGGTATTCGAGTTGCTGCTCAGTCGCTTACCCCTCCGCCACCAACTGGCTGTCAGGGGCGAAAACGACAGCTTCGTCCGCCAGAACGCTGTCCAAAATGCCATCAATGCTTTTAAGCAGGCCGGCATGAAACCAGCCGAACTTCGCCAAACCCTCAACGATAACCAAAAAGTATTTACAGAGATCCAGCCGCTGCTTGATGAAATTTTTGGTACCAAATTGAGTGCCAAACGCTTACCAGAAATTCGTAACCTTATTGAAGCGTACGAATCCAATAACAAAGAAAATACGCTTTCTGCCATCATTATTAGCGGGCTAAAAGAAGCCACTACGGAATCTGAAATAGTCGGTAAGACCAAACCACTGGGCGACTGGCGGACGGCCAACACCACCAAGCATGAAGGCAGGCAGGTTCTCAAAAGTCAAACCGGCTCCAAGCTTCTAACAGACACCATCGACCTCTACGAGCAGTATCAGGAACACTTAGGTGAGCATGGCTTTTATGATTACCAAGACATGATCATGTGGGCCCTGGATGCCTTAGAAAAAAATAGTGACATGCGCTCGGATATTGCCGAACGCTTCCAATATATTATGGTCGACGAATACCAGGACACTAACGGCGCCCAAAACCGCTTACTGGATGCCGTTTTAAGTGCCAATCCAATTGATATGCCTAACGTGCTGGTTGTAGGCGACGATGACCAGGCTATCATGCGTTTTCAGGGTGCTGAGGTTTCTGGCATGCTGCGGTTTATTGAGCGCTATAAACCTGTGGTTATTACGCTCACCGATAATTATCGCTCCACCCAGCCCATTCTCGATGCCGCGCGGCAGATCATCACCCAGACTGGTGAGCGGCTAGAAACTGCTCTGCCCGAACTTGGCATTAAAAAGGTGCTAACGTCACATGGCCCACAAAAAGGCGCTATTGAACACCGTTCTTACGTCAGCGCCCCGGCAGAATACGCTGCCATTGCCGATCATATTTCTGGACTTTTAAAAGCCGGTGTAGCAGCCGAACAAATCGCCGTTATCGGGCGCAAACACGAGCAGCTAGTCGAATTTGTGCCGCACCTGACAGCCGCCGGTATTTTTGTGCGTTACGATAACCGCGAAGACATACTTAGTGAGCCAGAAATTGACCAATTACTTAAGCTCTCTGGATTGCTTGACGCTATCGCCAATCATCCGATCAGGGTTAGTAGCCTACTACCTGCAGTGCTATCGGCGCCTTATTGGCAACTGCCGCCACTTGCCTTGTACCAACTAGCGGCAACCGCCAAAGCCACCAAAGCCAATTGGCTAGAATGTATGTTGGAAGACGCGCTTTTTGCCCCAATTGCCGAGTGGCTGGTTGCCGCAGCCGACATTAGCCGTATTAGCAATTTTACGCGAATGCTGGACATTTTAATCGGCAGGGAAGCAGTTCCTGGTACCGCCCTGGCTACGTCACCATATGGCCGACTGATTAACCGCCAGCTGCCAGAAACCTATACCCAGCTACTCTCCCGTTTAATCCGTCTGCGCCGGGCCGTCCTAGAAAGTAAGCCAAGTGCCCACGGCCTAGCCGACCTGCTTGCGGTTGCCCAAGATTACCGCCGCAGTGATATCCGGCTTATCGATGACAGCCCGCTAGTGCGGGCCGAAAGTGAAGGCGTACAGGTCATGAGCGCCCACGGCGCCAAAGGCCGGGAGTTCCAGCACGTTATTATCCTATCGCTTATCGACACTGTCTGGGGCGTCAAAGCTAGGGCCAACCATAACCGCATACGGCTGCCAGAAAACTTGCCGCTGTACGCTGCCGGCGACGCCGAGAGCGATAAGCTACGCTTACTTTACGTTGCCATAACCCGTGCTAAAACCCACTTGCTACTTACCAGTTACCAATACACGGCCGAAAATAAGCCAACCATCCCTCTGGCATTCTTAAGTTTGGGCGACGAGCCAAGCGGCTGGTGGCAGCCTCATGAAGAACATCTGCCAGCTGGCCGGCTCATCCCAATGCTGGAGACTACCTGGAGGCCACAGGCCACCAACCAGGCAGATCTTAAGCAAGTGCTTAGCCCCTTACTGAAGAACTTCCGCCTCAGTCCGAGCGCCCTCAGGGACTTCTTAGATATCTGTTACAGCGGCCCCGAAGTTGCCATCGAAAAAGACGTCCTCGGTTTTCCATCGGCATACTCAGCAAGCAGTGCGCTCGGCGCCGCAGTTCACGACGTCTTAGAGCGTGCCCACAAAAGCTACAAAGCCGGCAAACCTCTAACGGTCCAGCAAATTATTGATACGTTCGATGAAAAACTTGAAGCTTCTGGCTTGGCCGATGGCGAGCTAGAAAGTGTCCGGGCTCACGGCCATGAGTTCCTACCACTGTTCGTAGAGCAGTTTACAGCCAGCGATTTTGACGACATTACTAATAGTGAGTTTTATGCCCAGGCAACCCTGCCGGGTTCGGGCGTAGTACTGCTCGGCAAACTTGATGCTGCTGCCGTACAAGAAAACTCTATACGGATTATTGACTACAAATCTGGCAAGCCGCCGTTGCCCGACTGGAAAACAGCCGGCCTGAGCCCAGGCAAGCAGTTATCGATACATTTCTACCGACAACAGCTGCTGGTTTATAAGCTCCTTATCGACCACAGCCCGGCCTTTAAGGGCAAACAGGTTGACTGCGCCGAGTTGGTCTTTGTAGAGCCAGACAGTGAGACCGGCAATTTTATCCGCCTAAAGATAGACAACTTTGATAAAAATGAGCTTGAGCACACCGAAAAACTTATTGCCGCAGTACACCGGCGGATCACTACCCTAGACCTACCAGATACGAGTGGCTACAGCCAGGATGTTAAAGGTGTCAAAAAGTTCGAAGACGACCTCATTAGCGGCGCCATATAAAAACCGCCCCGGCGAACCGGAGCGGTTAGTACAAATCAAAGTGATTTAGCGCCTTTTAGCAGCTGGCTTGCGCTTGGCAGCCGGCTTTTTAGCGACTGGCTTCTTAACAACAACGGCAGCTTTTGAACTAACCGCGCGGCTGGCAGGAGCAGCAACGGCTGCAACTGGTGCGCTTTCAGCAAATAGCAGGCCGTACAGGTTGACACCAATAATGGCACCAAGTACTGGTCCGAGTACGTATGTACCCCAAACCCATGCACGGGCTCCAAGGGCAACAGCTGGGTTCAGCAAGCCAATAGCGGCTGAAGACGCAGCAATGATACCAACGACGTATGAAACGCCCGATACAGCGGCGCGGGCGCCAGTTGTAAAGCCTTGGTAAACTGATGAAGCCCAACCTAGTGCAAAGACACCAGTAGCAACTGATTCAGCAACCAAGATATGAGCGTTGTAAACGCCACCAATTGGCTGGAAGCTGTTTTTGGTGTAGTAGGTGTACAGGTAATATGCAACCCAACCACCAAGCAGCTGGACAGCAACGTACAAAAGCGCACGTGTTGCAGCAATACGGCGGGCAAGCGCCATTGCAATGGTGAGTGCTGGGTTAAAGAATGCGCCTGATACTGAGTTAAATGCAAACGTCAGCGTTGCGAGCGTCAAACCTGCAGCTAAAGCAATAAAGAACGGTACACCGATTGTTGAACGCTGGACACTTAGAACGAGGAGCGTCAAAACTCCGGTACCAAGAAACTCAGCCACCAACGCGGCTATCTTACGTTTAGTAAACATGGGAACCTCCACTTATGTAACTTACTAGTTAATGACTAAAGCGTAACGTGAAGTTGCATTTTTGTAAAGTTTTGGCGCTTTAAGCAGCAACTTTAGGGGTGCGAACTACAAGCTGCAAACTACCGTCAGTCAGGTCCATCAAGGCGGTAACAGCAAGTGCAAGGCGGGCGTGTATGTAGCGCGACTGTTGCTCAAGATCGTAAGGGAACAGGGCTTTTGCAGCCTTAAAGGTGTACCAAGCGTCATAGCCAAACACCTGTACTTGGCCATCCATACGAGAACTAAAGTGATCGCGGTGTAGTGTTTCACCTTCGCATAGGTTGATAGCTGCGATAATTTCTTTGTGGTCACCAACCAAGACAGGGGCACCGTCTGGGTTTTGTTCTACTAGCTCTTTAATGATGGCTTTCTTATCAATAAAGTAATGTTCTTGGGCAGCTGCCATGCGCATCGAAGAAGCAATGACATGGTCAAAATCACGCGCATTAAAATCATTGCCCATAAGCGCTTGCAAAACTGATTCCACTTCGTGGACAGTCTTAAAGTTAATGCCTGAGGTGTGTTCCTCTACGCCGTCAATGGCGCGACAACCAGTCGTGCCATCGTGGCGGTCTTTATCGTCAATGTGGTCGCCGGGCAAGAATCCTAGCTTTTCCATTTTTTCGGCACTTTCATGCATATCTTCGCCAAGGTTCTTCGTATAGTAAGAGCCATCACTGCCGCCGAATGCAAGTCGGTAGGCAACAGCCTGAATTGGTGATCCGCCTGGAATCTGTGGTCCTTGTTCACGCGTGAACATCTCGGCATCGTTATCATCATAGCCAGCTGCCTGACGCCCATCAATGCACCGTACTTGTGCGCCAACATTACTATGCGTTTGAACGTACGACTCTGCGAGAACACCTAGGGCGTGCGTAACTGTTTCGGTAGAAAGTTCACCGGTCTCTAAACGGTCAGCAAGAGAAATATGCCCGGCGGTCCAGTTGCCACGCGAGTTTTCTGGAGCTAGCGGACCAACAACGGTAAGCTCTCCGGCCTTAACCGAGCGCTCGTGCATTTGCTGCTTTAAGAGATCTAGCTCTGTGTTTGTTGTTTCGTGCTTAACAGCGGCTGCCGCTACATCCATAAGAGCAATTCCTTCGTCTAAAATTCGATCTGATTCCATAATTTCCATCTGCATTTTTTTAATAACCAACTGGCTACTATACTCCCAAACAGGGTGTTTTGCAAGGGTCACTCAATCTGTAAAATTCAGCTAAGTGTGAAAAATATTACACCTTAAAAGTAACAATAATCACATCATCATCTAGCACCAATTGCTACACTTTAAGCATAGATAAGGAGAGCAGATGCCATGCCACTACATGAAGGCGACACCCAAGACCCCTTAAGCTTCGCAAGCGAAATTTCCCGCACATCAATCGACCTCTTTATGCACAAACTCCTTGATAACCCGGCCCTAGCCAAAGAAATCCAAGCAAGGGTTTACGCTGTTAACCCGGCGCTTGTTAACATAGCCGTACGTAACGCTCAGGCCCACAGCGATGAGGGTATTGACCCCCAGACTTCATATATGGACGGCGTGCGCGATTTTCTTGGTTTTATGCTGACCCAGAAAGAAACAGAGCTCAAGCAGGAAACTATTAAAGAGCTAGAAGCAATGTTTGCCGCCACCGAGGGTGGCACCCAAGCGGCCTAACGGCTTTGTTGCAACCGGTACAAGCGGGAGGCGAGTGCTAGGGACGGCTTAGTAAGCAAGGTGGTGGCCACGGCCATTAACACTAACGCCGAAAAAACTGTCCGGTTGATGATGCCAAGTGACAGCAAGATATTAAGCACGACTATCTCCATGAGGCCTTTTGTTTGCATAAGCACACCTGCTTTGAGCGCGGTCCGGGCTGGAACATGGCCGATGATATATTCAGGAATAGCTGTACCGATGACTTTACCGACAATCGCAGTGATCGTGGCGAGCATAAATAGCTCCCAGACAGCGTGATCGGTAAATGAGAATGATATTTTTAGGCCAGTTATCATAAAGTAAAACGGCAGCAAGATTACCCTAGTAAACTCTTCAAAATCACCAAAGAGGCTGCCACTAATACTCTTTGGCATGACAGCCCCAAATATGAATGCCCCAAACATAAAGTGAATCCCAATAAGCTCAGTGGTAAGGCATGATGCCAGTAGGCCGCCAACAATCATAGCTAGACGTGTACTAGATGGCGTGGCCGTAAGGATTTGCTTATCGGCCAATGATTGGCAAAACTTCCGCACCACAACGAGCATGAAAAACATATATATAACTGCCAGCACTATAGTCGAAAAGACCTTAGCGAGCATAAAATGACCGCCCTGGTGAGCAAAGGCGCTTATGCAAGCAACCACAATCCAAAGGCTCAGGTCATTAATCGCCGCGTACCCAAGCACACGCTTACCCAGCTCGGTGTTAATAAGTTTTAGCTCCATTAATATGGCGCTAAGTACCGGTAAAGCAGTTACGGCAATAGCTGTTGCAAAACCAATCACATAGCCCAGCTCGCCAGCACCACTGCTCGCATACGGTTGCCGATACAACGCAATGGCTAGTGCTGCACCAAGCCCAAATGGAAGCAATAATGTACTCAGGCTCGTGGTTACAAATGCTGCACTTTTTCTACTAATGGCATTAAAGTCAAAATGCAGGCCGGTTAAAAGCCCAAACAAACAGAGGCCCAGGGATGCTAAGCCATTAAGCTGGTCCAGGGACTTAGCTGGGAACAGCGTATCAAAAAGATGTGGCGCGTAATGCCCGATTACAGTTGGGCCAAGTATGATGCCCAGAATAATTTGGATAACGACCAGTGGGGCAAAATTGCGCACCCATCTGAGGCGCCAAATCAAAAATGGCACAGCGATTAAAATAATCGCTTGCACTAAAAATAAAGCTTGAGGCTGGATATTCATATTGTCTAACTCTGTAGCCATTATAGCCTAACAGAGGTGAAAAGTGAACTTTAGAATGCTATACTGATGTACAGACATAATTCAGAGGAGACAGTAGATGTTAAAAGACTTTAAGAAATTTATCCTGCGCGGCAACGTAGTAGACCTAGCCGTCGCCGTGGTCATTGGCAGTGCATTCAGCGGTATTGTAAACTCGCTGGTTAAGGATATGATCACACCGCTTGTGGCAGCCGTTTATAAGCAGCAACAATTTGCAGCCGCCCACTTTAGTTTCCGGGGCAGCCAGTTTATGTATGGCGATTTTATAAACGCCGTAATCTCATTCCTGATCATCGCTGCGGTGGTGTTCTTCCTGGTAGTCCAACCAATTAACCACCTAACATCCCGCGTTAAAGCCGGCAAAGAAGAAGCACCAGAGCCAAGCACCCGCAAATGCCCTGAATGCCTGAGCGAAGTACCAAAAGCAGCCACACGCTGTGCGTTCTGTACTAGCAAACTGACTGCTAAAGCTTAGGGTCTACTAGCCGCGCTTGTGGCGGCGCTTGAGGCCAGCAACCTGCAAACGGACAGCATGGCGGTCCACTAGGGCTTGGGCATGCTCCAGGCTAACTTGGTCTGTCGCTTCAGCTTTCATTTTCTGTGCGCGGTCCATGGCGGCCTGGGCATCAGCTTCGTTGATTTCATCAGCGTGGTCAGCTTCGTCGACAAGTATGCGGATTTTGTTATCAACAATCTCGATAGCACCGCCGTTAATGGCAAAAAACTCCCGGGCAGAGTCAGCATCGCGTGGGTTGCGGCGGACAGCGACAACACCGGTAGTAGCAACGCTAATCAGCGGCATGTGATCCTGCAAGACGCCAATTTGGCCGTCGAGCGTTGGCACAACTACTTCGTAGACGTCGTCCTCGAACTTAGTGCCACTCAGGGTTACGAGCTGAAAGTGTATCATTGAGATTATTTGCTACTCTTCTTAACTTGGTCAATGCTACCCTTCATGTAGAAGGCGCTTTCTGGCAGGTCATCGTGCTTACCTTCAAGGATTTCTTTAAAGCCCTGGACGGTGTCGGACAGTTTAACGTACTGGCCGGCGTTGCCGGTAAACTTCTCGGCCACAAAGAATGGTTGCGAAAGGAAGCGCTGTATGCGGCGGGCACGGGCTACGGTCTGTTTGTCTTCATCAGACAGTTCTTCCATACCAAGGATGGCAATAATGTCTTGCAGGTCTTTGTAACGCTGCAGGACACGCTGGACTTCACGGGCGACGTTGTAGTGGTCTTCGCCAACGATTTCCGGGTCAAGGATAGTCGAGTTGGAGTCCAGAGGGTCAACCGCTGGGTAAATACCGATCTCGGTCAGTGCCCGGTTAAGTGCGATAGTTGAGTCAAGGTGTGCAAAAACGTTTGCCGGGGCTGGGTCAGTAAAGTCGTCGGCAGGAACGTAGACAGCCTGTATAGAAGTAATCGAGCCTTTTTTGGTACTGGTAATGCGCTCTTGCAGCTGGCCCATTTCTTGGGCAAGGTTTGGCTGGTAACCTACGGCTGATGGCAGACGGCCAAGCAGGGCAGATACTTCGGCGCCAGCCTGGGTAAAGCGGAAGATGTTGTCGATGAAAAGCAGGGTGTCAGAACCCTTGTCGCGGAAACCTTCGGCGATGGTCAGGCCAGACAATGCTACACGGAGACGGGCACCTGGTGGCTCGTTCATCTGGCCAAAGACCAGGGAGGTGTTCTTGAGCACGTCGGCTTCTTCCATTTCGTAGTAGAGGTCGTTACCTTCACGGGTACGCTCACCAACACCGGCAAAAACAGAGTAGCCGGAGTGGAATTTAGCGATGTTGTTGATCAGCTCCTGGATAAGCACGGTCTTACCAACGCCAGCACCCCCAAAGAGCCCAACTTTACCACCCTTGGTAATTGGGGCAATCAGGTCAATAACTTTAATACCGGTTTCCAAAATTTCGACTTTGCCGGACTGGTCCATGAGTGGAGGAGGCAAACGGTGAATCGGTGCTGTCTCTTTAAAAGTTCCGCCTTTAGCGTCGATTGGCTCACCAATCACGTTAAACATCCGGCCGAGTGTGCTGTCACCGATTGGTACGCTAATGGCTGCACCTGTGTCAGTAACAACTGCACCACGTTCCAGGCCGTCAGTTGAGCCAAGCGAGATAGCACGGACGCTTGATTCGCTGAGGTGCTGGGCAACTTCGAGTGTCAGCTCTTGGTCACCATTCATGACTTTGAGGGCGTTATAAATTGCCGGCAGGTTGCCAGTACTAAACTGCACGTCGATCACCACACCCACGATTTGGGTGATTTTGCCGGTCTTGGTTGTCTCTTTGGTTGCTGTCGCCATTATATTCTCCTTGTCTAATCTGATTGCTGGTTAATTTGTTGGATAGCTAGTTCTGCGCCTCGTCTGGCGGCTTGTTCGGCACGCAGGGCGTCGGTCATGTTGTTCTTGCCTGCGTGTGGCTCGCCAAACTCAGCTCGCACCTGGCGACCAATATCAGCTACCATAGCCTGACGCTTTTGTTCTGGGGTCAACGACTCAGTGGCCTGAAAAATTACGCCCTCTGTAAGTGTGGGAAAGTCTTTAATACCATGCTCGGCGATCCAATCGTTAAGGGCCGTCCGCTCGGCAGTGTCTGCCGTTGATTCAACCACAGCTAAGATAGGCTGTGCCTCGGCATGTTCTATGCTCATTTTAGGGCCTCCGCACCACCGGTAATTTCGGCGAGTTCCTGGGTAATGCTGGCCTGGCGGGCGGTGTTGAGCTCCAGGGTGTAATCATCGATCAGATCTTTGGCGTTATCTGTGGCGTTCTTCATGGCGAGCATACGCATCGAGTGCTCACTAGCCAAGCTTTCCAAAACGGCTTGCCACAATTGGGCCTCAAGCAAGCGGGTGGTAACTTGCTCAATGACTGTTTCAACGTCTGGTTCAAAGTTAAGGACTGGCTGATCTACGCCTGGCGAACCAACTTTGTCGCTGCTGGCTGGCAATAGCTGTACAGCCTGGGCTTCTTGAACAATGCTGGACTTAAACTTAGTGTAAAAGATCTGCACGTCATCGACGGCCTCAGTTTTATACTGGTCGATCATGGTTTTGAGCACCGGGCGGACGTCATTGGCTGTAGGGTGGTCGCCAAGGGCCGAGTAGACGGCCACTAGATCAACTTCGCTCAAACGACGTACAAACTGCGCACCCTTGTTACCAACGGCAATCACGTGACTTTGCACTTTAGCTTGTTGGTCGGCCTTGATGGCCCTAAACAATTGCTTGAGGACGTTGGCGTTGTAGGCGCCGGCCAGGCCGCTGTTACTAGTAATGATGACGTAAAGGCGGTCTTTAACAGGACGCTGGCGGAACAGTGGCTCACGGGCAACCTCTTTGACGCCGTTTAGGCGGGTCAGTAGCTCGTAGGCAATATCGCTGTAGGTGCGGCTGCGCAGGGCAGCTTCTTGGGCACGACGCATCTTACTGGCCGAAACCAGCTGCATAGCCTTGGTAATCTGGCGAGTACCTTTAATGGACTTAATGCGTTGCTTGAGAGCGATCGTGCTAGCCATAACTTAATTTATTCCTTGCCAGCCTTTTTAGGAGCTTCAGTAGCGTAGCTGCTAGCTACTGCCTTGGCGACTTTGGAAATAGTTTCGATGGCGTCGTCAGATGGCTTATCGCCGGTGTTAATGGTTTCTGTCAGCTTGGCATGCTTGCTCTTAAGCTCGCGGTGCAAAGCTTCCTCTGCAGCCTTGATCTTTTCTAGAGGTACGTGGTCAAAAATGCCGGTTGTAGCAGCTAGCAGTGAGGCGTACATTTCCCAGATTGCGTACGGTGCGTACTGGGCTTGCTTGAGCAGCTCAGTCAGGCGCTGGCCACGCTCAATGGTTTGGCGGGTTTCTGGGTCGAGGTCGGTCGAGAACTGGCTAAAAGCGGCGAGTTCACGGAACTGTGCCAGGCTCAGCTTGAGGCCGCCACCAACGGCTTTAATAGCCTTGGTTTGGGCAGCACCACCCACACGGGAGACTGACAGACCAACAGAGATAGCTGGGCGAATACCTTGGTAGAACAAGCTGGTTTCCAGGAAGATCTGACCGTCGGTAATCGAAATTACGTTGGTTGGGATGTAGGCGCTAATGTCACCAGCCTGGGTTTCAATGATTGGCAGGGCAGTTAGCGAACCGGCACCGAGCTTATCACTCAGTTTAGCGGCGCGCTCCAAGAGTCGGGAGTGCAGGTAGAAGACATCCCCAGGGTAGGCTTCGCGGCCTGGTGGGCGCCGTAGCAACAGTGACATCTGGCGGTAAGCGGCAGCGTGCTTGGTCAGGTCATCGTAGATGATCAGGGCGTGCTGGGCATTGTCGCGGAAGTATTCACCAATGGCAGCACCGGTGTACGGAGCCAAGTAAAGCATAGCCGCAGGGTCAGCCGGGCTGGTGGCCACGATGATGGTCTGCTCCATGACGCCTTCGCGCTTCAGGCGCTCTTGCAAGGCAGCAACCTTGGAGTATTTCTGGCCGATGGCCACGTAGACATTGATAACGCCGGTTTTTTGGCGGTACTGGTTGACCATGGTATCGACGGCAATGGCTGTTTTACCAGTCTGGCGGTCACCAATGATCAGCTCACGCTGGCCACGGCCAATAGGCACGATGGCGTCAATGGCAATTAAACCGGTCATCAGTGGTTCGTGAACGCTCTTACGGTCAAGTACACCTGGGGCAGGGCGTTCAACACGGCTACTCTGCTTGGATTTAATGGCAGGGCCGCCGTCTAGCGGGTTACCGAGGGGGTCAACCACGCGGCCAATAAGCTCTGGGCCAACTGGTACTTCGAGGACTTTACCGCTCAAACGGACGGTGGCGCCGGCTTTAACTTCGGTATCTTCACCGAGGAGCACTGCACCAATTTCGTCTTCACCGAGGTTGAAAGCAAAGGCCGTAACGTTTTCGCCACTGACGCCTTCAATTTCCAGCATTTCGTTAAAGCCAGCGCTTGTCAGGCCATAAATCCAGGCCACGCCGTCACCCACACGGGTAACAACGCCAACGCTCTCAATTTCCGGGCGGTTTTTAAGCTCAGCAATAGCGGCACGAATGTCGCCCGAGAGTTCCTTGATAGATAGTTCAGCCATAGACTTTTCCTTTCCTTACGCAGTCAGTTGTTTAAAAAGATTCAATTTATTTCTCACCGTCAGGTCTAGCTGCTGATTCGCGAGCTCCAAACGAATGCCACCTACGGCCGTCGCGTCTAGCTCAGGCGTAATAATAATTTTCTTGGCATTTGGGTAAAGCTCGCGCATCTGGGCTTCGATGTCATTATTTATCTGGGCTGTCAGTGAGTGGGCGCTAATCGCGATAACCTCGACAATCCCGTGATCGGCACGGTACTGCATGATGTCGCGCAGCAATGAGTCGAGCTCGCTAATGCGGTGCTCGCTAAGCAGGTAGGCAGCAATTTCTTCCGCGAATTTGGGAGTGTTAACATTCCCTAAAGAACGCTGTGCCAGGGCAGCCGCAATCACGTGACGAGGTGTTTTCACTAGGCCCTCTGCCCCTTAAGCGCGCGGTCGATCAGGGCGGCATCTTTACCAGCGTCGAGTTTTTCATCGATGATGGCTTCGGTAGCCTCAGAGACCAAGCTGACAACTTCTTTTTCGATTTGCTTGCGGACGCGAGCAGCATCTTGCTGCGTGGCGGCGTGGGCTTCTTTTATGATGCCTTCGGCTTTTTCACGGGCTTTGTCTTCTGCGGCACGGACAGTTTCACGGGCGGCGTCATTAGCCTGGGCCAAGATGCCATCGGCCTGCTTGCGGGCCTCAACCAGTGATGCCTGAAGTTTTGCATCAAGAGCAGCACGCTCTTTTTGCATCTCTTCGCCTAGGCGGACACCACTTTCGATTGTCTCGCGACGCTCAGCCAGGACTTTTAGTATTGGCGTGAAGGCGTATTTGCGCAGCACCAAGAAAGCCAGCACGAAAGTTATGAGCTGGATAACAAAAGCCTTACCATCAACGCCTAAAGCGCCAAGGCCGGACGAACTGTCACCAAATGTAGTTAGTAAATGCACCATGTCGTTCTAAAAATTTCCTATTTTACGATGAAGATTGATGCAAAGGCCAATAGACCAAAAAGTTCAACAATAGCTACGAAGATCAGTGCCTGACCCAAGAATTTTGCTGCTTCTGGGTTGCGACCAACAGCCTGTAAGTAGTTACCACCAATGAGGCCGATACCAATTGCAGGGCCGATAAAACCGCCACCGATCATAAGACCTTTACCAATAATTGCTGTGTTGACTGCGTCTGCGATTATCATATTTTTACCTATCTCCTTATTAACTTCTTATTAAATTCAAACTAAGGCCACTCTTAACCATGCGTACTCCCGGAGGCCGTTACCCCTATTGTTTCAGGAACGCCATCTTCGGTCAAGTCAGCGTCGCTGGCGTGTTCTTCGGCGTGGTTAACGGCAATAGCCAGGTACATGGTACTCAAAATGGTAAAAATGTAGGCCTGCAAGGCAGCCACCAAGATTTCAAGCAGGGTGAATGGTAGCGCTGATAGCGGGGCTGCAACATGGCCTAAGTACGAAAAGACAGAAATAACAATTTCGCCGATGGTAATATTGAGAAAAAGACGAAGCGATAGGCTTAATACGCGGGTTAGGTCGGTAAACATCTCGAGGACACCAATCACAAAGTACAGCGGGTTTAACGGGCTGCCAATAAAGAAGTGGCGCAGGTACTTTAGGGGGCCACCGGCTTCGCGGATTGAAGAAATGTAGACCGTGAGCATGGTTACGGCACCGATTGCCAAGGTAGCGTTGAGATCACCAGTGAATGGGCGAAGTAGTGGTGATTCTCCGGAGTGGAAGCCCTCGCCAACAAACGGCAGCAGGCCGAGCCAGTTATTGAGGAGGATAAAGAAAAAGATCGTGACGAAAAATGGCACGTATTTGCGGCCGATTTTTTTATCTTCAAAGGCATTCTCGACGAGGTTAGTGATAAAGTCGACGCCGACTTCTATAAACTGCACAATGCCGCCTTTGGGCTTGATGGTCACTTGGCGGGCTACCCAAACCATAAAGATAATGACCACGAGCGCGCAGGCCCAGCCATACAAAATTGAGTTAGTGATTGTAAAACCACCAATATTAAAGACTTGGGCTGGTGCAACATGCACAATTGGGCCAGGGCCAACGGCAAAAAGGTTTATCATGAGCGATGGCCTTTCGGTTGCTGCGGCGTAATTTTAGGGGAGTAAAGCTGCAGTTGATGCCAGACAACCAGGCCCATGCCAATCATAGCCAGCACAAAACCAACCACGGTTAATAGTGGCAATAAGTTCAGTTTTTTATCAAGTTCAAAGCCACCAATAATGGGCACAAGTACTACGATAGCCAATTGCCAACTCATAGAAAGCGTAGCCGCCACGAAAGTAGCTTGAGGATTACTCTGTTGGTCCACCGCCACCACTGGCTTTGCTTGTCCATCGAGAGGCGAGGGCGTCTTCTTCGGCGCGGTCGTCTTATTCATTCCTAGGCATTATATCATTTGTGATCTGTATCACGCAAGCGTGGCAGCGGCCTTAACCTATGCTATACTTTGTATATGATTACTGTATATTCAGCTACTTGGTGCGCGTTTTGTCACGCCGCCAAAGATTACTTCGATAAGCTCGGCGTAAAGTACACCGATGAAGACGTAGAAGTTAATCCGCAAGCCGGCCTAGACGCTGTTAATAAGTCTGGCCAACGCGGTATTCCGGTCATCGATATTGACGGCGAAATCATCATTGGTTTTGACCGCCCGCGCATCGATGCCGCCCTCGCCGCCCACCCCCAATCTTAACTTTTTGTTAACTCTGTAATAATTATCTCAGCCGGATCTGTTCAGGCCTGTTATAATCCAGCCTGTTAAGGGGTTTTCTATGTCTGTGCAGCAACCTGAATCAAGTACCCAGCAACCAGATTTTAAACAGCGCCACCCTGCCGACTTGGATATGGTACATGCCATAGCAGTTACGGCTATGCCGGAGGGCGCAGTGCCAAAGCCTGCCGAAACTACAGAAAATGAGACAGCCTATGTTGAGCTCAGTCCCGAGCAGTTTTTTGCGCATTTTGTTGCATACACCGGTGAACGGGGCATAGACGTAGCCGCGCCACCCAAAAACACCGACAGCCGGAAAAAATTAGTTATTGCCGCCCACACCTTGGTTTATAACCATCATCTCAAAAAACACACTTACGAATTTCAGAACGATATTGAAGGGGCGGACCCATTGCCACTACCCGGCCTACCTATGCGCAAACGGGTCGAGGATTTTTACGAAAACCCGGACATTAAGCTTTGGGCAACGGATAAGGTGCACATGCACAAACTTCACGATATACAAGAAGCTTTCGAACGGCGTTACACCCGTAACTACCAAGATAAAATTCCAGAGATAAAAACTGTCTACGCCTTGCAGCAAAGCCTGTGGGGCGCCGGCTACCTAGAAGCCGGCCTTATGCTAAGCGACCTACTGGCCGTTTACGGCCAAGCCCTCAAGGGCCTTATTATGGCGGCGTCAAAATTGCCGCCACCAGCCGAATCAGAACCGCCGGACGACGGCACAATTCAAGAATAAATAGCCTATACTAGAATCCATGGCGTTTGAAGATTTCAAAAATAAAGAGTCGGTGGTGCTCGTTTACACCGGTGACAGCAAGGGTAAAACCAGCGCTTCGCTGGGCCTCATGACCCGCGCCCTCGGCAACCGCTGGAACGTGGCCTTTATCCAGTTTATTAAGTACTGGGGAGTCGGCGAGCATGTTTTTATCCGCGACATTCAGCCGCTCTTTAAGGACCAGCTGTATTTTTACAAAGGCGGCAAGGGTTTTTACCAGGCCGGCGACCTAAGCGAGAATCACGTTACTGAGGAGCAGCATAAACAAGCTGCCCTAGATACCTACAACGAGGCTTTTAATGCGGCCACCAGCGGCAAGTTCCAGCTTGTTATCTGCGATGAGATTAACAACGCTGTCCATGACGGCCTGCTTACAACGCAGCAGCTAGAAGACTTGCTCACCAAGCGCGCACCCGGCACCAGCCTGTGTTTTACCGGCCGCAATTTTCCTGAAAAGCTGCTAAAATATGTCGATATTGCAACAGAAATGAAGAAGATTAAACACCATTTTGACGATAAGTTCCTAGCAAACAAAGGGATCGATTTTTAATGGTGCCGACCCTGTATTTATTTGTGGGCTACCCTGGCGCCGGTAAAACCACCATTGCCCAGATTATTGCCGAGGCAACTGGCGGCGTGCATCTGTGGGCCGACCAAGAACGCCATAGGCGGTTTCCAAACCCCACGCACAGCCTGGACGAAAGCGACCAATTATACGCAGAATTAAACGACGAAGCCCAAGCCCTGCTTGAAGCCGGCCAAACCGTCATCTTTGACACTAATTTTAACTTCCGTGGCGACCGCGACAAGCTGCGGGCCATCGCCGAAGAAGCCGGTGCCGAAACCTGCCTACTGTGGATTGCTACCCCCGAAGAAATAGCCAAAGAACGGGCCACAAACGACCAGGCTGCACCACGTAATGGCTATTCGTCCCCTATGAGCCCTACGCAGTTTTCTAATATCACCTGTAAGCTCGAAACCCCCGATGAAGATGAACAGCCTATCATCATCGATGGCACAAACGTCGACAAAGCCGCACTTTTGCAGTGGCTTAACCTTAATTAATTCTGAATTATTACAGTGCTGCGGACGCTGTAACCCTATACTGGCGCTATGACCCCAGCACTAAAACGCCGCCTGATCCGTACCGCCGTAACACTTGTAGTCGGGTTAATAGTGTTTGCCCTGCAATCGAACAACCCAGTTAGCAAAACAGCCCAAAGTTCACAGCCGGGGCTATATGCCATTAGCCGCTTTGTGGACGGCGACACCATAGTTGTTAATATGAACGGCAGCCAGGAAACGGTGCGCTTTATTGGCGTCGATACACCCGAAACTCACAAACCAAACACGCCAGTGCAGTGCTACGGGCCAGCCGCCTCGGCCTTTACTAAAAACTATATCGGCACCCAAAAAGTCCGCCTTGAGCTTGACCCTGAAAGTTCCAACCGCGATCGCTACAACCGTTTGCTGAGGTACATTTACCTGCCGGATGGCCATTTGGTTAACAAAGTACTGGTTAAGCAAGGCTACGGCTTTTACTATCCGTACTTCCCATTTACAAAATCCGATGAATTCGCCGCCGCCCAAAAACAGGCCCAAGCTGGCAATAAGGGACTATGGGGCAATTGCAGCCCGGTCCATAAGGGTGCAGGCTATGTGTCTAATCCGGCTTAATCGACAAACAGGGCAGGGTTTGGCCGGACAGTTGTGGGTTGTGCAGCCGAGAAAAGCTGCTTCATTGTTCCGCGCTGAAGCTCAGGGTCATATGACCGGTGCAGCAGTTTGAGCGGCAGGTAGGCCGCCGACAAGAAGATAACAATCGGGTACATGTGGCGCTGGCTGGTCAGGTGGTGCTGGGAGTAGCTTTGCGGCGACAGCCAGACGTACTTATTAAAGCCGCGCCAACCCATATTAACCCGCTGAAAGTCTAGGCGTACCCGCAGGCGCTCATCAAACTTATTGGTATAACCGGCCCGCACAAGATGAATAGCCAGGTCAAAATCTTCGTGCAGGTCACCCTTATTACAGAGGTCACCGCGGACTTTAAGCCAGGCTTTGCGGCGCAGCGCCAAGTTTGCTCCTTGCAAGGCAACGTCGCGGCCCATCAAACGGGCAATCCGGCGGCGGATAAACAGGTCGCAAACATCCACCGCACTAGACAGCGCCATTCCATAGTAGTTAACGGCGCCAGAAACGGCAGCTAGGTCATGGTCTTCCCGGAAAAGTTGCTGCACAGTTGCTACCCAATCCAGGGCAATAATACTGTCACCGTCAATCCGGCCTAAAATATCGCCACGGGCGGCGTTAAAACCTGTTGTGCGGGCATGCACCACACCCTGGCGAGGCTCACGCACCAGGCGTACAAACGGATAACGGCAGGCGATGGCCACAGTGTCATCGGTCGAATTGTTATCAACGACGATTACTTCGAAAGGGGCTACCGTTTGGGCAGCAATAGCGTCAAGGCACGCCCCAAGGCGCTCCGCTTCGTTGTATACTGGGATTACGATACTTATCTTCATGAAAATGCTAACCCTATTATAATGGCAAAACTTAAAAAACGCTTTGGAACATTTTGGCGCGCCGGCTTATGGCACAAGGTTTTTACCGTTTTTGTGGCTGTCATCGTGCTATTTGTGGCCTATATGTATGCCATCGCCCAGTGGTATATATACACCGAAAAGTCCAAGCCACTAACTTACGGCGTCAGTTTTATTCCGGATTATGCCCAGAGCCTTGGTGTTGACCCTCAGCAAACCCTCGACGGGCTGCTCAGCATTGGCGTAAAACACGTCCGGTTTGTCAGCTACTGGAGTGATATTGAGACAACCCAGGGCACATACGACTTTAGCCAGCTCGACTGGCAGTTCCAAAAGGCCGAAGCCGCCCACGCCAAAGTCAGCCTGTCCCTGGGCTTGCGCCAACCGCGCTGGCCGGAATGCCATATGCCAGATTGGGCCATAAAAGAACCCCCAAGCGCTTGGCAGCCCCAGCTGGAGTCATTTATGAGTGCCGTGGTCCAACGCTACAAAAACTCACCATCCCTAGATAGCTACCAGGTAGAAAACGAGTTCTTTCTGACCGGTTTTGGCCTGTGTGAACAGATACCGGGCTCACTCGATCGGAGCCGCTTGGTTGCCGAATATAACTTAGTCAAAAAGCTCGACCCGAGCCATACAGTCATTATTAACCGCAGCAATAACGCCTTGGGCTGGCCAGCCGGCGACCCTAAGCCGGACGAATACGGCATATCTGTTTACAAACGGGTCTGGTCACCGGTAGTTGGCCGCTATATGGAATATCCAATCCCGGCCTGGTATTACGGCTCATTGGCCGGCTTCCAAAAAATCTTCCTGCACCGCGACATGGTTATTCACGAACTGCAGGCCGAAGCCTGGGCTCCTAACGGCCAATCGCTACAAGACATCGGCTTAGCCGAGCAAAATAAATCCCTGAACGCCCAGCGCCTCAAAGACCGCTTTGGTTACGGCAAAGCTACCGGCATGCGTACCATGGACTTGTGGGGCGCCGAATATTGGTACTACCGCCTCACCGTACTACACGACCCATCGCTCTGGAATGTTGCCAAGCAAGAATTCAACCAGCAATAGGCTCGTGCTTGCAGTTTAGGCTCAATTCTGGGAGAATATATCGAAATGGTAGACCACATGCCCGAGCAAATTGAAACCCACAGTGAAGCAGTAAGTACTGTATTTGACCTGATTGGTGGTCATTTAGTTGATCGCCAGGTTAGGGTCACCCGGGCAGCCGAACATTTCCAGCCCTTTAGCTCACGTCACCTTTACCACATAGGGCAGGTCATTACTCAGCCCGACCTCATAGAGGGCAGGGTCACTAGCACCAGCGAAGAGGGTGGCTTTATTATTGTTGACGGTGGCCGTCCTTATAGCGACACAGGTATTCGCACCTGGCGAGTTGATGTAGGCGACAAAACGGTAGAACCACCAATTGAGCACGTCACAATTGATATCCTATAGCGTATAGCGCTAGCATTAACAGGGATAATCAGGCATACTAGTGCCCATGGCTAAGAAGAAGCCCTCAGGCCCCAAAACCATCCAAAACCGCCGCGCCCGCCACGATTACGAGCTGGGCGATTCTTTAGTGGTGGGTTTAGAACTTTCTGGAGCCGAAACTAAATCCTTACGCATGGGCCACGGCCACCTGCGCGGCGCCTACGTCACCGTCAAGCAGAACGAATTATTCCTAATTAACGCCACCATCGCCGGCACCAGCGGAATCCCGATTAACGAAACCGACCAAAGCCGCGCCCGCAAAGTCCTCGCCAAACGCCGCGAAATTGAAGCGCTAATAGAGGCCAAGCAGCAAGGCCGCACCATAGTACCCCTAGAAATACTAACCCGCGGCCGGTTTATCAAACTGCGCATCGCCCTCGGTAAAGGTAGGAAACTCTACGACAAGCGCCAAACCCTCAAAGCCCGCGATGACGCCCGCCGCACCGCCGCCGAAATCAAATCCGCCCGCTAAGAGTTGATACCTGTGGCACCATCGGCTATAATTCGTCGAGTTATTTAATAATCCGGGGTAGCGCAGCGGTAGCGCAGTTGACTGTTAATCAATTGGTCGCGGGTTCGAATCCCGCCCCCGGAGCCACGAAAATTATGTTCTAAAAGACTTCTTCGGAAGTCTTTTTTCTTGTACAAAATGCTATCCTATAGTCATGACACTAAAATATCGTATTATCACCGTCAGCTTATTGCTCTCCTTGCTGCTGGGGTTTGGCGGTTACGCTATTAAAAACGCTTATGTGACAATGATAGGTATCGCATTCTTAGCATTTAGTATTTCCTGTTGGGTGTTTGCTGATAAAAAAGATCCTAATCCTGTAGGAATTATTTTAGACGGTATACTCTTTGGCATTATTTAGTTAAAGATGATCGTCTATTGCCAAACTTGATTGCGCAGCTCGTCCAGCAGTGGGAGCCAAGATGCTTAAAAGACTTCTCCGGAAGTCTTTTTGTTTGGTATAGTTAGCCTATGAAAAATGATAGGAAATATCTAAAGATGGCATTAGAAAATGCCAGTCGTTCAGCAGCAGAAGGTAATTTTCCTGCTGGGGGCATTGTAGTTGTAGAGGATAGGGTCATTTCCTCTGCTATCAGCTCACCATATCCTGGATTATTGCACGCTGATTCAAAAGCTGTTACTGCAGCGTTTGAATCTGATACAGACCTAGGTAAAGCAACACTATACGTAACACTAGAGTCCTGCTTGATGTGTACGGGCGTCGCCTATTGGGCAGGTATTCGACGCATTGTCTATGCTATTGCAAAGGATCAAGTTGATCCAACCTATTACGAAACCGCCCAGCCTACAGCTGCACTAATTGATGGCTTTAATGAGCGCCTAGAACGAGTACACCTTAGCGAGCTGCAGGATGAAGCCTTAACAATCGTTAGAGCCTGGGAAGAAGCTCAGAATCTGTAGGTAAATAGTTGCGAAGCTCGCCCAGTAGGGGGAGCCACGAGAATTATGATCTAAAAGACTTCTTCGGAAGTCTTTTTGCTTATGCTTGCATATGCTTTTAGTAAGCCATATATTTACACAACAAAGGAGATGATTATGTCAGACCAAGTCGGGGAGTTTATGAGAAGGGTTGATTTCGGTTTGGTCAGGGCAACGACCGAGAGTATGGCCTGCGTTAATCCAGTTGAAGGTTATGCCGTTATTGAAGGCGCAAGATACGCCATCGAGACTTATGCAAAGCAAGCCGAAGCCGGTAAGCCTACTGATTTTCATTCCATTGTTCGCGAAACAAGAGATATGCTTGATACTTATGAGCTAGATGGAGATCCCTGGAAGTGCTCGGATGAATTTAACCTTGGAGTAGCAATGGGTATTTATCTAGCACGTCGGACTGACGGTAAGCCGCGCATTTAGGCAGCGCATCTAAATCAAAGTTGCGAAGCTCGTCTACTGGTGGGAGCTATGATACTAATGCTAAAAGACTTCTTCGGAAGTCTTTTTTCTTATGCTTGCTCTAATCTGTGAAAAAGTATATTGTTCTATAAAATAAGGATTTTGGTATGCAAGCACATGAAATTTTTCTCGTACGTCACGGAGCTTATGACTATGGTACAGGTAGCTTAAATGATAAAGGCAGGGAGCAATCTCGTGCAGCACTTCGCGAGTTAGTAGCTTTAGGAGCTGGCAGCCTAGCCTTACTATTAAGTTCTGACGCACCTCGAGCCATTGAAACTTCACGGATTATCGCAGAAGGTACTGGAGCAGAGGTTGTGCCGAGCAAAAGAATGCGCTTATCAGCACTGGAGCCAGATGGAGTCGAGAGCCTAGACGAATGCATTCAACAGTCGCTTAATGAGTGCGGACTGCTTGTGCCAGAATCACTCGTAGTAGTCGCGCATGAGCCCCTCTTGCAGACTGCTGCATATAAATCATGGGCAAATAAACCACATTTTGATAATGGTGCCGTGTTAAGATACGAACCAGGTTCATGGGAGAATTTAGCGTTCCTGCCCGACTTTGCCAAAATGATTGAATCCCGCATGCATGAATAAACTATCCTAGGAGGACATAATATGAGCGCAGAGATTACTACAGGAACCGATTCTGATATCGCAGCCGATGCAGCACACCTTGCTGCTGAAATACTTGTTGAAACTGGCTCAACTACAAGCGAGGCTTTTACCTATGGCGTGAAAGCAGCGCGCTATGGAGCAGAAGTACTCCTAGTTGCTTTGCGTGAGATGGAAGCTGTTTCTGGCGATTTAGACCAGGAAGCATTTAAAGATGCCCTGCAAAAAGTTGATGCACAAGTATTACCATTAGGTCATTTGGTCGGCGCGGCAAGACTTGGCGAAGAAATGCTACGACACTCGCCTAGCGAACTAGTTGATCTTCAAGAATCTAATGAACCTCTAGCAGACTTATTAAATAGACTGGCGGATAACCCGACGTCCGGTATTACTGAACAGTTGCGTGCAGCAATAATTGCAGGCAGAGCCGAAACACCTAGCGAGTAATTCCTAATCTCGTCTATTAGCAGGAGCCAAGATGGTTACATTTAAAAGACTTGTACGGAGATCTTTTTGTTTTGTTATACTCAAGGCATGAAACTTATTATGCAACCTGCTATTAGCCTTGATGGCTTTATTGCTAAGCTTGATGGCGATAGCGAAAGTTGGGTTAATCAAGCCGACGAGGCACGCTATCAGCAGGTTGTGCGTGATGCTGGTGCCGTTATTGTAGGTCGCACGACCTATGAACAATACAAGACAGACTTTGATAGTTATGATGATGTAGTCGTCTTCGTATGCACAAACAACAAAGAATTCACGGATACCTCTAACGTAAAGCACCTGTCAGGTAACGCTATTGAAATCGTTGACGCTATAAAAAGCAACCATTCCTTTAACGAGGTAATAGTATGCGGAGGAGGCGAAGTTAACGGCATGCTGGCCGATGCTGGCTTGGTAGATGAGATTGTTATTAGCGTGCAGTCCGCGGTACTAGGCGAGGGTATACCATTATTTGGAATCTATAAGCCGCGACTCAATCTTGAGCTCATTTCTGTTGATCAACAAATTCCAGGTGTAGTTCAAAATCACTATCTTGTTCGTAACTAGGAAAGTTGTGAAGCTCGTCGCTTAGGGAAGCCAAAATGCTAATGCTTAAAAGACTTCTTCGGAGGTATTTTTGTTTTACCACATGTTAGCCACAATTCGTAAACAATGCTACAGTACCAAGATTATCGTAGAGGTGCTACCTCCGATAGTACATTGACAGAGTAGAGACGATCAGTCGTGCATACAAACCTACGTGTGGGCATATGTTTATATGTGCGACTGATAGTAAATCACCCAACCTAAAAGTACCCGTCACCGACATCGAGAGATTGGACAAGTCATGCAGCAAGGAATTGTAATTGGATCAGTTCCAGCAATGCACTACCGTCCGTTCGCTGGTCGCTCTCCCTTAAAAGTGGACGCAGAAACTGCGCTGCTCATCCGGGAAGCGGTCCATGAACTGCTTGGCAGCCACCAGGACATCGTTGATGCCTTCGTTGGGGCTTTTCAGCTCACTGGAGTTAACCCTGACGACATCCGATTTGTGTTCTGGTCTTGGCCGGCGCTACAGACTGTTGCAAAGCCGCAACGAGCACAGCTCCAAGCTGAGCCTTTTCCGGCAATTTTCTCATTTGCCGAGAAAGATGAAATCGCACAAATTCATCCGTGCTCTGTGTTCAGAAATGCCGTCCATTACGTTTCAAGCCGAGACAGAAAGACCTGCGATAAGGTGGACTGGGGAAATCTACCGTACTAAAGAAGGGCCGGAAGCCTCGTTTGATCTTCGGATTGATCGAGGCTGCCGCGCCCCACCTTCATCTCTACTCTGTCCTCAATCCTCGCATAGTTGCCTGAAAATTTGCGAAGCTCGCCCAGTAGCCGGAGCCAAACATAATCACTTTGCGCCGACAAAGTGTTTTTGCTTTATTGAGATCCTTGTTTGCGGTATTGTTAGTTTATGTCGCTCAAATATCGCATAGTTATCTCTGGCTTATCGCTTTCAGTTCTTTTAGGGCTGGGAGGTTATGCAATTAAGAATCCTTTTGTTATGATCGCTGGCATTGTCTTTTTAGCTTTCAGTTTGGGGTGTTTATTTTTTGCGGACAAGCAGGAAAAGAGAGCCTATGCCATTATCATTGATGGAATATTCTGGGGCATTATTTAACATGCGCAATGTGCTCGACTCTACGGTATAGTCCCGAAGCTCGTCCACTAGAGGAGTGTGGCAGAAAAGACTGCACAGTCACCTTTTTATTGCTACTATACTGCTACGATTAAAGGTAATCCTGGAGGAACTATTATGAAGCAAATTACACCTAATCTATGGTTCGATGGTAAGGCTCAGGAGGCAGTCGATTTTTACCTCTCAGTGTTCCCAGACAGTAAGATAATCTCCACCGTTTACTACCCAAACAGCGCAGAACAAGGCTTGGCTGACTTCCAGCTCGATATGGCAGGCAAGGTGCTGTCAATAGAATTTGAGCTCAGTGGCAACCGCTTTGTGGCTATAAATGCTGGCCCGGAATTTAAGTTCAACGAATCTGTATCGTTTTCCATCCCTTGTGAAGACCAAGCAGAAATCGATTACTACTGGGAGAAACTGTCAAAAGTGCCAGAGTCCGAGCAGTGCGGTTGGTGCAAAGACCAATACGGCCTCAGCTGGCAGATTGTACCCAAAAATATGGATGAACTAATGCAGCACCCAAACGCTTTTGCTAACATGATGCAAATGCACAAAATTGTTATTGCCGATTTTTAACACATTGCAGCTCGTAGTTCGAATCCAGCAGGGGAGAGTCAAGCATAAGCAATTTCTAAAGTAACCCCGCCGTGATATTTTGTCTTCATGTCTAAACCAGAAATATTACTGCTCGGTGGCGCTCCTGGCAGCGGGAAGTCCACCATGGCCCAACTCGTGGTAGAAAAAAATACACCTCAGGGTGTACGCCACTTATCTATTGGTGACCTAAAACGTGACATTGTAGCCGGTAAAGTTCCGTCGGCCTACGCAGAGATGCTGCAACAAAGAGAGCACCCTGATCGCAAAACAGGTGCAGCGCCCAGCGAAGCTATGACAGGCATAATGGAAGAATTTATTCTTGCTAGCCCGGAAAGCCTGACGATTGTAGACGGCTTCCCACGCTACATGGATCGTGTAGCACCATTTAAGGCATCCATGGAACATATTGGCGCACGAGTACTCGCACTATGCGTCGTAACGGTCGATGAAGCAGTTCTGATTAGCCGCCTTACCCAGCGGGAGGAACGATCTGGCCAAAAAATAAAAGATCCTTTAGAACGCTTAGCTGACCATAGGGATAATATTGTACCAACCTTAGAGCTTCTCGCTGAAGACTATCCATATTACGAACTGGATGGTTCGCTTCCTTTAGACGATAATGCGACCCGTTTAATAGAAATCTACACCCAAACAGCTCAGCAAAGTATTTAAAAGCCACGTTTTGTTGACTGGCAAACTGAACTGAACGTTGCAGAGCCAAGGCGTTTATGCCTAAAAGACTTCTTTGGAAGTCTTTTTTCTTATGCTTGCAAATGATATCTTCGAAACGTAGAGTAAAAGCAATAATGGAGAACTTTACTTATGGCGACTGAATGGGAAACTGAAGCTCATGCAGAACTTGAGTCATCGGCACGAGAAGAAAAAGTAAATGCATTTCTGAACAGCGGGTACGCCAGCCAAGTAGCAGACCTGGCGCTAGCAGCTTACTGGGATCATATACAAGCTAGCATTAGGGCCGACAAAATTGAGCGCGACATACGCATAGACTCCTACGGTGGTAGATTAAGTAAAGCCGACATGCGTTCTATGCGTACCCAGCAAACCCAAGCGGCAACTGAAGCCAGCGTTCAGTTTCGTACAGCCGCTGACTATGCGGCGATCGCGGGGGCGGTTGCTTTAGCTCAAACTCAACGAGGCGTTGAAGCGTAGAATCATATTCTTCGTTTTCAAAGCTCAGCAATCCGTCCAATAGCGGTAGCCAATCATATATAGTGTAGGCGTGGCCCTATTAAAGTTCTCAGCGGTTATAAAAATAATTGGCATTAATCCGTATGTCACTGTCAGCAGAAGCCAGGCCGAACGCCTAAAGGTTGGCTGGCGTAAGCCGATGCCGGTGTTAGTTAAGGTCAATGGCTGGCCAAAAGAACCCTGGCACATTAATATGATGCCCGCCGGCAATGGCGAGTTTTACTTATACCTGCACGGAGACGTGCGCAAGGCATCTTCTACCCAAGTTGGCGACGAAGTAATTATCGAGCTAGATTTTGATGAAAGCTACAAGAATGGTCCGCAACATCCTATGCCGGAGCCGTTTGCCGCGGCGCTTGAACGGGTTCCGATTGCTCAAACTAATTGGGACAAGTTGCCGCCGAGCCGACAAAAAGAAGTACTTCGCTACTTCTCTGGCTTAAAATCGGCAGAGGCCAGGGAAAGAAATATGAAAAAGGCCTTGGCCGTCCTTGCTGGAAAGACAGAGCGATTTATGGGTCGTACCTGGCATAACGGTTCATAACCAACACACCAAGCCAAGCCGCTTATCGTTGCAAATACCCAGGAATAGTCAGATAATATCCTGAATCTAAGGAGTAGCTATGGATTTACATGGACTTGGTGAGAAAATGAGCGACAAATTTCATACCGAAGAAGCACTTAGGCGCGCTGACGAGAAGAAAGCAGCCGAGAAAGCACAAAAGGATGCCGAAGCCCTAGCTAAGACTACGGCACAAATCCAGCGAACCGAACGCCTAGTAGAAAGCTTTGTTGAAGTTGTAGCACCGTCACTCAAACCCAGTAGAGAAGAATTTCCAGCTCTTTATACGACCTTTTTGACAGAAATGTTGCCTCTTGGGGCCTTAGGCGAAAGCGCCGAAAGCTGGGCATACACCCATGCATTCGCAACAGTAGGCATAACCAAAGAGTTGGTAAAAACTAGTGTTGAATTCAGGCCTGTTACTCATGGCTGGTTACGCAAGCTTGTAGCCATGGAACCTGTTCCAACTCAAGTCTTGGGCAAAACAGTTAGTGTTGGTATTACAGTCTTTGCCGGCAACGAGCTGGGTACTAATATCCGTGAAATCGAAGCCGCTGGCTACACACACGGCAACGCCAATTTAGAAAACACTGCCGACGAAGCCAGCGTTGAGCACTACGAAGAGTTCTTAGAGCTTATCGAAGCATCACTAGCCGCAAAAGTTGAGTAACCGGCTTCCTAGGAAACCCTATTGTCTTGTTGTTTTGTTATGATGTGGGCATGGCTAAACGACTAAAAGTAATGCCCAAAAAGCCACTGCAGATTTCTTGCTGCTTGGTATTTGATGAAGACAGCCGGATTCTATTATTGCAACGTCATGCCGATGACTTGGGCGGAGGTTTGTGGGCAACGCCAGGAGGCAAGCAAGAGCCAGGCGAAGATCCGGCGACTACGGCCATTCGGGAGGTCGAAGAAGAAACCGGCTTAAAACTAAAAAATATTCAATATCTTGGCAAGCATTCCTTAATGATGCCTCACGGCGTAGCTCACATGAGAACCTATCGCGCATATGTAAGCCAGGATGAAAAGATCATTATTAATCATAACGAGCACCAAGGCCACCAGTGGTTAAGTGTAGCCGACCTACTTACGACTGAAAAAATAATCTGGGGGCTTCCTACTACGCTTTCAGACTTCGGGCTCATACAGCTTCTACGCATTGACCCAACTCTGGCCGATGGTAGCCGTGCTGTTCTGCTTGAACTTGCAAACTAGCTTCTTCGTAAGTCTTCTCTTTTTGCTATGATAACCCTGTGACTGAGACATTACCCCACATCGCCCTTGGCATCGTATGCGATGAGCAAAATGTGCTACTAGTTGAACATTCCAACCCAATGACCGGTTCCAACGGTGCCAATTTACTCCGGGTCTTTCCCGGCGGAAAAATAGAGACCGGCGAAACACCAGTGGAAGCAGCCGTACGGGAAGTCCTTGAAGAAACCGGGTTTGTTGTGGAACCGTTGGAAATAATCGAAGAAAGCAAGCACCCAGAATATTCAGTTTTGATTAGCTATATTGGCTGCCGTTTAGTGAACGGCGAGGTACAGCGGCACATACATGACCCAGCCATAAAGCAGGCGATATGGGTGCCAAAACTACATGTACTTGATTATGTTACCAGCTCCCTCAACCCAAAAATTCAGCAGCACTTAGGCATCAAGCATTCTTCGTCTGCCTACAGATAAGCTATACTGTACGGACGCATGTTAATCTCTGTTGATATTTCTGAAAAGTCGTTTGGCGACAAGGTCCTGTATACGGACCTGCAGCTTGCTATAGAAAAAAACGAAAAAGTTGGGCTGATTGGCCGCAATGGTACCGGCAAATCAACTCTGTTCAACATGATCACTGGCACTGATACCGACTTTCAGGGCGAGATTAGCGTCAAACGCGGCACCATCATTGCCAGCTCCCGCCAGGAGCATCACGGCCACGAGCACAAGACCGTCATGGAATACATCCAGGGCGACCTGCCAGAGTACGCCAAACTGGCCCACGTCCTCGATACTTATCCCGAAACCATGGGCGAAGACATGAAAAAAATGCACATCTATTCCGAGGCATTGGAACGTTTTAGCCAACTAGGCTACTTCCAAGTTGAAGATGAGTTGGGCCAAATGTTCGAGGCTTACCAACTAGATCCAGCTAAACTGCACGGCAAGGTCAGCGAGCTAAGCGGCGGCCAAAAACGCATGGTTGAGCTTATCAAGGTGCAGCGTTCCCGCGCCGATATTGCACTGATCGACGAGCCGACAAACCACATGGACTACGTAGCCAAAAAAGCTTTTGCCAAGTGGCTTGGTAGCGTTCAGGAATCAGTCCTGGTTATTACCCACGACCGCGACGTACTGCAAACTGTTGACCGCATTATCGAAATCCGCGATGGCCGGGCCTTTGCCTTTAAAGGCAACTACGACCAGTTCTTAAAGACCAACAGCGGCCAAATTACCGCCCAAGTCAACGAATATGACCTTACCCAAAAACGGATTCGCAACTTGACCGATGACGTTATCCGTTTCCGCCGCCTAAAAGAAAGGTCGCGTGACCCGGGCACAATTAAGCGCTTTAAGTCGCAGGAAATGCAGGCGTCAGCCGAACTCAACCGTCTTAGCAAAACTGAAAAACCATCCTTTTGGATTGACCAGGAATCAGTCACCGACCTATCTACCAAGATGGGTGCTGCCTATGAAAAGTACAAGGCCAAGAATATTAAATTGCACACCGGAAGCGTTGCCAATATCCCGGACCATGTCCTGGTGCAGGGCGTCAAGCTAAGCCTTGGCTACAACGAGCCATTGTTTGAAGACCTGACGTTTAGTGTATCTTCAGGTGAGCGGCTGCGTTTGCATGGCCGCAACGGAGCCGGCAAATCAACGCTAATTAATGCCATCATGGCCAAATCAACCGGCGAACAGGCACCGGCCAAGCAATACTCCGGCCACTTAATCATCGACAACCACCTGCAGATCGGACTCTACGAACAAGAAATTAACCCTAAATACCTCGAGCTTACCCTCCATGACGCCATCGAGCAGATGCTAGCCGACAAAGGCCTGCCGGTGAATGACCAAAAAGTAAAGCAACTGCTTGGTGACTACCTGTTTAACCCAGCTGCCGATGGCTCTGTGGCAGTCGAGCGCCTAAGCGGTGGCCAAAAAGCCCGCTTCCAACTAATGCGCATGCTAGCCAGCAACCCAGAACTGCTCATCCTTGATGAACCTACAAACCACCTTGACCTCCCTAGCATCGAAGAACTAGAAAATACGCTGCTCGAGTTTAAAGGCGCAATTATTTACGTCTCGCACGACAGCTATTTTGCCGACAAGTTTGCTGGCGGCACATTAGAAATCGGCTCGTAATTTAATGATGGTGCATTACAGCGTGGCCTTTGCCGCGCTGGATCAAGTAACGGTTAACGGGGAAAGCTGCAGCAAAGGCCACTACCAAAGAAATACCTAGGCTTATCCAAAACAAGCCGGTTGTTAGGCCGGCATAAATTGCACCGGGCACGGCCAGAACAAAGCCATTGTCTGCCAGTTCCATGACCGCGATAGAAACCGTATCGGCAGCTAAGGCTAGCCGCAAGGCCTGCTTAAGACCCATTCCACTACTGAGCAAGGGCCGCATGCTAAAGCTGTAACCAAAAACAAAAGCCAGAATAATAGACAGTACAATACTGGGAGCTGCTGTCCAATTGTACGCAGTTGTGATAATCATCCCAAAAACTTCGCCAATGGCGCAACCAGTCAGGCAATGTAGGGTCGCGGACGCCGCAATTTTATTCAGTGATGGTTTCATAATTTTATTATAGAGGATCGCCCTTGTTTTGCTTTTTTATTGTATTTATGGTATTGTTATATTATGAGTCAAGAGCGTATAACCGGAGTCTTAACAGATTGGCTGCGCGCCGAGATTGTTGAAGCCGACACCGGCCGTAACGCCCCCTTAAGCAAACATGAGCAGCGCCGGGCAGAGCTCTTTAAGCCAGTAAACGATCCGCTCAACCAGCACGCTTCAAAACTTCACGGCCATCACCGCCGTATAAAGCTACTTATGGAGCAGATGGATCTGGCTACAATCATGCAGACAGAAGACTCTACTGCAAAATTATCTTTCTACTCAATGATGTTTATATCCGGTAATTACCGCTCGCAGTGCATGATAGAAGCCGAAACCGAAGACGAATACAAAGAACTGCGCTACAGCCGCCCAGTAGGGATAGACCTAGCTGAAGTGGTTGTTAAAACCCTCGGCCAAAAGAGCAGCATCGTACTTGAAGATCCTGATGCCCGGCTGGCAAAACTCAGTGGCCAGATCAACCGCGTTAACTACTTAAACAAGGCCATGCACGAAGATGTGCACGCCGCGTTAGCCGGCAGTGAAGTGCGCCAGATTGACGCCCATTTAACACCAAGTGAAGTATTCCAAAATGCTCAACAGATGTGGGCCAGCCTGGCAGTTGCAGAAATTATGGTTGCGGCCAGTTTCCGCGACGACGATTTTGCATTAGTGCCATTTTACCAACCAGCCAGTATAACCGACCAAACAGAACTCATCTATCCATTTTAGGGAAGAGCCGCTTGGCGGCTATCAAATAAAGGGGCAAGATACACAGCCCAGCAATACCTGTAATGCCTAAGCCCTGGTTGAGGCTGGTGCCGGCAACAATACTCGTAATGACTATCGGCATCCACAGCAAGGCAATTTCTTCTGTAAAGTTCATGGCCGAGATCAGTGAGGCTTTATAGTTAGTCGGGTAAATGGTGAGCAAATACTCCTGGTAAATAATGCGGCGGTAGCGCCAAAAGCTCATATTAACTACCCAAGCAAACGCCAGTAATAATGCAATGCGTGTATAGGCTGCAAACATCGGCGTTACCGCTATCAGGCAGTCGAACAGCATGTATCCCTTGGGACCAAGGCGCTTTAGGTGGTAAATCAATGGGCCCACAGCTGCAGCCAGTAGGCTTGCGACCGCAAATAGCAGCCCAAGCAGGTCAGGACGGATGCCAATGGCCTTAAGCGTCAGGTTGTAAACGTCGCTCGGCGCCGTAAACAGGGCACTGACAATGCCAAACAGCAAGCCAAAGGCAATAATGTGGTGGTTTTTGGTAATAAGCCTGAATGTCAGTTGCGGCCGCGGTTTTAGCTCGGCCTTTTTGCGGCCAACATCACGCATAAAGCAGGCTGTGAGGAAAAGCCCAAGGTAGGCAACAGTTCCAATAGCAAACGGCAGGCGCGGGTCAATCCGGTAGGTTAGTGGGACGAGCGCCAACAGCCCGGCATTAATCAGCAAAGAAACAGACTGGACACGACTGACAATCTTGGAATAATTGTGTTCCTGCTTTTTAACGACCAGTGAATCGTAAATTAAGGCCTCACCGGCGCCCGACATGAAAGAGTAGCCGAGCGCTTCGAGCGCTTCGCCAACAAATACGCCAGCTTTGTGATGGATAAAGACATATATCAGAGTTGCGGCAACATTGAGGGCTGCCCCGAGGCGAATGCTTGTGATACGCGCAAACTTGTCAGCAAAATAGCCGGTGGGCAGTTCCGCAAACAGCTGTACAAAGGCAAACATAGCTGCCAGCAGACCAATTTCACGGATTGTAAAATGGTCAACCTGCACAAAGTAGATGGCGGCCAACGGCAAAAAGACTCGTTTGGCAAAAACCTTAACTAAAACGTATAGCCGGATATTTTTGTTTGCTTGCGCTATTTGTGGTGTCATAGGTGTATGCTTAAAGTGTAACACCTTTGACACCCTATGAATGAACGCCTCACCCCCAAAACTGTTCTCGCCGTTGCCGCCCATGCCGACGACATTGAATTTGGCGCCAGCGGGGCCATTGCCACCTTTGCCCAAGGCGGTGCCGCGGTCTATTATTTAATCCTGACCGACGGCGGTAAGGGCTCCAGCGACCACAACGAAACATCCGAACAGCTGCGTGACAAGCGCCAAGCCGAGCAGCGTGAGGCACTAAAGATCCTCGGCGGCACCGATGTTTTCTTTTTAGATTACCCTGATAGCCACCTGGAGGTTACCCAGGGGCTGAAGCGTGATATCGTCAAAATTATCCGCCAGGTTAAGCCAGAGGTTGTCATAACCATGGATCCGACCATGGTGTATTCGGCTAAGCACGGTTTTATTAACCATCCTGACCACCGCGCGGCCGGGCAAGCAACCCTTGATGCCGTCTTCCCAATGGCCCGCGACCACATGACATTCCCGGAACTTATGGAAGAAGGTTTGGAGCCACACGTTACCCAGACTGTACTGCTTGTTAACTTTAATGACCACAACTTTTACGTTGATATTTCAGGGGTTATTGACACTAAATTGGCTGCTTTGGCGGCCCACAAAAGCCAGATGGGCGACATGAAATCGGTCGAGAAAATCGTACGAAATATGGCCCGCGACTGCGGCCAGGAATGTGACTGTGACTGCGCTGAAGGCTACATAAAAATCGACGTTCAGAACAGTTAAGTTAACAAGAAGTTAATTTATGCTTGTATATTCGGTCGATTATGCGATAATACAGCTACTAGAGAATGCTGCTAGCGTTTCTAGAAAGCTATAGTAAATCAGTTCGTCAGTAGAGGAAGCAGCTAAGTGAGATTTTCGACCTTACCTCCGTCAGAACAAGAAAGAGGTAAGTAATAATGGCAATTAAATTATTCGTAGGCTCCCTGGCATACACAGCAACGGACGACGACCTGGCTGCATTTTTTGCAGAAGCAGGCACCGTGTCTAGCGCAAAAGTCATCATGGACCGCGAAACTAACCGCTCACGTGGTTTTGGTTTCGTAGAAATGAGCACAGACGACGAAGCTAAGGCTGCAGTCGAAAAGCTGAACGGCAAAGACCTTAACGGTCGCGCTGTTATGATCAGCGAAGCTCGCCCACAAGAACCACGTGAACAGCGTTCATTTGGTGGCGGTGGTGGTGGCGGTGGTAACCGCTACTAAATTAGTTCTTAACTAATTATTAAAAAGGCTTCTCCGGAAGCCTTTTTAATTTATACTAAAGCCTCTCACGGACCCACAGGGGTAATATATCTAACTGCCGTAGACGCTGTTATTTGCCATACTAAGCCTGTATAAAAGGAGGGTCTATGGCCAAACTCACAGGCAAGAGAGTAGCGATTTTAGTTGATAATTATTTTGAAGAAGCCGAATTTACCGGGCCGCTCGAGAGCCTAAAAAAAGAAGGCGCTCAGGTAGACATTGTGGCGCCAAAAGTGGGCACCATCCATGCTATGAACCACACTAAAATATCAGATTCATACCAAGCTGACCGCTCAATCGATGATATCCGGCTCGATGAATACGATGCATTGGTGTTGCCGGGAGGGGCTGTTAACGCCGATTGTCTCAGGATGAACAACAAAGCCCGCCTTTGGGTGCGCCGATTCCTAGACCTCGGCAAACCCGTAGCCGCCATTTGCCACGCCCCTTGGCTGCTGGCCTCATCTAATATGGCCAGGGGCCGCAAACTGACCAGCTATTTTACTATCCAAGATGATATGCGTAACGCCGGTGCTGATTGGGTCGACGAAGAGGTTGTCGTCGACGACAACCTAATTACCAGCCGTAACCCTGGTGATGTACCAGCTTTTAGCCAGGCAATCATAACTAAGTTGCAAACAGCGTAAGGAGGAGCCATGAACAAGTACGGACCAAAAGCCCAGGAAAAAGTAGAAAAAGCCATGCACGAGTTCAAAGAGGGCAAATTAAAGAGTGGTAGCGGCAAAAAAGTGACTAGCCGCGACCAGGCAGTGGCCATTGGATTAGATGAAGCCCGCCGTAGCGGTGGCAAAGTCCCACGCAAATAAGCTACCGGCTGCAGATAAAATACCGCTCGGACAGAGCGGTATTTTTGTTACAATACTGATAGCGTTTAACGAAAGGGATCCCCGACATGGAAGCAGCGACCGAACCTAGTGCCGATATTGCCGTCATCGGGCTGGCCGTTATGGGCCAAAACCTCATATTGAATATGAACGACCACGGCTTTAAAGTCGTAGCTTTTAACCGTACAGTAACCAAGGTTGATGACTTCCTAAATAATGAAGCAGCGGGCACCAATGTCGTTGGTGCGCACAGTATTGAAGAAATGGTAGCCCAGCTTAAAACGCCGCGCCGCGTAATGCTGATGGTCAAAGCCGGCGAAGCAGTCGACCAAACTATTGAACATTTATTACCACTACTCGACCCAGGCGACATTATTATTGATGGCGGCAATTCACTGTTTACCGACACCGAGCGCCGCCTAAAATTCGTAGAAGAAAAAGGCCTGTTATATATTGGCGCCGGTGTCTCTGGCGGCGAAGAAGGTGCCCGCAACGGCCCTTCGATCATGCCTGGTGGTTCACCGGCAGCCTGGCCGCATGTTAAAAGCATCTTCCAATCCATTGCCGCTAAAGTCGATGATGGCACCCCTTGCTGCGACTGGGTAGGCGAAGGTGGCGCTGGCCACTACGTTAAAATGATCCACAATGGTATCGAGTACGGCGATATGCAGCTCATTGGCGAAGCCTACCAACTGCTTAAAGATCATCTAGGCATGTCAGCCGACGATATGTCCGCCGTTTTTGCGCAATGGAACAAAGGCGAACTCGACAGCTTCCTGATCCAAATTACCTCAGAAATTCTGGCTTACAAAGATACAGATGGCCAACCATTAGTAGATAAAATCCTCGACACCGCCGGCCAAAAAGGCACCGGCAAGTGGACAGTTATGAGCTCGGCCGAGCTTGGCCAGCCAGTCACGCTCATCAGTGAAGCCGTCTATGCCCGCTGCATTTCAGCTTTTAAAGACCAGCGCCTAGCGGCCAGCAAAGTCTTGCAAGGACCAAAACCTAACGGCAGTGGAGACCACTCGCTGGCGGGTAGCATTGGCCAAGCACTGTACGCCGCCAAAATTGTCAGTTACGCCCAGGGTTACATGCTGCTTAGGGCCGCCGCCAATGATTACGGTTGGAACCTTAACTACGGTGGCATCGCTTTAATGTGGCGTGGTGGCTGCATTATTCGCAGCCGTTTCCTCGGCGATATCAAAAAAGCCTTCGACACTGATCCAGCCCTTTTAAACCTGCTGCTTGATCCGTTCTTTGCCAAAGCCACAGCCGATGCCCAAGAGGGCTGGCGCACAGTTGTAGCCACTGCCGCTATGACCGGCATCCCTGTACCGGCAATGTCTACGGCGCTGGCATTTTACGATGCCTACCGCACCGAAAACCTGCCGGCAAACCTGCTGCAAGCCCAGCGCGATTACTTTGGTGCCCACACCTACGAGCGTATCGACCAGGCCCGCGGCCAATTCTTTCACACTAACTGGACGGGGCAGGGCGGTACCACCAGCTCTAGCTCCTACACGGTCTAAACTATGCAGCTAATTAAAGTCCCCAGTTCCGAACCCGCCATCACCGCGCTTTCTGAGCGCCTCATTACCGAGCTAACTGCCGGCCACCGCGTACTATGGCTGGTTCCAGGCGGTTCGGGTATTACAACCATCGTCAAAATCATGGAAACTATCCCTACGCCACTTTCTAACTTACTCACAATCACTCTCAGCGACGAGCGCTACGGGGAGCCTGGCCATGACGACTCTAACTGGCAGCAACTCACGGCCGCTGGTTTTGAAGGCAAGCAGGCAACCCTGCTTCCAGTATTAATAAGTGGTGCAACCCTAGAAGAAGTCACGGCCGAGTTTGAATCATTGCTTGCCCAGGCCTTTAGCACAAATGACATCATCATTGCCCAATTGGGTATGGGTAGTGACGGCCATGTTTCTGGCATCCTGCCTGGCAGTCCGGCTACTACTGCCAGTGGCTTAGCAGCTGGTTATGTAACTGAGCAATTTAGCCGCGTGACCACTACTTTCCACGCCCTTGAACAGGCCAACGCCGCTTTCGTCTTAGCCTTTGGTGCCGAAAAACTAGAAGCACTAAATAACCTGTTGCAGGACATCCCGCTAGCCGACCAGCCAGCCCAGGTGCTGAAGCATTTACCTGAAGCCTACGTATATAATGACCAGCTCGGAGAAGCCCTATGAACGCCCCAGTTATTGTAATTTTTGGCATCACAGGCGACCTCAGCAAGCGCAAGTTACTGCCAGCCCTGTACCATTTACTGGCCCAGGACATGCTGCCAGAAGAAACCAAAATTGTTGGCATAAGCCGTCACGCCCTAGACGCCGGCGAATTGCTCAACAGCGTTGAACTATGTGTGCTCGAGAAAGATAATGTCTGTGACCCGGTTGGCCTGGGCCGTGTCCGCAACAGCCTGCAATCCCTGCAACTCGACCCGGAAAATGCCGATGATTTTCACAAGCTCAAAGAGCTGCTCGATAGTTTTGACGGCGACCAGCCGGCCCGCCGCTTGATGTACATGTCGATTCCACCCAGTGCCTACCCGCCAATTATCTCTAACCTGGCTAATGCTGGCCTCAACGATGACCGCACCAGCCTGTTGCTCGAAAAGCCATTTGGCTACGACCTAGAAAGCGCCCAGAACCTAATCGACCTGGTTGATACGCACTTTCAAGAAGAGCACATTTACCGCATCGACCACTACCTGGACAAAGAAACGGCCCAAAACCTGTTGGCGTTCCGCTTGCATAACCCAATTTTTGCAACAATTTGGAATGCCGGGCACATCAAGCAGGTCTACATACGGGCTATCGAAAAAATTGGCGTAGAAGGACGGGCATCATTTTATGAGCAAACTGGCGCACTGCGCGACTTTGTACAAAGCCACCTGATCCAGCTGCTCAGCATCACCATGATGGACATCCCAACCGACATGTCCAGCCAAGCAATTCACACCAGTAAAGAAAACTTTATGGAACAGCTGGAGCCGGCAAGCCCGGGCAGTGCTGTCCGCGCCCAATACAATGGCTACAAAGATGAAGTAAATAACCCCGGCAGCTTTGTTGAAACTTACGCCAGGTTACACCTGAAACACACCGCCGAACGCTGGCAGGGAACAGAAATTATCCTGGAAACCGGCAAAGGCCTGGACGACAAGCGCACCGAAGTTATCGTAGAATTTAAAGAACCCGGCGAAGAGTTAGGCAACAAGCTAACCTTTTACATCCAACCCGATGAAGGCATTGGCCTCGACTTGGTTGTTAAGGAGCCGGGCTACGAAAACTCACTTGGCCAAGCGGCCCTAGAATTTGACTACCAAAGCCGCTTTAGCGACAACCAGCACATTGATGCCTACGAACGGGTGCTCCTGGACGCCGTACGGGGCGACCAGTCATTGTTTGCCAGCAAACGCGAAGTCCTGGCCAGCTGGCACGTACTGGACCAACTGATGCATGCCTGGCTCAAAGACGGCGAAGGCCTCAAGCACTACGACCTTGGCGCTAACACGGACGCAATTAGCTAAATTTGGTACACTAGGAACATGCATACAATCGTTACACTCGTCGCCAAAGATTTCATTTTACTATCACCACTCGTACTGCTGTATGTTTGGCTCCGGCTATCAAAAGCCAAAAAAATAGAAGCCATCTACATTGGTGTAGTTGCCGCTGTTCTAGCAGTATTACTGGCAGTTATAGGCAGCCGCCTATTTAATGACCCGCGGCCTTTTGTTGCCGGGCATTTTACCCCGTACTTTGCACATGGCAAGGACAATGGCTTCCCATCGGACCACGCATTAATTGCTGGCCTGTTTGCAGCAATAACGTACGTCTATAGTAAGCGCTTTGGCACTTTGGCATTCATTATTGCCGCACTTATTGGTGGTGCGCGGGTTATTGCCGGCATTCACCATGTCATCGATATTATTGCCAGCTTAGCTTTTGCTTGCTTAGCGACATTCATTGCGCAACTATTGGTGCGCCGGTACACCACAAAAGCCGAGGCATAGATGATCCTCGATATCATCATCGTCTTACTGGTTATCAGTGCCGTATTCCGGGGACGAGAAATAGGATTCGTCCGCCAGCTACTGTCTACCGTCGGTTTCTTGGGCGGCCTCTACCTCGGCACCCGTTTAGAGCGCCTAACGATCCACTTTGCCACAGATCAGTCGTCGGAAGTTGTGATTGCTCTTGTTACGGTCATCACTACGGCCCTACTGGCACTAGTACTTACAGAGCAAACCGGTATACGGCTTAAATACAAAGTACTACATAAGCCGATCAACCGCCTGGATAACGCCTCTGGCTCAGTTGTGAGCGTAGCCTCAACCCTGATTACGGTCTGGTTTTTGGCAGCCTTGGCCACCAGTTTGCCGTCGGCGGCTGCCCAGCAATTTGTGGCGCAGTCAAAAATTGTTGGGTATCTTAACCGGGCTCTGCCATCCGCACCAAAACTACTCGATAATATTGGCCAGCTGGTTGACCCAAACGGCTTCCCGAAGGTATTTATTGGCATTGAGCCAAACCCTAAAAACGTCGCCCTACCAAACCTGGGTGACTTACAAGCTGCCGTTACCGCCACACGGGCCTCTGTCGTTAAGGTTGAGGGCCGTGGCTGTGGCGGTATCGTAGAGGGCAGTGGCTTTGTTACCAAAAATGGCTTTGTGGCCACTAATGCCCACGTTGTGGCTGGTATCAACCGCCCGGTTGTGAAAGACAGTAACGGTAGCCACACTGCGGTTCCCGTATGGTTTGACCCTGATATGGACTTGGCCGTCCTGCGCACATCTGACCTGGCAGGCCCAGCACTGCCACTAGACATCAGCCGCGCGCCTAGCGGCACGCCTGCAGCTGTCCTCGGCTACCCAGGTGGCGGCCCATTAAATGCCGGTGCAGCTGCAGTTCTTGATAGCTTTACGGCTAGCGGACGCAATATCTACAACCGTAAGGCTGCTGCCCGCGATGTCTATGAGCTTAGAGCCGACGTTATACCGGGCAACTCCGGCGGACCACTAATTAACCAAGCTGGTAAAGTTATTGGTGTTATTTTTGCCGAATCGACGACCTATGACCACGTTGGCTACGCCCTAACCGCCGCCGAAGTCCAGCCAGAGATTGCCCAGGCCATTGCCCAGAACCATGCCGCCAGCACCGGCACTTGTGCCGAGTAGCCCTAAACGGGTATGATTAAGCATAAGCATGGCTCAACAAAAAGATATTTTTCGCAAGAGCGCTGAAGCACCCGCCCAATTCCTGGAACGCACTATTGTCACTACCAAAGTGCTCAGCGATAGTCTTCATAACGATCCGGTTATTAAAAGGGGCGAGGACTACTGGCATATGCTGGGGCCTGGCCTGACCACTGGTGCTTCAGATGACGACCCATCAGGTATTGCCACCTATTCACAAACTGGTGCCCAATTTGGTTATCATCTGCTGTGGCTCGCCGGCTGGACTTTTCCGTTAGCAGCTATCGTCCAAGAAATGTGTGCCCGTATTGGCCTGGTAACGGGCAGGGGGCTAGCATCTAACATTCGGACCCACTTTAGCAAGCGCGTACTCTACGTCTGCGCCGGGGCCTTATTTATTGCCAACGCCGTTAACATCGGTGCTGACCTTGGTGCCATGGCTAAGGGCGCGCAGCTACTCAATCCTAAACTCAACTTCAGCTGGCTAGTCGTCGGCTTTACTGCCCTCAGCCTTGGCCTGCAGATCTTTACCCCATATGTTCGCTATGCCCGCTATCTCAAATGGTTGGCAATGGTGCTGCTGGCCTACGTTTTTTCGGCGTTACTGGCTCATTTAGGCTGGCATGACATCTTGTCTAATACCCTTATCCCCAAAATTAACTTCAATAAAGAAGAGCTTATCCTTATCTGTGCCGTTCTCGGTACAACTATTTCGCCTTACTTATTCTTTTGGCAAACCTCGCAAGAAGTTGAGGAACAAATTTTGCAGGGCAAAACTACCGTCGCCGAACGTCGTACCGCAACTGCGCCCGAAGACATAAAGGGCATGCGCATTGATGTCTGGTCGGGCATGTTCTTGAGCGAAATCGTCATGTTCTTTATCATCGCAGCCTGTGGCGGTATTTTGTATACCCATGGCATCACCACCATTACCTCGGCCGCCCAAGCCGCCGAGGCACTGCGGCCGTTTGCCGGCAACGCCACCTACTTCTTATTTGCCATCGGCATTATCGGCACCGGCCTCTTGGCAATCCCGGTTTTAGCAGGCTCCAGCAGCTACACCATTAGTGAAAGTTTCCGCTGGAAAGAAGGCTTATACCGCAACCTCAACCAGGCCCGTGCTTTTTACGGCATTATTATCATCTCGATGCTGATCGGGCTAGGCATGAACTTCCTTGGCATCGACCCCATAAAAGCCTTGATCTACTCAGCGCTGGTGAATGGCCTGGTTGCACCGATTGTTTTAGCACTGATTGTTTTGATTGGTAGCAATAAAAAAACAATGGGCCGCTGGGTCAACAAGCGCAGCACAACCGTTGCCGGCTGGGTAATCACCGCCATCATGACTGTGGCTGGTGTGGCCGCCATTATCTCATTGTTTAGCTAGGCAGCAGTCGGTTTGGCAGTTTGGTTGCGCTGCTTGCTTTTAACAATGGCGTCTCGATCAGGTATTACTAGCCAGTCGCTTGGACTACGTTTTAGAGGACGCTTGAGCACTGTTTCTGAGCAGTCATCATGTTCGTCATACAACGCAAAGTGGAAGCGCTCTGGGTTTTTCTTGCCACGCCGCAGGTCAACGGTTGCAACTTCGCCCTTAGAAGCAATGACGTCCACACCAAACAGGTTAGCGACTTGGTCGGCGATGTCATCATGGCCCGATTCTTTATAGGCAGTGTTACAGCTACTCAGTACCAGGCCGCCGGCCCGCCGCCATAATCGCTTCGCCTGCTTAATATAAGACGGGTCAATGTCGGGATTATTGCCGTAAAAGGTACCGTTGTAGGCCATGCTAAAGTCAAATCCTTCGGTATTGCCGTGAGCACGTATGACACCGAACGCCGGCTTGCGTGCTTCGGCCATCGCTGCAACAAAAGACTCGGCATAATCGACTTCATAAATTACCGGCTGAAGGTCCCCGGCAATCACCGCCATATCGTACATATACTGGTATAAATAGCTGTCGTTAATTGCATCGTCAAAACTTGAGGCAGTGTAAATTGGAACCTCGGCAAAGCCGTCGCTTGGTCCTGACTTGCTGTAGGCATGCTGTTCAATAAGTTGCTCAACCGGATAGCGGGATATCCAGTGGATGTTATAACGTGCTTTTAAATCCTTCAGGCCCTCAGTGCCGATTGATTCAAATAAGTGTGCAAGGTTTACGAGGTTATGGCGCAGTGTCTCTGTATCGGCATCGTCTTCCGGCAATACTGAGTCCGGCAAGATCTGGTGCGACATGAGCAGCTTCATCATATCTAAACCGCCTGCGCGTCCGACAGTATAGCCTATCATAGCTGGATCCATACCGAGCATCGCATGGTCGGCGTAGCCGTAAGCGGCCATGATATGGGGCAGGCTATCGCGACGGCTTATCGCAGCCGTACCAATGGCTACAACCACTTCTGCGCACTTTTCTTGGGGAGCGGCCTCATGGGCAGCCAGGAGGCCGTCAATGCTATCGACAAGATCATTGATATCTCCGTGCATATTAATCTCGTCTGCGGCCAGTTTATGACCAGCAGCGATCAGCTCAATGCCACCTCGCGGTTCAGCAAACCGCGCAACATCAAGTGATAAATTTTCGATAAGTGGTTGGTGCATGGTTATTGGGAACGTAAAGCTTCTATAGGGTCTTTGCGGGCAGCTTTGAGTGCCGGGATAGTACCAAACAGAACCCCAACAACAAGCGAGACACCAACAGATATAACTACAATCTGCCACTGGATACTCGGTTGCAGGGTTGTAAATACGCGCAGCAGCCCGTCGATGGCGTAGGCCACACCAACACCAATAATGCCACCGCCTAGGGTTAGGGCAACTGCCTCGACCATAAATTGGCCCAGGATTTGGCGGTTGGTAGCACCAATGGCTTTGCGGATACCAATCTCGTGCAGGCGCTCCGTGACCGACACCAGCATGACGTTCATGATGCCAATACCGCCAACTAGCAGGGAAATAGCCGCAACTCCGGTAATGAGCACGGTCAGCAAGTCGAGGATTTGGCTGCTGTTAGCCAGCGTCTGGTCCTGGCGCAGCACACTTACATCTTGGGCGCCGCCATGGGCCTTGACCAGAGTGCCGCTAATGCGCGCAATCGTAGCATCGATAGTCTTAGCTTGGGCTGGCTTAGCCAGGATTTCGTAGGTTGGAGCCGTTTTGTTAGTCAGGTCCTGCGATACATCGTACGGGATAAAGATGGCGTCATTAAAGTTAGCGTCCTGGCTGAGAGGAGCAGTCTTAAACTCGCTTAAGATGCCGCGGACGATAAACTCTTTGCCCTTATACATAAAAGTATGGCCAAGTGGGATACCTTCGTTAAACATAACGTCTGCCGCATGTTGCCCCAGAACAGCAGTGTACTGGCCCATGTCATCTGCACTTAAAAAACTGCCGTAATCGACGGATTGGCCAACGAGATCTGCAAAATCTGGGCTCGTGCCAATCACCAGGCCATCTTGGTAGCTGCCATGCTCACCCACAACGCCGCCAATAGTAGCACTAAGCGGCACAGCCGTTTCTACACCGCTAACTTTCTGAACTTTTTCAACGTCATCTGGAGACAGGGAACCGGTGATTGACGTGCCGGCCAGGATACTTAAGTTGCCGGCAGCATTTTTGCCATGAATACGACTTGGCCGGATGGTTATAACATTTTTGCCAAGGTGGGAGATCTGGCTTCCAATCTGCATTTTAATGCCTTCGCCAATACTGACGGCGCTGATAACCGAAGCCACGCCTACAATAACCCCAAACATCGTCCAGAAGTTACGCCATTTGGCGCCACGGAGTGACTGCATGCCAGTCTTGAGATGAGTGCGGCTTAACACTATTTCTTAGCTCCCTTGGCTGTGCGTTTTTTAGCCGGCTTTTTCTTGGAAGACCGTTTGCGGGTTGCCGTTTGCGAGGGCAGCGCTTTCATCAGTGCCGAAACACCGGCCAAATCATCTTCCTCATCAGTTTGCGGCAAGCTGTAGAGCACCTTGCGCGCCGTGCTGGCAACCCGGCCAATGGCAGTTTTTTCGTCGTGGATAATAGAACCATCGTGCATGTACACCACGCGGGTGGCATAGCGGGTCAGCTCTGGATTGTGAGTTACGAACAAGATCGTGTTACCGGTTTTGTGAATCTCGCTAAGCAGCTCCATGACCAAGCGCGAACTTTCACTGTCGAGGTTGCCGGTTGGCTCATCAGCAATAATGATTTTTGGGTTATTAACTAGTGCCCGGGCAATCGCCGCACACTGCGCCTGGCCGCCACTGAGCTGCGATGGAAGGAAATACTCGCGGCTTTGGATCCCAACACGCTCCAGCATGGCACTGGCTTGTTTGAGGCGCTTGCTTTGCGCACGGCCCTTGTAAGCTAGCGGCAAAGCAACGTTCTCCAGTACCGTAAGCCGGGGCAGCAAATTAAATGACTGGAAGATAAACCCGATAATGTCGCGGCGGACTTTGGCGGCCCGGTTTGGCCGGAGCTTGGAAACGTCTTTGGTATCGAGGCGGTAATTACCGTGGCTAGGACGGTCCAGTAGGCCAATAATATTCATCAGCGTACTTTTACCGCAACCACTGGGGCCCATGACGGCCACAAACTCGCCTTTTTCGATCGTCAAATTGACCTCGTCGAGTGCAAGCGTTGTTGCATCGCCGAAGCCGTACAGCTTACTGACGTCTTTCAATTCGATTAATGCCATAGGGTTGTATAAGTTTAACCCCTATTTTGCGCTTTTCGCAAGCTAACTTTGTAGTAATAATTGCTATCTGTTATACAGATTAGTAGAATAGACGGACGGAGAGGTCGCATAGTGGCCTAGTGCGCCACCTTGGAAAGGTGGTATATCCGCAAGGGTATCGAGGGTTCAAATCCCTCCCTCTCCGCCATAATCTACGTGTTCTAAAAAATACATCTTGTGATCACAAACGTCGGCGTATACTGAGCGTACTAGCCTACGCCATATGGGACAAACAATAGAAACGCTCCAAGAAACTACTGCCGAACTTGATCGGCATTTTGCCAGTACCAGTAATAGGATTACCAATCTGGTCTCTGTGCTCATGCTATCCGAGGTGCTTATCGCTGGCACTGCAATAATTAGCCATGAATCACCAAGCCGCCACGATTCTGCCACAACCCATGACGTGGGCGCAGAAGAAGTCTCCAGTCGAGCAATTTCAACGACAAACTCAACACCAGTACCTCCTCGTCCTGTATCTGTTCCACGTTTCCTGACTCCAGCCCCGCCAAAGCACAAACCAGTATACGTTACCGATCTACACGCCGCAGTCGGTTACCCACAAATTATTTTGCCACTTGCTCCTGTTGTCGCCAAGGCATCGAAGCCCCATTTTAACCAGCTTATCCGCTCACCAAAGCCAGAAGCGAAGATAATTGCCGACATCAGCTATCCTCAGTGCGAGGATCAAACCAAAGCTCAAATCCTCGCCGACAAACGACAAAATACGTACGACAGAGTCACCGACCATGTCAAAGCCAGTCTCAAAACCATGAAGTTCGACTACCTATTTATCGGTGCCACTGGCGGCCGTAATTTTAGATCAAACCGCTGCCTCAAAGAAGAGCTCGCGCTAACCCGAGACCCCAAGACCGGCATTTCACAGCCTCACGGCATCTACGTCAACAGTGGTCCGGCCAACCTGAGCAACCCCAATAAATACCAAGACGCGCCATACCACTGCACGAATGGTAACCGAATATGTTTGTCCCGAAATGCTGGTATTCAAGCTGGTCGTTATGCAGTCCTTGCCGTTTATAAAGCCGGTGGGACGGCGCCGGAAATTTTTGCAGTTGATGTTGAGAGGGCAAACGGTTGGGGTGATGCAAGCCTTTTTCCGAACCAGGGAACAACTGCCGAGCACGTTGCAAACTTACAAGGCATGGAAGAGGCGTTGTTAGCGGCCAGCCCCCGTTCAAGAATAGTCTATTACAGCGTGCCGGCTCGTGCGGCAACTGCACAACTGTCACCCGCCGCTGGAATGTGGGGACCGATAACCGGTGGTTGGCTCCCTAAAAATCGCGGCAGCTGGATCGCAGGCGGGAACAACACTCCAGAGGGTGCACTTGCATCGTGCAGGAGTCGTCCAAGTATTACCGCCACATCAACCGAACTCTCACAATACGTCTATAGGGACATTGACTGGGATGTCATTTGCCCCGAACGTAAAACAGCTGGCTAAGCGCTTGTTTTTACAAGCACTACAGCCTGCGAAGCAAGAGAAGTAACGGCGGCAAGCATTTCGTCTTTTGGAATTGCCGTGTTGTCGAGAATGATTGTGGCTGGCAAATCGCCAAAACGTTCTGCGTCCCAACTTTCTTCAAGAATGTCAGCGACATCCTGATGTGACGGCCAGAAAGAAACAGTTTCACTCGGCTCGAGGAATGGACGGTTGGCTCGTTTGCGATCGAGCTCACGGCGAGCTGTCACCGCCTGGCTTTCAGCAGCAATTTGCTCTGGGCTGGGATTGTTCAAACCACGGCCAACCAACACCCGGCGAGCAGCTTCGTGGACATCGCAAGTCATATATAGGTCGAGGGCTGTCTGAACTGCAATGCCAAGTTCTGGCAACTCGTGCGTGATGCGCAGCCGCGGATTGCGACCATCAAGCACAATAACGTCAGCCTGTTTTTCGAAAGCCTCCTGAACGGCACAGGCAAACCATTCACCGCCAGCTTTTTGGGCAATCTCTAGTTCACCGAGAACAGCCACAGATTGTGATATTGCTGGACGCTGTAAGTCACCGAGCGTTTCATCCTGATCAAAGGCTTCGCCACTATCATACAGGGAAGCCGCTGTAGCTTCCAGATCCAGAGTCGATTCCAGCACGTCACTTTCAGCGAGGTGTAGATCACGACGCACCATAGCCACATAGCGCCGATAAAAATCGCCGGCGACATCGTAGTGCACGTTCAAACCTTGGGCTTTGAGAGTTTCGGCAATCGCTTCGCCCGCGGCACCTTTACCGGTCTTTGTTTCACCGTCTACAAAAACGGCTAACAGCGAATGCGATTTCTCCGACATTAGGACATAGTCTAGCAAACTTACCCCTGAAAAGCTATACTGGCCACATGATTAAAATATACTCCTGGAACGTCAACGGCATCCGCGCCGTCATGAATAAAAACCTGTTTGTACCATTTATGGAAGCCGAGCAACCAGACATCCTCTGCCTGCAAGAAACCAAAGCCCAGCCCGAACAGATCGACATTCCGCTTGATGGTTACGAGGCCGTTTTCTACTCTGCCGTCAAAAAAGGCTACAGCGGCACCGCCGTACTGAGCAAGGAAAAACCATTACAAACAGTTTTTGGTTTTCCGGAGCACATTATTAAAGGGCTTAACGTCAGCGGCGATGTTTACGGCGACCCTAACCTAGAAGGCCGGGTCATTGCCGCCGAGTTCGAAAAGTTCTGGCTGGTCACCGTCTACACCCCCAACGCCAAAGACGACCTAAGCCGCATTCCACTACGACACAAACAGTGGGACCCAGCATTTTTGGCCTACTGTAAGGAGCTAGAGAAGCAAAAGCCAGTGGTATTCTGCGGCGACCTCAACGTAGCCCACACCGAAGATGACCTAGCCAACCCAAAGCCAAACCGCGGCAAAAAAGGCTTTACCGATGAAGAACGAAGTGGCTTCCAAAACTTCCTAGACGCCGGTTTTGTGGACACGTTACGCATGTTCAAACAGGGCAACGGCTATTACACCTGGTGGAGCCACTTTGCCAAAGCCCGCGACCGCAACGTTGGCTGGCGCATCGACTATTTCTTAGTTTCAGAAGCACTAAAAGGCAAGGTCAAAGACGCTGCTATTCATGCCCAAGTCTTTGGCTCAGACCATTGCCCAATTAGCGTAACGCTCGATATTTAATCTTGTGAAACTGGATTGATAAGGTCGCCAATAAGACGATTAACTTCGGCCTCGGCGCGGTTTTCAACAAAGGCTACCGCATAGTCGGTCATTTCTTCGGCCATCTCACTTGCCAGCCATACTTCGTTTGGCCCAAAACGCCTATGAGCCACGGCATACTCGAGTGCTTTTGCCATATCTATAAAGCCCAGTGGGTGCATGCCAACTTCGCTTTCAGCCTGGATGATTACGTCACCGAAACTCAAATAAGCCAAGTAGTAAGTGTAGGGACGGTCCTCGAGTGTTAATTTGCCGGACCTATGCTCGTCAACCTGAATAGTGAAAGCGTGCTTGAAGATTTCGTGCTCATCTTCAGTCGGCTCAAAGGCTACTTGGCATTCCTTTTCTTTGGTTGCAAAATTCATTACTTAACATTATACCACTTATGTCAAGTTTAGCAATGTAATAGATCTGTTACACTAGACATATGAGCCGGGATATAGACTTTTTATTTGAGATCGGCGCGCTGCGTTTCCAGCCGCGCCAGTGGCAGCGCTTTTTATTGCAGGATGTGGCCAACATCACTGAACACCACTACCGTGTGATGTGGCTAGCACTGGTTATCGCCAGCCGCCAGAAAGAAAAAGTTGATACAGAAAAAATCCTCAAAATGGCCATGGCCCACGATATTGCCGAGAGCCGTACCGGCGACGTTGACTATATGAGCCGCCAATACGTAAAACGCGACGAGACAAAGGCCGCCACCGATATGCTCCATGACACTGGCTTGTCAGAAGAGTTCCTGGCCCTTATCCATGAATACGAACTGCGCCAATCGCTAGAGGCAAAAATTGTCAAAGATGCTGACAACCTCGATGTAGATATGGAAGTCCACGAGCAGGAGGCCCGCGGCGCTAAGCTGGCCACTACCTGGAAGCCATCCCGCGACATTGTCGCCAAAAACCACTTATTTACTGATGCGGCCCGCAAGCTCCGGGAAGAAATTTTTGCCACTGACCCAAATAATTGGCACATTGAATCGCCAGATAACCGCGTTAACGGTGGCGATTGGAAGCAGAAAGGCAAGTCATGACCCCCGATAAGTACACTAATGAGACCCTCATGCTCGACGTTGGTGATGGCCACCAGCTATCAGTCCACGATTGGGGCAACAAGGACGCAAAAACACCCATAGTTTATTTACAGGGTGGGCCAGGCGGCGCCACCAGTGACCGCAAAAAACTGTTATTTGACCCGCTCGCGCAGCGCGTTATCTTTTATGACCAGCGCGGCGCCGGTAAAAGCCTGCCGTACGGATCGCTTGAGCACAATACTACCCAAGACCTGGTAGCCGACATTATTACCATACTCAACTCGCGCGGTATTGAACGCTGTATTTTGGTTGGTGGCTCATGGGGCTCAACCTTAGCTTTATGTTTTGGCATTGCACACCCAGACCGTGTCGCCGCAATGGTTATCGATGGTGTCTGGACATCTACCAAAGCCGAGAATTCCTGGTTAGACCAAGGCGGCTTTAAGACATTTTTCCCGGACGTGTGGGATGCCTATGTTGCAACCGTCCCCAAAGCCAATGTAAGCAACCCCAGCGCCTACCACTTCCAGCGCATCCTTGGCAATGACCTCGAGACTGCAACCCAGTCGGCCATAGCCTACACATCGCTAGAGGGCGGTGCTATTTCACTGGATGACCGCCACGAACCAATTAACAGTGACGAATACGACCCTAGCGCCCTCCGGATTGAGGTTCACTACCTGAATAACCTCTGTTTTATCCCAGACAACTACATTTTTGACCACGTAGGCAAACTGACCATGCCGATTGCCATGGTGCAGGGCAGGTACGACATGGTCTGCCCACCACACACGGCCTATAAACTTAGCAAACTCCTGCGCAATGCCCAGTTGCACTTCACAACCTCCGGCCACGCCGCCGAGCACGAAAGCTGGTCACTAATTAAGCTATTGGTGAAACAATTCGGAGAAGCCTAAATGGCCCGTCCGTTTGCAGCCTTTGACATTGACGGCACTATTATCCGCTGGCAGCTATATCACGCCATTGGTGACGCCCTAGCCCGCGCCGGGCACATAGAACCCGAGGCCTTTTCCAGCGTCAAAGCTGCCCGCATGGACTGGAAGCGCCGCACTGGCAATGACGGTTTTGCCGCCTACGAACACCGCTTGGTCGAAGTCTTCGACAACGCCATGCGCGGCCTGTCAGTTTCCGAGTTTGAAGCTGCCACTGAAGTGGTTTTTGAAGAATACAAAGACCAAGTCTACACCTACACCCGCGATTTAATCCGCGACCTGCAATCCAAAGGCTATCTATTGTTTGCCATTTCCGGCTCGCCGTCGGTTATAGTCCAAAAGTTTGCAGCACATTATGGCTTTGACGATTTTGCCGCCACCAATTACGAAGTTAATGGCGGCGTATTTACTGGCATCAAAGATTTGTCAGTCGGTAAAAAGCCACAGCTACTAGCAGCCTTAATTGGCAGCTATGAAGCAGCTACCGCTGGCAGCATTGCCGTCGGCGACAGCGAAGGCGATATCGACATGCTGGCCATGACCGAGCAGCCAATTGCTTTCAACCCAACCCGGGGGCTTTACGAACACGCCCGCGCCAACGGCTGGCAGATTGTGCTGGAGCGCAAAAACGTCGTTTACGAACTTTCTTCCAGAGAAGGAAGCTACAAATTAAATGACTAAGCCTGTGACTTACTACATAAGCTACGGCATTTTAGGTGGCTCACTGAAAGGCAAAATAATGCGCCGGCAGCTCAACAAAGCCGGTATGGCGCCCGTCAAATCGGCGACGGAGGCAGACATTATTATTGCCCACTCTGCGGGATGCTGGTTAATTGACCCCAGGGCACATCCTCGTTTGGTTTTTTATGTTGGGCTGCCGCTCAGGGCCGCAAATTTAAAAATGTTCATGACCGCCACACGCACCATTAACCAGTACTCTGTTGGACCGCGCCACCGTTTTAACCATGCGTGGTGGGGCTTGTTCTATGGTTTCAGCCGTGCCAAACGTAACCTCTATATCATCCGTCATGCTAAAACAGCTACCATTTCTGACTTTTCTGACGCGCAGCAAGTCATGATTGGCAACAGATACGATCCCTGGCTTGAGACACCGCGTATGTCAGAACTTATGGATAGCAAGCCATGGGCATTCGTAAGCTTGTCCGGTTCACACGATAATATATGGGAAGAGCCCGAAAAATACTGCGAGATTATAGAACACTATGCAAAATTATTGGTCTAGGCAGACGGCGGATAAGCCATTATTCCCGGACCTTTTGTGGAGCCGGCCAGAAAACCGCACCCACGCCGGTAAACTCCTGGTGATTGGCGGCAATGCCTACGGCTTTGCGGCGCCAGCGCTGGCGTTCACCGAGGCAAGCAAAGCAGGCATTGGCAGCACGCACGTTTTGCTGCCTGAACATGTTCAAAAATTGCTGCCTAAGGGCTTTTTTGCAGCCGATTTTGCCCCAAGCACCCCAAGTGGCAGCTTTGCCAAAAACGCCCTCAGCGAGATGCTCGCCCACGCCCAGTGGGCTGATGGGGTACTGCTCGCCGGCGACCTAGGTCGTAACAGCGAAACGGCCATAGCCCTGGAGCAGTTCTCCCAAAAATACAGTGGGCAACTTACCATTACCCAGGATGCAGCCGACTATTTTATAAATAACCCGGCAACGGTTTTACAGCGCCCAGAAACCACACTTGTCATTAGCTTTGCCCAGCTGCGCCGGCTCGGTATCCAGGCCAAGTTCGCCAAGGCGTTTACGTTCGATATGGACTTTTTCCCGCTCATCGAAGCGCTGCACGATTTTACAGAAGCTCACGGGATCACTCTTGTTACAAAGCATAATGACCGGATTTTCGTTGCCCACAGGGGCGAGGTGAGCGACACTAAGCTAGATGCTGATATGCCGGTATGGCGCGTGCATACAGCCGCTCATGTTGCCACCTGGCAGGCCCAAAACCCTAGTAAGCCATTTGAAGCATCAACAACTGCCATTCTTTGATTGCTGGTACCGCGAGCCGGACTTGAACCGGCAAGTCCCAAGGGACACCAGATTTTGAGTCTAGCGTGTCTACCAATTCCACCATCGCGGCACAAGCAATAAAAAAATGTTTTAAAAAGTGCTGCCAATGCTGTTCAAAGGCGTAGGTTACAGGGGAAAATTGTACTATACTTGCAGAGTAAAGGCTAGCATTAGCAATATTTATGGCAACTGACCACAACCAACTATTTAACGGCTACCAGCCGCAAGACACTTCAAACGAAGATGCCGCGGCTTTGATTCGCCAAAAAGTTGAGCAGCTGTACAACCAAGAGCCAAGTGCCAGGGAAGAACTGCAAGAAGCCCAAGCCGTTAAGCACCAGAGTAGGCACCAAAAGTTTATGTACGAGCTAGGCACCTCGGGAAAGGATCTGGCAAGCGTACAAACCGAGTGGCATACCTATTACCAAAGCCTGCCCGATGAGGAAAAACACCAGGTATGGCAGGAGTTCTACAGTAGCCACGATGTTATCGGCCAACAGCCGGCACCGGCACCGGAAGTCACCAGCCGTAAAAAATCCGTTCAGCGCCACAGCAAAAAACTCCGTGATGTCCGTTCGGTTGATGATGTCCGCAAAACGATTAAGCATAATGTTAGCGCCGGCGGTAAACTTACCGCCAAACACCACTTGCAATCAATATTATTTGGCCTGGGCATGGGTGCACTGGTTATGATCGTAGTGCTGTTTGGTTTATTTAACGAGATTTTCTTGGCACCACTCTACCAACCTAGCCGCCACGCTAGCGCCACGCCAATTATTACGGATGTTAGCGGGGCAGCACCCACTGACAAAAACGAAGTTATTATCCCCAAAATTAACCTCGAAATTCCTGTTGACTACACCCAGCAAACAATTGATGAGACTAATATTGAGGCCGGCCTAGAGAATGGCATAGTCCACTATCCAATTACCGCCAAGCCGGGCGAAAACGGCAATGCCGCTTTCTTTGGCCACTCTTCCAGCAACATCTTTAATAAGGGCAAATATAAGTTCGCATTTGTGCTACTGCACGCCATTACGCCAGGCGACACATTTTATATTACCTACAATAAAAAGGTTTACGTCTACAAAGTTATTAGCCGCACCATCGTCGACCCAAGCGATGTTGGCGTACTCGACCCGGTGCCTGGGCAAACCGCCACTGCCACGCTTATAACCTGCGACCCACCGGGCACTAGCTTGAGGCGCTTGGTGGTTGTTGGGCAGCAAATTAGCCCAAGCCCAACCACCAATACGGCTGCAACAACGGTTGCTCCGCTTGGAGGCACCCGTGCGCCAACGGCTCTACCAGGCAATGGCCGCACACTAGGCGGGCGCTTACTTGCCTCAAGCTTTGGAAAGTTTGGCTTAACCGTAGCTGCTATAGTCGTGATCGCCGGGGTATACCGCCGTACCCAGCAGCACCGCATGCCTCGCTAAAGATCGGCAGGGATGAGGATTGGAGTCTGTACTAGCGCTGTACGATTGCCGGCAACCTCGGCATTTTGCAGGGTGTACAGGTATTTATAATCCGGTGAAAAGACTGGTTTGTAGTTTGGTTCGCTACTAACCAGTGTGCGCGAGTTGGCTTTATCGTAATCAAAGATGACTAGTTTGCCACCACTAACGTAATCAATACGGTCGCCGTCCATCCAATTAGCATGGGCTTGCGGGGCGTCGAGCGGGGCAGCCATAGTGTAATTAAAGCCATGCTTATTTAAGACGTCGTAGACGGCTATTTGGGAACCGTTTTCGGCCATCACATACTGGGTTGAGTCACTAAAGCTGACGTAATTTGGCTGCGTCACGTGTAGTACTTGTACCGGTACTGGCAAGTGGTTGGCCCGGCTTTGGATCTGGCTAATTGGGTCCTTATAGACATACACGCGCTCATCGGCATGCGAGCCGCAGACCACATATAAAGTGCCACTGTACTCGGTCAGGTTAACTACATAGAGTTCGCTGGCGGTCACCGTGCGTACGGTATAGGTTTGGGTGGCTACCTTGAGTTTGATCAGCGTCTTGCCGGCCGGCGCACCAACATCGGTAGCGTAAAGTATAGTGTTTGTGCCATAAGATTGGTAAGCCAGCACGTGGTCAGCAACGGCAACCGGCGTGGCGTCTTTAAGCGTGGTTGATTGCAGGGTTTTATCGCTGTTCCAGAGGTAGTATTGGTCGTATTTACGGTTATTGAGCGTTAGCTTGGTGGGCGATGCGCTAAGGTTGTTATTTAAGTTCAAGGACTCAGCCGGCGATGAACGGTCGAGTAAGATATATTCAAGTTTGTCATCATAATTATGCTGCAGCAGGACATGTCGGTTGTCGTCTGCCCATTCGGCAACTTGCCAACTTTCGCTGGTAGTCGGGCTGGTAACGACCGCTGCCGGTAAGCTGATGGTACTAGATGTTTTGGTCGGGTTCTTAAGGTCATACAGGGTAAAGTTGTGCGTGCTGTCGGCCTGTGAAACCAGCAGCCAACGGCGGTCCAAGCTTTGTGAAGCAATGGCCGGCTTGCCAGTAAGTGTATCGAGTGTGGTCGAGGTCAATTTGGTAGGGAAGAGCCGCGGGTAATCAAAGCGTTCAACACTGGCGCCATCCAAGACTACATTGCGCTGCCAGCTCTGGTAGCCAGGTTTGCGTAACTCAACTTTGTAAACATTTGAAGGCAAGTAGAGCCGGGTATTGGTCTTTTCGCTGCGCAAGGTACCGTTGAGGTAAATCTGCGCTTTGCCCGGTACGCTCGATAGGTAAAGGAAACCGTTCTGAATAATGGCACCGTTTTTGTCCACGCCATAGCCACCGCTAGCCTGGTAAAACAACACGAGGGCAGCAATAATAATCGCAAAAGTCACCAAAATATATCCTATAAATAATAGGATGCGGTGCTGTTTCATTTTTTCTGGGTCTACGTAATCCATAATGCAAGTGAGCGCTTTTGGCGCGAGCGCACTTGCAGCATAGCATAAGAGGCGGTAAGATGAGAGTGAAATTACTACAACAAAATGACTGCTCAAAAGAACACCATCAAAATCAACGGCCAGCACTATGATACGAGCACTGGTGATGCCATTGCTGTTACCGTAAAAAAGGCGTCGGGCAAAGCACCGGCCATAACTCCTGTAACGATCAAAAAGCCAATCATGGACGTTAAGCGGGCCTCACCCCGGCACACTGCTGCCCATAAGCCCGAATCAGGCAAAACCCTAATGCGCCAAGCCGTTAAGAAGCCAGCGCCAGTTAAAAGCGCAGTTAAATCGAAATCGAAGCCGACTCACAGTACGCCCATCGTTATTAATAGCTCCACGCCAGCAGTCAGCCCAGAAAAGCTCAAACAGGCCCAGGCTGTGCCAAAAAGCCAGCTTATTACGCACTTTGCCACGACTAGCGTCGTACCGGTTGCTAACCACCCACACGCTGTTAAGCCAGCCCATCCCCCTAAGCCAGCCGCCGTTATAGATATCAAGCCTCGGCCCGTAGCCGTAGCAGAGCCTCTACCATCGGCAGACATTTTCCAAAATGCCCTAAGGCAAGCAAATTCCCACGAGCAACCAAAAGTTACTGCCAAGCACAAAAAACAGCGCTCAAAGGGTAAACGCTTGGGTATGCGCCTAGCTACTACCAGCCTATCTGTTTTACTACTTGCTGGTTTTGTAGCCTACCAAAATATGTCTCAGATCAATATCCACCTGGCTGCCAAAAAGGCCGGCTTTGCCGCCTCATTGCCAAGCTATAAGCCATCTGGCTTTTCAGTTGGCGCTTTCACTTACAGCCCAGGTGTAGTGAACGTCAAATACCACAGCAACAGCGACCAGCGCAGCTATGCCGTCACCGAAAAGACCTCCAATTGGGATGACCAAACCCTCCGCGAACAGTTTGTAGCCACCAAGGGCGGCGACTCGTACGAAGTAGTCCAAACAGCCGGCCGCACCATCTACGTCTACGGCCAGAAGAACGCCACCTGGGTAGCAGACGGCGTCTGGTACAACGTCCAGACCAACGGCTCCCTCAGCAGCCACCAGCTCATTGAGCTGGCTGCCAGCATCTAGCTTCAGAGGTAGTTTTCTCCTATAATGGGCAGCAATGAAGCCTATTAGAACCCGTTTCGCGCCCAGCCCAACCGGCTTTCTGCATGTTGGTGGTATCCGCACCGCGTTGTTTGCCTGGTTGGTAGCCCGGCAATCAGGCGGCCAGTTTGTGCTGCGCTTTGAAGACACCGATAAAAAACGCGAGGTTGAGGGTGCCCGCCAACACCTGATTGAGTGCTTGCGCACCCTCGGCCTTATGTACGACGAAGGCCCGGACATTGGCGGCCCGCACGCACCCTATGTTCAAAGCGAGCGCCTAGAAAGCTACAAGCGGTGGGCCCAGAAGCTAATAGATAGTGGCCGCGCCTACGCCGACCCATACACCCCAGAAGAAGTCCAAGCTTTCCGTGAGCAAGCCCAAAAAGACAAAAAGCCATTCCTATACCGCAATCACCGCCCGGAAACGCCACCGGCATGGGACGGCACTAGGCCACTGCGCTTTAAATCAGATCCCAAAGCCTACGAGCGCCACGACGAGGTAATGGGCGACCTTAAAACCGGCCCAGAAGTAGTTGACGACTTTATCCTGATCAAATCAGACGGCTACCCAACCTATAACTTTGCCCACATCATCGATGACACCGAAATGGAAATAGACCTGATCATCCGCGGCCAGGAGTTTTTGGCCAGCGTGCCAAACTACCTTAACTTATATGAAGCGCTCGGGTTAATACCACCAAAAATGGCCACAATGCCGCATGTCCTTGGCCCGGATGGCAACAAAAAACTCAGCAAACGTGACGGTGCCAAAGATGTCCTCGACTACGTCCGTGAAGGCTTCCTGCCAGAGACACTCCTCAACTTTATTGCCTCGCTTGGCTGGAACGATGCCACCGAACAAGAAGTCTTTAGCGTCCAGGAGCTTGTAGAAAAGTTTAGCCTCAGCCACGTCCAGAAGAGCGGGGCACGCTTTGATGACAAGCGACTGCTATGGATGAACGGCTCCCATATCCGTGAACTTGAGCTTGATGACCTGTATCAGCGCAGCGCCGGCTACTGGGGTCCAGAGGCGGCTGGAGCCAGTGACGACTACAAAAAGCAGGTCTTGGCACTAATCCAAGAACGGCTAAAATACTTGGCCGAAATCCCCGAGCTCACCAAGTTCTTCTTTGTTGACCTGCCAGTTAACGGGAGCCTAATCAGCGAGCATAAACAGCTCAAAAAAGTTGACCAAGGCGAACTCAAAAACTTATTACAGCAGGCGCGCGACGTTTTAGCAGAATCTGACTTTAGCGTACAGGACCTCACCGACCGTCTCAACCAACTCCTCGAAACCACCGGCCAAAAGCCAGCAGTACTGTTTAGCTTGGTGCGAATTGCCACCACCCAGGCGCCAGCTAGCCCGGGCTTAGCTGAAAGTTTGGCCTTATTAGGCAAAGAGCGCTCCCTGGGGCGCATCGACCAACAGCTCGCAGCCCTGTAATTTACATAAGCAGTTTGCTATACTGGACAACATGATTAGTGACTTTAAGCTGCCGAAGAAGGCAGTAAAGTCTCCGCAACCGGGCACCGCAGAAACCAACACCGACGCAGAGCAAAAAAAACCAGCCAACAAGGATGTAAAAGCCGAAGATTTCCGCACACCTGAAGAAATCGCGGCCGAAGATGAACTGATGGCCAGTGTTACCACTGAACCAACAGAGGAAAAAACACCAAAAACCCTGCCACACTGGCTACCCAGCAAGCGGGTACTACTGATTACTGGGGCTGTTATCCTGGTCGGCAGTATAGGCGCTTCAGCCTTTCTTTTAACCCGCCCAAACAAGCCGCTAGCATCGGCGCCAATTGTGCATGTAGCCAAGAAAAAAGTACCGCCAAAACCTACGACGGTGCCTTCGGCCCTAAGCGGCCTACAAGTTGACCCGTCCGCTAATGGCCGGCCCGTAATTGGCGTCATGGTCGAAAACAGCCTAGATGCCCGGCCACAGTCCGGCCTCAGCCAGGCAAGTATCGTTTTTGAAGCCATCGCCGAAGGCGGCATTACCCGCTTCCTGGCCTTATTCCAAGATACCCAGCCCGGCAACATCGGCCCAATCCGCTCCGCCCGGCCATATTATGTCCAGTGGGCACTCGGCTTTAACGCCGGCTATGCTCACGTTGGTGGCAGTCCAGAAGCCCTAGCCGATGTTAAAGCTTGGGGTGTCCGAGACCTCGACCAGTTCTACAATGGTGGCTCCTATCATCGCACTACCGACCGGGCGGCACCACACAATGTTTATACCTCAGAGAGCACCTTAAATGACCTTGCCGTTAGCAAGGGCTACACTAGCAGCACCTTTACCAGCTTCCCACGTAAGGCAGACGCCGTTAGCAAAGTCCCAACTGCTAAAAGCGTCAACCTGACGATGTCAGGACCATCATTTAACGTCCACTATGACTACGACGCGGCAACCAACAGCTACAAGCGCAGCGAGGGCGGGGCACCGCACCTAGACGCCGAAGGCTCAGTCCAGCTCAGTCCCAAAGTAGTTGTGGCGCTGGTTATGCAATACGGCTTTAAGTCTGATGGCTACCACTCAGACTACAACACGCTCGGCAGTGGCCAAATGTACGTCTTCCAAGACGGCGTCGTAACCGAAGGACAGTGGAGCAAGCCCGATAACACTACCCAGTTCACCTTTACCGATGCCGCTGGCAAGCCTTTAGCCCTCAACCCGGGCCAAACCTGGATTACGGCCGTCAGTGCCGCCAGCAACGTAAGCTACACCCCGTAAACGACCATGGACAACCTACAGGAACTCACCCGATCAATCCGCAACCGCCTGATCATTTTTGTTACGGCCGAAAACCTGCTGATCATCTTTGGCTGGTTTGTAGTGGAACATTATGACCTACCGGGCTATGTCACGCTCTTAATCGCTATGGCACCGGCATTAATCGCCAGCCCCTTTATTGTCCGTGGCATGACTAAAAGCGTCATGGCGCCGATTACCGCGCTCTGGCAGGCCGTATTACACCTTAGCCCAACCCAGCACGGTATTGCCGCGCCCAAGATTGATAGCCTCAAGGTTGGCCGCGAGTTAGTTGCCAATTTAGTCGCTCAAATCTACCAACTGGCCGATGTCGCTGCCCACACCCAGGCAACCACCGCCGCCGAAGCCACTGATTTGCACCACAACTTCATTGCCAGCAACCTGCCACTGCCATTCTTTGTATTAAACGAGTCCGAGATTATCCAGTTTGCTAACCAAGCAGCTGCTAACTACATCGGCATGCAGGCCGACGAACTGATTGGCAAAAACGTCTATATGGCCCTAGATATGTCATTCCCGTCCGAAGACACTTTCGATAGTTGGCTCAAGTCCGTTAAGGTCTCTAACGCTACTGCCAGCTCAAGCTGGGAGCGCGTCCGGCTCAATGTCCGCGATAACCACCCAACCCGGCTGTTTGACCTGGCTGCTTACTACAATAAGGACAATACCTCCCACATGGAAACGTTGCTGGTGTTGTTTGACCACACCAAGCAGTACAGCCAAGATGACCAAGCCGTTAGTTTTGTGGCACTAAGCGTCCATGAGCTACGCACGCCGCTAACGCTGCTACGCGGTTACATCGAAGTCTTCGAAGAAGAGCTAGAAGGCAAGATCACCCCTGAACTTGATGACTTTATGCAAAAAATGAGCGCCCAAACTGAACAGCTGACAGCATTTGTAAATAACATCTTAAATGTCGCCCGCGTCGAAGAAGACCAGCTCCAGCTCAAACTACAGACAGAGGACTGGGGAACCGTGCTCAAAGCGGCGCTCGACGGCATTAACCTGCGCGCCAAAGTCCGCGGCATCGAAATCCAGACCACCATTGCACCCGGCCTGCCGGCAGTGGGCATTGACCGCCTGAGCATCCACGAGGTCGTCAACAACCTGATCGACAACGCCATCAAATACAGCGGCGAAAGCAAAGTTATAAAAGTTGACGCCCACATGAATAAAGAGGGCATGGTCGAAACCAGCGTCCAAGACTTTGGTCTTGGTATTAGCCCCAGCATTATGCCCAACTTATTTACTAAGTTTTACCGTGACCACCGTAACCGCGCCCAGATTGGAGGCACCGGGCTCGGCCTATTCCTCAGCAAAACCATCGTCACGGCCCACGGCGGCAACATTACTGTAGCCAGTAAGGAAGGGCAGGGCAGCACCTTTAGTTTCACCGTCATGCCATACACCCAGCTAACCGAGGAACTTAAGCAGTCCGAAAACAAGGAAATCATCCGCGGTGCCCACGGCTGGATCAAGAACCACTCGCTCTACCGCCGCTAACCAGGTACAATACCAGCATGCAATCAGACGACACACCAATCCCCGAAACCCCCAATCCTGCACCCGGCCGCAAAGTCTTATGTATCGAAGACGAACACTTCATTAGCGAACTTTACGCCCGCTCCCTCACCAAAGGCGGCTATGAAGTCACCGTCATTCCTGATGGCGCCAAAGCCCTAATTGAAGCCCAGACTGATAAATATGACATCATCCTGCTCGACCTAATGGTTCCTAACGTTACCGGTATCGAGATCCTGCGCGCCCTCCGTGACACCACCCAAACGCCGCAACTAAAAGCCAAAATTATCATCACGACCAACCTAGACCAACGCGATGACGTCCGCGAAGACATCGAAAATAACGCCGATGCCTACCTAGTAAAGGCCGAACTGACACCGCACGAACTGGTCAACTTCGTCAACACCGTCCAGTAGTTATTACCTAACTTTGCGGCCAATCTTTCTAGACAGCAATAGGCAGCTAAAACGTCAGCAATACTACATCGTTTTTTATATATTTTCTTTGGCCACAACACCATAACCGATATAATAAGCGATATACCAACCCCTTTAGAAGGATAAAATAAACATGAAACTCAAAAAACTTAATGCCCTAGGTATTGCCCACACTCTTCTTGCCGCAATTATCGTGCTTGGCGTTGGCGTCGGTGGCGCTGCATACATTGTCATGAGCCATGCTCAAGTTCCCCCAGAAGCAGCCGGCAAATGTAGCATAGTCGCTAAGCGCGTCAATTCGTACACGGTAGACTACTATGTTACCGTTACAAATGTTGGCAATACCGGCTTTAAGCCTTCTCTGTATTACAAGAGTACTTACTATCACGCAGGGGCTACGCAAACAGGATCAAGTGGTTACCGAAACGAGAACCAATACTGGCGCACGCTGAGCCCAAATCAATCACAGCAACTTGATTTCATTTCCCAAAACGTGAACTTCTTGTCTACTGGTGACTACGTCAATATGACTGTTTACCAAAATGCTCCCACCTATTCTTGCTCTGTACGCGCAACTATCCAGCGGTAAGTCCAATAATTAAAAAACTGAGCCCATATTGGACTCAGTTTTTTATTGCATAAGCGCGACATGGAAGAGTATAGTTAGTTCTAGCCACGAGAGGACTTTGCGCTAGCAATTTACTTCCCGGACTTTACAACCAGGTAAGCACACTCCGGTCACTGCAAGCCTTCATACATTCAAAGCATCGCTGCTTAAACGTTTCTCACTGAACGGTGTCCAGAAACTTTGCAGGGAAGCTCCAACTCCAAAATCCGTTCGCTGACAGATATAAACTGATCAGTCTCTTTACTTATTAACCTTTTACTCCCAGGCTCTCCCTGGGGGAATGGAGCTTTGAACTATGACAATCCGCTACTTTGATACCCCTGAAGTTGAAATTACCTCACTCTACTTCCGCAGCACTAAGGGCAAACAACGCCTAGAAAGCTTCCCAAAAAAAATGGTCTACGGCGGCCGCGAATACACCTTTATCGAGCAGGGCATGCGCTACCTCGTCGAGAAAGGCCAGGAGCTGGTCAAACTTTTTGACGTCTCTGACGGCCACAACCAGTTCCGTCTGCGCCTAGACAATGCTAACCACTGGACACTTGTCGATATGAAGGAACTGGCGTGAAATCAAAACAAGAAAAGGAATGGAGCAAATTATGGAAGCAAATCTTGAGGCTATGGCCGGAAGCAACCCAGTACCAGATGATGGAGTATCAGTACACGCCGGTTTCCCAAACCCGGCCGCAGACCGACGAAAATGGGGCGTAAAGCTTAGCTTGGACTTTAACCAGCTGCTAGTGAAACGCCCCTCAAGCACCTTTGTGTTCCGGATCGTTGGCCACCGCTATGCCGATCACGGGATTTTTGACGGCGACATTGCCGTTGTTGACCGGGCGCTGCCACCGCGGGACAGCGACGTAGTCATCCGTTGGCTAGAGCAAGGCTTTGAGCTCAAGCGCTTCCGCCAACTCGAAAATCCCAATGAGGCCTGGGGCGTCGTAACGGCCGTGGTACACCAGTATGAGCGTTAGCCCTATCTTTGCCCTCGTTGACTGTAATAACTTCTTTGTGTCGTGCGAACGCGTCTTTCGTCCGGACCTCGAGGGCCGGCCAATAGTAGTCTTGAGCTCCAATGACGGCTGCGCCGTGTCCCGTAGCAATGAGGCAAAGGCGCTCGGCATACCTATGGGCGCGCCGGCTTTTAAATACCGCGACCTTTTTAAGCAGCACGGGGTAGTGCAGTTTAGCGCCAACTTTGACCTGTATGGTGATATGTCGGAGCGGATCACCCGTATCCTGACTAGCATTACGCCACGCACCGAAGTCTATTCGGTCGATGAGTCGTTTTTGGACCTCAGCCGGCTTGAAATAACAGATTACACGGCTTGGGCCCGCGAGGTGCGCGCCCGCGTCCTACGTGAAGTCGGCGTACCAGTGTCGATTGGCATTGCACCCACCAAAACCATGGCTAAACTGGCCAGTGACCACGCCAAGAAAGATTTAGAGCTGGCCGGCGTCCTCGACCTATACTCCCTTGAGCGCCCCGAACAGGAGCGCTACTTATTACAAACGCCCATCGAGAATATCTGGGGCGTTGGCCGCCGCCTAGGACCACGCCTAAAAGCCGAGGGCGTCTTTAATGCCCTAGACTTAGCGCAGATGCGCCCGCAACTGGCCAAGCAGCTCATGGGCATCCAGGGGCGGCAAATGGCCGCCGAGCTGAACGGTGTCTGCTGCCATCCGTTGGAGCGTATCGGCCGGATCCGCCAAACAGTCATGCATGGGCGGATGTTTGGCGAAGATACTAATGACTTTGCCATTGTTGAGGCCGCTGTTGCCAGCCTAACTGCCCGGGCGGCCTACCGCTTGCGCCGGGAAGGGCTGTTAACCCGGCGGGCAGTGCTGTCACTCTATACCAACCGCCACAAACCGGGCTTTACACGCTCCGACACACCGCTTTATTTCACCACACCCACCGCCGATAGCGGGGAACTAATCAGCCAACTGGTTGCCGCCCTGCAAGAAGTCTTCCGCTACGGCATCTTATATCACCGGGCCAACATTTTATTTTATGACCTTGTCCACGAGTCCACGCTCCAAGCCGACCTCTTTGGCATGGTAAACCTAGATGGTAGCGACACTAGCAAGTCACGGATGCACGCCTTTGACAGCATTAATGACCGCTACGGCAAACGGACCATCCGCTACGCCGCCGAAGACCTCAGCAAGCGCTGGGAACCCAAGCACCAGTTGCGCAGCCCGCGATATACCACCAACTGGGATGAATTACCGCGCATTGTCACCAAAACCGTGTTGTAATTAAAGTGTTTTTATGGTTTGATGAGTGTAAATGGCTTTTGAGAAGTTACAAGAAATAAACACCGGTACAGCCGAGCGAGCAATCGACAATGAGCTAGTCTCTCAGTTCAAGGCAGCCCACAAGGCAGCCGGGGCAGCCGATAACCCAGCCGATGCGGCTATCGAGGCTAACCACGCCAGTATGATTTGGGGTGAGCTCTACGGACGGCATATTAGCGACCTTCGCTCCCATTTATGGCGAAAAACAGCTGGACCGGAAGAGCTTGAAGACATTCTGCAGGAAACATTTTTGCGTGCCTATAACGGGATACGCTTATATGATGAAACTGAAGAAAAAAGTACCTTTGGGGGCTGGTTAAAACGCGTTGGCAGCAATATAGCCATAGATGCCCACCGAAAAAAGCAGCGACTTCCCCCGAGCTCATTAGACATTAGCGTGCATCCAATTGAGCCTGTTAGCCAAATTGGCAACCCGGAAACAGACACCGTTGGGGTAGAGTATATGCAGCTCCTGGGCCTTGCCCCGGATACCCATCGTTCGGTCATCGATTTAGTAGATGGCCAGGGTAAAAAGTACGAAGAGGCCGCTGAGGCGCTCGGTATAAACATTAATACTGTTCGCAGCCGGCTAAATCGCGGCCGTTTAGGCCTGCTCCGGGCTTTGCTTGAGTACGTCGAAGCAAACGAAAATCCTGATGACTACTTAACTATTTTAATTCGTAGTCATGCGAATTTATTCGAAGATGAAGCAGCTAGCTAGGCACACCCGGCTGCTTGAGCAATACCCAATCATCTCCGACCAGATCAAACGGCCAGCCCTGAGCGTGGTGCTCCGGGAGTTTGAAAAAACACTCGAAGTCGACGGCGACATCGTGGAACTTGGTTGCTATATCGGCACGACCAGCCTGTTTATTAAGCGCATCCTCGACCAGAGCGGTTCAGCTAAACAGTTCTACGCCTATGACTCATTTGAGGGCCTGCCGGATAAAACCGCCCAAGACAACAGCGGCGCCGGCGAACAATTTAAGGGCGGCGAGCTGAACGTCAGCAAAAAGCAGTTCTTGAACGAATTTCATAAGGCCAACCTCAAACCGCCCATTACCATTAAAGCCTGGTTTAAAGACCTGCGGAATGATCAGCTGCCAGAACAGATCAGTTATGCCTTTTTAGATGGCGATTTTTATGAATCCATCCTCGATTCGCTGCGCCTGGTTTGGCCTAGGCTGAGCGAGGGCGGCATTATCACAATTGATGATTACGGCCGAGATGCACTGCCCGGGCCAGAGCGGGCTGTGCGTGACTTTTTTCAGGATAAACAGATCAGCTTGCATCACGAGCACAATATCGCCATAATTCGCCGCGCATGAAACTCCATCTCATAACCATTGGCAGCCCAAAACTCGCCTATGCCAAAACCGGCTGGGAGGAATATGTAGGCCGGCTCAAACACTTTCACCAAGTCCGCGTTACGCACCTGCAAGATAAGCACGATGATGCTACCCATCTTCTAGAAGCTGCCGGCAACAGCTACAAAGTAGCCTTGGTTATAGAGGCCACTCAGCTGTCCAGCCCAGAACTCGCAAACTTTTTAGACAAACGCGCCCAGGAAGGCAGGGAAGTTAGCTTTATAATTGGTGGCCCGGAAGGCTTGCCACCAGAGGTGTGTAGCAATGCCGACCTACAGCTCAGCTTTAGTGAATTAACTTTTCCGCACGACCTAGCAATGGTCGTACTTGCTGAAGCGCTTTACCGTGCCGGCACCATTAGCGCAGGCCATCCATACCACCGGGCGTAAGATGGCTGTAAAAATTTAGACAGCACAATTGTGATAAAAGTTCATAATGCCCGATATCAGCATAATTCTGAGGAGGGTACTATGGCCACTTTTACAGCGCAGGATAAAACTATTCTGCAACGACTCGCGTCAATACTAACGACTATAACTATGGTGTGCTTTGGCTTCACCGGCTTTGCGTCGGCGGATAGTATTAGCACAACCGGGCAGGATTCGACAAATACCATTAGTAATAAAGTCCGTAATGACTGTGATGTTACCAATAACAATGACGTTACGGTGCGTAATAGCAATGATCAAACCGCCAACAGCGGCGATGCCAATGAAGTTGCCAACACCAATGGTGGCAGTGCAACGACTGGCGATGCAAGTAATGACAATACCACTACAGGCGACATCTCCGTCGATAACAGTGGCGGTGCCTGTTGTGCAGCAATGGCAATGCCAACTTCAGCTAGCAATAGTACCATCAGCAACACCGGCCAGGATTCAACCAACACCATCAAGAACACCACGCGCAACGATGTCGACGTGACTAATAACAATGACGTTACGGTGACCAATTCTAATGACCAAACGGCAACAACTGGCGATGCCACTGAAGTTGCCAACACCAACGGTGGTTCGGCAACGACTGGCGATGCTAGCAACAGCAATGATACCGCTTTCATAGTGGAACTCGTTAACGGTAGTTCCTCAGCCCAAACATCAGTTACACCAGCACCTGGCTGTGGCCCAGCATCATCAGCTGGCGGCGGCATGGGTAGCGGCCAAGGTGGATCCTTTACTTCTAACAGCTTCGCACCAGCAAGCGGTGGATTCGGTGGATTCGGTGGCGGTGGTGGTGGCGGTTTTGGCGGCGGCTCCTCTACATCATCATTCTTCCGTCCACGCAGCAGCGGACCAACTACCACTTCTAGCACGCACACAGCACCAAGCGCACCTGCATCCAGCTCACCAGCTCCAGCCGGTGGTGGCATGGGGGGCGGTGGGCAAGCCACACAAGTGAGCACCATCAACAACACTGGCCAAGGTTCAGATAATACTATTTCTAACTCGGCCAGCAACAGCTACACAGCCAACAACACCAATACTGTAACCGTAGACAATAGTAGTTGGCAGGGCAGTACTAGTGGCGATGCGACTACCAGCTCCAACACCAACGCCGGCAGCAGCACAACTGGTGATGCCAGCAACAGCAACAGCGCATTTACTGGAACCTCAATTACAAATTAAGCTTTCTTAAGGACAGCCTTGCCTTTAGCGGCCTTGACTGCAGGCTTCTTAACCCGTCGTGTAACCTTCTTGGGCGCGGCGGGTTTTTCGTCTACACTCAGCGGCAGTTCAGCTTCACTGGTATCAGGCTCATTAAAATGTTTAATGGCGATCTGGGTTACGGCAGGTTCTGATCCTACCCGCGGAATGTTATTGACTAGCTGGTAGAGGGGCATATCGGCTGCGGCCTTAATGTCCAGGTCACCCTCAAGGTCACGCGGGCGGATGGTCGTATATCTTGGCGCTGATCGCTCAGTTAGTGCTATTGGCTTTTCTTCTTCAACCGGCTCCGCCGCTAGTAGTGGTTCAGCGTGACTGTGGTGCGGCTGCGGCAGGGCCGGCAGGTGCATCTTGATACGGAAAGCTTTAGCAAAGAAACGTGAGCCAAAAATAACCGCATCAAGACCGATCAGTACAATCACTACCAGGGCTAGGGCTGCCGAGCTATACATCCAGCGGTTTTCTGGAGCCCGGCTGAGAGCCAACTGGTAAGATGGCAGCTTTTTAGCCGACTTATCAACGGTGATGGACTTTTGCAATGTAGCCCCGTTAAAGCTGGTAATAATCTTTTTGTTGCCGGCGCCAGAAGGGATGGTGACGCTGCCGTGTTCATCAGTTATGCCGGTGGTGTTATCTAGGGTAACCATGGCGCCAGCTTGGGGTTGGCCATCGGCCGAGCGGACAATAATTGTCACTGGTATGCCCGGTATAGGCAATGTCTGGTCCGCACCAGTCTGCACATTGCCGGCGCCGTCAGTTGATTTAACGCGGTAATGGAAGACTGTCTTAGGCGTCAGGAATGAGCTGCTCAAAACTACTTCATGGTTGGTAGTAGGGGAGGCAACAGAGGCGCTCAGGCCATAACTGGTATCCAGGCCATACTCCACAACCGAGTCACTAGGCTCGTTGGTTTTCCAGGTGATGGTACCGCCATTTGGCTGCAAATCCTTATATTTGGTCTCGCTGATGGTTGGGGGAGTTGTATCCTTTGGCGCCTCAGCCACAGGGGCTGCTGCAGATGAGCCTCCGCTTGAACTCGCTGCCACCGAACCAAAATTGACGGTAGTTGCGCCGTTGGCATGCGGTACATCACTATTATCATTGGCATTTACTAGGTGCGATGAGCCAAGCACGCTGATCGTCGCGCTGCCAGAGCCCGATATACCTTTAAAGGTAACTGTAGCCACTAAGCCAGAGCCAGATACGGGGCTGGTTGAACCAACATTAATAGCTACCGAGCCATCACCAGGCGTTGGCGGTGCCTGCACGCCAAAGGCCGAGCCTGAGTACGACACTCCAATGTACTGCAACTTGCTACTCGGGAAGCCAAGGTCAGCTTCTACGGCGTTAACCGGCGTGCCACCACCGTTCATGTAGACGGCAACAACCAGGCTACCCCCATCGGCTACAGTGGCCTTATTAGCAACAACAGAAATCGAGGCACCAGCCGCATAGGCGGTTAGGGGGAACAAAGCCGAGCCAACCATGGTGGCGATCAGGACAAGGAGGGCGGTCAGTTTTTGTTTCATGTTAATTGTAATTGCTATTATCGTTACCAAAATGCGACAGCAAAACGCTTAAGTCAAATATATCAACTTTACCGTTGTTATTAAAGTCCCCAGCCCCTGAACGGTTCCAGTGGGACAGCAACATACTGAGGTCAAAGATGTTAACTTTGTGGTCACCATTTACGTCGCCGGTTATAGCTGGTGGTGGGTTAGCGACGTTAATGGTCACGCTCGACGTGGCATAATTGCCGGTTGCATCGTAGGCTTTGGCAGTAATAACCCGGGAACCGTTGTGAACTGCATAGCTGTTCCAGTTAAAACTAAATGGCGCACTATAGATGGTGCTGATGCGGGTAGCGTCGGCGTAAAACTCAACACGGTTAAGGTCCAGGTCGTCGCTGGCAGTTGCGCTAATTGTAAACGTCAGCTGGTTGTTGCCGCTGGCCGGGGCCGTCAGGGCGACGCTTGGCACGGCGGTGTCGGGTAGGGTACTGATAGCCAGCACAACGGAAGCCGTTGATTCATTGGGGTGGGCATCGACAGCGGTGACCGTGTAGTGGTAGGTGGTGTTGTAGTGCAAGCCCGGGTCACTGTACATCGTGCTGACGCTTGTACCAATAAACGTACCGTCGCGGTAAATGCGGTAACCGCTGACGGCCACATCATCCGATGCAGCGTCCCAAGCCAAGTCGACACCGGTTGTAGTCTGATTAGGCGATTGGGGGTTGCCGGGGGTGGTTGGCGCAGTCTGGTCTGTCAGGGTACTGACAGTATAGGCTGCCGAATCGGCCGAAGGGTTGCCGGAACTATCAAGCGCCACAATGTGGTAGGCGTAGCTGGTGTTAACTGCCCGGCCAGTATCGGTGTAGTTAGTGGCGTAGGTAGTGGTCAGGAGGGTGTTGCCACGGTAAACTTCATAGCCATTAACCGCCACATTGTCGGTAGAAGCCGTCCAGCTCAAACTAACAGTAGTGTCCGTCTGTGACGGCGAGGTAAGCCCGGTGGGGGCACTAGGCGGCGTGGTATCGTAGGCGGTTGTGACCGGTAGGGCGGCCGAATCAGGCGATTCGTTATTGGCCGCGTCATAGGCCCGGACAGTGTAGGTGTAATTAGTTACCGGTGATAGTCCGTGGTCAGTAAAGCTAGTAGTGGTGCCGCCGGTGGTCGTACCTACCAAGCTACCATTACGGTATATTTTGTAGCCGGTGGTGGCAACATTATCACTAGAAACGTTCCAGGCCAGTGAAATGGCGTTATCCATGACACTAGTAGTGTGCAGGTTTGGCGGGGTGCCCGGCGGAGTGGTATCACTGGAGCTACTGGTTGAATACGGTGTTGAAAACGCTGACGGGTTACCCGTTGAATCTACGGCCTTGATGGTGTAGGTGTAGTTACCAGCGACGCTGAGGCCAGTATCGGTAAAGGTCGTGCCCCCAGGCGAACCAACCAGGCTGCCATCGCGGTAAACCCGGTAACCTGCTACCCCGACGTCATCGGTCGAGGCGTCCCAGGCGAGGTCAATGGTGCTAATCGTGCTACCAGTTTTATGGATGTGGTCGGGGACGCTGGGCGGTGTTGTGTCGGCAGCCGTGCCAGCAAACAGCGTAGGCGATAACGATGAGGGGTTATTAGCTGCGTCCAGGGCCAGGACCCGGTAAGTATAGCCGCTGTAGACTGCCAGGCCGGTATCGGTAAATGAGGTGGCGGCCTGGGTTTTGACCAGGTTGCCGTTGCGGTAAATTTCGTAGGCAGTCGTGGCAACATTATCAGATGAAGCGTTCCAGGCAATGGTGATCGAAGAAGTTGTTTGGCCTGTCTGGTGGACATTGCTGGGAATGCTTGGCGGGGAGGTATCGGCCAGGGTAGAGGCCGTCAGCGGCGAGGAGGCTGCCGATTCGTTCGGTACCGCATCGTAGGCAGTGACGGTGTAGTTATAACTGGAGTTAGGTGCCAGGTTGGTATCGCTAAAAGCGTTGGTAGCCACATCACCAACCTGGGTAGCACCCCGGAACACATGGTAGCCAATTACGCCAACGTCATCGGTGGAGTTTGTCCAAGTCAAATCAATAGTGGTAGCTGAACGGCCGGACATGGCCACATTAGCTGGAACCGACGGTGGCGTAATGTCTGGGTTGGCACCAGCGGCCACCGCCCAAAGGTTTTGGCCTATGGTCACTACAACGATCATTACAAGCGCCTCAATGTGGAACATAGTAAACGGCAAGTGCATGAGCACCCGGTGCCTACCCAGAGTCGTTTTTGCCGTTTTCATCTCTGTTATTTTGTCTTTTGGGATGCCTCACACGCACCACTTAGGTTTCCCTGTTATTTTACCATAACCAGCATTAATTTTGACAACTTTTTTCCTAGGGGTGATTATCTGAGCATTTAGCTAAGCATTTGCGTTTTATTTATGATGATTGTATTGATACAATCACTGTATGCAGGCACATCTGTTTGAAGCCCCGAGCGGCAATGCTGAAACTCTCGTTATTTCGTACTATCCGTTGGTGGGGAACCATGGCAATACCGGCCCACGCTACGAGCGTGAAGCTACCCTGACCAATTTTGACATCCTAGGCATTATCCGGCAGGGCAGTGACACACTCACCTACAGCCCAGACCTCCGCCAAAAGCTTAGCCCAGGGCAGTTTGATGATTACTGGACATCAAAGTCTGACTTTTTGGCCGACTACGCCTACGGCTACGACCGGGTGATTGTCCGTGGTCAATCGGTCGGTGCCTTTCCAGCGCTCAGTATCGTTAAAAAAGGGGTAGTCAAGGCTACCCACCTCGTCATTGACGATGGCATTAATACCCGCAAGAACCGCCGTGGCACGCAGCGCCATGCCCTGACTGCCGGCGCCGATTGGGCCATCAGCAAACGCCGCGAAACCAAAGCCCAGCCCGACCCCCTAGATCCAGCCTGGCGTATCCCAGCCGCCCCGGAAGGCAAGGATGGCCTTAAAAAGTTCGCCATCGAAACCCTGCACTGGGGCGCTCTCTGGCGCAGCGATTACGGCCAAAGCACGCTACTTGAGATCGCCAGCACGCGCCCGGATCTCCCTATGCTCGTATCATTTGTTGGACACACCGCCATGACTACTAACCTCGAGGTAGAAACACTACGCAGCCGTCTGGCTTTAGCCCGTCTGGCCCGTCAAAAAAAATCCCACACTCTTAATGCCGACTTGCGTGCCAACTATCATACCGACGCCTGGCACAACATCCTCGAATACCCTGAGTTTGGTGCCAAAAACCTGCTCGAAGCCGCCGCCATGACCTCATACGTCCATATCACCACTTGACCAAATAAAAAGACTTCCGATTGCTTATGCTTGCTTAGAATAAAGCATAGATCATAATAGGCAATTAAGAGGAGTAACTTACGATGAATGGACGAGTGAAAGCCGGGTGTGAGTCATGTTCTGTGCCATGTAAAACATTTGAAGTTGACCCTATAACAATTGCTGGTTTTGATCTAGTTTCTGGCACAGAGGCAATACCGATGACAATTGAAGCGCCGGATATAAGTAGCTTAGGTTTAATTGCAAGAGTTAAAGAGCGTAGAGAGCTAAAACAACACCGAAAGCGTGTTGCGGAATTTATGGTGGGTATACCGACATGCGGGGGCCCGATTGCAGATGAATGTCGCTTCAAGTCTGGTGTCGAAGAGCTAGACGCAGGGCTCATTCTGTTTGCCGAAAATATGGCGCCTATTCTTCCGCACCTTATTAAACATTAAACAAATAGATTGAACTAAGATTTTTGGCCCTGCGGGTATAGAATTCAAATAACAGGGATGGAAACAAAAAGAGATCTGCACGGATGCAAATCTCTAATCTGTGATTACAATTTGGTGACCTCATGGAGAATCGAACTCCAATTGCCAGGATGAGAACCTGGCGTCCTAACCGTTAGACGATGAGGCCGAGCGAGTAACACATAAAAATGTGTCTACACATTTTTAATGTTTATGAGCGAGGTTTCATATGCGCAGCATATGAGGCCGGCTATCTATTTTCATTACGAAAACAGGGGTAATAATAGCACGAAACCTACTTGTTGTCTACGCGAAAGCCTTAGCGTAAGCAATATTGCGTATTTTGACAAGATGTGCTATAATATGTTGTCCAACAATGGACTTCGACAAGGGGGAAACACCTGTGTTCCGTCAGCTTCGCTGCAAGGAAAACCTGTACTGCGCGCTCATCACACTGATCATCGCGGTCGGTATCGACGCTTTCATCCACTTCACGTGGGGCATCATGCACACCGGGTCATTGATCGCGTTCGCAGTCGTCACTGTGTTCAGCTACATCATCATCTGGTCATACCTGACCGACTTTGCTGAAGCGAACTACCGCATCTGGCGCGAGTCACGGTCGACAACCAAGCAGTCGCTCAACAGAACGACCACGAAGTACTAGCACGTAGAGCACAGTTCATCCGTCCGTCGAACCCTTCGGCCAAAAGAGGCTCTTAACAAAGAGACCCCGAGGGGAACAAAAAGCCGTGTAGAGCGTGACAGTTGACCATTTGGTCACACACCTCGCAACTACTACACGGCTTTCTTCATGCCTTAAAAACATAAGTGGATTGCAAAACGGCGCCAAAACACCGATAATACCCTATAGAAATCCATGGCATTCAATCTGTTTAAAAAAGGTGGGCCTGGCTCACATGGCAAAACGGGGGCGGCTGGCACAGCCACAGCCGCTGATTTGCATGACGAAAAACTGAAATTTGAAGTCATTATTAACAGCATCAAAGACGGGGTGATCCTAGTAGACGACCAAGGGGTTATCCAGGTCTGTAACCCAGCTGCTGCCGCTATCACGGCCTGGCCGGCAGATGAAGTTACCAAGATCAGTGTCCAATCGGTTATGACATTCGTGGATGAAAAGGGCGAAGCCCTACAAGAAAGCCAGAACCCGTTCACAATCGTTTTTAAGAACGGCGAGCACTACCGCGACAACAAAGCCAGCCTGCTCAACCGCGACAAAAAGCAGCTAGCCCTCAGTCTGGACGTCACGCCGTTGCTTGATACTGACGGCAAAGTAACGGCGGCCATCGCCGTTTTTAGGGATGTCAGCCAGGAGCGGGCCGAAGAAGCCCAACGTGGAGACTTTATTAGCACCGCCAGCCACGAAATGCGCACGCCAGTTGCCGCCATTGAAGGCTATCTGGCGCTGGCACTCAATGCCAAAGTATCGACTATCGACAACCGCGCCCGGGATTACTTAGAAAAGGCCCACAGCGCCACCCAGCACTTAGGGCAGCTATTCCAGGACCTTTTGACGAGTGCCAAGGCCGAAGACGGCCGCCTAACCAGCCACCCCGGCGTGGTAGAGATTGGTTCACTACTGGAACAGATCACCAATGACCTGCGCTTTGCAGCCGAAAAGAAAGGCTTATTTGTAGAATTTACAGTTGGCAGTAGTAATAGCACGCTTGACGCCACTGGCGGGTCAGCAGGCGGCGGCAAAACCGTCCGGCCACTTTATTACACCTTCGCAGACGGCGACCGCTTGCGCGAAGTTATCACCAATTTATTCGATAACGCCGTCAAATACACGCCGGAAGGTAAAATCACGATTGGGCTAACAGGCGATGACAAAGTGGTCCAATATTACGTCCGGGACACTGGCCCTGGCATCCCCCCAGAAGACGCCGACCATCTTTTCCAAAAGTTTTACCGCGTCGACAACTCGGCCACGCGCACTATCGGCGGCACCGGCCTTGGGCTATTTATCTGCCGTAAGATTATCGAACTGTACCAGGGCCGTATCTGGGTAGAAAGCGAACTGGGCAAAGGAAGCACGTTTTACATTAACTTACCGCGCCTAACAACCCAGCAAGCCGAAAAACTCCAGGCCGAGGCTGCGGCCAATCCACAACTCGCACCCCTTGGAGACGGTAAGGGCATCTGATACAATGCTAAACATAAGCCCCATAAAAATTCTAAAGTAAGGAATCACCATGGCAAAAATCATGCTGGTCGAAGACGACAACAACCTACGCGAGATTTATGAAGCGCGTTTACAAGCCGAAGGCTACACTATTGTTGCCGCTAAAGATGGCGAAGAAGCCTTGGTGATCGCCAAAGCCGAAAAGCCAGACCTAGTAATTTCCGACGTTATGATGCCAAAGATTTCTGGTTTTGAAATGCTCGATATCCTGCGCAACACCGATGGACTCAAAGATGTAAAAGTTATTATGCTGACCGCCCTCGGCCAGAATGATGACCAACAGCGCGCCGACCGCCTTGGTGCTGACCGCTACCTGGTTAAATCACAGGTAACCCTTGAAGATATCGTTAACGTTGCCCATCAACTTCTCGAAGGTGACGGTGCATTGCCGGTTGTAGCCGCTACGCCACCACAAGTCCAAGTTACCCCTCCCGAGCCAGTTGCCGTAGCGCCAGCACCCGCTCCTGCTCCAGCTCCTGCCCCCGAGCCAGTCGCCAGCGTGCCCGAGCCAGTCGCCGCGGCCGTTCCAGAACCAACCGCAGCCAGTGATGCCGCTTCCGACGACAAGCTATTATCGGACGCCGTCGACACCATAGTCGCTAGCGCTGAAGCGCCGGTTGAACCAGCCAGCACCGTAGCGCCAGCTCTGCCAACCGACACGCAAAGTTCCGCTTCAGAAGAGGCCGCCGTTGAAGATCAGATTGAAAACTTCGTAGCCGGTGCCTCAAGCGCTGCTCCAGTGCCCGGAGAGCCAACACCAAGCACCCCGGTCACACACATTGAAGCGCCTGTCGAAGCAGTTGAGGAAACAGCCGAAGTAGCAAGCGATACACCAATCGCCACTGCGCCACCTGTTGTTATGCCCACCCCCGAAGAACCAACCATCATAACTCCCATTACAGTCGCCCCAGAAACAACCCCTGCAGCTGAAGCCGAAGCTGCTCCAACTCCAGCCCCCAGCGAAGAAGCAGCAGCAGATAACCACGTGACAGTTGCCGGTAAAAAGGTTATTCAGCCCCTAGGCACTGAGCCCAAGACCGACCTTGGCCAACTGGTAGCCGCAGAAGCCGCCAAAGAAGCCCAAAATACCGGAACAGGCGTTGTTACGCCAACTCCACCTCCTGCTGAGGATGACCCCAGCAACATTGCGTTGTAAACTAACTGCATGCGCATTAATAAGTTCATTGCCCAGGCTACTGGTTTAAGCCGCCGTACAGCCGATACTGCCATTGCTGAGGGCAGGGTAGCTGTCAACGGCCAGGTACCAGGTCCGGGACTACAGGTTACCGAGGCCGATACTGTCACGCTCGATGGCCAACCGCTCAGCGCACCCGCCACGCTCATCACAATTATGCTCAACAAACCAGTCGGCTACGTCTGTTCGCGGGACGGGCAGGGCAGCCGGACAATTTACGACCTACTGGCACCCGAATATCACAGCCTCAAAGCCGTTGGCCGCTTAGATAAGTATTCGTCGGGGCTTTTGCTTCTAACCAACGATGGGGTGCTTGCCAACCAGCTAACACATCCACGGTATGCCAAGCAAAAAGTCTATAAAGTTTCACTTAACCGGCCGCTCGAGCCCCTACACCAGCAGATGATCAATGATTACGGCATCAAGCTTGATGACGGCGTAAGCAAACTGACGCTCGAAAAGGTCGACGAACCAGGGTTTGACTGGCGCGTACGGATGAGTGAAGGCCGCAACCGCCAGATCCGGCGCACTTTCAGCGCCCTGGATTACACCGTTAACACTTTGCACCGGACACACTTTGGCAGCTACAGCCTAGGAGACCTGAAACCCGGCCAGGTTAAGCCAGTTTAGAAATTTCTGGGAGGGTGTAGCGTTTGGCTACAACCCTGAACTCTTGGGAAGCACGATGCTTGGCGTTACGGCTGTAGGGGTGCGCCGACTTGCCAATGTGCTCAAATGGTGTCATCGCGACCCCACAAGCAATCCGTGCCAAACGGCTGCCAGTAATTAGTTTGCCTTGCAGTATGAAATAGCTGTCGTGGCCTTCGATAGGCTTACGGGTTACCGCAGTGACCTTGGATTGGCTTTGAAAGTAATGGCTAATCCTGTCTGGTAATTCGCTGGGGGCAACTGCTTGGATTACCAAATAACTAATCCGGCCGGTTACTATTTTTCTATCAACAAGGCTGGGCAGCAAATCGCCAGCAGTGGCTATCGGCTGCGGGCCGTAGTTATGCACGCCGGTGGACTCAGTACCGAGCCATGGTTTAACGTCTTCGGCTAAGGGCAGGACTCTGCTCACTTGGGTGGCAAATGTGGATAGGTAGCTGTTCACGGCGCTATCCGCGTATGTGTAGGGAGCCTGCCCGGGCCTCCAATATACGTTAAGGTTTTGTTGGGTAGTTACTTCGTCATACACCATTTGTGGCCGGGCTAGGCAAGCGGCTTGACCGTCTTGAAGGCCGAGCACTTGCTGGTAATAGTCCACGGCTTCCGGGCTGGGAAAAAAGGAAAGGGCTTCATTTACGTCTGTCATACTCTAGTTTTAATATATTATACCATTTGTGTCAATGCTTCTTATCTGTTAGAATGTAAGTAATGGCTAAAAAATTACCAATCGTAGCAATCGTCGGGCGCGCCAACGTAGGCAAGTCCAGTTTGTTCAACGCGATCCTTGACCGCCGCGAAGCAATTGTCGCCCGCGAAGCTGGTACAACCCGTGACAGCATCATCGCCAAGGCCGAATATAACGAGCAAAACTTTTGGCTGGTCGACACCGCCGGTATGAAAAACCCGGAGGATGATTTTGAATTTACCATCCAGGAGCAGATCATGCAGGCCGCCGACAGCGCCGATGTTATTTGGGTAGTCGTAGAAGCTAACATCCCAATCACCGAAGAAGACCGCAAAGTTGCCAAGATGGCTCACAAATCCGGCAAGCCGGTATTTTTGGTTATCAACAAAATGGACCAGGCCAAAGGTGCCGACATTGACCGTTTTGACCGCCTAGGTATCAAAACCACCGTCCGCACCAGCATGAAGCAGGGGCAAGGCGTTACAGAACTACTCGACAAACTCTACGCCGTTATCCCCGGCATTGCCGAAGCCGACGACGACGGCCGCCTCAAAGTTGCCATTCTGGGCCGCCCAAATGTTGGTAAATCACAGCTCTTTAACACGCTGGCTAAAAAGCAGCAGGCCGTAGTAGCTGACCGCGCCGGCACCACCCGCGACATTAACCGGACATTTATCAAATATGAGGGCCGCGAAATCGAACTTATGGACACCGCCGGCATCCGTCGTAATGGCAAAATCGAAGTCGGTATCGAAAAGTTTAGTGTTATCCGGTCATTGGCGGCTATTGAACAGTCCGATGTTTGTTTCTTGCTGATTGATGTCCATGATATTAGCGTCCAGCTCGACCAAAAAATTGCCGGCATGATCCAAGAAGCAGGCAAGGGCCTGGTATTAGTCGTTTCCAAGTGGGACGACGTTGAAGGCAAGGACGCCTACACACGTGATGCGCTGGCTCCGCAGATCGCCCAGAACTTTGTATTTGTGCCTTGGGCACCACTGATCTTTACCAGCGCTGTAACAGGGCAGAATGTCACCAAATTATTCGATATTGCCTTGCAAATCGATGAGCGCCGCGGCCAGCGCATTGCCACCAACGAACTCAACAAGTGGCTCCGCAAAATGGTCGACCGCCACCCGCCAGCCGGCCTAAAAAACCGCTCACCAAAACTCAACTACATCGTCCAAGAAGACGACAACCCAATTCCAGCCTTTAAGGTGTTTGGTTCGCACACCAAGTTCCTGCACTGGAGCTACAAGCGCTACCTGGAGCGCGGCCTGCGCGAAGCCTACGGCTACGAAGGCACCGCCGTCCAATTCTGGTTTATCGAAAAGCACGTCACCCACAAACACGGCGTTAGCCCGACCAAAGAAAACAATTCCGAATTGCAACGCTCTATTGCCCGCAAAAAAGCCGTCAGGCCCGAAGCCGCAAACGACGATTCTAGTAACCCGTACTAGTATAGGCATAAGCTGTTTGCTATGCTCAAGACATGAATAAACAACGTGGTTTTAGCGCAGTTATCGTCCTGTTAGTGATCACAGTCATTGTCCTAACTGGGGCAGTGGGCTGGCAGGTCATGAGTAAACATACAACGTATTCTCCGGCAACGGCCAGCTCATCAGAAACTCAATCTACCAAGTCGGTTACTAAAACTACAGCCACACCAAGCAAAGGGAACAACTCGGTCGACTTCTTGGTTATTAAAGAGTGGGGTACTAAGGTGCAGCTCAACGATAAGGTGGCTGGGCTCTATCTCGACAAGACCGGCTTTCGCAGTACCGCACTCGATGCTCTATCATCTTCAAAATGTGGTGGTACGAACAGCGTAGTCGTAATGCGCGGCATGGCCAATGATCAACTTCCAGGTGAAACTGGGGACGCTGGAACATATGCAAAAAATTATGCTACATATATAGCCAACACCTCAACCACTACAGTACATGTCAAAATTGGTGACTACTACTACCTCACTCCGGCATACCGCGGAGCCTCTTGTGTCACCGACAGTAGCAATGTCGACAAAGAAGGATCCACCATAAAGGCCATCTTCGACGCAGTAAACCAGATGGTCGCGCTTTAAGTCTTTCTGACTCGTAGTTGTATACTGTAGGGCATGGCTTTATTCCAGCGACGACCTCAAACCTCAAACCCTGTTAATTACGTTACTGTTGGCCTCAACAAGGTCATCTTACTGGTTGGCTTGGGCAACCCAGGCAAAGAGTACGACCAGACACGCCACAACATTGGTTTTGACTGCCTTGATGCCTTTGTGGACGCCCAGAGCGAAATGGAACCATGGATGGCTAAAAAGGACTTAAAATGCCTCATGAGCAGTGGCCGGCTTGGCGAAACCAAGGTCATTGCCATCAAACCAACAACTTTCATGAACCTTAGCGGCGAAGCAGTCCAAGAAGTCGTGCATTTTTATAAGATTCAACCCGACCACATCGTGGCGGTACATGACGAGTTGGACATCGATTTTGGCCAGATCCGTATGCGGGTCGGCGGCTCATCAGCCGGGCACAACGGCATTAAATCCGTCACCCAGCACATTGGCGAAAACTACGGCCGTGTCCGCATTGGCATTGGCCCCAAAAAGCCAGCCCGTATTAAAAGTGAAGATTTTGTCCTGCAAAAGTTCAGCAGCGATGAGCAAGAACAGCTCAAAAACCTCAAACAAGAGGTTAACGCGGTCTTAAGCGAATATGTTTACGGCGGGGAACTACCTAATGAGACGCGGAGTTTTGTAGTCTAGCCTCTTGGGCTTCGGTGAGCTCGGCAACCTGAGCCGGATCGCCCAGGCGCAAAACATCTTCCCGGGCCATAAGGCGGTCTACAAGGCCGTTTAAAAATCCGATTTGGTCGGCATTGGTGATCATTTGGTGCGGGGCATATTCTTCAGGCGCTTCTTGGAGCTCGGCACAGCGTTTTACGGCCAAGAGGGCAACCTCTACGCCGCGCTGGAGCGGAATACCACCTGGTATTGCGTTTTCTTTACCCAGGCTGAGAACTTCTGGCAGCGTAAAGCTAAAATTACGGTGTGACTTTTGGTTTGCGAGAACACGGAACATTACTTATTATTATACGCCGATACAAAAATAGGTCGACAAGAGGGGGTGGGCACCGCTTGTCGACCAATTTTTGTGGAGAACCGAAGTTCTCCACGTTTCCCTTCAACCCACCCCAGCGAAACATCATCGACTAAATCAATGTCGTGTGTCTACCTTAACGGTAACCATTTAGGCTCACTTTGAAATTGGGGACCTCTCGGGGAACCATGGGCTTCCAGGAGGGATCTGTTAAAGGGGTTAGTGTGTCTTAGAGCGTGATGGCTTTTGAGGGCCAGCGTGAAGAGTAAGTGGAGGGTAACAACTTATGGTCTTGCCGCTCTAAAACAGTCTAACGATTGTTAGATTTGGGGTAAAAGGTGCAAGAATCCTATTACTAGGATCCACGATTTGCTATTTTAGCAAAAAACTGTCGCAATGTCAATACTGTGAAACGTTTTTATACATAATGCAAGGTAGTTACGCTTATATGTAGTGTAAGCGTCTGCTGAGCACAGCGAGGCTAGATGCTTAACATTATTAACTATTACTTAACTTCTGGTGATTTCCCGGGCATGGGGCGCTATACTCGCGACATGAACATCCCCATCCCTGACAGATTGCACCAGCTAGATGTGCCACCCAAGCAGTTATTTGCCCGCGGGGCACCGCTGGAATCATTGCTAGCGACACCGTGTGTAGCGATTGTTGGTGGCCGGGCAGTGTCGCCATATGGCAGGCAAGTTACAGATATCCTCGCCACCCAGCTGGCAGAACGGGGTATTACCATCATCAGCGGTTTAGCTTTTGGTGTTGATAGTATTGCCCATAAAGCTGCACTCCGCGCTGGCGGCAAAACTATCGCCGTGCTGCCTGGCTCGGTCGATGAGATCTACCCCCGTTGGCATGCCAACTTAGCCGAAGAAATTATTGCCAAGGGAGGGGCATTGGTAAGCGAATGCCCGCTAGGCACGCCAATTATTGCCCCTAGCTTTATCTTTCGCAACCGGCTCATCGCCGGGCTGGCAGACGCCGTATTACTAACAGAAGCGGCCCTAAAAAGCGGCAGCCTGCATACCGCCGGCTTTGCCCGCGACCAAGGCAAAGATCTGCTAGCTGTACCGGGGCCAGTTACTAGCCCGACTTCCATAGGTACCAATAACCTTATAAAAACCGGCGCGGCAGTCGTAACTGTGGTACAAGACATACTGCAAGTATTAAAATTACAGGACGATGACATGCCGCTAATTACAGGTGACAGTACAGTTGAGCAACAGATTATCGACCTGATGCGTGATGGCCACAGTGACGGCTCAGCATTACTGAAACAGAGCGGGCTAGAAGTTACCGCCTTTAACCAAGCGCTTATCATGCTGGAGATTAATGGCAAGGTGCGGGCACTGGGCAATAACATGTGGAGTTTGTGCCGTTAGGCTATTGTTTTGTTCGTCAAAATATGGTTTTATACTATACGTGTTTCTCACCCGGAGAACCGACTGTTTGGAGGGAAAATGACCACCATGCAAACCGAAACAGAAGTCCTGCACTTCACGCTGTCATACATCGACCGAGTCTGGAGGGCCACCGGCGACACCATGCTCCGCAGCGCTCTGCAGCGGCGCGACGTCGCCGAGATCGAGGCCAGATTCAAATTCCAGTTGATGGAGCGTCCACACCACAATGACGGCAAGTGGCTGCTCAAGGTCCGGAGGCTCTCTGACGAGTTCAAGGACGAACTGAGCAAGTTCACCAACAAGAAGTAGGCAGCACCGGCAAGGGCAACACAACATCAAGAAGAGGGGTCGAGGATCGGCACGAGTTTTCTGCAACCAGCAGTTCTACTCCCGCCGATACCCTCCCTTTCTTTTTACCGTTCCACAGATGTACAGCTGTGCTGATGAGCCGTTAACGGCGAAAACGGTGCGCATTGCAAAAATGCTCAATTATGATAAAATAGTCAGGTTTCGTCGAGGCAATTTTTTGCGCTCCGAAGCACTTTGACAAGTAGGTACACCGAGGTCAGATATTAGCAGAGCCATCTCTGTTGTTATCTGACCTCGCGTTATAGAACACGCAACTAGCATCAGCTACGATAGGTCACGCTCTGCCCCAGGGGGAGTTTATATGCAAGCCAGTGTCATCAGTTACACCAAGCGCTACATCAAGCTCAACTACCGTCCGTCTATCCCGTTCGACCAGTTGGCCGACGACACCCTTCGGTTCCTGAAGCTCCGCTTCCAGGACGAGCCATCTGCCATCACGGCAGAGGTCGAGGAGTACGTCCAGCAGCAGATCCGTGCCGTCCAGGGACCATTCCTGCCCAGCGACATCCGCAAGGCCAAGGAGACCTGCCGCATCATCGAGCAGCGACCCTCCCGGGTCAGCCTGGTCCAGGTCTAGCTCATCCAACTACTGCCCGTTGAAAGGGAGTACATTGACTACAGAGCATGAGATCACAAACCAAGTGGCGAACCGCGTTGCAGCGCTGTTCAGCACACCCAAGCTCATACCGGTTCTGGCAGCCGCCTTGGCTGAGATCGACCCGCAGAGCCTTCACGGCACCCAGCGACAGATCCGTCACCGGATGTTCCAGATACGCGGTCGCGTTCTCGAGATCCTCGATCATGAGCTCCTTGCGGACGACGACCTCGACATGATCATCTCGGCCATCGGCCACAGCCGTGTCGAGGGCATACCGGGAGAGCCGCTGCTGATGTTTGAGCCGCTCATCGACTCCTTACCCAGTTACGGAGCTCGCGCTTCGGCCCTGGTCACTTAAGACCAGCCGAAGCGCTGCCCCCAGGGTAGGCAAGCAGGTGGCTTCCAGCTAAGGCTCACGCCTCACGTGTTCTTCTAACGTGCCTACTTGTCTTGCCCATGCTTATCGCTATTGATTAAAAGTAATATTTATTGTAAAGTTATACGGTTCCGTTGAGGCTTTTGCCTCCGGTGCACATTGACAAGTAGACGATCGGGATGAGCCACTAGCGCTGCTATACAGCACTGTTGGTTCGTCCTGAATTTAGAAATTAGAAACCATCATCCACCAATCCTGAGGAGCTGTCCCATGGTACTGCCCAACAAGACCTACCAGGCCGCTGTTGCCAACGCCACACCGCGACTCTCGCTCGACGACGCTGTCAAGACCACGCTGTACCAGATCGGCTTCAAGGCTGACGACTACTCCGTAGAGGAACGGCAAGGCCTGCTCACCGAGCTCTCAACGCTCATCAGCACCAAGCAGCTTGCCAACTTCCACGTAGGCCTGAACGCCAAGTCCGCATCTGAGCGCGAACTGGTCGGCGCCGAAGCCTCTGGCAAGTAGCTCTCCACGGTATTGGCAGGTAGATGATGGTTAGCGGGTGCTACAAAGTTGCCTCTGGCAGCCCACCCCCTAAACTTCGTCTACTTGTCATTACCCATGCTAAACCTCGTGGTAAACTGCTAGCATGAAGTTTATGATTTTAGTTGGCATTACTATTGGCGGGGCAGTAGGGGGTTGGCTGGGCGCCCTGATGAGCCACGGGAACTATTTGAGCGGCTGGAGCATCTTGCTCAGCACTGTAGGATCGTTCGCTGGTATCTGGGCAGGCTACAAAGCCGGCCAAAATATGGGCATGTAGTTCATATTCTTATATATAAAGTTGCATATTTGTGGCATATGCGTTTAGATAGGATGCGTTATGCCAGCCAAAAACCTCGTTATCGTAGAAAGTCCAGCCAAAGCTAAGACCATAGAAAAGTTCCTCGGAAAAGATTATGTGGTCAAAAGCAGCTTCGGCCATATCCGTGATTTGCCTAAAAAAGGGCTTAATATTGATATCGAGAAAAACTTCGAGCCCAAGTACGAAATTAGTGCTGATAAGCGCAAGGTAGTAGCTGAGCTCAAAAAGCTAGCTGCAGGCTCTGAAGTCTGGCTAGCAAGCGATGAAGACCGCGAAGGGGAGGCTATTGCCTGGCACCTCGCCCATGCTTTAAAACTCGACCCATCTAAGACCAAGCGCATTGTCTTCCACGAAATTACCAAGACTGCCATCGACGAAGCCATTAAGAACCCTCGCACCGTCGACCTCAAACTTGTAGACGCCCAGCAGGCCCGGCGTATCCTTGACCGCCTCGTAGGCTACGAATTATCACCAGTATTATGGAAAAAGGTCCGCACCGGCCTCAGCGCTGGCCGCGTACAATCGGTAGCCGTCCGCCTGATTGTCGAACGCGAACGCGAAATCCGCGAATTTGAAGCCGAAAGCTCATTTAAAATCACCGGCCTGTTTGACTGCGGTGGCACCGACCTGCCTGCCGAGCTAACAACCAAGCTCCCAGACGCCAAAACCGCCCAGGCATGGCTAGAAAGTGTCGTAGACGCCAGCTACAGCATTACTGACATCGCCCAGAAACCCGGCAGCCGCGGCCCCGGCGCACCGTTTACCACCAGTACACTACAACAAGAAGCCTCACGCCGCCTAGGTTACTCGGTCCGCCAGACCATGACCATTGCCCAACGCCTCTATGAATCCGGCCATATCACCTACATGCGTACAGACAGCACCACTTTGTCCGGCTTTGCTATTAAGTCCGCCGAGGAACACATTACCTCGCAGTACGGTGCCCAGTACCACCAAGTCCGCCAGTTTAAGACAAAAAATTCGAGCGCACAGGAAGCGCATGAGGCAATCCGCCCAACCGAGTTCCGCAAACTCGAAGCCGGTGACGATGACTCCCAGAAAAAACTCTACAAACTCATCTGGCAGCGGGCAATTGCCTCACAAATGAGTGAAGCCAAGCTGGAGCGCACCGAAGTTACCATCGCCATCAGCGGCAAAACCGAACAATTCGTCGCCAAAGGTGAAGTCCTAAAATTTGACGGCTTCATGAAAGTCTACGGCGGCGGCAAAGACGATGTTATCTTGCCAGCTGTCTCTGTTGGCCAGGCCTTACCCCGCAAAACTTTGGCTGCTACCGAAACCTTTAGCCGTGGCCCGGCCCGCTATTCAGAAGCAGCCCTAGTTAAGAAGCTCGAAGAACTCGGCATTGGCCGGCCAAGCACCTACGCGCCAACCATTTCCACCGTCCAAACCCGCGGCTACGTCGAAAAAACCGACCTCGAGGGCACGGAGCGCGATGTCACCGAAATCAAGCTGGAAGGCAAAACCGTTACCGCAGAAACTAACAAAGTTATCACTGGCGCGGACAGGGGCAAACTAGTCCCAACCGGCATAGCCGAAGTTACCACCGACTTCCTGGTAAACCACTTCCCAAGCATTGTCGATTTTGACTTTACCGCCACCGTCGAGGGCGACTTTGACAACATTGCCGAAGGCAAACAGCAGTGGCAGACGATGATTGCCGAGTTCTATAAAGGCTTCCATCCGTTGGTCGAAAAGTCCGCCGATGTCTCCCGCGCCGAAGTCTCCCAAGCCCGCCTTATTGGTAGTGACCCCAAGAGCGGGGAACCAATTTACGCCCGCTTTGGCCGCTACGGCCCAATGCTACAGATGGGCGACGTAGATGATGAAGATAAGGACAAAAAGCCCACCTTTGCCCCAATGCCTAAAGACACGACCATAGATACCGTCACTCTCGACCAAGCCCTGGTTATGTTCCAGCTGCCACGCCTCGTTGGCCAAACCGAAGACGGCCAGGATATCAAAGCCAACATTGGCCGCTTTGGCCCATATGTTGTCGTTGGCAAGACCTTTGTATCAATTAAACCACTCGATCCACACGACATTACCCTCGAAGAAGCCCGCGCCAAATACATCGAAAAGCTCGCTAAAGACGCTGCCAAGCACATCAACGAATTCCCAGGCGGTATTAAGGTCCTAAACGGCCCTTATGGCCCATACATTACCGATGGTAAAAAGAACGCCCGCATCGCCAAAGATGTTGACGCTGCCAAAATCACCGAAGCCGAAGCTAAAAAGATCCTCAAAGAAGCGCCTGCTAAGAAGCGCTTTACCCGTCGCAAGGCTGCCAAAAAGTAGCAAGTAATCTATTTTGATGGTATAGTATATGTTGCATTAACAGATTGTTATTGCATGGAGAAGGGAAGTTCATTGCCATCACCACAGGTACCGGTACGTCCGAATCCTTCGGACTTTGGTCCCTACATCTGGGACAGGCTCAAGCCTGGTGAGATCCTCGAGATCAAGACCGACATCGGGTCTACCTTCTGGATCACCATCACGGCCTACACCCTCGTCAACGCGGACAACGTCAGCAACGTCGCAATTCAGACGTCCGACAGGCAAGCTCGTATCGGTGGAAGCCCCATCGGACAACGGGTGAGCCGCGACATCAACCCTGGCGAGAAGTTCAACGTCAATGGCCAGTGGGTCGGCCTCATCAAGTCTGCACGCACCGTGCACGGTTAAGAGGTCGGTGCCGGTGGCGTCAGATCACGCTCATGCGTGAACCTGGCGCCACCCGGCCCGCCAACCCACCCACTAACGAACCGCTCCCTTCTCCAAACATCCATTTTTAGGGCAATTTATCCACAATTTGGCGCTGGAAGCGAAGCCATTGGCTCGTAACATTTTTACAACATAAAGACGGCACTATCGTCATAAAAGTGCTACAATATACATAGTTAACAAATAGATTTGACTCTACGCACTTTACGTTTTATAATACTTGTAATCTGAATATAATTAACAGGGAAGAACCTACACATGTCAGACCAGACAACGGTGGCCACTTTATCGACAGAACAGTTAGTAAATGACGTACTAGCCACTATTGACCGCGAGCGCGAACGAGAAATCGTTTCACGCCGTTTTGGTTTATTTGACCGCAAGGAGACCCTTGAGCAGATTGGTGAAATGCTCGGCATTACCCGTGAACGCGTCCGCCAACTTGAAAAATCAGTTGTAACCCGTCTTAAAACCCAGGCAGAGCAGGGGACTATCCCACACATTGCCGATTTTGAAGTTACTGTAACAGAGAAGCTGCAGGGCATGGGCCAAGCCGCCCGGGTCAGCGAACTGACAGCCCAAATTACCCCAGAAGCCAACCGCATCGAGCAGGCCAGGGTAGCATTCCTGGCACAGCTATGCCCAGCATTAGTAGTTATCAACGAAGACGACTACTTCCACCTATCTGTAGCCATTAGGAACAAGCGCGACGAAAAGGCCATCAAAACCACCGTCCAGAACATCATTACCGCCATCAAGGGCCTTGGTGAACCTAAAACCATCGAAGAAGTTGCCGCTGCTGCCAACATGAGCGACACAGCCGAAGTTGCCGCCCTAGCGAGCACTTCTAAGCAGCTTGCCACCCTGAACGGCCGCTGGGGGCTCATTAAGTGGCCAATGGTCAACCCAAAGAACATCCGCGACAAAATCTACGTTATCCTTAAAGAACACGGCCAACACCTCCACTTTAATGAAATCGCCGAAGCCATCAAGGACAGCGAATTTAAACGCAAAGACGTCACCACCCAAGCCATCCACAACGAACTCATCAAAGACAAGCGCTTTGTGCTGATCGGCCGTGGCATCTACGCCCTCAAAGAATGGGGCTACGAAAAGGGAACCGTCGCTGACATCATCACCGAAGTCCTCAAAGAGGCCAAAGAACCCCTCCACCGCGACGAAATCGTTAAGCGCGTCCTCAAGAGCCGCTTCGTCAAAGAAACCACCATCCTTCTGAACCTCCAGGGCAAACCACAGTTCAAGCGTGTAGCTAAAGCTACGTACGCTCTCGCAGAATAGGCCCATGGGCGCACCTTCGCTCCTTACAACCAGGAATTATGAGCTCATCAGCGACCGTATGCTATTTACGTCGCCAGAGCGTCCTTCGGCAGCTTTACCGATCGATGTAGTGTCAGATCTACAGATGATACCGCCACACCCATACGACATATCCTTTCTTCGCCAAATAGGTGATATTGACGGCGGCCGTCTAGGACTCGGCGCCCCTGATGCTTATGCCGTCACGCTACGCTCAGCAGTCCCAGTCGCTGATACTTTACGAGGATTTTTCGAAGCCGGTGAACGTGAGTGCCCGCCATTGCTTGGCCTCGAAACCAATAAAGCGGCATCGACTAACTTTTATCGTGATGCCAAATCATTAACAGCCGCCCAAGATGCCCATGTGGCCGAACTTACGGCTCGATTTGGCGGTGCCGATCATATCTGTATCGTCGAACAATTTGTCTCTACAGGCCAAACCCTTGGCTTTGGCGCGCATATGTTAGGACTTGCTGGTGTAAAACGAGTCAGCGCCATCAGGGGGTCATGGTACCACGAAACCCAGAACCATACGGTAGATGTTGATGGCCTTACCTCATATCATGGCGACCAGCAGGCATTTATGCGTGGTGTAGGCCGCCTGGCAGCCAAAAAACTAAGTTTGCAAACAAACTAAACATTTTACGAACAAAGGCATAGGCTGGATGGCCGGCAGTAAATGAATGTTCTGAGTAGTGCTTATGCTAAATAGTGCTTTGGACGGGCAGTGAAGCTAAAATTATTTATAAAAAATTAAAGCTGCGGGCGAGCCGGCAAAAATCTGGGCGCGGCAGGCGGTGCAGAGACCCAAACAAAGGCATAGACTCAACGTCGCACAATATATCTTTTGCGACACGCATATCTGTAACATAGTTGATTACTGATACCCCTGTTGCAGGGGACTTTTTGATGCTTACGGCTATTGTACTTAGATTAACCGTTTACATCGTTCTCAACCACTCACTACTGTTAACCATATGCACTGTCGTAGCCAACCCCCTCAAATGGCTCTAGCGTCTCGTTGTGATTTACGACACTATTTGACTTTTGCGGCACTATGTCGTGAAAACATATACTTTTCCACAGGTTTGCCCAATATTTTTTAGTTCCCTGCTTTTCTGCGCAACTGTGTATTTATTTGACTTTTGCCCTGCTATGTATGTTTATATAGTTTTTTCATACATCCTGATCGCTAAATATATGAACAAATTACGAACTGGCGGGGTAGAACAATAGGGGGGACTGCCGATTATCCACCGCCATACTTTATGGCCATATCCCCTATAGCATATACATATATCATCAAAGGGATTTCCCTATAAAGCTACTAGGGGTATAGGGCACCCTGCCCTATACCCCCTTTAAAGCTATTTGTAATATGCCCGGCCAACAAGCCGAACATCAATGTACTGACCAGGGCTGATCCCCTGTTGTTGCAAGCGGCCAAACGCCGCTATAAAGGTGCCGGCCTGCGTGCGGGCAGAGGCGGCATCTGCCAGGTTGAACTTCACAAAAAATGGCTGGTCGGCCAGTTTAACGTCAAGTTCTTGGCTGGCAGCTGGTAGCGTCAATGAGGCGGCAGTAAAGCTATGAGCCTTAAGCTGGGTTAGCACCACTTGTACGAAAGCAACTGTGCTGCTGGGCAATACTAGTTTATTGGCTTCGACCTTAAAGCCGCTTTGGTCTATCACCGCTGGTAGCGCATCCCGCTGGGCGGCTATCAAGCTAGTGCTTGGCAGCAGGGCTTTACCGGTTGAATCGATCACAAACGAGCCATTCGGAGTCGACATGATCAGCACCGGCTGGACAGGCTGCAGGTAGACAATGGGTCGGTGTGCCAGCAGCGGTAGCGTAACGGTAGCGCCACCGAGCTCCGGGAACTGCTTGGCGAGCGCCTGGGCAAGGTGGTCGGTGTTAACCGTAATCTTAGTGCGGTTGAGTATCGAACCATCTAACAACTTATCGGCGGCGGCCTGGTACACCGACGGGTCTTGAAGCAAGGCTGCGCCGTCAGCACCTTTGAGGGCAATGATTTTAGCGTGGGGGGACAAACTGGCGCTACTAATAAGGCATGCAACCGCCGCCACCAGAAGAAAAAGCAAGCCAAAACGCTGTAGCCAGAAGCTGCCGTGTTTGCGTGCGGCTTTGCGAAGTGCTTCGCGGGCGGTGTCACGACCGGTGTTATCACTGGTTTGGGAGCGCCGGTTATAATAAGAATAATTGGCTGCCGAGCCTTGCTCACGTTCGTAGCGCTGCCGACGGGTCGGCTCAACCGGTTTTCCCTTAAATAATTTCATGTCTTTTTGTTATTTTGCCTGTCTTAATAATAGCATTGCCAGGCGGTGAGCGGCGTCCTCATGGGCAAACTCATGCAGCTTCTCCCCTAGTGACTGTTGTAATTTTGTATCTTTTAGCAAGGTGCTTAGCTGCTTGGCAAGGCGGTTCGGATCTTCGGCCAGCTCGGACTCGGACAGCACTACCCCTGCCCCGGCGTCACGTAAGAACTCGGCATTTTTAGTCTGATGGCCACTGGTCAGGTACGGGCTTGGGATAATGACGCAGGCTTTGCCTTGCATCGCAAATTCAGCCAGATTGGTAGCGCCGGCACGGGTAATGACAATGTCGGCTGCCCCACCATAGCGGTAGACATCAGAAATAAAGTCTTTTACTTCTAGGCGCGGGGCTTGTGCCTCTGTTAGGTTGCGGGCATACTCTTGTTCCATAACCGCGTGGTTGGCCCGGCCAACTCCATGGACAACGTACAGGTTCGGGAACTCCTGCATCAGATGCGGAATAGCTTGGGCCACGGCATGGTTAACGCGCTGGGCACCAAGGCCACCACCAATCACGAAAATCATTGGTGCCGCCTGGGGAACTTTGAGTAAGGTGCGGTAATGTTTTTTGAGCGCCGGCGTGACGTATTCAAAATGACTACTGAGCGGGATGCCGACTGTCTCTGTTTTATCCTGTGGGTAGTCGTAGACGCCTTTGGGCAGCGCCACGGCGTGCACCGATGCCCAGCGCCCAATAATGCGGTTAGCCAGGCCGGGAATGCTGTCAGAATCATGAGTCACAAATGGTATCTTCAGCCGGGCGGCAGCTAAGCCAACAGGCACGCCCACAAAGCCACCTTTCACAAAAATTACCTGGGGCCGGATAGCCCGGAGCAAGCGCCAGCTTTGTACTAAACCTACTAGTACAAATATGCCATCGCGCAGGTTTAACAGGTTGGTTTTAACATCGAGTAGTTGGCGCCAGCCTTGGCCGTGGTAGCGGCGAAACTTGCCGGCGCGCACTGTAAAGACTTTGTCGATGTTGGGGTCTTTGGCTGGGATATCACCCAAGCCATCGCCCGTTTGGCCGATATAAATTAGGGTACAGCCTGGTTTGAGCTTCTTAAGCTCAGCCGCGACGGCTAGAATCGGGGTGATATGCCCCCCGGAGCCGCCGCCCGTTAGGACGATTGTCATGGCTTTCTCCTCTGTCGTTAGTTATCCGTGGTGCTGCGTAACTGGTGTAATGTGAAATCTGAAAAACGAGCCCGATGGCCGCAGCCACAAAGACCACACTGGTACCGCCGTAACTAATAAATGGCAAGGTAATGCCTTTTAGGGGCAACAGTCCAATCATAGCACCGATATTAATCAGCGCCTGCACGCTCAGCCACGCCAGGATGCCCACAACGATCAAACGGCTAAACTCATCGCTAATGCGCTCGGCAATGGCCTTAAGGCGCCCAAAAAAGCCTACAAACAACGCTATGAGCACCAAGGCACCTATAAAACCGAACTTTTCGGCGTAAATCGCAAAGATTGAGTCGTTAGCGGCTTCTGGCAGATAGCCGTAAGCTTGGACGCTACGGCCAAGGCCCAGGCCAGACATGCCACCACTACCAACAGCGATCAGTGCTTGGCAGGCCTGATAGCCCGAGGTTTGGCAATTAGCTGCCGGGTGCAAGAATGCCTCTAGGCGTGCCCGGCGGTACGGCGTAGATGAGATAGCTAGGAACAACATGATCATAATTAGGCCGCCGATCATCAGTATGCGCTTAAATGGCAGCCCGGCCACAAAGGCCATTGTACCCATTATGGCCACTATAACACCGGTGGACCCGAGGTCGCTCTGGATGCCGGCAACCACAACTGCAACAGCCCCAAAGGCATACAAAATTGGCTTAAATGTCTCGACGAAATTCTGGATCTGCCCTTGGCGGATACGGTTGCTCAAGAACCCAGCCAGCCAGATGAGGACCGCAAACTTAAGCAGCTCCACAGATTGGAATGACAGTGTGCCGAGCCGTACCCAACGGTGAGCTGGATACTGCGGGTTAACCGGCATAACCAGCGCCAGTAGCGTTGCAAAAGCCGCCATTATCAGCAATGGCTTGTAGGCTTTGCGCCAGAGGTCAATTGGCACTTGGGCGGTAATTAGAAAGGCTACGATACTCAAGCCAATGGCAATCAGCTGCTTATTAACGTAATAGTTGGCGCCAACGTGGTTGGCCTGGCCTAGGGCTGGGCCAATGGCATAGACAACTACTAAGCCAATCGCCAGTAAGGCGGCACTAAGTATTAGCAGAGCATAGTCAGGACGGTGACGCCGCCCAAGATCGCTTTTGAAAGCCGGCTGCTGTCGCTGCCGGCCGCGGACCACCGATGGCCGCATAGGGTTCCTAAGAGCTCCTTCCGAGCAAGTACACAATCAGGCCAAGCACACTGGCAACCTGCCCGAGGATCCAAAAACGCATAGTCACCTTAGTCTCTGGCCAACCAATAGCTTCAAAGTGGTGATGGATTGGCGATGATAAGAAGACCTTTTTGCCATTCCGTAACTTCTTAGAGGCGCGGTTTACAATCACCGAGCCGGTTTCCATAACATAGACGGCACCAATAACAGGCAGGACATATATAGTATCTGTTTGCATGGCAATAATACCCAGAGCCGTGCCTAGCGCAAAGGCGCCCACATCCCCCATAAAGAAGCGCGCCGGATAGATGTTAAACCAGGTGTAACTCAGCAAACCACCGATGACAGTAAAACAAAAAGCTGCCAGCGCATACTTGCCCTGGATCATTGCAATGACGGCATAAGCCATAAATGATGAGGTTAGCAGGCCGCCGGCCAAGCCATCAAGCCCGTCACTGATGTTGACGGCGTTGGCTGTGGCAATCACTACAAACCAGAAAATGACAATAATCAGTGCCCCTACCTGCACGTGGTGCAGCCCCGGGAAATAAAACGAGTGGACGCCGAGTTTATTGTAAAACCAAAAGCCGCCGGTTAGGGCCACAGCGCTGTACAGGCCAAACTTGAGCTTAGCCCCCATGCCGGCGATCTTGCTGGAGCCGCGGATATTCATAACATCGTCAACTAGGCCGATCAGCCCCGCCCCGAGCATGCCTGCCAGTGGTAGCCAGGTTTGCCCACGGCTTAAATTACCGGTTAATGTCACGAAGGCGATGGCTAGCACAAAAATTAAGCCGGCCATATTTGGCACGTGGCGTTTATGCTTGGCAGCGTGCAGTTTGGCGTAGACTGTGGCCTTGCCGCCGCTCCAGGAATCGGTGCGCGGTTTTTTCCACCATTCGTACTTATAGGCGACGGTCGTAAATAGCGGCGTTAGTGCCATGGCCAGTAAAAAACCGAGGAAGCCAAGGAGCAAAATATGCACCAAGGTTGACGTTTGTATTGCAAGGTTGAGCGTATTTGTCATAGGTGTTAGTTATCTGTAATTATACCACTGTCTTAATGTTTCGGCACCACATAGGAGTTATCAATTAGCATGTGGGCGAGCTTACTAAATATTGGCTGTGCGGCGCCAATACCTGCATACGTACCAACGTGTGGTTCTTTAACAAATACAACGATAACGTACTGGATGTCGTTGCCACCAACATATCCTAGGTAGGTGCCATTGTAGGCATCATCGCGGTAGCCCCCACCCTGCTTGGCAATCTGGGCGGTTCCGGTTTTACCACCAACTTGGTACTTACCAGTATCAAAGTTGGGGTTAAAGTTGTGGTGCTGCACCGAGTATTCCATAATCGACAAAAACTGCGGCAAAGTCCCTGGTTTGATAATATTGCTGGCTTTGACAACCGACTTAGTTTTAGTGGTAGTGCCATCGGCATTGTCGGTAGAGTCTACAAGGTGCGGCTGGAAGTATGTGCCACCATTTACCACTGCACTAATGGCCGCGCCCATTTGGAGTGGCGTAGCGGTTAGCGCTTGGCCAAAGGCCATATTGGCATATGTCAGGTTAATGCCGGCACCATTATCTTCTGGTGATGGGATATAGCCGTCAGCTTCGTACCCCTGCTCAATGCCGGTCGCCTTGCCCAGCAAGAAATGCTTTGTCAGGTAGTCATACCATGCCTGGCGGCCTTTGGCGTCCAGTTTGCCGCCGCCCATTTGCATCAATTCCCAGGTTGCACCGGTGTTAAGCGACAAGTTAATAATGTCGTTTACGCTACGGGTGCCTGCCCCGCCCTCTTCTTCAACGTTCTGAATCCTAAAACCGTCCACGAGCCAAAAGCCCGGGTCGGAGTAAGTTGTATCTTTGTTAACTACGCCCTGGTCGATGGCAGCGACGGTAGTTAGGGTTTTCATAATCGAACCGGTTTCGATGGGATTGCTAACTGCCCCGTTCTGGAAGACGCTGCCGTCTTCTACCTTGTAATATTCGGCGGGGTTAAAAGTTGGGGCGTCAGCCATAGCCTTAATTGCCCCGGTGCGCGGATCCATAATAATGACGCTGCCAGCGCTGGAGTGGGCATTTTTAAGGCCGTCGGCTAGGATAGATTCGGCTTGGTGCTGCATTGCTACATCAATAGTCAAAACCACGTCTTTTCCATTCTGCGGTGCAATCTCGATATTGTTCTTACTGGAGGCCAATGGGATGCCGCGGGCATCGGTAATTGCCTTAAGCTGGCCTGGTGTGCCGGAAAGTTCTTTATTGAGCGCCTGCTCAATGCCGTATTTGCCCTTGCCGTCATCATTTACAAAGCCCAATACCTGTGCCGCCAATGACCCCTGAGGATAAGTTCGGTAATTATGCGTTTCGGTGCCAATACCTGGGTATTGAAGTGCTAGGATCTTATCGCGCTGTGCGGGGCTTACCTTCTTGGCCAAAATAACGTAGCGCGTTTTCTTGGTTTTGAGCTGGCTAATGCGGTCGTCGAGCTTGCCACCAATGATCGGCACCAGTTTTTCGGCGACCTGTTCAGGGTTTTTGATAAACGTTGGATCGGCATAGACGGTATATAGCTTTTGGTTGAGGACAATTGGCAGCACTGAGCTGCCGTCGTAGGCCTTTATAACGCCCCGTGATGGCGGGATTTCATACTGTTTAAGCTGGTCTGATAAAGCGGCCGTCCGGTAGTAGTCATAGCGGATAACTTGCAAATAAAAAAGCCGGATGCAAAATATAGCGACAATGCCAATAAGCAGTGCATACCAGAGGCGGAGACGTTTTACAGCGGTTACTCCGCTGGTGTTTGTGTTTGGCAAAGCCATTAGCGTTATTTTAACAGTTTTGGGGTGTTTCGGCTAGTTCTGAACGGTGTCAGATGGGGCCACAGACACTAAGCCTTTGGCAACGGCGCTGTCCTGGGTACGATTGAGCGACTGCAGGCGGGCCGAGGCTACTTCTAGGTCATCATGTTCGGACTTCAGGCTGGTCTGCTGTTCTTGCAAGCCGTTAATTTGGTAGCCGTAGGCGTTGGTCTTGGTGACTTGAGTCAGGTATAACAAACCAAGCAAGCACGCGAGTACTATAAGGATAATTGTGTTGCTAATCGGGCCGAGTGTGCGTTCTGTGACGCGAAAGCTAACCGCATTCTGGTTGCGGCCGGCAAATCGGTGGCGATTCATAGCGAGTGAGCTGGAGTATGTCATATTTTTGTTTTGTTTTCTTTTTGTTTTGGTGCCGGCCCCCCCTGTTTTAGGAGAGGCCAGCTGCTCGATACTTAGACGACTTTTACGACGACTTTGTATGCTCGGGAGCTGCTTTTTACCTGGATTGGCATTTGAGGTCCCTTTCTTATTTTTATTTTTTCACTGCGGCGCGAAGTTTTGCACTCCGGGCACGCGGATTGTGAACTAATTCGTTCTGGCTAGCCGTTATCGGCCGTTTGGTTATGAGCCGCAAATCAGCATCGTATCGTTCCCCGCCAACTTCTTTGAACGCCTGTTTTACCAAACGGTCCTCTAAGCTGTGAAAACTGATGACTGCGATTCTTCCGCCCGGTTTTAATAACTCGAGCCAACGCGGCAAGGCCTCCGTTAACAAGTGCAGCTCATCGTTGACCGCGATTCTAAGAGCTTGGAAGCTACGCGTGGCGGGATGAACCCTACTATGCCCTGGCCAGGCTTTTGCAATAACAGCTGCAAGTTCGTCGGTGGTCTTTAAAGGTCGGTTTTCGACGATCATGCGGGCAATTTGTCGAGCTTTGGGCTCTTCGCCATACTGGATTAGAATTTCGGCAATCGCGGTCTCACTATAGGTGTTAACAATGTCAGAAGCGGTAAGTGTCTGCCGGTTATCCATACGCATGTCGAGCGGCCCGTGGCTAGCGATTGCAAAGCCGCGGTCATCTCTGTCGAGATGTGGTGACGATACGCCTAGATCTGCCAAAATAAGATCAAAGTGCTTTCCTTGATTCACCAGATCTGCGCTGGCACTCAAAAAGTCGCTATGTGTGAGGCTTATACCGGTACTGCCGAACTGCTGTGTTAGCTCGTCGATGGCATTTTGGTCTCTGTCGACGAGGACACTGTCCCTATAATTCCCGGTTTGAGCAAGCACTGCGCTGGCGTGTCCGCCATAACCAGCCGTTAGGTCAAGATAACTCTCGCCTTTTGCCGGACTGAGGCACTGGAGCACTTCTTGCAGAAGTACTGGCTCATGAACTACATCTTTATTTTGGTTTTTCTTTTGGTGCATCTTGATCTTGAATATCCCGTGTATCATCTCTTTATCAGAAACGATGCTTTTTGTTTTTGTGTGTGTTTTTATTTTTCAAGGTCACCTATATTGGTATGTGCTGCGCACTTGCCAATATAGCTAATCTCGATACTCGAGGTTAGCTAATCAGCAATCAACTTTTGGTTTTTTTGGAGTTTTTGTTTTTGTTTGTCATTTCATGTTTGTAAAAAGGATTCAATAAAGAATTTTCTACTGATGAAACAACGAAGTTTGAGAGACTTATGTGTGAGGTGGAGTTTTGGGAGGTGTTTTAAAAAAGGTGCGAGGTTTTTTTACGTGGTTTGTCCTATGATGTCCACGTGTTGATTGCCGAATAGCTAACCTTGAGCGTCCCCTGTCTATCAGGTTCTACTCTGTTTTCTTCTTCGAATAAGTTGTTAAGGTGCCCTTTTGGCTACTGCTGGATGGATTCGCTGGCGACAAGCCGCCAGTAACGTCCAACACCGATTGCCGTAATATTGCGGTCGATGCCTGCGTAGTCTAACAAGTGCTGCTCAAGGGTTACTCGCCCCTGTTTGCCGTCCGGGGATAGTTCGATCTTACCCATTCGGAACTGAACATTCAGGTCCGCGATGCGTTCATCGAGAATATCGCCTTCCAAGCGCGGTTCGACCATGTTATCCCAGACATCTTTTGGATATAGATGGAGATATTTGCCGAACCCACGGGTAACGACAACACCTGAGGCGAAGCGGTCACGAAGTTCCGGTGGTATGGTTAACCGCCGTTTATCGTCAAGCTTCCTCTCAAAGTAGTCTACCGTGGACACTTGTTTCCCTTTTTAATGGTTAGTGGTGTTTTTGTTTTTCGTGGTTACAGCCTATTTAGCCGTTCCCGTTTTACCCACTACCAGCAGTGTACTACCCACGATGACCCCCCACAATACACAAAACATAAAAAAAGTGGCGTTTTTGACACCACTTTTCCACAGTTTCTTAAAAAACGCTTAAGCTTACTTACCTGCTGGCTGAATATCAGTTGGGGTTGGCTGTGCAGCTTCTTCCCTAGCGGCTTGTTCTGCTGCCTGTTGTACTGCTTCCGAATTACCGCCCTGCTCAACGGCAATTTCTTGATTGCTCAAACGAGGTTCTGGTCCATTATCAAGTGGCCCGGCAGAGCCTTTTTCTAAACCATGAACAGCGGCACCTAAGAAAGCCGCAGTACCTACGACTACTGCACCGGCAATACGAGCGGCACGATATTGTCGCTTTTTACCGCGATGCAAGAGGTCCTCTGTGGAAAGGTCACCTGTTAGAATACCCTGATCGCGTGCTTCCATAAGCCCGGCGTTAAAACGGGCACGAGTAAAGTTACTCATGTCTGGTCGTAATGGTGCATTTGGGTTGGTGTTTTTCATAATTGTATATTAGCATAAGCTTGATCAAATGTCAAGCTTATATCTTTCCTGTCCTTCCAGGAGTTCGTTGGCCAACACTATAACTAATGTAGTGTGGGCCGGTTTCTTCAGTGCGCTCGCGGCGAAAAGGACTGTTACCTTCTGGGCCAATCTGGGCGACAGCAAACACAGGCTGCACGCTTAATGCAGCTTTGGTGATTTGGTGGTCACCAGTTTCGACAAGGCCAAGGGTGGTGGCAGTCGCCATCATAACCAGGCCAAGATTCTGGGCGGCACTTGTTAAGCCGTCCGTAATGTTTTCGAATGTATTGTTATTGTTTGTATTTGCTGACATAGCAATACTATATTAGCAAACATTAGCGCTTTTGTCAATAAGCTTGTGTTTAGACAGTTAGACTATATCGATGTTTATTGGTTTGCCGGTTTCCGGCTTAAGAAAGATGATGCGTTGCTCGCCAAAGGCTTTCTCGAGCAAGTCGTATGTTTGCTGGCGGGCGTCATCGGACCAGTGCCAGTCGTGGATTGGCACAATGTACTGCGGCCGTAACTCTAGGCCATGTTTGACGGCGGAAACAACCGAGCCCCATGGGGCGGTTACGGGAAGCGCCAGTACATGCATGGTCTCTGTGAAGCTGTGGCTGTCGCCGGGGTGGCTAAAGACGTGGTCAAAGTGGACGCCGATTTGCAACGGCCGCGGGAACAACGGCTCGGTATCTTCATGCGGCGACTCAAAGAGTGTGGCGTTGTCGCCAGGCATTGTGCTTGCTTTAATGCCAGCGGCCTCTAGCTGGCTGACCACTGGTGCGGTAGTGGTAATACGTACCTCCGGGAATTTGGCGACAATCTTTTTGACGCTTTCGGGGTCAAAGTGGTCACCATGCTCGTGGGTTATAAATAGGTCGTCGAGTTTGTTGATGGCGTCCAGGTTGAGTGCCTGGGCACTCATGGCGCCGGGGTCAAACAGCGCTGTGTAACCAGGTGTCTCTACTAATAAACAAGAGTGGACGAATTTGGTTATTTTCATGAACTACCTCCTTTAGCGGTATTCGGGGTTAGTAAAATCAAAGCGGGCGCCGGCGTCCCATTCGGAGCGTTGGTTGCCGTAAGCCGGTATGCCGCCGGCGTCTTTGAGCATTTTGGCCAGGTGCATCAGGTTCCAGGTCATGAAAGTAGCATTGCGGTTGGTGAAGTCATTATCGAGGCCTTCGCGCGTGCCATCTTCTTTGGTGTCGCCGTAGCTGGCGCCGGGGCCAACCTCGCCAATCCAGCCGGCGTCGGCTTGGGGCGGTATGACACATCCGAGATGCTGTAGGCTGTAGAGCGTGTTCATGGTGCAGTGTTTGACGCCGTCTTCGTTGCCGGTAATCAGTGAGCCGCCAACTTTGCCGTAGTAGGCGTACTGCCCTTTGCTGTTGAGCAGGCTGCTGCAGGCGTAGAGGCGTTCGATTATTTTCTTGGTCATCGAGCTATTGTCGCCGAGCCAGATTGGGCCAGCCAGGATGATAATGTCGGCTTGCTCAACGCGCTTATATATGTCTGGCCATTCGTCAGTAGCCGCGCCATGCTCGCGCATATCAGGGTAAACACCGGTGGCGATGTCGTGGTCAATTGTCCTGATAACTTCAACCCCGACACCGTGTTTTTTCATAATGTCGGTGCTGATTTTGATCAGTAAATCGGTGTGGCTCTCCCCGGGTGATTTAGTAAGGGTGCCGTTAAAAACAATGGCCTTGAGGCCAGAAAAATCCCAGTTCTTATCGGTCATTCAGTCTCCTTACATTTCTCCACTAACAATGTTGAGGATGTTGCCGTCTGGATCTTTAAACCAGGCCGATTTGGTGTCACCCATAACATGGACATCACCTTCGATCGTGGTTTGTGGCATGCCCTCGTAGTGTTCAAAGGTTACGCCTTTGCCTTTTAGCTCTTCTGCTTCAGCAGCCACATCGTCAACCCGCCAAGCTGCGTAGGTTGCCTGGTTGGTACCGGCGAACTGCGTTGGATAGACAAACACACCACCGCTACCAGAGGTGTAGAATGTGCCTCCAGGAGTTTCCATGCCCTTCTCTAGCCCCAGAACGTTGCCATAAAATTCATCAGCTGCTGCCATATCCTTAACTGCTATCGTGACGCAGACATCACTGTTTTTTAACATATACCCTCCTCGGTGATTAGATTAGTTGGATTTGTCAGCCTGTTGGTATTGCTCTCAGTATACGCTTATTTTTAAGGGTGATGAGTAAGAATTTTAGCTTGCCGATACATAATTTCGAGACCGATGCTGAGTCCACTCAAAACAAAATAGATCGGAAACGCGGCACTCGTAAAGGTCAAACTCTTAATTGAAAGTACGGATAACAATGACGCAAATCCGAAGATAATAAATGAGTGCCACGCCTCTTCGCTGGGCTTCACCCAGGCATGGTGATATGTGGGGATGCATCCGATAAAATCCGCAAAGACCGTGAAAGCGATTGCCCAGAGCGGATCCTTGGTTGTTAGCCACGCGATGATACCAACTATCGCCAGTGCCTGGCAGGCAATATCCAGAATGGTAAAACTTTTCTCTGCACCGCGAAACGCCAGCACTAAAATACTGAAATCAACAATTGCAGATACTCCCGTCAGCACAGCGCTTGAATAGGCATGGGCCGACAAGGCAGCAAACGTTGAGATGAAGCAGATTAGGCTCCAGGTAAAAAATGTAACGATGCGCGGCTTCACTTTGCCCCGGATTACATCGAGCATATACGGCAAGAATGAAACTGTAGCTATGATCGTGCTGGCGATCAGTAATGCCTGCCGCATTACTTAGATTTCTTTTTGTGGTCGTAGTAGCTGAGTTGGCGGCGGAGTTGGTCTAGGCGGACGATTTTGTCATCAAACACCTTGAGCAGGCTACTGAACTGCCAGTTGGGGGTCATGATGTGAGCAAGCTTACCCTGCTCTTGCAGGTATTCGGCCAGGCTAAAGAAGTCGCCGTCACCGGAAACGATGATGGCTTTATCGTAGTTGGGCATTTCTTTCATGGCATAGAGGACAAGCTCGGTGTCGACGTTGCCCTTGATGAGTGGCTTCTCTTTTTCGACTGGGTTATCGCTATTTTTGGTTTCGGCAACGGCCTTGTCGTTTTCAGGGTTAGAGATTTCTAGCGTTGGTTTGAGGACCACTAAAAAGCCGAGCTCGTACATGTATTCGTAGAGTGATTCGTTGTCGAACATGTAGCCAATGAACATGTAGGCATGGGTAACACCGTATTTTTCTTGGAGAAAGAGGCGGAACTTGCGCCAGTCCATCTTCCAGCCATTGCGTTGGATGCCAAGGTTGAGGTTTTGGCTGTCGATAAATGCGTAGACATTGGGCTTTTGAGATCTGCGGGCCATGACAGTAGTGTAGCACCAGGGCTAGCGATATCCGAATACCCTATACGGTACCCGCAGCTGCCTAGCCAGCCGCCACGCCTCATTTGTCAGCAGTGCTAGCGCCGGAATGTAGATCAGGGCCAGCAAGGCAGCCGGCGTGTGCAGCAGGTCCAGGAGGCGTCCCAGGCCCGGAGCCACTGCAATGACCCTGCCCTGCACCAGCCGCGGCGGAATGGCTTGGTCGGGACGGCTCAGGGCATCACCTTTTGTGGTGAGCCAGCCAGTTTGCTTGTTAATGTGCGTGATGCGATGTGCGATGGTGACGCCCGGGTTACCAGGACTTTGGTAGCGGACGATATCGCCAGGCCGGTAGGTTGGCATTGGGCTGACGAGCAAGGCATCGCCAGTCGAGAACAAGGGCCGCATGCTGCCTGACTGCACTGCTACGATACGCCCACCGTTGCCGTACCAGAGTGCCAGACAGCCGGCGCCGGTGAACAGTAGTGCGAGCAGCATGGCGCCGCTGGCGATACTCAGGCTGTGAAAGGTTTTCTGAAGCATCTTGGGCAACCATTAATTGGTTACCGCAGTGCCACTAAAGCTGAAGTCGATGTTGCCAATGGTAGCACTCGGACCGGTGACGGCATCGCTGGCCATCTGGATTTGCAGCGTGTACTGGCTAACAACATTTGGGTTGAGCTGGCTCGGGCTAGTGATGGTTGCGCCGCCGGTGGTTGATGAGTCAATGAGCGATTGCATGCTAAAAGTTTGGCTTTGGCCAGTCGTCAATTTGAGGATGACATTGACCTTGCTGAGGTCGGCATTATCGGGATTACTTGGGGGACTGCTGACGGCAAGTTTTAGGGAGAGCGGCGTGCCGCCAGCATTCTTGAGATAAACCGGGAAGCCGCCACTTGGCATGGCCTGCCCACCAGGGATTAGGTTAGCAAAGACAAAACCGGTCTGGGAATTGGAATATGTGGTCCCGTCATTGCTAACTTGTAAATTGGCCGTAGCCGTCTGGATAACGTTACCGGTAAGTTTGCTCTGCTGGCTTTGCAAACCGGCAAAAGTCACACCACCAGTCACCACGGCGACAGCCGCCACAACCAACACGGCTCTCATAATCGGTACTATTTGGCGTTTGTGGGTCATGGCACTGGCTCCGTTTAGGTAGTGCCGCCAGCATGCACTGCCCTACCCGGCTGCGTCAAAACTTTATGCAACTTATTGGACCACTAAAACTACTTTTTGTATAATTTACCCCTGTTACCATACAGGGTGCACCATAAAAGGTGGTTAAGAATTAGTTAAGAAACGTCATTGAGTTTGATCAGTTTGAGGATGTCGTCGGCGTATTTTTCGACCTTGCTTTTACCAAAGCCGGGCATGGCTAGTAGCTGCCCTGGCGTTGCCGGCTTGACGCTGGCCACAGCCATGAGCGTGGTGTTGTGGGCAATCATATAGGGCGCTACATTATCGGCTTTAGCCCGGCGCAGGCGCCAAGCTTTGAGCTGTTCAAACAATATTGGGTCAAAGCCGGTAGGTTCGGCTGAGGCATCGGCAGCGGTAAAGACTTCGTCGGCAATGTCGTCGGTTACATTAGCTAAGTTAGTTGAGGAACGGCGTAGCTCGGCGTCGAGTGTATGAATCTGCGGGTGCATGCGTAGCGCCTGGCCGTTAATGCCTTTCAAATACAAACCATCAAGCGAACGGACACGTGACAGTGCAACGTAGCCCATGCCAGGTGTGAATGCCCGGCTAAGATCAATCTCCGCAGCATCTAGGCTCAGGCCCTGCGACTTATGAATGGTGATTGCCCACGCCAGGCGCAGTGGCAACTGGGCGACTTCGGCGCGGACGCGGCCGTCCTCGCTCAAGGACCATGAATGCTGCTGGACTTTAATAATCCGGCCGGCAGTTAGGGCTACAACTGGCGTGTCGCCTTCAAAATCAATCACCTGCCCGCGGCTGCCGTTGACGAACCCTTCTTGAAAATTATTGGCCACAAACATTACTTCGGCGCCAACTTTAAGCTCTAATACCTCCGGTGCTAGCACGCTTTTCATGAGTGTCTCAACCTTGGGTTTATTGCCTTTGGTGACCATGTGGTAAGTACGGACATCTGTTGGCAATATGCCAAGGTGGTGCTGGTTAATCGATTCTACATCAACGTTGTGAGCGTAGAGGCGCGTGACGGGCGTGTGTGATGCCGGCTGTTCTTCGAGGCGCTCAACTAATAATAAGCGGTGGCGTTCTGTGAAGTTATTCTTACGCATAGCTTCGAGCAGGTCTAGCAAACCATCTTCGTCGGCCTGCCGGTGCTGCTCGGTTATGTAGCAAACTTGCAAGTCCAGCTCGGCCCAAGCGGTGCTAAGGTGCACAAACTCAAAGTCGCTGCGGCCGCGGCTGACTGGTGGTAACTGGAATAAGTCGCCGACCAAAATAACCTGCATGCCGCCAAACGGCGCATCGCTGCCACGTAGTAATTTGGCCAGCTGGCTGACCATATCCAAGCGGTAACCGTGGAGCATAGAAACCTCATCAATCACCAATGTATCGACGGCGTTGTAGCGCTTAGCCAATTTGTCGCTGTCGCCAAGGCGCTCTAGGTCGTAGTCATTTAAAGCATCAAGGATCCCCAGGCCGGACCACGAGTGGATAGTAGTCCCGCCAAGATGAGTTGCGGCAATGCCGGTGCTGGCCGTGACAGCCACCCGCTTGCCCGCCCGCTCGGCGCGCTTTACAAACTCGTTTAAGACGTAGGTTTTGCCAGCACCAGGCGCACCCGTCAGAAAGACGTTTGCCCCACTCATCATCACCGCTAGTGCTTGTTTCTGCCTCATGTAGACTCCAATTGTAGCACTATAGGTCTTAGATGCCGGCTAACAGTTCGTCTTCTTCATTAACTTTTAAGATTTTCTTGCTTTTGATCTCGTAGCGCAGTCCGGTCACCGGTGATTCCACGTAATCGTCATTCATGTGATTGATGAACTTCATCATGTCTTTTTCATCCAAGATAATGATGGCGCCAGAGTCGTCGGACATTAAGCCGGTGCCAAGGTCGTCAGATTGCTCTAACAATTCTTCTTGTTTCACTAATCCAGGCGTTGAATTTTGCAATTTTTTGATGGCAGGCTTGTTGTCTTTTACTAGTGACTGCAATGTTAAGCCTTCGGCAAAACTGAGGCGATAGGCACTCTCAATTTCACGCACCATGCTGTCGGCGATGCTCTGCTCTTTGGCGTCATATCCAAACAAAGCTTTTAGTTTGGGCTGAGAAAACACGTACATGTCCTGGTCGAGCACCAGCAGCTGGTTGTCGGTTGGCACGCGCAGCGCGGCCTCGGCGTCAAATGGCACCATCTTGCCATCACGCATCATCCAGCCGGTGTTGCCTTTAATAATCTGCGACTGCGGCAACGCCTTAATAATATAAAATGACTGCTTCAGTTCCGGGTGTTTAACCCGTGCCACGACGCCCTTGATGCGCTTGATATCATGCGTCTCTTCATTAAACAGCTCCATGGCCGATTCCTGCGTCTTCACAAAGTTGAGCAGCTCTTGCGCCTGTTTTACGTTTTTGGTGCGAGTACGCTGTAAGACATTTTTCTCTGCCTCGGCGTCCTCAAAGCCGCGAACAATCAAACCCATGTCAGCGCCTTCCAAAACGTATTCCATCAGTCCGTCAGTAAAGATCGGCTCCATTTGCTTGTCGAGTACCGGGCTGCGCTGCGTCTTGTAAACCACAAAGTTTTTGTTAAACAAAAACAGGTCAAACTTGAGCTCGTCCTTAAACTGCACAAGGTTGTTGGCCCAGGCAAAGACGTCGCTCTCGGTGTAGTTGGCATCTGCTGCGGCATCATCTGCCAGGATATCCGTTGCCACGGCTTGGTTGGTTATTATCTCTTTTGGCTTTGGTGCTTCGGGTACATTCATATCCGGTCTATTCTACTAGACCTCGGCACTTAAATCTGCTGTAAAATTGCCTGCTTGTTAAAAATCTGGAATATTAAAACCGATACAACGGTAGTGATTGAGTTATGAGCGAGCGCTGGATCTGCGGCGAAGTAAATGATGCCAGAAATGTACAGGGCTTAAAAAATTACTGCTACGCCGGGCTTCGGTTTGGACGACAGTAAGTGGCCTAGTCCTTTCTTGTAAAACTCCGTAGTTCGTCTCCACTCCCGCTTGTTCTTTTAATAATTGGTCAATTGCTCTCAGCATATTAAAGGCTTTTCGAACATCCTTATCAAGTTCTTTCCGGCGTTGTTTGGGTAGTGGCTGGTTGACTATGGGGAGCGACCAGATACTAAGCGCATGGTCGGCATCGGTGAGCGGGCCCGCAATCGTGTCATGGTTCGGTCGGATTACATAGGCCTCCCCAAAGCGCAGCTTGATAGGTTCGAGCATCAGCTCACCGACTTCAATTTCATCGTCTTCAAGCTCGGTTTCCGACTCATCCACCTCAACCCTTTCGTCTTCCTCGATCATTTCCGGATCGATGATGTGGGTGCTCAGTTTGCAATTGAGTTCGTTGCAGGTGCAGTATGCCCGAACTTCATCACCAGCTGCGTCGAGCCAGATAAATTTTTCATGTACGGTGAGATCTTCTTCGAACTGAGCAATCATGAATTCGGTTTTATGTATTGCTGTCCAGCGCAATTTAGCGGCGTATGCAACCGCTTGGGAGGGAGTAAATCGCTCCAGCTCGTCATCAGGCTCAAAGGCATCTTCAAAACTACCGCCATGCGCCAAAACTGCTGCCGCAGCTTGGTCTTCGGTTTCTTGGTTGTACGCAAATAACTCTACCGCGAGTGTATCAGGCAGTGATGCGCCATGGTATGTAACACTGGCACTCAAAATGTAGCGCACCACCGGCTGCCAGGTGCTGGGAAATTTACTTTCTTTATCTCGTTTGAGGGCCGCCCGAACAGAGTCAAAATTAGTAATCTCATAATGGCGCGTGGCCCCAAACTCGTATTCAGTTTTAATGGTGGCAGCATTGAGTTTATCAACATCTGTGTAGGGTATGCCCGCTTGGTCTACGCGCACCACTTCGCTTTCGGCAACATCGCTGGTTGCTAATACAAATTGCACTTCGCGAGCGAGTTCGTCCCGGAAGTCGCCGTTGCGAAACGCTAATTTACGAAGCGATTCGACCAGTAGTTCTTCGGTGAGTGGGCCGCCAAACTGCTCTTGGAGCGTCGGGTATTTATCCCCAAAAGCTTCTTGCGGAACAGCAGTCACGTTAGAATCCCTCACGCGTCATATTGCTCTCATCATACACTAGTTTTCTAAGCCATGGCCCAAGATCGAAAGTATGCCCAACTGAATCCAGATCCACAGCAATTGTGTCAAGGTCTGGAACCTGTTCACTCATGGCTTATTTAGATAGTTTGGCTACCAATTCTGCAATCTTAACGCGCTCTTGTTCAGTGGTATCGCGGTTGCGGACGGTTACGGTGTCTGCAGTCTCGCCTTCAAGTGTTTCAAAGTCGATGACGACGCAGTAAGGCGTGCCAATTTCGTCTTGGCGGCGGTAACGCTTGCCGATGTTGCCGTTGTCGTCCCACATGACGTTACCGAATTCTTTTTTAAGCATGGTGTAGACTTCGCGTGCTTTGGCGACTAGCTCGGGCTTGTTCTTAAGCAGCGGCGAGACGGCAACTTTGACAGGAGCGAGGTGCTCTGGCAGCTTGAGATACTCGCGTTTTTCGCCATTTACTTCGTCGACGGTGTAAGCAGCGGACAGGACGGCCATAATGGCACGCTCTAAGCCAAAGCTTGGCTCGATAACATGTGGCACAAATGGTGCGCTGCCGTCTTTGGGGCGATATTCCAAATTCTTGCCGGACACGCGCTGGATGTTCTGCAAGTCAAAGTCGGTGCGATATGCTAGGCCAAGCAGTTCTTCGCGGCCAATTGGAAAATCAAACTCAAAGTCGATGGTTCGCTTGCTGTAGTGGGCGCGGTCGGTTTCTGGAACTTCTAGTTCATGGACTGAGTCGTCTGGTAAGCCAAGGGCTTTGCACCATTCGTGTACGGCTTTGACCCACTTTTCAAACTCGGCTTCCCACTGGTCCGGGTGCACAAAGTACTCGATCTCCATCTGTTCAAACTCGCGCGAGCGGAAGACAAAGTCGCGCGGGCTAATTTCGTTGCGGAAAGCCTTGCCCTGTTGCGCCAAACCAAATGGCAGGTCTGGATAAATCGTGTCGACAACGTTTTTGAAGTTCGTGAAAATACCCTGGGCTGTTTCTGGGCGTAAATACGATACGCTGCTTGGTTCGTAGGTAATTGCTTTGCGGCCTTCAAGGTCAACACGGCCTCGGTTCTCTTCGTCTGCATCTATCGGTGCACCGATTGTGAGTTCTTCGCCTTGGTTGGGGCCAATGAAAGTTTTGAACATCATGTTGAATGCTCTAGGCTCGCCGAAAGTGCCAGTTTTGCCGCAAGTCGGGCATTTGCTGGTGTCGATTTTATCGGCGCGGAAGCGGCCGTGGCAGTTGGAACATTCGACGAGTGGATCGGTGAAAGTGTCGACGTGGCCGCTGGCCTGCCAGACTTTTTGGTTCATTAAAATGGCAGCGTCGATGCCGAACATGTCGTCGCGGTCTTCGACAAACATTTTCCACCACAGTTGCATAACGTTGCGCTTGAGCTGGACGCCGAGTGGGCCGTAGTCCCAGGTGCCAGACAGGCCGCCGTAGACGTCGGAACCCGGAAAGATAAAACCGCGGCGCTTGCACAGGCTGACAATATCTTCTAATTTTACGTCGCTCATGCTACATCTTCCTCTGCTGTGTTAAGCTCGCCTTCAACTGCTCGTGCGAGTGATTCGCGTATTTCAAATTCTTCGACTGTGCCATCTGCAAATTCGACACGGGTGTAACGGGTACCTTCGGCATCAACCCAGCGGTGGGTGATGTCATGGCCAACAATTTCGTGCGGTGATACGTAAAAATCTGGCTCGCTCAGTCTTTCGGGCATATTGGCTATGATTATACCGGTTAAAAACAGATTCGGCTACTGCTTGAGGTCGGCTTGTGTTATGAAGTGGACTTGGGGACGCGCGACGATACTGGCGCGGACGCTGTGCATGGGGTCGTCGCTGTCAACAAGCGCAGTTGCAACGGTAAGACCAGCCGCTGAAACATCGGCAGAAAATCGTTCGGACTTTGTGGCCGGGAAATCAACAGCGTAGCGGTCTGAGCCTGCCCCTTCTAGACGATATGATACCTCGCAGATATCTTCGTCATCGGTGTAATAACGGATGTCTTTAATTGACTGCTGCGCGCGGTTTGGCTTGGCAAAGGCGTAGTTGCCTAATCGCTCGAGGCGAAGTTCATGCTTTTCATCACAGAGGCGCAAAACTGAATATCCGATTAAGTGATTGCGGTCTTTAAATGGCAATCGCTCGAGAATTCCGATAGTAAAAGCCCCGAGCGCACCAAGTTCTGGTGGCTTCCGGCCCAGAATATGCTTTTCTGCCTTAGGGATGCCGCCGCGAACTCCGACATAGCTTTTTGCAATGTAAATCCCCTTGCCTGCGCAAGGTTCTGGGGCTTCAAGATCGTGTTTGAGAACATCTGCCATGTTAATAGTTTAATGCTGCAGCTGGATGCGGCGCAAGCTTTCGAGCAGCGGCTTTACCTGGCCGGCAAATTCTGCTGCCCCCTGCACTTGCATCAGCGCGTTGGGCTGATGGCCCTGGAACACCAGGCGCAGGAACTTAATTTGGTCAGCGCCAAAGCTGCCGGTTGGGTGCACGGCAAAGGCCATGTCTTCAAAACTAAAGGTGTAGATTTTGCCCTGCTCCAGTTTTTGGCCTGTAGTGTCACTAAATAAATCGGGTTCGTGGCCACCAAACTTGATCAGTTGCGCCTCAAACCACAGCCGCACCAAATCAACTGGTAGTGCCGCGTCATTAAGCGCACTAAATGACTGGTCTAACAGGTGGAAATATTCGCTGTCGGGGTTATCCTCGGTAATTTTGTTTAACAGCTTGATGAGGTCGTAGCCGAGCTGGACGCGGGTAATATCTTGGATAATCTTGCCGTAATGTTTGTCGAGCCGCGCCGAGATGAGCGTGCCTAGGTCGCCCTTGCCATGCATGTAGGTAATATCGCTGACGCTAAATAATTCAATACCACCGGCCAGTTTGCTTTTGCTTTTGCGCACGCCCCTGGCAATCAGGCGCAATTTTCCTGCCTCGGGTGTTAGCAGTGTAACAATCCGGTCGGCTTCGCCGTAGTCGGTGCGGCTTAAAATAATCGCCTTGGTGGTGAGCTGTTTCACGCAGGAGCGAACGAATTAACGCTATTAAGTAGGGTCTGCAGCGTGGTTAGTGGTTTGTAATGATAACCGGCCACGCCAAGCTCGTTTTTGAGCAGGTCCCAGCTGTTATCAAACTCACGGGCGGGCACTGTTGATTGCACCACCACTGGGATATTTTGCCATTCGGGGTAGCTGCGGAACTCGTATAAAAACTCGATGCCGGAATGGTCAATAAGTTGCAGTTCTAGGATAATTAAATCTGGGGTCACGGTGTCGGCTGCAAAAATTGCCGACTGGGCACTGGCACACATAATTACTTTGTGCCCCTGCCCTTCGAGTGCCTGGCGGTAGGTGCCTGCCAGCAAACGGTCTGGCTCTATGAGTAAGATGTTCATACTAGTTGCAGTTGGTTATTTGGCTCAAGGACCGTGCCCAGGCCAAATAAGCCGTGGTGCCGGGTCAGTTGCAGTTTGAGGTCCATGGCGGCTAATAGTGCATCGGCCACAAAAATGCCAGCACCACTAGTGTGGCTGTGCTGGGCTAGTGGCTGGCGGACTTTGCCTTGCAAACGGCGGCCTTGGCGTAAAGCATCGAGCGACAGCTGCTCTGTTTCCGAATACAAGCCCGCAACAATGCCATAGCGGCAGCGGTAAGCAGCTAGTTGCAGTTTGAGCTGCGGCGCTTCGGTGGCCGGCAAAGCCTCGATCAAGGCAACGCCTAGGCTAACAAGCGCTGTTTGCAGCCCCTGTTTGTGCGCCATAACCGGCCCGTAGCGTCCGGCAATGTTCAGCTCCAAGCTAACGCCGTAAGCTTTGGCAATTGCATCAAGCTCCTGCCCGGTGTCATACAAAATAGATGACACGCTAACTGGCTCAACATCGAGTTGGGATTGCTCCAAATTGAGGCGCACGCCAAGAACATAACCATCAATTAGGCGCAGCGCTGTATCAGCCGTTGACTGGATAAGGCCAAGGTTGGGTTGGGCGTGTAAGCTGGCCAGCTCGGCCTGCCTGGCAATCTGTAACAGGGGCAGTTTGAGTTGCTCGGCAACGCTTAGCAATAATTGCTGAGACACCATTGGTACCGAATCCCCTCGAGACATATCTAGCTGCTCCCTCTTCTGCAAGGCAGTATAGCAATAAAAAGCGTGGTTTGGCTACGGTACGAAGGTCAGGTTTTTGAGGATGATGTTGTTAAAGTCGTCGAGATATTGGCTGCCTTCGGTAGATATCTCCAGCGTCTTATCGCGGAGCTGAATAAAGACAGCCACGCCTGAAGAGCCATCTGGCAAGACGCCGGTCGCCTTAATGCCAATTCGGCTTGGGACTTGCGGCAAAGCATATGGTTCAACCTTAACTTTATTGTCCTTTTGCAAGCTGCTAAGTGATACCAATGTCTGGGCGTAAGTTTGGCCAAGTACCCGGACGCGTAATGCAAAGACCGAAGAATCTGCGGCAATACCGGGCACAACCCCTGGGTTAAAGAAGCCATTTAGTAGAACATCCGTATTACCGCTAGCATCCACATAGCCGCTCCAGGTCTTTGGGTAACTGACCTTAATGCTGCCGTAGGTATCTGGTCCGGTGTAAGTAATGAGGGGCTTCTTGGCGTCTTCGGCAAATTGCTTGTCTTTGAGGGTGTCTTCTTGCTGCTTGGCGATGGTTACCGCGGCGGCGATTTTTTTGTCGGCATTATTTTTATAGTCTTGGCGTCCGGTCGCAGCCCAGACTGCAAAGCCAATAAAACCGATAGCTATCATGCTGGTAATGATGAGGGGTAGCAATAACGCGTTAACTGCCCCAACCTGGTTATGCTTTGTCATAGCAAAATCATATCACAGGTCGTATTCGTAGAGGAAGACACCATCGCGTACGGCCGCTGGTGTTTTACCTGGAATCTCAAAAGCAAAACTCGTTACCTTGACAGGTTTATGCTTGTATTGCATAACTTTTGTATCCAGTTTTTTCATGTACTTTGGTAATAAAAATACAAAAATTGCCTCGGTCTCAGGCCACGGCTGGCGCCAAAAGTCACCCCATATAATCGTAATCATTTGGCGGTGCTTTATGGTTCTTAGCCATGCTATAAGTGCCAGGATTGGGTTAAGCTCATAACCCACCGACTTAACCCCCACATGGGCCGCTGCCAGCAACATTCTGCCATCGCCGCATCCCAATTCCAGCAGCGTTTCGCCGGGCTTAACATTAGCTAGCTCTAGCGCTGCCCTTACCTGCGGCTTGAGCGTTGGCAAATACGGCGCGCCGAACAGCAGAACAAAGCCAAAACACAGCAAAATGGCGAACAGCACCAGGCTTAGGACAATCATGCTTTGTTAAAGGTTGCCTTGAGTTCGGTAATTTTATTTTCGGCTGTTTCTAAGTAGGCTTCTAGCTCTTTAACTAGTGTTAGGCCGCGTTCGTAGTGCTTGAGGGCTTCGTCTACATCTAGGTCATCGCGCTGCAGCTCGGCCATAATGGTATCGAGTTCTGTGCTGAGTGCTTGGTAATCAAGTTTTTTGGTCATGGCTTCTCCTTGGTTTGGGCTGTAAAGCGGCCGTCGGCCAGTTGTACTTCAACTATAGCACCTGGCTTTATTTTGGCAGACCTTAGGACTTGGCCGCCATTGCTCCTGACGATGGCGTAGCCGCGTTTGAGTGTAGCTTCCGGGCTGAGCACCGCCAATAGTTTTTGGTAGGTTTGGTATACACTCCTTTTGGTTTTTATAAGGTCCTCAATATATTGGTGCAAACTATCAGTTTTAAGGGACAACAGCTGCCTGGCAGCCTGCATTTGCACTGCTCCCAGGCGCAGCAACTCGTCAGCTTGGCGTGCCAAGTGGGCTTTTAGAGCTTTGCGGTCCGGTACCAGCAGTTCGGCAGCATTGCTTGGTGTGCTGGCCCGGACATCGGCTGCCAGTTCTGCCAAGGATAGGTCAACTTCGTGGCCAATGGCCACAATTGTTGGCACGCGGCTGGCGGCCACGGCCCGGGTCACCTGCTCGGTACTAAAGGCGGCCAGGTCTTCGGCGCTTCCGCCACCACGGATAATTACAATTACTTCAGGCGGTTCGCCGAGGGCATTGAACTGCTCAATGGCCCCTACGATCTGGGCCGGTGCTGGTTCGCCCTGAACCTGCACGTCAATCACGTCAATTTGCACACCACCCCAGCGGGCATTGATGATTTTTGTAAAGTCAGCATAAGCGGCCGACTGCCGCGACGTGACAAGGCCAATACGCTTCGGTGGGTATGGCACCGGGCGCTTGCGCCCTTCATCAAACAGGCCTTCGGTGGTGAGCTTGGCCTGCAGCAGGTCGGCGGCTTTGCGGATACTGCCCTCGCCTGCCGGTGCCATACTCAGCACATTTACGCTAAAACCGTAGAGGTTGTGCAGCTTGGGCTGGCCGCGGACACGCAGCAGCATGCCATCTTCTAGTGGACCAGGCAGCTGGTAAACGGTGCCGAAAAATTTAACGCTACAAAACTCATCTTTCAGGTCAAAATAAACCCAACGGTTCTTGCTAACGCGGAAGTTTGCCAGCTCGCCAACAATAGTGACACTCGGAAAGGCGTAGTCCAATGCTTGGTTTAGTAAGGCAACGAAGTCACTGACGCTGACTTCTGGTTCGCCCGCATCAAGCGGCATCACGCGGCTCCGGCACGCGGCTAGTACCATGAGTTAAATTGCGGTGGTACAAGTAGTAGCCCGGCGGAATCTGCACCAACGTATTCACCACACGGTACATAACGGTTACCGGAAAACTAATGCGTGCCGGCACGCCGGCCGTGGCCATAACGGCCGTCATTAGCGCTTCGTAAACGCCCACACCGCCCGGCAATACCGAAACTAGGCCGGCAAAGTTTGCCACGGCATAGGCCATGATCACGGCACCGAGGTTTACGTAATGCCCAAAGGCTATGTAGAACACATAGAGCGCCAACACCTCAGTGGCATTGGCCATAAAAGCGTACCAAAATGGCGCTTTGAGCTTTGCTCGGCTACTGCTGAGCATTTGGTAATTATCGTGAAAATCATTAAATAGCTTTTTGGCGCTAGTGATATTTATGGTCTCTGGATGGCTACGCCAGACAAGCTGAATCAGCCGGTTGAGCAACTGGGTGACGGCCGTAAAGAACCCATTAATGCGCTCCTTGGAGCCCACAATATATGCAAAGCCGATTGTACCAACCAGCAGTAGCGTAGATAGGATTGAAGCCACCAAAATGGTCAGGTTATTTACCCGGCCCATGGCCGCCAGGCACAACAAGCCAATCACAATCAGCAGTTCAAATGACAAGAACTGCAGCCCAAGTTTCATAATCTGGATCAGCGTGGCTTTGCCGCCGGTAATCTCTTCGCCCTTGCGTAGCCGCAGCCCAAAATATGAGATACCAGTTACGCCGCCGCTCGGAAAAACGTGGTTAACAAAGTTGAGTTCTAATGACATTTTGTATAAATACTTGTAGGGCAACTTGTTGCCAACAATGCCAAACAAGTGCTGGTACAGCTTGGCCTGCGCGTGGTAATTGAGTGCTTCGATCGGGATAATCAGCAGTACCGCCCAGGCATTAACGTGGGCAAAATCACGGAACGTCTGCGCTAACTGGTGACGGATAGCATAGACCAACCACAGCAGCGCAAACACCGTAACAAGGTTCAGAATGTACTTCCAGCGGCGGCGCAAAAACGAGGTGTCGCTCATGATAGGCATTATACGCTAGCACCGGTATACTAAACAGGAATATGCAAAGCGTTTTAATTCTTGGCCGCCAGCCTGTGCTTGGGCTAGCCGAACTCGAAAGCCTGTACGGTGCAGCCGCCGTACGGTCAGTCTCAAGCCACGCCGCCGTGGTTGATGTTGACCCATGCCTGCTGGCCTTTGACCGCCTTGGCGGCGCTGTCAAATTCTGCAAACTGCTCACCACTCTCGACACCATCCAGTGGAAAAAAATCGAAACATTTTTAATCCAAAATACGCCCGAACATTCCAAAATGATGCCCGAGGGCAAAATGACCCTTGGCCTATCCGCCATCGGCCTAGACGTTAACATCCGCCAAATGGAAGCCACCGGCCTGAGCATTAAAAAAGGCGTCCGTAAAACTGGCCGTCCCGTCCGCCTGGTACCAAACAAAGAATTGGAACTGGGCACTGCCCAAGTACTGCACAACAAGCTCACCGGCCCGAACGGCTGGGAGCTAGTCTTTATCCGTGACGGCCAGCAAACAATTGTTGCACAGACTGTCAAAATCCAGGCCATAGAAAGCTACACCCGCCGCGACCGAGAACGCCCAAAGCGCGACACCAAAGTCGGCATGCTGCCGCCAAAACTCGCCCAAATTATCATCAACCTGGCTGCCGGCCCCGTCCCCGAAGCCCAGCTATCCAGTATTTGCGACATCCCTGCCGGCCAGCCCATCCCCAAGAAAATCCTCGGCAAAACCGTCCTCGACCCTTTTTGCGGCACCGGCGTTGTCCTGCAAGAAGCCCACCTAATGGGCTACGACGTCTACGGCACTGACCTTGAGCCGCGCATGGTCGACTACTCGGCGGCTAACATGGAATGGCTCGACCCGGCCCTAAAAGCCCGCCTAGAACAAGGCGACGCCACCCACCACACCTGGCAGCCACCCATCGACCTAGTTGCCTGCGAAACCTACCTCGGCCGCCCCTTTACTAGCCGTCCGGACCCAGAAATCTTGGCCCAAACCGTACAGGACTGCAACCTGATCATCAAAAAGTTCCTTAAGAACATCCACGGCCAGCTCGCTGCCGGTGCCCGCCTCTGTATCGCCCTGCCCGCTTGGCAGACCCATCCGCATGCTTTTAAGCACCTGCCACTTCTTGACTCTCTCGAGGATATCGGCTATAATCGTATAAGTTTTGAGCACGCCCGGGACGAACAGCTGATCTATTACCGTGAAGGCCAGATCGTCGGCAGACAGCTCATAGTAATAACAAGAAGGTAGATAACACTCTATGTCACACGTAAAAGCTGGCGGTACCGCCAAAAATACCCGCGATTCACCCGGCCAACGGCTCGGCGTTAAGCTGTTTGGCGGCGAAAAAGTTAAAACCGGCCAAGTTATTGTCCGCCAAGTTGGCGCTACCAAGCGCGGCGGCGTCGGCACCAAAGTATCACGCAACTTCACCATTCACGCAGCCAAAGACGGCGTCGTTGCCTACAAGACGCGCCAGTTCCGCACCTTTAGCGGCCGCAGCGTTCCTCGCACCGAAGTCACTGTTATCTAACTAGATACCCTTGTTAAACCAGTCTTCTAGGCCGGTATTCACAAGCTGAGCAACCTGTGCAGTTTTGCTGAAGTCTTTCGTTGGGTTAAGTTTACCCTCCATGAACTTGGATGTGTCGAGCACACACGACAACCAAGCGGCGGTTTCCTCGGGCATGACAATCATACCCTTGCCGTAGAGTCGTTCAACATTCATAACTTCAGCGATTTGGTCAGCCAACGCTTCGGCACGCTTCTGGTCAGCAGTCGTGTACGAACCAACAAGTAAGTCCTTGGCAATGTCATAAAAACGCTCAGTTGCGCCGCGCAGTGCGGTAAGATTTCCTGGTGTAAGCATCTGAAGGCGGTTCTTGTCGCTCATGACAGTGGCAAACTCGACCAGCTGAGGTTTAACAGCGTCGTAACGAGCAGACTTCTCAAAGTAAGCGTTCTGCAACTCCTGGCCGCGCGGCTTAGGGCCGGCTTCATGTTCAACAATCTTGTCAGCAAGTCGCTTTGCCTGGAATGCTTCACGTTCGTTGTCGCGCAAGTAGTCCCAGCCCTTGCGGTCGTAGGCTTCTTCGAGAGTGCCAAAAAACTTTTGTGCAGGATCAAGAATCAGCACCTGACCGTCAATACCAGTGTATCGTGTCCACTGATGAGCATCACGCTCAGTCGAACCTTCTCCGTTCTTAAGTTCTCGCTGGTTAACTTCGCTCGTAAAGACACCTTTGACTATGCCTTGTTTAGATAATTCCGAGCCAAGCCAGGCAGCAGCAAGTGACATATGCCGGCAAACACCCTTGCCCTCATCAAGATAGACGCCCAGGTTGATTTTGCGATGGTTGGATGTAAGAGCGTCTGATTGAACCGTGGTGAACGGCAGATCGTAATCCATTGTGTCACCGACTGCATCATAAATAGATTTTATGATTTCCCTATTGTTTGTGGCTTGGCTTGCTCGCTGATAAAAAGCATTGTTGAGCTTGTTGTAGCCTGCAGGGAGGGATTTACGTTCAATAACAATTGCCTCGTCACCGGCGACCCAAGATCGAATATCAACCTTGCCTTCAAAATCGGTTGTATTGCGACTAACCCGCTCGCGATTGGCAAAGATCCTGGCTACTTCAGCGGTGTCAGCACCTGATTCATCTGGCCTTTCTTGCAGCATGCCCCGTTCTCGAGCAAGCTCATCAGCTTTTATGGTATGAACTGCTGTGTATTTACTTGATTCACCGTCATCACCTGGTAGGCCGGGTGCCACAAGTTGTTCACCCACGAATGATGGGTCTAGGACAGCTGCTGGATTGGGGGCTTCGTGTAACATTTTTGTTTTTGCTTTCTATACGTGAGTATAGCATAAGCTTTATTAAATGTCAATTTTGGGGTGTTAAGTTCGAATGTTGCTAGGCTTTGGCCGGTCAGGGTCTGGAGGGGATATGGCTTTGGCACCAAGTTTCTTGGCAGCTTGGGCAGCACGGCGGATACGGCTAACTGGTACAGCTTCGGGGATAGATTTTAGCTGGATAACATCAACATGCAGGACGCGGCCCGGGAAGACGTCTTTGGTCAATAAATAGCGGAACTCGTCTGGCTCTTGGGCACTCAACATGGCGGTGTGGAGGCCTTCTTGCTTGCCGTCTTTGTTTACAGGGCCGCGGCTAATAAGGAAAACTGGGAAATCGTTTTGGCCGGTGAGGATGCGGCTAATAATCAGGCTGTTTTCTGGGTCACGGACGGTGCGAACACCTTCCCTGTCTTGGATCGACTCGAGAATGGTCTTTTGCTGGGCAGCTTTTACGGTGGGGTCTGTAATGCCGTAGCCGGCGGGGGCGTATTCGAAGAGGTCTTGCTGGTCCATAGGCTTGCCGCTTTGTTCTGCAATCCAGGCTTCTGCGCCGTAACGAACCAGGTTATTCTCAGCTAGCATAGCAGCAGCCGCTTGGTTGCGGTTGGCTGTTTCGATCTGTTCGTTATGCGCGTGAGTCATAACACAATAGTATCACACTTATGCTTAAAAAGCAAGTTTGTGGTCTTATGCTAAGTGGTGCTTGATGCGCTCGACAACGTCGGCGATAACAACCTGGGATTTGACGAGGTAATCATCTACACCGAGGGATTCGGCACGCTCTTTGTCTGATTCTTGGCTAAGGGCTGTGAGCATGATGATTTTGAGGTTGGCAGTTTCTGGGGTGTTACGCAGGATATCTAGGACATCAAAGCCGCTGACTTTTGGCATCATAACGTCAAGCAGGATGAGGTCTGGCTTGTAGGTAAGGGCGGCGGCTAGGGCGTCTTCCCCGTTGGCTACGCGGCGGACATCAAAGCCTTCGGCTTGCAGGCGGGTTACGTAAACATTTGCTAGTGCATCGTCGTCTTCAACGAGCAGAATGTGTTTTGGGTGACCCGAATTAGTTGGGGCCGGTGTTGCTGTTGGTTCCATACTGCTAATGTTAGCCTAAACAGGGTAAAACTGCAACCTAGGCGGTGACAGGTTTGGCGTAGGCGTAGTCTTCGAAGATGGCTTGCAGCGCGCCTAGTGCTATCTGGGCGGCTACTCGGTGCTCTTCATTAATTGTAATGTCGACTATGCGCTCAACTTCGTCATGGGTAAGTGGTTCTTCGGAGACAAGGTAAAATTCGGTGTCGGTTTGGTCATTTTCGTCGTCTGGTGCTTCCCAACCTAGGTTAGCGAAGTCGGTTTCGACGCTGAGCGGTACATCTGGAATGGTTTTTGTTAGGTTGTGACGGCTAGCAAAATCGTGGAGTGCAGCAACCAGCCCTGCTTGAGCGAGTGTGGTTGGCCAGGATAGAACATAGAATGGCGTTTTGTTCTCACCATCAACGTGAGTCACATCTGGGTAATGCAGTTCTAGGGCTAGCGGAGTTTCTATGCCACCAATATGAACTTGGGCTGGATCGTCAGCGAATTCGACGACAGAAAAATCGCCGATTTGCTTTGGTATGACTTTTTCGGCACTTGTTTCGGACATAATAACTCCTTACTACAGCAGTGATTTGATAAAGCCGTCGAACATTGGGTGGGCGACTGTTGGGCGGCTCTTAAACTCTGGGTGGAATTGGCTAGCCAGGAAGAATGGGTGGTCGGTGCCTTCGATAACTTCTACCAGGTTGTTGGCGTGGTTGAGGCCGCTGGCAGTGATGCCCCAGCTGGCGTATTGCTCACGGTAGTCGTTGTTGCATTCGCCGCGGTGGCGGTGGCGCTCGACGATGTCGGTGGCGTTGTAGACTTTGCTGGCCAGGCTGCCCTCTGCCAGTTGGCAGTCATAGTTTCCAAGCCGCATGGTGCCGCCGGTATTGGCCAGGTTTTTTTGGTCGGCCATGGTGTTGATAACGACGTCTTTAGAGTTAGGGTCAAGCTCGAAAGTGGTAGCATCTTGCAGGCCAGCGTTGCGGGCGGCGGCAATAACGGCCATTTGCAGGCCTAGACAGAGGCCGAGGTATGGCTTTTTTTCTTTAAGTGCATATTGGGCGGCTTTGATTTTGCCCTCTAGGCCGCGTTGGCCAAAGCCACCGGGCACCAGGATGCCGTCGTACTGCGAAAGCGTGCTGACATCGGAGTCTGTGCCATCAAACTGCTCGGCGTCGACCCAGACAATGTCGAGGTTAACATCGTTCCACCAGGCGGCTGAGCGTAGGGCTTCGAATACGCTCATGTAGGTATCGGTGTTGTCGAGGTATTTGGCGATGACGCCAACTTTAACGGTTTTATCAAACTTGTTGGTGGCGCGGGAAACCATGTCGCGCCAATCCTGCAGGTCGGCGGTGTGGCCTTCTAGGCCAAGGCGCTCAACAATGACGTTGGCAACGCCAGTATCTTCGAGCGTCAGCGGTACTTGGTAAATACTCTTGGCGTTTGGCAGTAGTGCGATGGCATCTTCGGAAACACCGGTAAACAGGCTTAATTTCTTTTTGACGCCTTCGTTAGCGGTATTTTCGCTGCGGGCAACCAGGACATCTGGGCTAATGCCCAGGCCACGCAGGTCGCGGACAGAGTTTTGGGCTGGCTTAGTCTTGGTTTCCTGGCTGGCGCCGAGGTATGGCAGGTAAACAACGTGGACGTAAATGCAGTTTTCTAGGCCAACGCGCATACCAAACTCACGGATGGCTTCGACGAAGCTAAGGCTCTCGTAGTCACCAACGGTGCCACCAATTTCTACGATGTGGACGTCATAGCCCTTGCCTGCTTCTTCGATGTAGTCTTGGATTGCACCGGTCAAGTGCGGGATAATCTGGACATCTTCGCCCTCGTATTTGCCTGCCCGTTCGTCTTGGATAACTTTGAGTAGCACCCGGCCGGCCATCAGCGAACTGGCCTGCGTTAGTTCCTGATCAATAAAGCGTTCATAGTGGCCAAGGTCCAGATCTGTTTCTGCGCCGTCTTTGGTAACAAAACATTCGCCGTGCTCGCGGGGGTTGAGCGTACCAGCATCGACATTAAGATACGGGTCACATTTTTGGAGGTTGACCGAAAGGCCACGGGACTTTAAGAGGCGGGCGATGGAAGCGGCGGTGATACCCTTTCCGAGTCCGGAAAGCACACCACCAGTTACAAACACATACTTAGTTGGCTGCTTTGCCACTCTTAAACGCCCTTTCGTTATTCACTAAATACTATCATGCTAACGGTGTTGTGGCAACCGTAAAGCGGAATATCTGCATGTTATTTAGCTAGGTAGGCTTGGGCAGCTTGCAGTTGGGTGTCGGTGCCGGCTTTGGCGTCGTCGGCGGAGATTTTAACAGTTTTGTCAGGGGTGATGCCTTTGTGGTTGATGTTTTGGCCGTTGGGGCGGTACCAGCTGGCGACGGTGACCTTGAGCTGGGAGCCATCGTTAAAGCTAATCAGTTGCTGGACTACGCCCTTACCGTAAGACTTTTCGCCAATGATGTAGGCAGCTTTGTTGTCGTGTAGGGCGCCAGCGGTGATTTCTGAGGCCGAGGCGCTGCCATCGTTAACTAAGATGACCGTTGGGATGCCGTTTAAGATATCGCCGCCGAGGGCTTCGTAGCTCTGGACAACGGTACTGCCACGCTGTTCTTTGAGTACGTTTTTACCAGCGGGCAGCCACAGGCTGGAAACACGCACAGCGGCATCAAGCAAACCACCTGGGTCATTACGCAGGTCGAGGACGATGCCCTTTACGCCGGCATCCTTGAACTGCTGGGCGGCTTTTTGGGTCAAGTCTACGGTATCATTGGCAAAGGTCGTAATCTGTATGTAGCCAATGTTGCCATCAAGCGTCTTAGTTTTAACGCTCGGCAGGACGATGTCTTGGCGGGTAATAGTCAGTGTGAGGGCTTGCTGCTTGTTGCGGACAAGCTGCAACGTAACTTTAGTGTCTTTGGGGCCGCGGATTTTGGTGACGGCTTCATCTACTGACATGCCGGCCGTACTAGTGCCATTAATACTGGCGATGATGTCTTTGGCCATGATGCCGGCTTTGGCGGCTGGCAGGCCATCGATTGGAGCGATAACTTCTATGTTGCCGTCACTATCCTGCCCCAGTTGGGCGCCAATACCACTGAAGGAATTGTTGAGTTCTTTGTTAAAATCGGTAGCTTCCTTGGCTGTAAAGAACACTGTATACGGATCTTTGGTGGCTGTCGCCAAGCCGTGTTTTAGCCCATCTGTCAACTGTGTTTCGGTAATTTTACCGTCGTAGTTTTCTTTGAGCGACTTATATACCTCATCGACGCTGGTGTAATTGAGCTTGCCGGGCAGCTGCTGGTTTTCGCTGCTGAGGCTATGGCTGAGGCCAAGCGTGATTTTGCCCTGCCCGATCCCAACACCGAAGGCAAAAACAGCTACGACGACAACAATATTACCAACGCTACGCAGCACAGCATGCCGTTGGCTACCCTCTTCGGAGTTTTTGTTCCCTAATTTCATTAGTTCAAGTATAGCAAACCACAAGCACTACGACCAAGCCAGGTATTACATTAGAAGTGGATGAACGACAGGCCGCTTGGGCTAAAGTGGTAGATTTCTGAGTAGTGGCCGGCGTAATCCCAGTTGTACTGCGAGATATTGATAGTGCCGTCGTCGTTGACAGATTCGACGTACATAGCGTGGCCGTATGAGCCCCAGTAAGCGATGGCGACATCACCGGCGCGTGGGTTGCCATCTACAGCGATACCGGCAGCGCGGGCGTTGCCTGGCCACTGGTTAGCGTTGCCGTAGCCGCCCCAATAAGGCATGTTACGGCCACTAGCGGCGACTTTCCAGGCGGTGTAGCTAACGCATTCGCGGTTGTACATGCCCCAACTGTCGATCATGGTGTCCTGGGCATTGTTGCGCCAGACATTTGGATAGGTGTCATTACCGTTATTGCCGGCAACTACGGCGTAGCCGCGGAAGTGACGGGCGTTTTCGGCAGCTTGCTGCTGGCGAAGTGAGCTAATCTGGGCGTTCTGGTCGTGAATCTTGGCGCTAAAGGCATCTTGCTGAGCCTGGGTGTAAGCGAGCATTGCAGCCTGCTGTGATTGGGCGGCAGCTAACTGGGCGTTTTGCTGTTGCTGGGTGGCAAGTAGCTGTTCTACCTCTTGCTTTTGCGACTGGAGCTGCAGCTGCAAGGCCGCGATTTCCTTAATCGTAGCTGTTAATTGGGACTGGACTTTGGAGCGGTACTCTTCTTTATCAACGTAATCACTGAGATTATTGCTGCTGGCAAACTGCTCGATGGCAGTTGGTTGGCCATCAAGGTACATGGCCTTTACGCTGGCGCCAATTTGTGACTTTTTGGTATCAATTTGTTGCTGGTTGGCCGTTATCTGTGTCTGGAGGTCACTTTGCTTGGCCACATTAGCGGCAATGGCAGCCTGGACGCCGTTAATTTGGGCTTGCAGCTGGTTGATGGCGTCTTGGTAACTGGCCGCTTGGGAGGTAAGGTCATTAAGCTGCGACTGGTTCTGGGCCTTTTGGGAATTAATTGCATTGATCTGGTCGTCAAATTGGTCGGCATGAACAACCGCCGCCCCACTGACTAAGGACAGTAATAAAACCGCGGCGCTGATGCGTCGCCACAGTGGATTCGGCCGTATTATCTTTTGTTTTTGCATACTTTTTGTTTTATTTATGCTGTTACTTATTATATCACGCTTATGCAAATCTATTATTCCCCTTCTTGGTTGTTGTAGGGAAAATGTGAGGAGCCTAAATAGTATCTATTTCGTTTTGAATTTGAGGTACCGTCGGGTCGCAATCGTTGATGAGACAGTACCAATAAGTATACCAACCATAAGCTGTAAGCCCAAGAGTGAAATAAAATGGTTCCCAAACCAGGTGCTGGCGTAATTAATATCAAGCAGGCCTAGGCTGCTGGCCTGCAGCGCATTACTAGAGGCCAGAAACGCCGAATTAATTATAAGCACCGAGATAATAGCGGACAGTACACCGTAAATTAAGCTTTCCACCACAAATGGACCGCGGATATAGCTGGTACTGGCACCAAGCAGCCGCATAATGGTAATTTCATCGCGGCGGTTAAATATTGCCATCTGTATGGTGTTAAAGATAATGAGCGCACAGATGATTGAGAAAACAGCCACGGTCACAACGCCAATTTGCCGCAGCACATTGGTGGCGTGGGTAATTTTATCAATAGCAGCTTTGCGGTCACCACTGTAGCTTGGATCGTCAGATTGGAGCTGTTTGACTTCTGGGCGGCTGAGGTATGATTTTATGTCTTTAATCTCGTTGAGATCCGTAGGCTTAATCAAAATTGTAGCCGGCAGTGGGTTGGCGGTACTACTAATGGCCGCGAGTAACTGCGGGTTGTCAGCGTTTTGCCGTTCGTAGCGTTTGAGCGCATCGTCCTTGCTTAGGTAAGTTACCTGTTTAACATTTGACAGGTGCTTTAGCTGGCTGACGAGCTGGGTGCTTCTGGCAGCCGGAACGTCGTCTTTGAGGTAGACTGAAATATCGATTTTATCGGTGATCTGGGCAATTGTGTTTACAAATGAGGCATTGGTAATGACTGAGAACAGCACAATTGTCAGTGTCACGACCATTACAGCCATAGCCGCCACTGCTAGGCTCAAATTACGCATAAAATTAAGGATTCCGGTATGGAAAATGCGTGATAACGTAATGAATCTGCGTTGCATAACTTAAACTTTGTAGCCGCCCCCGGCACGGTCACTGGCAATTTTGCCGTTTTCAATGGTGACCACGCGGCGCTTTAATTTATTGACGATGTCCTGATTATGAGTAGTTAGCAGGACCGTGGTGCCGTAGCGGTTAATTTTTTCGAGGACCTTAATGACATCCCAGGCGTGTTTAGGGTCTAGGTTACCGGTGGGCTCGTCGGCAATCAGGATGCGTGGCTGGCGGACAATGGCACGGGCGATGGCCACCCGCTGGCGTTCACCACCAGATAACTCTTGTGGCATACGCTTTTCTTTGCCTTTAAGGTTCACGATATCGAGAACTTTGGGCACGGTGTGTTTGATTTCTTTGTTGCTGACACCGACGATTTCTAGGGCAAAGGCCACGTTTTCGTAGACGGTTTTGTTGGGCAATAGCTTAAAGTCCTGGAAAACAACGCCAATTTTGCGGCGCAGCAGCGGGATATCTTTGTCTTTTAATTTGTCGTAGTCGATGCCACCGATGATAATTTTGCCACTAGTGGGGCGTTCTTCGCGCGTGAGCAGTTTAAGTAGCGTGGTTTTACCAGCACCACTCTGCCCTACCACAATCACAAACTCTTTTGGCTCGACGTGAATCGAAATGCGGTCGAGCGATGGCCCAAGCGCGCGGTTGTAGGTCTTGCTTACCCGGTCAAGAAGAATCATTACTTATAGTATAACAAACAAAAGCTTAGTGCTTACTTAGAGCTTTGGTAATTGGCCAGGGCTAATCACGTCACCAGCCGCCGGTACATCTGTTGGCATTGGTGGCAACGGGATGAGGTCTTCGGCTGGGGTTTGTGTTGGCGTTACTCTTGCTGGGTGCAAATCAAGCGTACCGTCGGCTTGGGCAACCGGCTCGGGTTCAGCCGGCTCGGCTGGAGGGGTATATGGCTCAAGGGCTGGTTCTGGCAGGCTAGTAGGTTCGGATGGCGTAAATGTAGTTGGCATTGGCGTGAACACTGGAGGCGTATTTGCCAGGTCGGCGGCGGTTGGGGTTAATGGCGAAATTACATGTGAGTTGCCAAAACTGGTTGGGTACTGCTCGGCAACCTCAAACATATCAAGTGGCTCACTATCTTTAGGCCCTTCACCTGGCACAGCTGGCTGGGTCTGGCCGGGATAGAAAGTGCTATTAATAATGCTCTCCATTTTATTTGAAGCAATTGGTGCGGCTACTGGTGGTGGCAACGGAATTTGCTGTGATGCTGTAGGCACCTCAAACGTACTTGCCATGAAGTCAGCACCGGTAACAGCCTGAGGGGCATCAATTGGGGGTGCATATGCGGTATTATTGTAGTCATACGATTGCTCTGCGTTGAGGCGGCGACTACGGATAAACAGCCAGCCAAAAAATGCCACAGTCATGAGTCCGATAACAACCAGAGCACTCGCCACAAGCTTGGTAGTGCTGGTCTTTTTGCCGTTGAGGCGCGAGCCGGTGCTGCCAGAACTGGTACTGTCGTTATTGCTTGATGATGCTGAGCTACCCGAGTCCGTGTTGGTGTTGGTACTGCTTGGATCAGCACTTCCATCAACGGTGACACCGTCAACTCCGGTTGTTGAATCCGTACTACCGTCGCTGTAAACGTCTACGCCGTCTGAGCTACCATCCGTAGTGCCTGTATCGAGAGGTGTTGGGTCAGGCTCAGATGTACCAGGGTCTGGGTTAGTCGTGCCGCCCCCGCCCGTCCCAGGATTAGTCGTATCACCACTTCCGGTATCTGCAGGTGGAGGTGGAGGTGCAACCGGTGGATCAGCAGTAGTACATGTTACCTGCACCGGCGCCCCTGCGGCCCCAGGATCCAGTTTAAAGGTATAGCTTGTGCTGGCTGCTAGGCTTGACTGTGTACGAGTAGTGGTTGCACTGCCCTTAGGGTAGGATATGGCCAGCGTTGAGCCCATATACAGATTTGTTGATAAGTCGGGGTTTGCGTATTTAACATTGACCGTGATGCTGCTTGTTGTTACCGTTGCACAACCAATCGAAACTGTTGCCGGTTTTGGCTTTGTTGAACAACTTTTCTTTTGAAGAATAACTATCGCGCCAGATGCGTTTTTTGTTCGGAACTCATAGTTAAATGTCGCATTAGATGCATTTTGGGCATTGCCATCAACCTTGATGTTGGTGCCAGAGACAGAACTGCTGCTATACAGTGGCGAAGACATGCCATATCGCCAAGCCGAAACGCCATATGTTGCATTAGCCCAGGTAAGCGTCAGAGTAATGTCGGTTGTATTGGAAGCACATGTAAACGAGCCTGTCGGTGCAGTCGCAGCCGAAGTATTACGTATAGCCCCTACACCCAAGAAGCTCATGATAAGCACGGCTAAGAAAGCTATAAGTCCGTGATGAGTTGAATTTAATTTGAGGCTTTTCACACTATAGTTTGTTCTTTGTTTTATGCTATCAGGACTATTGTACCACCCCTGGCAAGCTTGTGCCAGCGTGGGTGCTAGTTAGGCCCAGGCTGCTTGGGATCTTGGCCGCTTGCGGGCGGCGAAATCGTAGCACCCGGCTGCTGAGATGCCGGTATCTCCGGTAGATAGTTATGCATATTGCCATAGGTTTCCGGGTGCTGGTTGGCTAGTTCGTACATATCTAGTGGCTCATTTGCCGTGACTGGCGCAGCCGGTGCTGTAGGCTGCTGTGACCCAGGATAGAAAGTGTTTGTAATGATGGCATCAACAGCCGGCTGTACTGGTTGCGGCTGCACTGGCAAAGGCTGGGCTTGGATGAGAGTTGGGCTTGGAGCATACGGATTGGCAGTGGCAAAAGCGTTAACAGCCCGACGTTTATGCAGCACCAGGAAAACACCGATTATAAGTGCGGTTATCAATGCGGTGCTGAAACTGACTGTAATTGTCGTTTGTTGCGTTTTGGCCGCTTTGGCGTGCAGGACCCTAATAGCGGTTTTTCCGAGTGACGAGTTAGGATCGATGACGCTACCGGTGGCGGTATCGATGATATCGCCGGAGTCATTGTAAGCGAACTGGTCGGCCGAACCGTCTAGGAAAGCGGTGGAATCACTACTTGAGTCGCTGGTTTGGCTGGATCCACCGCCCCAATCCTCAAAACTTAAGCCGCTATTATCATCGAAGTAACCGTCGGCGCTACCCGATGTGTCAACCGACAAGCCGTTGTCATCGGCATAAAAACTACTGTCGGCACTATCTGAGGAACTGATTTCGAAAGGACTACTTGTGTCTAGCTCGGTGTTGCCCGGATCAGAGCTATTGTCAGCAACTGCTGTGTTGTCCGCTGAGGTTGACGCAGACGAGCCCGCAGAGTCCTTAGTTACGCATGGTGAAGCCACGGCAAGTTGCTGGTTGGTGCCGCGGGCTGTCATAACGTAGCTATAGCTAACACCGGCGGTGGCTTGGCCATCAACGGCACTATTGCCTGAGGGGGTGGTGTA